>CAZUJL010000011.1:0-129489 GCA_964620045.1 uncultured Nitrospirales bacterium
AGTACTTCATCTCGACGCACGGCGCGCGCAAGGGTCTCGCCGACACCGCGCTCAAGACGGCCGACGCCGGTTACCTCACGCGTCGCCTCGTGGACGTGTCGCAGGACGTGATCATCGAAGAGCACGACTGCGGCACCATGAACGGCGTTATCGTCGAAGCGCTCATGGACGGCGCGGACATCATCGCGCCGCTGGATGAGCGTCTCGTTGGCCGTTATCCGCTCGACGACATCACGGTGCCGGGCCTCGAAGAACCCATCGTCCGTGGTGGCGAGGAAATCGACGAAGCCAAGGCCAAGGACATTGTCGACAAGGGCATCCCGGCGGTCACCATCCGCTCGGTGTTGACCTGCCAGAGCAAGCGCGGCGTGTGTGCGCTGTGCTACGGCCGCAACCTTGCCACGGGCACGCTCGTGGAAAAAGGCGAAGCGGTCGGCATCATCGCCGCGCAGTCCATCGGCGAACCGGGCACGCAGCTCACCATGCAGACCTTCCACATCGGTGGTGCGGCGAGCCGTCAGGTCGAGGCGAGCGAAATCAAAATGCCGGACACGGCCACGCTGGAATTCCACAACGTGCGCACGGCCGTGAACCGCGAAGGCAAGACGGTCGTTGTGAACCGAGGCGGCGAAATTCGCCTGGTGGGCAAGGACAACCACGAACTTCAACGCTTCCCGACGCCGACCGGCTGCGTGCTCCACGGCACCGACGGCGAGAAGCTGCGCAAGGGCTCGGTCCTGTTTGAATGGGACCCGTATAACGTCTCGATCATGGCCGAAGTGGACGGTCTCGTCCATCTCGAAGGCATGGTGGAAGGTGTCACGATGCGCCTCGACGTGAACCCGGACACGGGCCTCGAGGAAATGGTGGTCACCGAGCACAAGCAGGACCTCCACCCGCAGATCACGATCGTCGATGATGCCAACGAAATCCTGGGCTACGCGACGATCCCGGCGCAGACGCACGTGGTTGTGCGCGAAGGCGCCAAGGTGAAAGCCGGTGACTTGCTCGCCAAGACGCCGCGCAAATTCAGCAAGACGAAGGACATCACGGGCGGTCTGCCGCGCGTGGCCGAGCTCTTCGAAGCGCGCCAGCCTAAGGATCCGGCCATCATCAGCCACATCGATGGTCTGGTCGAACTCGGCGGCACGGTGAAGGGCATGCGCAAGCTGAAGGTCACGCCGCCCAAAGGTAAAGAGCGCGAGTACACGATTCCGCCCGGCAAGCACCTTAACGTGCAGACGGGTGACCGTGTGTCCGCGGGCCAGCCGCTGACCGACGGGCCGATCATCCCGAACGACATCCTCGAAGTGCAGGGTGAAGACGCGCTGCGCAAGTACCTGCTCGACGAAGTGCAGCAGGTGTACCGCCTGCAGGGCGTGCGCACCAACGACAAGCACATCGAGATCATCGTTCGCCAGATGCTGCGCAAAGTGAAGATTAAGGACGATCCAGGCGACACTGTGTTCCTCGCGCACCAGGAAGTGGACAAAATCCGCTTCCAGGAAGAAAACCTGCGCGTGCAGCAGCAGGGCGGGCGCCCGGCGGAAGGTGTGCCCATTCTGCAGGGCATCACGAAGGCCGCCCTCAGCACGGAAAGCTTCATCGCGGCGGCCTCGTTCCAGCAGACCACGCGCGTGCTCACCGAGGCGGCGTTGGCCGGCCGGCGCGATTTCCTGCGCGGCCTGAAGGAAAACGTGATCATCGGCCACCTGATCCCGGCGGGTACGGGCGCGGCGACCTATGCCGACACCCAGCTCGACATCAAGGCGACGGCGTTCGAGGATTACAGCGAAGAGCTGGAAATCAGCAACGCCGAGGGCGCCGTGGCGGCGGAAGCCGAAGCGGCCGGCGAAGCAGCCGAAGGGTAATTCACCGTTCAATGTACGGGGCGCGGCAGGCAACTGCCGCGCCCCGATTGTTTTTGGCCGTCTTGTCGCGTTTAGCACCGCTTTGTTAAACTTTTCACCAAGTTCTTACGGGGGTTTCTCGCCGCTATGCGCCACCTTCTCATCGCTTTGCTCGCGGTAGTGCCTCTTTTTGTTGCCGCGCAGCCCGCGCGCGCCGAACTCGTGGACGCCGTCGCCGCCACCGTGGACCGCGAAGTGGTGCTGTACTCCGAGCTGATGTCTGAAATCGGCCCGGAGCTCGAGAACCTGCGCCGCACGGCCGGTTCCCGCGAAGAGTACAACAAGAAAGCGGATGAACTTCTCCGGGAAGCGCTGAACCAATCCATTGACGCGCGCCTGCTCGTGCGCGAAGCACGCAAGTTCCCCGAACTCGCCATCTCCGACAAGGACATCGACGATCGCATCGAAGAAATCCGCGCCAGTGCCGACATGA
Source organism: uncultured Nitrospirales bacterium (assembly GCA_964620045.1). Classification (GTDB taxonomy): domain Bacteria; phylum Hydrogenedentota; class Hydrogenedentia; order Hydrogenedentales; genus VFKU01. The sequence continues at coordinate 2,344 of CAZUJL010000011.1, forward strand.
CGCCCGAGAAGTTCATTGAAGTCATCGGTTCGATGAGCGAGTTCCGCGAACGAGAACGCGCGCGGCTCCTCGCGATGCGCGTTGCATACGCCCGTGCCTCGTCCTTCGAAAAAGAAGTCGTGATCTCCGAGGATCAGATCGCCGAATACTTCAACGAGAACAAGGATGAGTTCGTGAAACCCGAGCGCGTCTATGTGCGCCAGATTTTCCTGCGCGTGCAGAACGACGAAGAACGCGCACAGGCCCACGCCAAACTCGAACTGCTTCGCGACGAAATCAACGCCGGCACGTCCTTCTCCGATCTCGCCAAGCTGCACTCGCAGGGCCCCGAAGCCGCCGAAGGCGGCGCGATCGGTTGGCAGCAGCAGGGCGACCTGGTCGAGCCGCTGAACACCACGGCCTTCGGCCTGCAAGCGGGCCAAATAAGTGAGATCATCGACAGCCAATTCGGCGTGCATTTGTTGAAGGTCGATGAGCGTGAAAACGGTGGCGACGCGGGCCTGTCCGATGTTCGCATCGAGATCGAGCCCATCCTGCGCAAGCAGGAAGCGCAGAAGAAATTCGATGTCTGGCTTGCCGATCTGCGCAAACGCAGCCGCGTACGCATCTTCATATGATGAATTGCCGGGGCAACGCCCGGTTCGCATTCCGTAACGTCAACCCTGTCTTCCACGAGGTACATCCATGAGCAGCATCACCGCCGTCCACGCCCGCGAGATTCTCGATTCGCGCGGCAATCCCACCGTTGAAGTCGAAGTCACGTTGTCCTGCGGCGCGCAGGGCCGCGCGGCGGTGCCGTCGGGCGCGTCGACGGGCCAGAACGAAGCGGTGGAGCTGCGCGACGCCAAGGCGCCGAAGCGGTATCGCGGCAAGGGCGTGCTGGGCGCGGTGAAAAATGTGAACGAAAAGATCGCGGCCGAAGTGGTCGGGCTCGATGCGCTCGATCAGCGCGCGATCGACCAGATTCTCTGCGATCTCGACGGCACGGCAAACAAGAGCAAACTCGGCGCGAACGCGATGTTGGGCACCTCGCTCGCCATCGCACGCGCGGCTGCGCAGGCCTCGGGCCTGCCGCTGTACGCGTATCTCGGCGGACCGAACGCGCACCTGCTGCCCGTACCGATGATGAACATCCTCAACGGCGGCGCACACGCGGATAATAACGTCGACGTGCAGGAGTTCATGGTGATGCCGGTCGGCGCGAAAACTTTCGCCGAAGGCCTGCGCATGGGCGTCGAAATTTTCCACGCGCTGCGCGACGTGCTCAAGGGCATGAAGCTGAACACGGCGGTGGGCGACGAAGGCGGCTTCGCGCCGGATCTGAAGTCCAACGTCGAAGCGATCGAGGTCATCCTCAAGGCGATCAAGGCCGCGGGTTACTCCGCCGGCAAGGACGTCTGCCTCGCACTCGACCCAGCCTCGAGCGAGTTCCACAAGGGCGGCCACTATGTGCTCGAAGCCGAAGCCAAGCCGAAGAAGTCCACGGCCGAGATGATCGGCTTCTGGGCCGAATGGACCGCGAAATACCCCATCGTGTCCATCGAAGATGGCCTCGCAGAAGACGACTGGGCGGGCTGGAAACAGCTCACGGCCAAGCTTGGAGACAAGGTCCAGTTGGTGGGTGACGACCTTTTCGTGACCAACACGAAGTTCTTGGCCAAGGGAATTAAGGAGAAGGCCGGGAATAGTGTGTTGGTGAAAGTGAACCAGATTGGAACGCTTACCGAGACCCTCGAGACGATACAAATGGCTCACCGCGCTGGGTTTACGACGGTTATCTCCCACCGCAGCGGCGAGACCGAAGACACTTTCATTGCCGATTTGGCCGTTGCGGTCAACGCCGGCCAGATCAAAACTGGATCGGCCTCGCGCAGCGATCGCCTGGCGAAGTATAATCAGCTCCTCAGGATTGAGGAGGCGCTCGGGCCCCAGGCGCAGTATCCGGGCCGGACTGCCTTCTACAATTTGGCCTGAGCCGGGACGGGGACCGACGGCATGCGCATGCGGGGGGGCTGGTACTGGGCGGCGGTGGCGCTGTTCGCCATCGGCCTGATTGCCTACGCGCGGCGGCATGACATAGTCGGTCTGTACAACAGTTACCGGTACAGCCAGGATGAAGTAAAGCAGCTCGAGGCGCGTCTCGACGACCTTCAGAAAGAGGAGTCGGCGCTCCAGCAGCGCGTGGAGGACTTGGACACGGATCCGCTGGCGGTTGAGAAAGAAATCCGGCGGAGCAAAGGCTGGGTACGCGAGGGTGAGAAGGTATACCGAGTGGAACTCCCCGACGCGTCAGCCCCGTAAATCCAGCTCAAAAGGCCCTGACACACGAACTAATCCTACATAATCCCGAAGAGGCCATTAAGCTATTGGGCCGCAACGGCGAATTGCGCAAGAGTATTCAGAAGGCGGTCCCTGTCCGCATAGTTGACCGGGGTACGAAAGTAGTCGTGCTGGGCGAAGCGCGCGACACCGAACGCGTCGGTTCTGTTCTCGACGAACTCCTGATCGCCATCCGCAAAGGCCACACGCCCACGCCGGACGACGTCGCCTATGCCTTGCGCGAAGCGAACGGCAATGGCAACGGCGCGAAGGATCTGGGCGCGGTACTGGGCGATTCCCCGGCCGCGCTGCGCCGCGACATTGCCATCAAGCCGCGCACGCGCGGGCAGAAGCTGTTGCTCGATACCATCCGCCAGCACGAACTGGTGCTTGTCACCGGTCCGGCCGGCACGGGCAAGACCTTCCTTGCGATGGCGGCGGCCTTGTCGGCGCTGCTGAACAAGGAAGTGAACCGGATCATTTTGACGCGGCCCGCGGTCGAAGCCGGTGAGAATCTGGGCTTTCTGCCGGGCGATCTCATCGAAAAGATCAACCCTTATCTGCGTCCGCTGTACGACGCACTCTATGCCATTTTGGAAACGACGCAGGCGCGCAAGCTATTCGATCGCGATCAGATCGAAGTGGCGCCGCTGGCCTATATGCGCGGCCGCACGCTGAGCCGGTGCTTCGCGATTCTCGACGAGGCGCAGAACACGACCAGCGAGCAGATGAAGATGTTCCTGACGCGCCTGGGCGAGGGTTCGCGCGCGATCATTACGGGCGACCTGACGCAGATCGACCTGCCGCGCGGCACGAAGTCCGGCCTGGTCGAGGCCCGGCGCATTCTCGCGCACACCGACGGCATCGGCGTGGTGGATTTGAGCACGCAGGACATCGTGCGCCACCGGCTCGTGCAAAACATTGTCGCGGCCTACGAAGCCGATCAGGATGCCGCGGAAAAGGCCAAAGGAACACCGAACGACAGCTCCGGGCCGGCGCACTGAGCCGTGTCTTAGGAATGTTGCACCGATGAATCGCACCGCGACAAAGCGCAAAGCACGACCCGGCGGAGGATGGGGCTCCGGCGAGTCACCGTCCATTGCCTACCGCAAGCGCCAATTGCAGCGCTTGGCGATGATCGGTGCGTTCACCGTACTTGTCGCCACGATCACGGGTTTCCGCCTCTTCGATCCACTGGGCAGCTTCAATATCGATAACGAAACGGTCGCGTCGCAGACCATACAGGCCGCGTTCGCGTTCGATTCCGAAGACCTCGAAGCCACGCGTGAAGCGCGCGAAAAAGCCGCCGCCGATCGCCCAGCGATGTACTCGGTGGATCGCGAGCGCGTCACGAACCAGATGATCACGCTGCAGCAGCGCGTGAACACACTGAAGGATCGCCGCGCCGAAGTGGAAGTTGCGATTCACGAGGCGCTGAAGACTTCGACCTCCGCGCAGTCGGTCGAGGAAGTGATTTCCGGCGTGCTCGACAGGATTGTGGCGAAGTGGAAGGCAGACCCGCTCTTTGAAGGCTATCCCGATGCGACCTATCTCAAGGCGTGGATTCAGCCGGATCTAGACACTCTTCCGCGGCGCATTTTTGAAGAAAAAGCGGCGAAGGGCGCGGCGGGTTCGGAACCGGCCCGGGCGGTAAAGAGCCTTAGCGAAACGCCGGCCGAAGGCATGCAGTTCGCCAACATCGACAGCCTCACGCGGCTTTCGCTGGAAGGCCTGCAGTATGTGTTGAACTCGGGCGTGCTGCAGCAGGCGGCCGACGCCGGTCAGCGCGTGATCATCACCCGCTCCGAAATTCTCGCCGACCTGCAAGTGAAGGACGAGTTGCCGGTCAACGAAGTGCTCCGGCCTGAGTCCGCGCGTGCGCGGTTGCGCAAGCAAATCGAAACGCTGGCGGACCAGTACGAAAAGCGCGAGACCGAGCGCGTCGTCAATTGGGACGCACTGGTGAACGCGGCCTACGAAATGGCCAAAGCGGGCGTGATCGATACGCTCGTGTATGACCAGGTGCTCACCGAAGGCGAGCGCCAGCTCGCGCGCGGAAATACCGAGCCAGTTCGCCGCCGTATTGAAGTGAACCAAATCCTGCAAGAAGAAGGCTACGCCTGGAACGAGCAGAGCCGCAACGACGTGCGCGCATACCGGGAAATTCTCGCAAGCGACTCACGCGGCGCGCAGGGCATCCTCAGCCCGTTGCTCGCGAACGCGATCATCGTCGGTCTGCTGCTCGCCGCGCTGTGGCGCTCGATGCCTGTGCTCACCGATCGCCGCGCGAGCACCTACACCGCGCTGAACACCGCACTGCTGATCATCTGCGGCACGCTGCTGCTCGGCCGCATCATTGTGTATTTCGAACCCACCGGCTATCTCGTACCGCTGGCCGCCGGCGCAATGCTGATGACGATCCTCACCAATCCACGCCTGGCGTCCATGACGACGCTCATCATGGCGGTGTTGCTTTCGGTGCAGTACGGCCAGAACTGGCGCCTGTTCATCGTCAGCGGCGCGATGGCCTATGCGTCTATCCTGAGCCTCTACGCCGTGCGCCGCCGCACCGACATGGCGCGCGCCGCGATGCACGCCACCGTCATCGGCCTTATCGCCGCCGTCGCGATGGCGCTTAGCAGTGGCCGTCTCTTCTCAATCGTCGCGCTGCAGGAAACCCTGCGCGGCATGATGATCATCGGCCTGAACGGCATCATTTGTCTCTTCGTGGTGCCGGGCTTGCTCTCGCCGCTCGAGCGCCTTTTCGGCATCACGACCGACATCCAGTTGCTCGAATACTCCGACCTCAACAATCCGCTGCTCAGCCGTCTCGCGATCGAAGTACCCGCGACCTACGCCCACAGCCTCGCGATGGGCCAGCTCGCCGAGGCCGCCGCGGACGCGATCGGCGCGAACGGCCTCATGGCGCGCGTGTCCGCGTATTACCACGACATCGGCAAACTGCGCCGGCCCGAGTACTTCAGCGAGAACCAGACGGGTTACAACATCCACGAAGAACTCTCGCCGCGTCTGTCCGCGCGCGCGATCGCGTCGCATGTGACCGAAGGCGTGGATATCGCCCGCGAGTATCACCTGCCGCAGCCGATCATTCGCGGTATTCTCGAGCACCACGGCACCATGCTGATCAGCTTTTTCTATCAGCAGGCCGTCTCACTCTCGAAGCACGGCGACGTGCGCGAGGAAGACTTCCGCTACCCCGGCCCGAAGCCGCAGAGCCCGGAGACGGCCATCCTTATGATCTGCGACGGCGTCGAATCCGGCGTGCGCACGATCAAGAACCCGAACGAGGAACGCGTGCGCGAATTCGTCGCGAAGATCATCCGCGATCGCGCGGCCGATCGCCAGTTCGACGAATGCGACCTCACGCTGAAAAAACTCGACGTCATCGGCGACGTGCTTGCCCGCCGAATTATGACCGGCATGCACGCCCGCGTGGCCTATCCCGAGCGTCCCGCACCGAAGGACGCCAGCAACGTCATCCACATCAAGGGCGCGCGCGAGTGATGGCCGCGTCGCTTGCCGTACGCAACGCCTCTGTCCGCCGCGGCCTCGTGCGCCAAAGTCCGCTAAAACGGCTCGCCGATCGTATCTGCACGGGCGAATCCGTGGACGGCGACGTCGAAATCAGCGTGCTGTTTTGCGATGACGATGACATCACTCAACTCAACAAAAAATACCGGCGCATGAATAAGCCGACCGACGTGTTGTCGTTCGAGCAGGACGGTCCCGGCGAAGCTGCCGGTTCGCGCGCGCTCGGCGATATCGTGATCTCGCTCGAAACCGCCGAGCGCAATTGCCACGGCGATCGCACGCTCATGCGCCGCGAAATCGAACTATTGTTCTGCCATGGCTTGTTGCATTTGCTGGGATACGACCACGGTACGCGCGCCGAACGCGCGGAAATGACTAAAAAGCAGGCGGAATACCTCGGCACGTCCGAGGTAGAGGCATGGCAGTTCGGCCCGAAACCGGCCGCACCGCGTCGCACCCGCACCGAAGGAGCCCGTCCCCTTGGACGAGCGAAGTAGTCGCTCCGCACATCGTCGCTTCGCCGGCGCGGCCATTGCCGTCGCCGTCGTTAGTGTAGCCGTGCTTGTCCCGCGCCCATGGGCGCAGTCATCCGGCACGGACAGCAACGCCACGATCTGGGACCTGTTCCTGCAGCATTTCCGGCCGTGGACGATCATCGCCATCGGTACTCTGCTGTTCGTCTCCGCCTTTTTCTCCGCGGTCGAGGTCGCATTCTTTTCGTTGCACCGCGTGCGCCTGCGCGCCATGGCGGCGGAGACGGGCCTCTCCGGCCGCCTGATCACGGCGCTGATGCGCCACCCGGCGCAGTTGCTGAACACGATCCTGATCGGCAACATGACGACGAATATTGTCATCGGCGTTTTGCTGCCGACGCGCCTCGAGGATTTCCTCGAATCCGTCGCCGGCATCGGCGTCATCCTGTCCAGCGTCATTACGGTTCTTGTATCCACCGTGCTTGTGTTGTTCGTCAGCGAAATCACCCCCAAAGTGCTGGCAGTTTCGCTGGCCGAGCCGATCGCGCGCGTCTCCTCGCTGCCGATGCTTCTCATCGACTGGGTCTTCGCGCCTGCACGCTGGGCGTCGATCCGCTTCACGGAACTCCTCTTCCGCATCACGCGCTTCAACGACATTCCGCCCGCGCCGTTCATGACGGATGAAGAAATCATCAGCGTGCTGGCGGACAGCGAAGGCCAGGGCGTGATCGAGGAAACCGAAGGCCAGATGATCCAGGCCATCCTCGAATCGGGCGACGCGAACCTGAAGACCATTCTCGTGCCACGGCACGAAATCATCGCGATCGAGCGCAGCGCGGGCATGGGGCAGGCGCTGGAAGTGTTCCGGCGCCATTCCTTCTCGCGCATGCCCGTGTATCAAGACGACCTAGACCACATCACGGGCGTGCTGGTGGCCAAGGACCTGCTGCCCTACGTCGTGCGCGGCGAACTGGACCGCCCCATCGGGCCGCTGGCGCGCCGGGCGAGTTTCGTGCCGGAAACGATGACGCTGCGCGAGTTCATTCGTTACTCGCAGCGCAAGCACATGCACTTATCAATCGTGGTGGATGAGTACGGCGGAACCGAGGGCCTGATTACACTCGACGATGCTCTCGAAGAAGTCGTCGGCGAGATCCGTGATGCGGCCAAGGTGAACGGCAAGCGCTATAAACGTCTCGCGCGCGGCAGTTACCGCATCGAAGGCAGCATGCCGCTGGACGATCTGAGTCGCCTGCTCGGCGTCGAATTTGAGAGCAAGGAACACGCGACGGCGGCCGGCTTTGTGATCGATCATGCCGGCAAGATTCCGGAGCGCGGCGACGTGGTCGAGCGCGATGGCGTGCACTTTACGGTGGAAGATGTGCAGGGCAAGCGCGTGGAGACGCTGCGCGTCGAAACGCGCAAGCAGCGCCCGCAGGAGCAGCCGCGATGACGACTTTCTTCGCTGTATCGCTGGCGTTTTTCCTGCTCGGCATTTTGCTGAACGCGCTGTTTTCAGGCTACGAAATCGGCTTCATTTCGGCCGACCGCATCCGCATGCGGTACCTCGCCGAAGAGGAGGAGGAACCACGCGCGATTCGTTTGCTCGCCGAAATGCAGCGGCCGGAAAAAATGCTGATCACCGTGCTGGTGGGCACGAACATCGCCCTCATTTTCGGTACCTACGCGCTGACGTCGCTCGTGCAGGACGAATTTATCTCCAGCTTGATCGCCGCGCCCATGTTTCTCATCTTCGGCGAGATCGTGCCGAAGAGTATCTTCCGCCGGCACCCAAATGTGCTCGCGCTCACGCTGCTGCCGATCATCCGCACTTTCGAAATTCTGCTCGCGCCACTCGTGCTGCCGACGCTGGTGGGGCTGCGCGGGTTGCGCCGATTCACCGGCCATAAAGCCGAGAGCCTCTCGCCGGTGCTGTCCACGGAAGAAGACCTGCGTCACCTCATCGACGAAAGCGCCGCGCGCGGCAGCATCGAGCGTGACGAGCAGGAAATGATCCACTCCGTGATGGACCTGCCGAAAAAGCAGGCGAAGGAAATCATGGTGCCGCGCATTCAGATCCTCGCGATTCCGGCCGACGCGCCGCGCATGGAGCTGGTGCATCTCTTTCAGACCACGGGCTGCACGCGCATCCCCATTTACCGCGGCACGCTGGACGAGATCATCGGCGTGGCGACGGCCTTCGACGTGCTGCTCGACACGCAGCCGGAGAACCCGGACGTCACGCGGTTTGCCAAGCCGGTGTTGCACGTGCCGGATACGAAGCCCGTCGACGAGCTGCTGCACGAACTGCGCGAATCCCCGACGCATGTCGCCATCGCCACCGACGAATACGGCGGCACGGACGGCATGATCACGCTGGAAGACGTGCTCGAAGAAATCTTCGGCGAAATTCGCGACGAACATGATCGCGAGGAATCGCTCATCCACCGGCTCGGCCCGAACAGCTATGTGGTGGATGCGCAGATGGCCTTGCGCGACATGCCGCAAGTGATCGGCGCTCCGATTGAGGACGAGGCCGTGGAAACCTTCGGCGGTTGGATCATGCGCCGTGCAGGACGCATTCCGCTGCAGGGCGAGACCATCAAGCACGATAAATTCCGCGTGACGATCCTCGAAGGCCGGCAGAACCAGATCAGCAAGGCGCGGCTCGATGTGATTCAGGAAACGCCGGACGCCAACGAAGGCAACTTCGATTGACGGTCGGCCGTTTCCGATTGTGTAAGCTGTACGCATGCACTCCAGCGACGTAAACCCAGGCGGGCCGCGTAAACCGGGCTTTATCCGGCAGTATCTGCGCGCGCTGCGGTTTTATTTCATCACCGGCCTACTCGTGTGGGTGCCGCTCATTGTGACCGTGTGGGTCACGTGGTGGCTTTTCAAGGCGGTCGGGCTCGGCCTGGAAAATCTCATTGCGCGGGGATACGAAAGCCTGCGCGGGCTGGGCACGCGCGTTCCGCAAATGGAATTCCTGACCGGCCTCACCTATGTGCGCGGGTTCGGCTTCCTGATCACCATCGCGCTGTTTCTCACGACCGGCATACTCACGCGCTCTCTGGTGGCGCGCCGCTTAATCCGCGCCGGCGAGCGCACTTTCGCGCGAATCCCCCTCATCAGCATCATCTACCGCGCAGTGCAGCAAATTCGCGATGTGTTCATCACGCGCGAGGGCGCGGTATTTCAGCGTGTGGCTCTGGTGGAGTATCCCCGCAAGGGGGTTTGGGCGCTGGGCTTCTTGATGTCCAAGGAACAGGGCACGGTGCAAAAGTCGCTCGACCGCGAATTGCTTGCGGTGCTCGTTCCCAAAATCCCGAACCCCACTTCGGGGTTTCTAATGTTTTTCCCGCCCGAAGAAGTAGTGTTCCCCGACATTTCCGTCGAAGAAGGAATCAAAATCGTCATTTCCGGCGGCACGTATCAGACCGGATCGGAATCGGCGCTCTTGGCCAAAGCCAAGAGCGAAGGTCACGACGAATTCCCCGCCCAGAAGCGCTAGCGCTCAGTACCCGTTGAATCCGCGGTTGTACCGGCCGAAGGTCCGCGCGCTGCTCGATGTCAGCGGGAAGCGATCGGCGGGGTATTTTATGAAGTCCACGTGGCCGTCGAGGTAAAGCACGTTCGCCCCGCCGGGAATGTGGTTAAAGTCTTTCGCCAGCGTCGTCACATGGTCCCACATCACCGGAATGGTCGTTTGCGCTTCAGCCGAGGCGCCCGGGTTGTTGATGTCGGTGATCAGCACGCGTTCAATGCCTTCGCGCAGACGATAGAGCGTGTCGCCGCCGCCAGGCATCATGCCCTGGCCCGCATACAGCGCGGTTGTAAAATCCTCGTCGCTCGCCGCGCCATTGCTGCTCACGTTATTGTCCCAAAGCTCGGCCAGCGGCGTCGCGCCCACGTATTCCGTTTCCTCGATGCGGCCGCCCGGGCCGGATCCGACAAACCCCACCAAATCGCCAAGCAGATTTCGGTCGTCGGTAATCATCCAGCCGGTGTAGTTGAACGGCTCTTTGGAAAACTCGTGCGCCTGGATAATGCCGTCCTTGTTTCCCTTCTCGACGTCGTAGCGTTCCAATGGCGCCGGCTGCGGCATCCAGGACGGACACCACACGACATTCGCATCGGGAATGTACTCGGGATACAGCGCGTAGCCATCGAAGATCATGTCGTCGCCCAGGCCATCCTGAACAAAGTATCCGCTGTCGGCCGGCTGTTCGACGTAACGGAAAGTTTCGCGCGGCGGAAACTTTTCGCCACGCGCTTCACCGGCGTACATCTTGAGCGACAACCCGATCTGCTTCAGGCTGTTCTGGCAACTGGCGCGCCGGGCAGCCTCGCGCGCGCGGGCCAATGCGGGCAGCAGAATGGCGGCCAGAATGCCGATGATCGCGATCACGACCAGCAGTTCAATCAGCGTGAATCCGCGGCGGGACAGGGATTGTGTGCGAGGCATTGCAGGATCTCCGTTACATTTACTAACTATCGGATAAAGATTTTGGCGAACGGTAAGCATACTAAACAAAACGTTCGTGGATCAACTGCTGAACGGCCACGATTGGTTCATCAGCCCCGCCCGTGCGCTGCCAGCCATTTCTCCGCGAGCAAGATCCCGATCACGCTGACCGCGTCGACTATCTCGCCGCCCGTGGCCATCCGCACGGCCTCAGGGAGCGGGACAGTCTTCAAGGCGAGCACCTCGGTGCCGTCGGGCGAGGCCGTGGTCTGTTCGAGGTCCTCGGCCAGGTAAATGAAGCCCACCTCGGATGAAATGCAGTTGCTCAGGTGAAACTCGCCGCCGAGCGAATACCAGCTCTTCGCAATGAGGCCCGCCTCCTCCTGCAACTCGCGGCGGCAAGCGTTGATGGGGTCCTCGCCGAGGTCGGTACCGCCCTGGATGATTTCCCACGAGTACATCTTCGTGGGGTAGCGGTACTGCCCGACCAGCACGACCTCCTGCTGGGGCGTGAGCGCGACGACGCCGGTGGCGATGCGCGTCTGCACGACGCCGTAAATCCCCGGTTTGCCGTCGGGCCGGATCACCTGGTCTTCGCGCACGGTCATCCACGGGTTCGTGTACACCGTGCGGGTTTCCACGCATTTCCACGGATTTTCAGTGCTCATCGCGTTGTGCCCTCGGCGCATATTCGGTAAAATTCACTGTTCTTATGTCCAACTCCGCCCCTAAACCTGAAACGACCGCGCGCGCCACGATGGCGATTCCGCGCGCGACCTTCGACCGCGTGCCGTCCAAGCGCGCGACGTACGTGCTCGCGTATGTCATCTACACCGTGTGCGTGTTCGGGCCAAATCTGTTGGCGCTATTCGGCATTGGCGTGCCTGCCGGTATTGTATACGCGGGGTTTGGGATTGGAATCGTCGCGTTCGGCGTGTTCGCGTTCCACTTCTACACGACACTGCGGATTATGGGCTACGAAGGCTGGTTTTCCGTGGCAATGACACTCGTCTCGGTCCCGCTGATTCCGGGATTCTTCTTCGTCGCGTTCATTGACCGGCGCTTGGCCACCGCGTGGGATGCCGCCGATCCCTCCGGCGGATACCGTCAGCGCCCGCCGATAGAATCGAACAAATAAACAACGCTTGCGTTATCCTTCGGCAGTTTCGCGCAGCTTCGCGAGCACCGTGAAATCTTCGAGCGTCGTCGTATCGCCGGTTGTCTCTTTTCCGGCGGCAATATCGCGCAGCAACCGCCGCATGATCTTGCCCGAGCGCGTCTTCGGCAGTGCCTCGGTGAACCGAATCTGATCCGGCCGCGCGACGGGGCCCAGTTGCTTGGCTACATGGTTGCGCAATACGTCCTTGTCTTTGTCCGATGGCGCCGTGCCGCGCGGCACGCTGACAAATGCGCAGATGCCCTGGCCCTTGATGTCGTGCGGGAAACCAACGACCGCTGCTTCGGCCACGAGATCGTGTGACACGAGCGCCGACTCTATCTCCATCGTGCCCAGGCGATGGCCCGAAACCTTGATCACGTCGTCGAGGCGGCCGATGATCATGTAGTAGCCGTTCTGATCCTTGAACGCGCCGTCGCCCGCCAGATACCAGCCCTGCTTCGCGAACTTCGACCAGTAGACTTCCTGGAACCGATCGTCCGCGTTGTACAGCGTGCGCAGCATTGACGGCCACGGCGATTTAATCACCAGCGTGCCGCTGTGCCGGGCGTCCACTTCCTCGCCCTCTTCTGTCACCACGGCCGGCTGTACGCCGAAGAACGGCAGGCCCGCGGAACCGGGCTTCGTCGGCATGGCGCCAGGGATCGTGGTGATCAGGATCGAGCCGGTCTCCGTCTGCCACCACGTATCCACGATGGGGCAGCGTTCCTTACCGATCACTTTGTGGTACCAGATCCACGCCTCGGGATTGATTGGCTCGCCCACGCTGCCGAGCAGGCGCAGCGAACTGAGATCGAACTTGTTGGGCCACTCGTCGCCCCAGCGGATGAACGTGCGGATCGCCGTCGGCGCGGTATATAGAATGTTGACGCGGTACTTCTCGATGATTTCCCAGAAGCGGCCTTCGTGCGGCGCGTTCGGCGCGCCTTCGTACATCACGTTCGTCGCGCCGTTGCTGAAGATGCCGTATACCACGTAGGTGTGGCCCGTCACCCACCCGATGTCGGCCGTGCACCAGTAGACGTCGTCTTCGTGCAGATCGAACACGTATTTCGCCGTCATCGCGGCGCCGATCATGTAGCCGGCCGTCGTATGGAGAATGCCCTTAGGCTTCCCGGTCGAGCCGGAGGTGTAGAGCACGTACAACGGATGCTCGGCATCCAGCTCTTCCGCCGGGCACACGGCCGAGGCGGGATTGACCGTCTCGTGCCACCAATGATCGCGGCCGTCTTGCATTGTGACGTCGTTGCCGCCGCGCTTCACGACGAGCACCTTCTCCACCGTCTGGCATTGCTTCAGCGCGTCGTCCACCACCGGCTTCAGCGGCAGCACACTTCCGCGGCGATAGCCGCCGTCCGCCGTGATCACCATTTTGCAGGCGGCATCGTGCACGCGATCGACAATCGCGTTCACGGAGAACCCGCCGAAGATCACCGAATGCACCGCGCCGATGCGCGCGCACGCGAGCATTGCGATCGGCAGCTCGGGCACCATCGGCATGTAGATCGCCACGCGGTCGCCCTTCTTCAGCCCGAGCGCCTTCAGCGCGTTCGCGGCCTTGCACACCTCGCGGTGCAACTGCTGGTAGGTCAGCGTGCGCTGGTCCCCCGGCTCGCCTTCCCACAGGATGGCGGCCTTGTTCTTGCGCGGGCCGGTCAGGTGCCGGTCGAGGCAGTTGTACGAAATATTCGTTTTGCCGCCCTCAAACCACTTGTAAAACGGGAGGTTCTGGGCATTCAGCACACGGTCCCACTTCTTAAACCAGTGGAACTCTTCGGCGACTTTTCCCCAAAAACCCTCGGGATTTTCGATGGATTCGCGGTACATCCGGTCGTAGTCGGCGCGGGATTTCAGGTTGGCCTTGGCCACAAACTCGGCGGGCGGCTCAAAGCGCCGGACTTCTTCCAAAACGTGTACGATCGGGTCGTTGCTCATGGGGCTGTCTCCGAAGTGCGCAAAACGGGGGACAGTGTGCCATTATCCCGGCCCGAATCCAAGGCGGATTCGCGTACTTTTCGCATGAAACCCCGTGGGCATACAGGGAATTATTCTCAAAGAGTTTTCGTCTGCTAGAACGGTGGAAAAGCTAAGCATGGGCGGCTCCGGAATCGATCGGCGTACCTTCCTGCGTCTCGCGGGCGGCGCCGCCGCGCTTGGGCTTGCCGGTTGCCAGACCACGCCGCCACGCATCGTTGCAGGTAGCGTCGACGAATCCGTCGTCGTCATCGGCGCCGGTCTCGCTGGTCTCGCCGCGGCGAATGCGCTGCGCGATGCCGGCTGCCGTGTCACGGTACTCGAAGCGCGCGATCGTCCGGGCGGACGCATCTACACCAACCGCGAGCTTGGCACGCCGGTGGAATTGGGCGCGCAGCGCCTGCATGGACTCAAAGGCCATCCGCTGCTGCCGCTCGTCGAAGAAGAACATCTGCAGTATATTCCGGTTGATTGGAGCAGCCTGACCGGGTTCCAGCAGGACGGCACGCCTTTCGATTCGGAAGCGCTGAGCAAAACGCACGAGCGCGTGATCAGCCTGTTCCGCGTGGCGTGGGTGCGCAATCTGGGTCTTACCGACGACGTATCAATCAACACGATCCTCGAACGCGAGCTCGGCCGGCGCGATTTGGAAATCGCCGATCGCCGTTTGCTGAATTTTGGTTTCACGAGTGCCGAACTGGTGAACGCGTCGCCGTTTACCGAGGCCTCGTGGAAACTCGCGAACGATTTCGCCGTGTATCCCGGCGGCGATCAGATGATCATTGGCGGCTTCGACAAAGTGCCCGAGCACCTCGCGCGCAACCTGAATATCGAGTACGGCACGGCAGTCCGCAAGATTGAGTACGACGGCCCGCGCGTGCGCGTGCACACGGACAACAAAGGCACGCTGGAGGCCGATCGCGTGGTGGTCACCGTGTCGCTGGGCGTGTTGCAGGCGGGCCGTATTGCATTCTCGCCGGAACTGCCCGCGACCAAACAGGACGCCATCGGCCGCGTGGGCATGGGCACGTTCAACTGCATCGGCATGCGTTTCCGCAAGGCCTTCTGGCCCGAACAGGTGCACGCGATCGCGCACGGCACGGACCTGTGGGGCAATTACCCCGTGTTCATCAACCTGATGAAGTACACGGGCGAGCCGATCCTGCTCGCGTATGTGCCGTCGCGCTTTGAGAATGCGCTCGAAGGCCAGAGCGACGCCGAGGTGGTGGATGGCGCGGTCGCCGTGCTGCGCCGGATGTACGGCCAGGACGTGCCCGAGCCGACGCGATCCGCGCGCACGCGCTGGGGCGCAAACCCCTTCGCGCACGGCGCGTATAGCTACAATCGGCTCGGACAATTGCCGAACGATCGCGACACGCTCGCGGCGCCGGTGGCGGATCGTGTGTTCTTCGCCGGCGAAGCGTGCAGCAAGGCGCGCTATGGTTCGGTCGAGGGCGCGTATCTTACGGGCATTACGGCCGCGGATCGTTTGTTGATCGCGGCTTCGCGCGCGACGACCTAAGCGTCTACTCCACCAATTGCGTCTCGCGCCCACAGGCCGGACACTTCACGCGCGTCGCGATCATATCGGGCGACAACGTCGTCATGCGGCCGCAGCCACACTCGAAGGTCATCCACACGCCCTTTTTGCGACGCACGATCTGCGTGGAGGCGGGCGACGCCGGCGCGCTCCGTGGCGTGGCGGTTGGAACCTGCGTCGCGCGTTCGAGTTCGCCGGACATCTGCGCGCCCGCGGCCTGCATGGCGGCGAGCTCGGCCACGGGCACGCGCAGCATCGTGTGGCAGCGCGGGCATTCGATTTCCGGCTTCGGGTAATCCGGCGGGAGCTTCACCTTGAGCCCGCAGGTGCAGGGCAAAAACACGAACTGGTTCAGGCTGCGCAGAATGTCGCCGGTCTCGCGCGCCTGCTGCTTCGCGTCCTTGCGCGGGGCAATTGGCGCGCGCACGGCGCCGCCGTGGGCCGTGTCCTGCAGCGCGCTGGCGGGCAGCGGCCCGCGCTTTTTGCCCAGTTCGTTTTTCCAGGCTTGCTGGTAGGTCGCGAAGGTCGCGTTGCCGCCCATGCTGCGCAGTACGCGCACGCGATCGGCAATGGGCGGGTGCGTGGCCGTCATCGCGCTGAGGTTCGCCTTCGCGAAGGGATTCACGATGTACATCGCGGCGGTCGCCTTGCTCGCGCGCTCGACGGGCACGGGCGAGCCGCCCAGCTTTTCGAGCGCGGACGCGAGGCCTTCGGGATAGCGCGTGAATACCGCGCCGGAGGCATCGGCCAAATATTCGCGGCGGCGTGAGACCGCCAGGTAAATAAGCTGCGCCAACAGGGGCGCGAGAATGGCCAGCACGAGTGCGATGATCACCATGACGGCCGCGCCTCCCCCGCCGCCCTTTCCGCCCCCGCTTCGGCGACTGCCGCCGGAGTAGCGTGCGCCGCCGCCGCTGAATCGCAGCGAGCGCAGAAACATCTCAGATGTCATCACGATCGCGCCGAGCAGTACGCTGAGCATCGTCATCAGCAACACATCACGATTCACGATGTGCGCCATCTCGTGCGCGACGACGCCCTGCAATTCGTCGCGATCCATCCGACCGAGCAAGCCGGCCGTTACGGCGACGGCGGCGTTCTCTTTCTTGCGGCCGACGGCGAAGGCGTTCAGCGCCTGATCGGGCACGACGTAGACGCGCGGCATTTTTCCGAGGCCGGACGCGATTGTCATTTCTTCGACGACGTTGAACAGCTCCGGGTGATCGTGTTTCTCAATCTCTTTGGCGCCGCTCAGCGCGAGCAGGATGTTGTCGCCGCCGGCGTAGGCCACGAGCGTCATGATGGCCCAGAGTCCGCCCGCGACCGCGAGGCCGTAGAAGCCTCCGCCGGGGACGTAGGCCTCCGTGAGGAAAAACCCAAGCGTGAAGAGCAGCACGGCCATGCCGATGACGAGCGCGGCGGTCTTGCGCTGGTTTAAGCGGATCTGTTCCCACATGGCGTTAGTGCGCCCTTTCAGGGCTTTGCCGTGTGAGGGCGGGTCTGGACCCAGGGCTGCGCTGCGCTCCGCCCTGGGCTACCTTAGGACGCCCCTTTGGGGCTAAGGGCCGCCAGTCGCTCCCCCCGCTATACCTGACCGTTCCCCCTCTATACCTTAGTGCGTCCTGTTGCACTCCGGGTAAATGGCCGGTGCGAGACAAGGGTGCTGCGATCTCGGAGAAAACCGTAGTTGCGAAACAAGGGTGCTGACGCGTGGCGCCAAAACGTGTATGCGAAACAAGGGGGTCTGGCGAATTTCGCCACATGGTTTCGATTCTGCGCTTCGTCGGCTGCTTAGGAGAACGAGACCTTCGGCGCGGCGCGTTCGGCCGCTTCCTCGATCTCGAAGAATTCCGCCTGCTCGAACTTGAACATGTTCGCCACGACGTTGCCGGGGAACTGCTCGACCTTGGTGTTGAAGCGCATCGTTTCGTCGTTGTAGTACTGCCGCGCGAAGCCGATTTTGTTTTCGGTCGACGCCAACTCTTCCTGCAGGCTGAGGAAGTTCGTGTTCGCTTTGAGGTCGGGGTAGTTTTCCACCACGACGAAGAAGCTGCTCATCGCGCGGGTCAGTTCGCCTTCGGCCTTGGCCTGATCGGCGACGCCGTGCGGCTGCGCGGCAAGGTTGCGCGCCTTGGTGATGTTCTCGAGCGTGCCGCGCTCGTGCTGCATATATCCCTTGGCCGTCTCGACCAAGTTCGGAATCAGGTCGTGCCGCCGCTTGAGCTGCACGTCGATCTGCGCCCAGGCGTTCTTCACCTGGTTGCGCGCGAGCACCAGCCCGTTGTACACGCCCACCGCCCACAGCGCCACCAGCAACGGCACCGCAATCACGATAATCAGCGCAATCAGTCCGGCACCCATGTCTGCGAATCCTCCGTCATTTCGATCGAGTTAAGTACCGTTAGACTGCGCTGTTATTCGGGCTTGGGAAAACCTCTTTGAGAAATTTTAAGACTTCGTTGTCGCGCGCCGCGGGCGCGGCACTCGCGAGCACGGCTTCAAGTTCCCCGCGATCGAGCCACACACCGCAGCCGCGCGGGCAGCGGTCGTAGACTACGGGCGGGGCGCCGTCGGTGGCTTCCTTGAGCATGCGGCCGCGGCATTCGGGGCAGCGCCTCGGCTGTTCGCCGCGCGGCACGGGGTTGCGCGAACGCAAAAACTCCCGCGCCGCCGCGGCATCGCCGTAGAGTAATTCGATCTCGCCGGAATCCAGCCAGACGCCCCGACACTGCGCGCAGTAGTCCACCTCGACCCGCTGGTATTCCAGCGCGACGAGCGGCTCTGTGCCGCAGTGCGGGCAGTCCACGCAGTCTCCTTAGACGCTGTGCGCGCCGGGGGCGGGCACCGGGCCACACGGATAGGCCTTGTCCCAGCTCAGCTCCGGCACGATGTTGAGGTCGGCGTTCAGCGCCTCTTCCCACGTCACCTTCTTGCCGGTGTACGCGCTCATGCGGCCCATGATCGCCGTGAGCGTGCTGTGCGCGACCGCCTCGCCCTCGTTGAGGTACGGGCCCGTGCCGCGGATGCTCGACACGAAGTCGATGTGTTCCTGCACGTACGGATCGATACCGCGCTCGCCCATGTCGACGCAGTTGCTCTTGCCCTTGGTGCCCACGACCGCCTCGGACACGTCGCCATCGCCCTTCCAGTGGCGGCACATGCTGAGCAGGTGCGAGCCGTCGGCGTATTCGTAGTCACAATCGAAGTGGTCATAGATATCGCCGAAGCGTTCCTCGGCCGGCTTCCACGTGCGGCCGCCCGACGCGTATACGCTGGTCGGGTGCGTGCCTTTGACCCAGTTGATCACGTCGAGATTGTGCACGTGCTGCTCGACAATGCTGTCGCCGGCGACCCAGCAGAAGCCGTACCAGTTGCGGATGCGGTATTCGAGGTCGGTCTTCCATTCCGGCTTGCGGGCGTGCACAAACGGCAGCGTGCCGCACCAGTATGCGCGCATCGCGACGATGTCGCCGATCGCGCCGTCCTGCAGTTTCTTCACAGTCTCGACGTATTCCTTCTGGTGGCGGCGCTGCGTGCCGGCGACGAGCGAGAGCTTTTTCTTCTTCGCCAGTTCCGCCGCCTGCAGGAACACGCGGATACCCGCGGGGTCGACGCCCGCCGGCTTTTCGGTGAACACGTGCTTGCCGGCTTCGACCGCGGCGAGCACATGCTGCGGACGGCAGTACGGCAGCGTGCCGTGGATCAGGATGTCGATGTCGGTCTTCATGAGTTTTTCGAAGGCGTCAATGCCGACGAAGCACTTGTCTGGATCGATGGCGACCTTGCCCTTGAGCTTGGGGTCCTTGCTGTTCTCGTAGCTGGCCTTCGCGTTGTTCAGGCGGTCTTCAAAAATATCGGCGAGCGCGACGAGCTGCACGTTCTCGTTGCCCTGCATGTGCTGCATTGCCGCGCCCGAGCCGCGGCCGCCGCAGCCGAGGAGGCCTACCTTCAGCGTGTCGGAGTTCGCCGCGCTCGCGCTCCGGCCGGCCAGAATCGCGAAGCTGGCGGCGGTGGTTACCTTGGCAAAATCGCGCCGCGTCATTTTTTGGCTGTCGTTCGTACTCATCGGAAAAAAGTCCTTATTTGTTGTCCGCGCCGGTCAATTCGGGCGCAATCCGCATCGAATTGTTGTACGCCTCTGCGCCGGTGTGCGTCAACTGTCGGCTTTGGCCCACGGCCCGCATCGCGTATCCTAGGCGCACCATCATGGCCGCCCTTGCCCCGGAACCCGAGCCCACCGCCCGCGTGCTGCACCTGACCGACCTGCACTTCTGGCAGGTGGTGCTTAACCCGCTGCGGCTGCTGAACAAACGCGTCTTGGGCAACCTGAACCTGGCGCTGCGGCGGCGTCACGAATTGCGCACCCACCAGGCCCCGGCTTTCCTGGATTACATTGCGGGGCTCGGCGTGCGGGATGTGCTGCTGACGGGAGACTTCAGTTGCACGGCCACCGACGAGGAATTCAGCCAAGCGCGGGAATTCCTGCAGGAACTGGTACGCCGGCGGATGGCGCCGCGCGTGTTTCCCGGCAACCATGATGTCTATACCTTTGAATCCGCGCGGCGAAAACGTTTCGAGAAGTACCTGGGCGAATGGTTGCCGGCCGAGAGGTTGCCCGCGCTGGTGCCGCTGAGCGATGGTTTTCCCGTCCTCTATGTGCCGACGGTGTGCCCCAATCTGGTGTCATCCAAGGGCCGAATTACCCCAGCGGAAATTGAGGCGACGCGCAGCCTGCTGGGGCGAACGTCGGGCCATTTGCTCGTCACCGGCCACTACCCCGTCTTGGATCGCACCTATGGCTACGCCACATCACCGGGCCGCCGCTTGCGCAACGCGGCCGCACTGGGCGCCGCCCTGCGGACCTATCGATCGCCCGCCCTGTACGTCTGCGGGCATGTGCACCGGTTCAGCTACGTGCACGACCCGGTCAGTCCCCAGCTCGCGCACCTGACCAGTGGCGCGCTCTTCCGCTACGACCATGCCACGGGATACTCCGGTGATTTTTCGGAGATTCATGCCGGGCCGGGGGGCTTCCGCGTGATCCGGCACACCTTTCACGATGCGTGGAACCGGGCTGACGCCAAATTGGCGCCCGCGCCGGTGTAAATTCCGCTATACAGGGCCGCTGTGCTAGCATATTTTCATGCCTGCGAAGACACCGACACCTGCCCGAACACTCGCGCTGGACGGCGATAAGTTGGGGTTCGTCGTGGGCAGCACGGTCGCGCTTGGGGTCGCGCTCGTGCAGATGTTCTTGCGCGACGCCGACTTACTCACCACGCTGGTGCGCAGTGGGTGGGCGTTTCTCGGCGCATATGCGGCCGTGTTCTTTTTGGCCCGCACCATTTTGCGCACGACCTTGTTCGAGATGTTGGCCGAGAAAGAATCGCGGCGTGAGGCGCGGCGTCAACATATGCGTGACGCTCGCGAAAAAGCCGCGGTGACCATGGGGGTCTCGCCCGCCACCGGCGTACCGGAAGAACCGGTCGCTGGTCAGCCGTAACGCACGGCGGGCAACGGAAGGAGATAGGCACGATGAGAAAATTGTTCACGGTCGTCGTAGTTTTCGCCGCACTCGCCGGCATGGCCTCGGCGCAAGCACCCGATCTGAGCAGTATGGACATCGTGATGAAGTCCGTGCCCGACGGTCCCGTCGCGCGCATCGGCGAATACGTGATTCAGCGCGATGAGTTCATTCGGTTCTACGAGAACGAACTCCGCGGCATCATGATGTCGAAGAAGACGAATGAAATTCCCGACGGCGCGCGCGCCGAACTCGCACTGCGCTGCATTGGCATGATCATCGAGCGCGAGCTGTTGTACACCGAGGCCGTGCACCGCAAGGTGACCGTGCCGGCCGACACGGTCGAAAAAGCGTGGCAGGCGCAACTGGCGCAAACGCAGAAGCTGATCCAGTCGAAAGAGGGCAAGGAACTGAGCGAAGCGGAAGTGCTGACGCGGCTGGGCTACGCGAAGCGCGATGAAGTGATCGCCGATCTGGAGCATGTGCTGATCACCGAGAAGATGCGCGGCATCGTTCTGCGCGAGAGCAAGATCACGGTGTCGGACGACGAAGTGACGAAGGAATTCGAGCAGACGAAGAGCGAGTTCGATGTGCCGGCGCGCTTGCACCTGCAGCACATCTACGTTGATCCCAAGAAAATTCCCGGCGGCGTGGCGGACAAGGACGCGCGCGCGCACCAGAAGGCCCAGCAGGCGCTCGATCGCCTCGCGGCGGGCCAGAGCTTTGAAGGCGTTTCGCGCGCGGTGTCCGATGCGCCCAATGCGAAGGACGGCGGCGATTTCGGCATGATGCCGATCTCGAAGCTTCCGCCCTTCATGGTGCAAGCGGCCGCGGAAATGAAGCCGGGCGAGATCTCGGGCGTGATTAAAAGTGAACACGGCTATCACATCGTGAAACTCATCTCGATCGAGGGCGCGCGCGCCGCCTCGCAAACGGATGCCTCGCCTGAAGTGCGGCAGCGTCTGCTCGCCAAGCGCGGCGCGGAAGCAGTGCATGCCTTCTGTGAAAAGCTGATCCAGGACGGCAATGAAGTGCGGGTCTTCCTCGAACTCGAGAAGAATCTCGCGCTGAACGGCGCGCTGCCGAACGCCGGCCAGTAACCGGGCCGATCTATGCCGGGCGCGTTCGCCGCGATTCTCTTGGTCGCGCTGGCGCAAACGCCGGCCGAGACCTACGCGTGGCCGCTCGACTTGCCGCGCGAACTCACATCGAGTTTCGGCGAGTATCGCGTTGGCCGTTTCCACATGGGCATCGATCTGCGCACGGGGCCGATCGGCAAAGACGTGCATGCCGCGGCCGACGGTTATATCTCGCGCGTCCGCTGCTCGCCCTACGGCTACGGCAAAGCCGTGTACATCCAGTTCGACGACGGCAACAGCGCGGTCTACGCGCATCTCGATGATTTTGCACCCGCGCTGCGCGACTATGTGCGCGCGGCGCAGCACACACGCGAGGCATACACGGTGGACCTCACCGTGCCGCGCGGGAAGTTTCGGGTGAAGAAGGGTGAGCTGATCGCGAAGAGCGGCCAGACGGGCATCGGCGTGCCGCACCTGCACTACGAACTGCGCGACAAAGACGGCGTACCCATTAATCCGCGCCTGCTGGGCGTCAACTGGCCGGACAAGACGCCGCCGGAAATTCGCGCGGTGGCGCTCGTTCCGCGCGATGTACTGAAAAGCGGCCTAAATGGCGGTGCGGGAGTGCTCGTGGTGCCGGCAAAAAAAATCGCGACCGGCCAATACGAGGTACCCGAAGTGCGCGTGCAAGGGCCCTATGCCTTCGCGATCGATACCCAAGACCCGGCGGGTGGCTCGCGCTTAGGGGTGTACCGTGTGGTCGTGCACGACGATACGACGGAATACTTCCGTTTCGAGCAGAACCGCATCAGCTACGACGAGACGGAGGACGGCGCCTTTGCGTTCTATCCGCCGCTGGCCGACCAGGGAAAATTCCTGGCCCTGTGGCAATGGCCCGGAAACAACTCTAAGAACTACACCACCGGCTCGGCCAGCATTGCCTTCGGCGGCAACGACCAAACGAGGCTTACGATTGCCGTCGAGGATTTTCACGGTAACGTATCCACGGTGATCGTTCCGCTGCGCATCGATCCCGCGCTGCCTCCCAGTCCGCAATGGGACGCGAACGGGAAACTCGTCATGTCGCCCCCGCGCGCGAATCCGACCGGTGCGATCACGTTCGATCATACGGGTATGGCGTTGATCTTCACCGTGTCGTTCCCGCAAAACGAAGCGGAAACGCCGGTGTTGTCCGTCAACGACAAGGGCTTCTATCAATTCCGGCGCGTCGACCGCCGGACCTTCAGCGTGGGATTTCAGGCCGGATCGGACGTGTCGGACTCACAGTTGCGGATTCTTCATCCGGGAGTTGCGAATACGCCGCAACGCTTCGTGTTTTTAAAACGCGGCGCACCGGCGCAGACGTTGACCTTCGACGACGTCATCCTCCGCACGCTGCCGGATTCGCCGTATGGCGCCCTCGCGCTTCGCGTCACGCGCAGCGATCCTGGCGCGACACAGGGCCTGTCGTCGCACGGCACCGCCTACGAGGTGTTCCCGACGTACATGCCCGTGGACGCGCCGATGACGCTTAGCTTGCCGATGCCGGCGGGCATCACCGAGGTCACGCGCGGACATGTTTATCGGCGCGACAAAGACAAATGGACGCGGCTCGACACGAAGCGTCCCGCGGGCCGCGCTGAGGCGGAAATCAAACAACTCGGGACGTATGCGGTGCTCGAAGACACGACGTCGCCAACGCTCGAGCTGTTGCAGCCCTCTGGCGCGATCACGTCCGCGCGGCCCGTCATCCGCGCACGCGCTATCGATCTCGGCAGCGGCCTCGAGACCTTTCGGGCGACGTACAACGGTAAATGGATTCTGCTCGCTTATGACCCGGAGCAGGACCTGCTGGAATGGGAGCAGGACGAGGACCTGCCAAGCGGCCCCGGCGCGCTTGCGATCGAGATCCGCGACTACGCCGGCAACATCGCGCGCCGGGAGCTGGCGCTCACGATTCCTTAGCGTCTCTTTGGACTGCGGGAGCAACGCTCCCGCTTTTCCGAGCCAGCAAAGCTGGCGGCGTCGCTCCGAAATCGTCGCGCTCGGCGTGTGCTGTGCCGGAGCTTTGCTCCGACACGGAAAGCGGCCGCTATCGCTGCCGCAGTCCAAAGGAGGCCCGCCGGAGGACACACAAGGTTCGCCCTACCGGCCGTTTGAATGCTATGATTTGCCACTCTGACGCGGCTTTTGGGGCAGTTAGCTCAGTTGGTTAGAGCGTCTGGTTTACACCCAGAAGGTCACAGGTTCGAGCCCTGTACTGCCCACCATTTTCCGCCGCTCAGTCCTCCCCGTCGGCACCCGCCACGATGCTGCCCGGCGCGAACCGGTGGCGCGGCAGCGGCATTTCCGAATCGGCGCCCTTCACCGACTTCCATACGATTTCGTTCAGCGCGAACATCGGCGTGCGGTCGAATTCCGTCCAGTCCATCGCTTCGGACGCATCCGCGCCCCACGCGGTCGCGAGGTTCTTTTCCTCAAGATCATGCGTGGGCTCGACGTGCACAAAGGGCGTGAGGTCCGGCGCATCGCCCAGGCTCGCGTACATCGGCGTTGCCGCGGCGTCGTACTGACTCATCGGCGGAAGGCCGAGCAACAACTCGATCGTGCGCAGCACGGAACTCGTGGTGTAGAACGTCGAGTCGACCGTCTTGCGCTTTACATACGGACTGATCAGGTATCCCGTCGTGCGCCGCGCGTCCACGTGATCCGGACCGTCCTGCGAGTCATCCTCGATGACGAAGATTGCGGTCTCTGGCCAGTAGGGGCTGTGCGACAGCCGCTCGACAATCAGTCCGAGCCCGTAGTCGTTGCTCGCGACCGAGGCCTTCGGCGTGGGCCGGCCGGGACGCGTGCCGACGGTGTGGTCCTGCGGCAGACACATCACCATGAAATTCGGCAGGCGCAGCGCGGGGTCCGCGCTGGTGAAGTTCGCGTCGAAGCCGTCCATCTCCCGCGCGAATTCCTTTGCGTTGTCCGGGTCCGGCGCGTCCCACCCGAGGTAGCTCGGCGCGACGTGGCCGATCAATCCAGCTTTGCGCGCGTCCACGCCGCCGCCCTCGGACACGCGGCGCGCGTATTCGCCGTAGGACCGATACGTGAGCCCTTTGGCCTTGCACACGTCCCACAAGTATCCGGAGGCGGGTTCGGCGGCTTCGGTGTAGGGCGCGTCGCCGACGCCGGCGTAGTTCATGGGCCAGAGTTTTTCCACGAAGTCGGTGGCGTAGGCCGCGTTGCTCCACGCGTGGCCGTCGCGGCTGACTTCGGCGTCGCAGTAGAGGTTGTCGAGCAACACGAACTCTTCGGCGATTTTGTGCTGATTCGGCGTGACCTCGCGGCCGAACAGACACAGGGCCGGATCGCCGTTGCCCTGGGGCAAATCGCCGAGCACCTGATCATAGGTGCGGTTTTCCTTGATGATGTACAACACATGTTTGATCGCTGAACCGGCGCCGACTTGCCGCGGCACCACGGACGCGGCCGCAGGCGCCTTGGCCTTCGCGAGCTGCGTATCGTTGTACGGACAATTTTCGTACGCTCGCTTGGTCAATTCGCGCAGCTTCGTGCGGTTTTCTTCGATGTCGATCACGCTGACCGAACCACGCACGGTGGTCTTTGTAGTATCCACTTCACCCGAGTCGTTCCGACCTTTCGCGCTGTGCGGGCCGTGTTCATTGCTGGCGCCGCCAGTCGATCCTTTGCCGTTGCCGATGTACAACTCGTCGCCATCCGGACTGACCGCGAGCGCGGACGGATACCAGCCGGTCGGAATGAACCCGAGCACGGCAAATTCCTCGGCATCTTCGACGTTCACAACACATACGTTGTTGTTGTCGGCATTGGCCACGAACAAATTTTCTTCGTCTTCGTCGAGCGCGAGCGCGTTCGGCGTGGATCCTTCCGGCGCGCGCTCATACATCGACGTCACGATGGTTTTCGTGGCGCGCAGTTCCTTGGTGTCCACGACGTATACGGTGTTGTCGTTTGAACACGCCACGAACAACCGGCCGTCTTTTGCGAGCACCATGTCGTTCGGATTGTCGCCCACGGCGATCGTCGCGGTAACGCGGCCCAGTTCCGTATCGATCACGCTCACGCTGTCGCTGGCCCAGTTTGAGCAATACAGCGTGCTGCCGTCGCGCGAGAGGACCACGTCGTAGGGGTTAATGTCGGTCGTGATTTTCTGGACGATCGCGCCCGTCTTGGTGTCGAATACGACGATGTTGCCCGCGGTCCGGTTCGCGGCGTACAGCAGGTCCTTGGACGGGTGATGCGCCAGACCGCACCAGTAAATCTGCTCGCGCGCGATGGTCTCGTCAAATTGCGCGACCGGATTCTCGCTGAGTTTTCCCGCTGCGAATTCATACACGTACACCGGCGCGCGATCGTCTTTTCCGCGCGTGTAGTTCCCGCCGGACACATACAGCTTGCTGCCGTCCGGGCTGAACACCAGGCCCATGAACGTGCTGCGCACGGGGATGCGCTGCCGCTCTTTGTGCGTCTCCGCGTCGATCACGACCATCTCGTGCGGGTTGTATCCGCTGGTCAGCGCGACCATGGCGGTCCCGTCCGGCGTGGGGACGATGCTTGTGATGAGGTCGTTGGTGTTGACTGTGTCGCCGAAGGGCGTGATCGTCCAGCCGTTGGGCAGCAGGAAGCCCTCGCCGGCCTTGCCCGGCAGCCGATCCTGCGCCCCTACGCCCGCGCTGATGGCACACAGGATCACCGCGATTGCTGTCGATCGATTCATTCTCCGCGCTCCTCGTTTTTGCGACGGGTACAGCGTGATGGTATATCCAACCAATATTAGGGCGCGGTGAGCGCGCTGGCAAGCTGGGTTTCACGGCTCGCGGGAGTTGTCACGAATGGCCAAATTTCTCGGTACGTTGATAGCGCTCGTTCTGACGGCCTTCGGAGCGGCCGCGGACTCCTCGAAGCCGAACATCATCCTAATCCTGGCGGACGACCTCGGCTATGGCGATTTGGGGGTTTACGGCCAGTCTCATTTCGCCACGCCGCGCCTCGATCGCATGGCGGCCGAGGGGATGCGCTTCACGCAGTTTTACTCCGGCAGCCCCGTGTGCGCGCCGTCGCGCGGCACGATCCTGACCGGGCACCACACGGGCACGGCACGCATCCGCGGGAACGGCACACAGACCGGCAAGGCGGTGACGCTGTATCCCGAGGACATCACGCTCGCCGAAGTATTGAAAGAAGTCGGGTACGCGACTGCGTGCATTGGCAAATGGGGCATGGGTGAGGCAGGCTCGCCCGGCGTGCCGAACAAACAGGGCTTCGACTACTTCTACGGCTTCCTGAACCAGACGCACGCGCACAAGCACTATCCCAGCATGCTCTACCGCAACGAAGCGGAGATCGCGATCGAGGGCAACGATCCCGACAAACAGATCGGCACGCATGCGCAGACGCTATTTACCGAAGAAGCATTGAAATACATTCGCACAAGCGCGGAAAAACCGTTTTTTCTGTACCTGACCTACACCGTGCCGCACGCGGAATTGTCCGCGCCCGACGACGAAATGGAATCCTTCGCGGATGGCTGCTTCGGGGAGGAAACGCCTTTCATCAAGGATCACTACAATGCGCAGGCGCGGCCGCGCACGGCGTTCGCCGCGATGATGACGATGCTCGATCGCGATGTCGGCCGCGTGCTCGATTTACTCGACGAACTCAAGCTCTCGGAAAACACACTGGTGCTTTTCACGAGCGACAACGGCCCGCACCGCGAAGGCGGCGCCGATCCCGAATACTTCAACAGCAACGGTCCGTTGCGCGGCATCAAGCGCGACGTATACGACGGCGGCATCCGCGTGCCTTTTATCGCGCGCTGGCCGGGCGTAGTCGCGCCGGGCACCGTGTCCGAGTACATCGGCGCATTCTGGGACCTGCTGCCGACCTGCGCAGAGGTCGCCGGCGCGTCCGCTCCGAACAATCTTGATGGACTCTCCCTTGTCCCCACGCTGCACAGTAGCAACAACAACCAGCAACAACACGAATATCTCTATTGGGAGTTCTACGAACAAGGCGGCCGCGTGGGCCTGCGCGCGGGCGACTGGAAAGCCGTGCGGATGGACGTGTTTAAAAACCCCGATGCGCCGCTGGAGCTTTATAATCTCGCGAATGACATCGGTGAAACCGAAAATCTCGCCGCTGTGTATCCCAATATCGCCGCCCGCCTCCGCGAGATGATGACGACCGCGCACACTAAGTCGGACGATTATTCTTTGCCAACGCCGTAGCCGCTGGAAAGGACATCTGAGTGCATACGCGCCTAATCGGACTCGTCGCGATTTTTATCGTCATCGCGGGCCAAACCTTCGCCGACACCGTCATGGTGCCGATGCGCGACGGGGTGAAGCTTGCCACGGATGTGCACCTGCCGCCGGAAGGCGGCCAGCCATTTCCCGTTGTGCTCGTCCGCACGGTGTACGGTCGAGGGGATGCCTCGCTCGCATCCGGCCTGCACCGCGCCGGCATCGCGCTGGCATCGCGCTGGTCACGCAGGACACGCGCGGCCACGGCGGCAGCGAAGGCGACAAGCGGTATTTCGTGACCGATGGCTGGGGCACGCTACAGGACGGCGTCGACACCGTTGAATGGCTGAAGGCGCAGCCGTGGTGCAACGGCAAAATCGGCACTTGGGGCAGCTCCGCGCTCGGCATGACGTCTACCCTGCTTGCGCCCGCCACGAACTCCCTCGGCGCGCAGGTGATCCACGTCGCGCCCTGCGATTTTTACGACACCTACATTCCCGGGGGCGTGCCGCAACGCGCGTTGTCGGAAACCTACCCCATCGTGATGGGCTATCAGACCGAGGCGGTGGAACGCCGCAAGCATCCGGCTTACGACGACTACTGGAAGCTGCTGAATGCGAAGGCGCGCGCGGGCGATATCACCGCGCCGGGATTTTTCGTGGGCGGCTGGTTCGACATCTACCCGCAGGGCATTCTTGATGGCTTCACGTCGCGCCAATACCACGGCGGTCCCGGCGCGAAGGGCAACAACATGCTCATCATCGGCCCGTGGCCGCATGGCGGCGAGCAGACGGTCGGGGATTTCACGTTTCCGGAAAAGACCAAGTTCCAGTGGACGCGCCTTGCGCATCAGTTCCTGCGGCACTGGCTGCTGGGCGAGGACAACGGGATCATGGATCAGCCGGCGGTGCACTACTACGTGCTCGGCGACTTCGTCGATCCGAACGCACCGGGCAATGAGTGGCGCACGGCCGAGGATTGGCCGCCGTATCCAACCACGGCGACCTCGTTCTACTTCGCGCAGGATGGCGCGCTCTCGCAGACTGCGCCGAACTCGGCGGATTCGTTGCGTCGCTTTACCTTTGATCCCACCAACCCCACTCCGTCCGTCGGCGGGCCGAATGTCGCTATTTCGGGCGGGCCGCGCGATCAGCGCCTGATCAGTTCGCGGCCGGACGTGTTGAAGTTCGAGACTGCCCCGCTTACGGAAGCCATGGAAGTGACCGGCGCGATCACGGTGTCTTTGCATGTATCGACCGACGCGCCCGACACCGACTTCCACGCGAAATTGATCGACATCTATCCGGATGGCCGTGAAATTAACTTGTGCGAAGGCGCGGCGCGGTTGAAGTTTCGCGAGGGCCGCGAACAACCAAAGCCGGTTGTGCCGGGAACGGTCGTGCCGCTCGAAATTCGCTGCGAGTCGGTCAGCGTTGTGTTCAACACCAGTCACCGGATTGGTGTGCTCGTGTCCAGCAGCAACTATCCGCGCTTTGAGTTGAATCCCAATACAGGTGCGGATCGCCCGGTATACACCGTCACGCCTGCAGCCGGCGCGACGCCGACCCTCGCCAGTCAGGTACAGATGAATCGCACGCCGGGTGAACCGCCGGAGGTCATTGCCGATCAGGTGCTCGACGCCTCCAGCGTCCGCAATGCCCGCAACACGGTGTATATGGATCGCGAACGGCCGAGCGCGTTGGTTCTGCCCGTCCGCGCGCGTTGAAGCACTCGCGGCGCTCAGCGATAATCTGCGCTCAACGCCGTACTTGGAGGCCATCCGCAATGCCGCGCATTCCGAAAGCCCGCATCGAAGCCTTGCACGACGAGGAAGCCTGGACCGCGCCGCAGCGCGAGATTCTCGTGCCGATTTCGCGCAACGGCCGGCTCTACAATGTCCACGCGACGATGGCGAACCATCCGGCGCTGGCGAAGGACTGGATGACGTTCGCGGGGCATATCGTGCGCCGCAGCACCGTGCCGCCGCGTGATCGCGAACTCGTGATCCTGCGCACGGCGTGGCTCTGCAAAACGGAGTACGAGTGGGCGCACCACACGCGCCTGGGCCGCAAGGCGGGCCTCAGCGAGGCGGACATTACCAACATCACCAAAGGCCCGGACGCGCCCGACCTCACGCCGCAGGACAAGCTGCTGCTGCAGGCGGCGGACGAGCTCCACAAGGACCAGTTCCTGTCCGACGCGACGTGGAATGCGCTCGCGAAGACCTACAGCAAAGAACAGCTCATGGATCTTGTGTTCACGGTCGGGCAATACACGCTCGTCTCGATGGCGCTGAACAGCTTTGGCGTGCAGCTCGACGAAGGCCTTGAGGGATTCCCGAAGTAACCATTGACGTTGAATTCGCTTGTAGGGGCGGGGCCCGCCCCTACCGAAAAAATTAACGCCGCTTCGCTAGAAACTTCTCCAGCTTGTCGAAACCGCTCTCGGATCCGGTTTTGTGCGCGTCGCGTGTCGCTGCGTCTGGATAGCCGCGCTGCGTAAGCGTCGCGAAGGTGCCGTCTGGAGTTTCGCGTAGTTCGAGCAGTCCGTGCATTACACCAGTATCGCCGAATCCGTCCACCGGCGTGGAGGTCCATTTCAGGATCGTCGGCGCGTTCACCTGTTGATAGTCCATGTCCCAGGTGTAGGTGTCGCCGGCGCCGCCTGTCATCGAGAACCGCGTCCCGCGGCCCGTCTTCGGGTCGACCTGTATGTTCGTGAACCGGAAGCCCTCGGGACACCACCACTGGCGGAGGTCCGCGGGATCGATATAGGCCTTGAATACGCGCGCGATCGGTGCCTGAAACCGGCGTGTGATTTGAAATGATGTGTCTGCAGCATGGTCGGCCATCGCGTTTGCCTCCCGCACTACCGTTCTCGACCTTTTGATTCGGTTTGTCAAGGCCCGCGTGGAGCACATTGATCCAGCCCGATATCAACGTTACGGTAAAGGGCTTCGGAGGAACCTTATGCGCCGGTTTGTTCGCATTGTCGTCGCCATCGCGGTCGTATCCCTGTCATTCGCGGCATCCGCCGCGCCGCGCAACATTGTCCTGATCCTGACCGACGACCAGCGTTTCGATGCGCTTGGTGTGCTGAATCCGTACTTCGAGACGCCGAACCTCGACGCGCTCGCGAAGAACGGCATCCTGTTCGAAAACGCCTTTGTGACCACGGCGCTGTGCTCGCCGAGCCGGGGCTCGATCCTGACGGGACAATGGGCACACAAGCACGGCGTGCTCGACAACGTGACCGCGCTGCCCGAGGACACGCCGACGTTTCCGCGCATGCTGCAGCAGGCGGGCTATGAGACGGCATTCATCGGCAAGTGGCACATGGGCGGCGAGAGCGATGCGCCGCGGCCGGGGTTCGACCACTGGATCTCTTTTCGCGGCCAGGGGATTTATTTGAACCAGGTCTTCAACATCAACGGCAAGTCCGTGCCGACACAGGGTCACAATGTCGATCGCGTGACGGATTTCGCGCTGGAATACCTGCGCCAGAAACACGACAAGCCCTTCATGCTGTATGTCTCGCACAAGGCGGTGCATGCGGACTTTGTGCCGGCAGAGCGCCACGCGGGCAGCTATGCCGGCCGTGACTATCCGCACCCCGCCACGATGGCGGACACCGAGGAAAACTACGCCGGCAAACCGAACTGGGTGCGCGCGCAGCGGAACTCGTGGCACGGTGTCGACGGGATGTACAACAAGACCGTGGACTTCGACGACTTCGCGCGACGCTACGCGGAAACGCTGCGCAGCGTGGACGACAGCGTGGGCCAGATCGTCGCGGAGTTAAAGGCCCAAGGCCTGCTCGAGTCCACGCTGCTGATCTTCAGCTCGGACAACGGCTTTCTGTTCGGCGAGCACGGTCTCATCGACAAACGCACGATGTACGAGCCGTCCATCCGCGTGCCGTTTATCGCGCACTGCCCGGAACTCTTCGCCGGCGGGCAACGCCGCGCGCAGATGGTGCTAAACGTCGACCTCTGCCCCACCTTTCTCGAGGCCGCGGGCGTGGCGATTCCGGATACCGTGCAGGGCAAATCGTTTTACCCCATTCTGACCGATGCGCAGGCGCCGGGCCGCGATGCGTTTGTGTACACCTACTTCTGGGAGCGCGATTTCCCACAGACGCCAACGGTGCTCGGCGTGCGCACGGACCGTTACAAGCTGATGCGTTTTCAGGGCGTGTTCGACCGCTACGAACTGTATGACCTGCAGGCCGATCCGGACGAACGCCATAACCTCGTGGGCGACTACTACGTGACCACCGAAGCCGGCCGCGTCGAATATCGCATCCGCTCGGAAGCCGACGCCGACACGAAGGCCATCTTCAATCAGCTCGATACGCGCCTGAACCAACTGCTCGACGAAATTGGTTGTGCCCGCGAACCGCATTGGTGATCGACTGCCGAGGATCGCTCGATGAGCATGAAGAACAAGGTGGTCGTGGTCACGGGTGCCGGCGGCGACGCCTCGGGCCGCGCCATTGCGCGGCGATTCGCGCGGGCCGGTGCGCAGGTCGTCGTGTCGGACATCAACGAGCGCGGCATGCGCGACACCGAGCGCTTGATCGAGGGCGACGGCGGGCGCGTGGCCGCCTGTCGCGCTGACGTGCGCGATCCGAAGGCCGTGCGACGACTTGTGGCCTATGCCGAAAAAACCTTCGGCGGGCTTGACGTGATGGTCAACAACGCGAGCGGGAAAATCGTCCCGGAAGTCACGATGGACGACTGGTTCGGCAATCTCGAGGTCGATCTGCTCGGCGCGATGTACGGCGTGCGCTATGCCATCGAAGCGATGCGCCGTGCCAAGGGCAAACGGGGAGGCGCGATCGTCAACATCGGATCGACCTCGTCTCTCGGCTATGGTCCGCCCCACTCCTCCCTGCCCGGCTATGATGCGGCGAAAGCCGCCATCATGCACCTCAGCGCGTCGCTCGCCGGCCTGAAGGAGGAAGGCATCCGCGTGAATTGTCTTGTGCCGGACTGGATCGCGTCGGGCGACGTGCTCGCCGGAATCGCGGGCCTGTCGGCGAAGGAACGCACGGCGTGGCGTGTTCCGAAAACACTGACGACGCCGGGGGAAATCGCCGATGCGGTCTTCGAACTCGCCCGGAACCCGCGGCTCGCGGGCCGCGTGATGGTGTGGTGGAGCGGTCGCAAGCCGGGCTTCCTGCCGCAAGCCGAGCGCGGTTACACGCGGCTCGAACGAAAGCCGCGGTAGCCTTATGCGCATCACGCGTTTCATCTGGATCACGATCGCCGTTATGTGTGCCGCAGGCGCAGGGGCACAGCCCACGCCCGCGCGGCCGAATGTGCTGATCATTCTGAGTGACGATCAACGAGCCGACACCATCTCGGCCTACGGCAATCCACGCATCAACACGCCCAACCTCGATCGCCTCGTCGCGCGTGGATATAACTTTCGCCGCACCTACTGCATGGGTTCGCCCCACGGCGCTGTGTGCATCCCCAGCCGCGCCATGCTGCTGACGGGCCGGTCGTATCTCCGCATCCCGCTCGACCTCGGCAATGTCGATACGCTGCCGCAGCGCCTCCGCGCGGCCGGTTATACGACGTTCATCACCGGCAAGTGGCACAACGAAGCACCGAGTCTGCTCAAGAGTTTCGAGCAAGGCCGCGCGATCATGCTGGGTGGCATGTCCAACCACGAAGCCGTGCCACTGGCGGATATTGGCGACGGCACACTGGTGAATCAACGTACAGACACGCGGTTTTCGTCGGAAATTTTCGCGGACACGGCCATCGATTTTCTGAAAAATGCGCCCGCGGACAAGCCGTTTCTGTGCTACGTGCCTTTCACCGCGCCGCACGACCCGCGCATGCCGCCGCCGGCCTACCGCGAGAAGTACTATGCGAAGCGTCCGCCGCTGCCACCCAATTTCATGTCGCAGCACCCGTTCGACAACGGCGGTCTGCTCACGCGCGACGAAAATCTCGCGCCGTGGCCGCGTACGCAGGATGTGATCAGCGATCAGCTCGCGGAGTACTACGGGCTTATCGAGCATCTCGATGTGCAAATCGGCCGCGTCCTCGATGCGCTGGCGGCTTCGCCTTTCGCGGAGAACACCTACATCGTGTTCGCCGCCGACCACGGCATCGCGCTCGGCAGCCATGGCCTGCTCGGCAAGCAGAGCGTCTACGAGCACAGCATGCGCGCGCCGCTGATCATCGCCGGGCCCGGCATTCCACACGGCGAGACGCGCGCGCTCACCTATCTGCTGGACGTGGCGCCCACGCTGTATACCCTGCTCGGCATCGACGCGCCGGGCCCGCTCGACGGCGTTTCGCTCGCGCCGGTGTGGCGTGGTGAAAAATCATCTGTGCGCGACGCCATCTTTCTGGCATACGAAAACAGCCAGCGCGCGATTGTGGAATCGCAGTGGAAACTGATCCGGTATCCGCTGATCAACTACACACAACTGTTCGACCTCGCAAACGATCCCTACGAGATGCAGAACCTGGCCGAGATTCCCGAATACGCCGACCGCGTGGACGCCCTGATGGATCGCCTGCGCGCGGAGCAGGCCCACTACGGAGACGGGGCGCCGCTTACCGTCGAGCGCCCCGCCCGGCGCCAGGTCGACCTCACCGGTATGCGCGGCGAACCCGATCCCTGGCAGCCCGAGTGGATCATCGAAAAGTATTTCCACCGCTAACAAAGGCACGAATCGGCGCGAGCATCTGCTCGTATAATTGCAAGCGAACATAGTTATCTAGTTCTAATTATTAGTCTTTCTAAACACTCGGAAATTTCGACGGTTTCGTCGGTCTTTTTGGTGTTCGGGCATTGACAGATCGTCACAGATGTCCTACTATGCAACGTGGAAAAAGAGGGGACGTTTCGTCCTAATCGGGAGCTCGACGATGATTCGGTTGTCGTATGCAGTCCGCTTTGGCGGCACGCTGCTCGCCTGCGCCTTTGTTGCGCCGGGCGTGTTCGCTGCGTCGCAAGAAGGCGGCACGGTTACCTACACGAAAGACGTGTTGCCCATCCTGCAGAAAAACTGTGAGATCTGCCACCGCGCCGGCGGGCAGAACCTCGGCGGCATGGTCGCGCCGATGGCCTTCACGAACTACGAAGAGACGCGCCCGTGGGCAAAGGCGATCGGCAAGGCGGTCG
The DNA here is from genome assembly GCA_964620045.1 of uncultured Nitrospirales bacterium. Classification (GTDB taxonomy): domain Bacteria; phylum Hydrogenedentota; class Hydrogenedentia; order Hydrogenedentales; genus VFKU01. The sequence goes on from CAZUJL010000011.1 coordinate 37,876, forward strand.
CCAACAAATACATGCCGCCCTGGCACGCCGCGCCGCAGCACCACGGCCAGTTCGAAGGCGAACGTGGCCTGACCGACGACGAGATTGCCACGATCGTCCGCTGGGTGGAAACCGGCGCGACGCGCGGTAACCCGACCGATGCGCCCGCTCCGCTGGAATGGCCGCAGATCGATGGCTGGACGATCGGCGAACCCGATCTCGTGATCTCGATGCCCGAGCCCTATTTCGTGCCGGATGACGTGCTCGACGAAACGAAGTACTTCCCGATGAAGCTCACGGAAGAGATGCTTCCAGAGGATCGCTGGGTCAAGGCTGTCGAGTTCCGGCCGGACAGCGAAGTGGTGCACCACATGATCGCGTCGCCGTTTGGCGGACTCGCCCCCGGCAACATGCCGATCGTGTACCAGGAGGGCTACAGCGCGAAAGTAACCAAGGGCGAACAAGTCACTTGGAATATGCACTACCACAAGGAGCCGGGCCCCGGCACAGGCCGCTGGGACCAGTCTTCGCTCGCGGTGAAGTTCTATCCGAAGGATTACCAGCCCAAGCACGTGCTTTCGCTGATCCCGCTGGGCCCGATGGTGTTTAAAATCCCGGCGGGCGACCCAAACTATCCGGGGACGGCCGAGTATGTGTTTGCGAAGGACACGCTCATCAATTCGATGATGCCGCACATGCACTACCGCGGCAAATCAGTGCACTATGAACTCCTTTATCCGGATGGTCGGAAGGAAACGCTGCTGGACGTCCCGCACTTCGACTTCAACTGGCAGACAACCTACCGCTTTAAAGAGCCCAAGGCCGTGCCGGCCGGCACGAAGGTGATGATCACCGGTTGGTGGGACAATTCCGCCGACAATATCTGGAATCCGGATCCGACGGCCGATGTGACGTGGGGTGAAGCCACCCACGAGGAAATGCTCTTCGGCTGGCTCTCCTTCACGAACGCGGATGAGGACGCCACGGCGCACCAGGGCATCCAGAGCTTCAGCGAACTGAACGGCGACGACTAAGACATCGCTACAAATGACAATCGGCCCGCGGAGACGATCTCCGCGGGCCGATTTGTGTTTTTCGTCCGTTAAACAAAAGTCGACTCACGGATGCTTTCATGGTGCTCTGTGGTGAGCTGACGGAGTAGAGCGCTAGTCGCCGATGGGAATGGGACCGAGACAATCCAGCAGATCGAGGAGCTCGGATTCGGCACCGAGTGCGACATAAAACTCTCGGCAGCCAGGGCACACCGTGCGGGACTCAAAACTAAACGCGGATTCGTGAAGTTCGCGGTGCCAATGGAACAGGCAGTGTCGGCGCGGACACTGGAGATCCTCGGGCTCCAGCAGGGCGTTCTCGTTCAGCGCGCCAAGTTGGGTCCGCGCGACGAGGTAGCACGTCCGCATGTACTCGATGCTGGAGATGCCCGAGTATTTGGCGAGCTCGCGACTTTCCCGGGTCGTGATGCGCGCGAGATTGCGGTTCACGAGATAGACCGGCCGGGGTTGGGCTTCGTTTGTGAAGCAGAAGTGCACGTGCTTCACAACGAGGTCCTCTGCATGCCTGGGCGAACCGTGTTCGCCCACGAAAAATTGCGCGAGTTCCTTCAAATCAATAGCGGACTCATAGGTCGAGTACACCGCAATCGGTTTTGCAGCAGGCATAGACATCCACGCATGTGTGAGGTTTACGTTGTAATTACCGATTTGGTCTAGAACATTACAGATTGCCCACGCAAAATTAGTAAATAGCGACTCAACCGGCGATGTTTTTTCATAATTATTGTATTTATTAGCAGGGCCGAACCTGTTTGCAGAAACCCGCTGAGGCATGGTTCTAAAGGCCGGGCCCGACACAGCAAGGGGACGAAACGCCCTCAATTTGTTTTGCCGGGACTACGTCGAAATGCGGATGCGGTTTCTGGTGCACCGCTCCGGCTGCGACATTGCCGAGGAACTGCTCCACGTTCTCAACCAGGTGACACTACAGTCATTCATGGAGCAACAAAGGGGCTGTCCAATGGGACCGGAAACCACCGCAGCGATCATGTTCTCTCCAGATCCACTTCCAAATAGTTCCCGACAGTGGCAACGTCACCGTCACGAATTTTTTGCCCACGAGAGAAGATTTCTTGAACGCCCTTGGTGGACTTGCGTTCAAGGATTATTTTGGCCGCGCGCGAAGCACGTATTCCGCCGCGGAACTGGGGCTGTTCGCACGCAGACGGCGATTGGGCGTACTACCACGAAGCTGAAGCGGGTGTTGATGGAAACCGAAGCCCCGGATGTGCCGGACGGCGCGGCCTGTATATCGACGGAGACCTCCAAGCAGTGCAACGGCGATTCCGGGGCCAGCGATGGTTGCTGATCCAAACCGGAAAATCTGCTCGGCGAATAACGGAGGGTATGCGCGAACGCGCGCATTCAGTCAGACTTAAAAGCTGGCGTACCCGGAAGGATTCGAACCTCCGACCTCTTGGTCCGTAGCCAAGCGCTCTATCCAGCTGAGCTACGGGTACGCAGGAATGGCAGCCGCAGAGTGTAGCAAATGACGGCGGGGCGCTCAACTGCGCGGGCATCTGGCTGACCTGCATGGAAAATTCCGTGGCGTCCCTGAATGACCGGGCCTGCGCGAGGCGGACTATCCGTATCAAAGATGAGTCCGCTTCTGGAATTTCGTAGTCTTTCCCTGACATGGACACTTCATTGTTGCGGGAAAAACTCGATGCGCTGTATGCGCGCCTCAACCGTCGCGCGTTCGTATCGCCCGACCCGCTCGAAGTCGTGTATCGCTATGAAGACCCGCGCGATCGGGAGGTTGCTGGATTAATCGCGGCGGGTCTGGCCTATGGCCGTGTCGCGCAGATTCTGCGCAACCTGCATGCCTTGCTCGATACGCTCGGGCCGTCGCCCGCGGCGCGAATCCGGCAAAAAGGGGGCGCGGCGCTCGCCGGTGCGCCGGAATTTCGCCATCGATGGACCGATGCTGCGGAAATGAGCGCCTTTCTCGATGCCATCGGCGAAGCGCTGCATCGGCACGGTTCGCTTGAAGCGTGTTTTCTCGCGCACCGTGCGGCGCACGCGGAACACACGCTCGGCGCGCTTGAAGGATTCACGCGTGAATTGCGCAAGGGCGGTCCGCCCACAAGCTTGCTCTCCGCGCCGGAAAAAGGCAGCGCGTGCAAGCGGCTTCATCTTTATCTGCGCTGGATGGTGCGCCGTGACGATGTCGATCCGGGTTGCTGGAAAACCGTGTCACCGCGGATGCTGCTCATCCCGCTCGACACGCACATGCACCGGCTTTCGCGCGCGCTGGGCCTCACCAAACGCAACCAGGCAAACCTTGCGACGGCAATCGAAATCACCGAAGCCTTCCGGCGCATCAACCCGGATGATCCGCTGAAATACGATTTCGCGCTGACCCGGCTGGGAATTCGCGGCGAGCTCGATCCGCAGGATTTTCTGCGCGAATGCAATGTGCCACAGGCGCGGTTGCAAAAACTATGGCCGCGAAACGGGGCTACGCCGCGCGCGCCACGCCGGCCGGGACTGTCGACACGACGGACGTCGCCACGCCCGTGAACTGTGCGGCCACGCGCTCGGCATGCGCGCGATCCTTGCACAACCCAAAGAGGGTCGGCCCGCTGCCGCTCATCAGCGCACCCGCACAGCCCGCATCGAGCAACCGCTGCTTCATCACGGCCAACTCGGGGTATTCCAAAAACACCGGTGTCTCCATCGCGTTGTAAAACACATCGGCAATCGCTCCGCGCGCGACTGCGCCGAGCACGCCTTCGAAACTCGGCGTGATGCCGTGGATGCGTTCCTCGCGGCTCTTGCGCAGCGCCGGATGGTTGTAGACGCGCGCGGCACTCACTTCGAGCGCGGGATGCAGCAACACGAACCAGCTCTCGCGCAACGGATCGAGCGCCTGCAAAACTTCGCCGCGGCCTATGCCACGCGCCGTGCCGCCGGACACCAAAAAAGGCACGTCGGATCCGATTTCGGCGCCGAGCGCGCGCAGCGATTCGCTGGAAAGGTTTGTCTGCCAGGACTCGTTCAGCGCGACCAACACGGCGGCCGCGTCCGTCGAGCCGCCGGCCAGTCCTGCTGCCACGGGAATCCGCTTGGTGAGCGCGATCCGTGCACCACGACCCGGGGCATGCCGATCGCGCAGCAGCGATGCCGCGCGCAACGCGAGGTTGTCATCCTTCTCCAGCGCGGCGATGTTGCAGGTCAGCGTTAGTTCGCCGGCGGCCGGTGTAACGTGGATCTCGTCGGCAAGGCCGACGGTCTGAAAAATTGTTTCGATGTCATGGTATCCATCGGGTCGGCGATCGATCACCGACAGATACAGATTGATCTTCGCAAAGGCGTTGTAACGGGCCGGTGCACTCGCGGCCGACCGCGTGTCGGGCATTAGGGCGCGTTCCCGCCCTTCTTCGCCGTCTGCGCCGGCTCGGCCAGGCAGCACGCACGACCCACCGCGTCGCGCACATCCTTCTTCGGCGTGCCAGTCACTTCCACGGGGCCTTCGTACGCGGAAATCGCGGTTGCCAGGTCTTTCGAGACGGTTGAAATTTTGTCCGTGTCCACTTGCACCGGGCCCGAAGACGCGCCATAGGCCACGAGCGCTTCCGTGGAATTAATCGCTTCGCGCCAGCGCGACAGTTCGCCGCCGATCGTGAGTGCCGGTGACGGCATCACCGGACGATCGCGCACGGCTTCCGACAACGCCTGGAAGGCGAACAGGTCCACCTGCGCGCGCGTCACGTTGAACTTTTCCAGCACGTCGTCTGGCATCGTGGACGGGCCGACGACGAAGAACGTGTAGCCCATGCCCGCCAGTTTCTCGGCGGCTTTCTTCACCTGTTCGCGCGCCTGCGGCTTGCTCAAATCGAGCCAGCGCGTACCATCCGCGGCGGCCACGGTCCAATCCTTCGTCTCGTCCGTCGCCAGCGGATCAAACGTAATCCCCGGTTTCATGCCGCGCTTCACAAGTTCGCCGGCCACCTTGCTCATGTCTTTCGGGTAACCCGGTTCCTTGCCCTGCAACGAACCCGAGGCCGCCTGCCAACCCGCCGGCACCAGCACGTGGTCCACGGAATGATCCACCCACGCCTCGGCGATTTTGTACACTTCGGCCGCGGGCGCACCGCGCTGCGCCGTCGCCCAGCCGCGCGGGGCCACCGGGCCTTGCGCAGGCTGACGGCCTTGCGCATCCGCCCACGCGTAAAACTTCGAAACTTCGCCCGCCTGCGGCACAAACTGCGACATCCATACCGGGTCGCAGCCAACCTTCGTGCCCGGCTTGATCGCGAGCAGCGGCAAGTAGCGGCAATGCACGGCGCCCACATACGACTTGCCGGAGGGCTGGAGATCGACCGACGAATTCATCATGCCCGACTGCAGCAAGCCAATGCCGAGTGTCATCGCGGGTTTCTTCACTTCGAACACAACCAGGCCGGCCGAGGCGCCGTCGTTCACGACCGAGTAGTTGCCGCGGCGCTGTGTGCGCGCCTGGGTCACCACGGTCGCATCGCCGATATCGGCCACCGCGCCCGGATCGAACACCACCGGCCGCACTTCCTTGATCAGCACGGGTTTCTTACCCAGGTTTGTCATGTTCAGATGCACCAGCATCGCGGGGTGGTCCAGCAGCCGCGATACGGAGAAGTCGATTTCGAGCTCATCGGGCGTCACGAAGACAGAATGGAAGCGGGTGCCCTTACCGAGCGGGCCATCGAAGGATTCCCGGGAATCGCGCACGGCCTTCAGCGAGCTCAGGCGCAGCACGCGGCCGTCGGCATACTCCAGCTCGCACTGCGCGTCCTTCACGAGCACGCCCAAGCCGTTGACCTCGATCATCCATTCGGCGGTCTGCACGTCGACTTTCAGGACCGAACGATCGCCCTCGAATGAATAGTGGTCACGCAGCGCCCACGGCTTGTAATCCGCTTTCGGCGCATCGGCCGCCATGGCAGCGCCAGCAACAGCCAGCAGCGCCAACCCAAGGCACACCCGGAATTTACACATGAATACCCCCTGAAAAACTGCCCCAAAAAGCCAGCCCATTTCCCTTTACATTATACCGGACTATCCGGCATCGTGTGTAAAACCGTCTTAAAGCGCGACGGGTCGGACTTGGTGCGCCGCGGTTGCGGCATGATGTGGATTTTTGGTGGAAAACCCGATCGGTAAAGGACTTGCAGACTTCGCGGCCGCCCTCAATCGGCTGGACGAAGCCCTCGTCCTTGCGCCCGGCCTACACGATCGTGTGTTCGGTGGCACCCAGCCTTGGCGCGACCTGCTGACCTACAAACTCGTGCCGCATATGGCGGGCGCGGGCTGCCTGGTCGCGGCGGTGACCGGGGGGACGAACACCGGCAAGTCCACGGTTTTTAACCTGATCATCGGCCGGGCCGCCAGCCCCATCGTGAACACGGCGGCCGCCACCTGCCACCCCGTGCTCGCGGCAAATGCGCAGCGCCGGGCCGAGTGCCTAGAAGCCAAGCTGGTGCCCGAGTTCCAGCCGCGTCCACTGGAAAACCCCGGTCAGGCGACCGATGGCAGCTTGCCGGCCGAGGCGTTGTTCGTGGTGCTGGAACCGTCCCTGCCGGATCACCTCGTCGTCATGGACACGCCCGATATCGACTCGATCGAAAAGCGCAACTGGGATGTCGCCGCGCATTTGCGCGCCGCGGGCGACGTGATGGTGGCGGTGCTCACGGGCGATAAATACAAAGACGAGCGCGTGGTGGACTTTTTCCGGCATGCGGTCGCCGCCGACCGTGTTGTGATCCCGGTGATGAACAAGGCCAACCCGGAAAACAGTTTCGATGTCGCGCGGCGGCAGCTCGCCGAGTTCCGCAAGGACACCGGCACAAGCGCTCCGGGATTCACGATTGCCCACGACTTCCACATCGGCAACAACCTGAAGCGGCCGATCGCGGCGATCGACGGCGCGGGCGATCTGCGCGCACACCTCGAATCGCTGGATGTGCCCGCGATCAAAGCGCGTGTGTACGAAGGAACAGTCCGCCGTTTCGCCAGTGAAGCGGAGGGGTTTCTTGCCAATCTTGAGATGAATGCCGGCGGCCTGCAACAGGTCACTTCGGCCTTTCACACGATTGCCGAGACCGCTTCGCACCAGTACGATCCGGCCCCCGGCAAGGAAGTCGGCGGACTCTTCCACGCCTTTGTGCAGTCCAAGCGCGGGCCGGTCCGCCGCACGATCGGGGCCACCAGCGCCACGTTTGCGCGGGGCGTCGGCGCGGCGGGGCGGTTCGTGCGTTCGGCGTTCGTCAAGCGCGCCACGATGGACTCGCCCGAAGACGAACAGGCCACGGATGCGCTGCACGCGGTGCACCGTGAAACCATCACGCGGATCGCGCGCGAAACCGCCGCCGCCTGCGCCGAGCGCGCGCGCACGATCGCCTCGCCGGCGCGCGAGATGATCGGGAATCGTTTCGAGCAGCTCGATGCCGAAGCCGCGGCCGAGGCCGTTGCCGCGGAGGTATTGAAAGCCGTCCCGGTTTCGGAAGCCTTTGCACAACACGCGCAGCAGATGCTCGAAACCTGGTGGACCGATCACAAAGGCCGCCGCCGCGCCCTCGAAGCGCTTGACGCGGTGCTCGCCGTGATGCCGGCCGCGATCGCCGCGCCTTTTGCCTTGCACACCGGCGGCCTCGGCGCCGCCGAGGCCGTGTTGCTGGCGGGACCCGTCGCCGCGCAGTTCGCCACGCGCGTGATGGAATTCCAGTTCGGCGACGCGCTCTTCGATTTCCTTTCGCCGTGGAAAGCCGAGCAGCAGACACGCCTGCGCGACGCGCTGCTGCGCCATATCGTCCATGCCGGCACGCAGCCGGTGGACGCCGCGGTCGACGCCATGTCTGGCGACAATGCCGCCCAGCTTAGGAGCGCCCTCGACGCATGCCATACTCGCTAACCGATCTCTTCCGCCAGCTCGAGGGTCTCGCCGCGTACCAAGGACCCTGGGCGCCGCTGCGGCAGGAAGCCCCGCTGTTGCAGACGCGGCTGGCGGAACTCCGCGAGCGCGAGGTGCGGTTGGACGACCTGCTTGTGGTCGCGCTGGTGGGCGGTTCGGGTGTGGGCAAATCGACGCTGCTGAACGCGCTCGCCGGCGATGAACTCGCCAAAACGTCCGAGTTCCGCCCCTGCACTTCGGTGCCGACCGTCTACCATCCGCCGGGCGCGCGTCTGCCGTTTGGCGAAGGCTGGGTGGCGAAATCCGGCTCGGCGCTGGAACATCTCGTGATTGTCGACACGCCCGACTCCGACACGATCGCGCGCGAGCATCGCGTACTGGTGCAGGCGGCGTTGCGCGAATGCGACTTGATCCTCGTCTGCGCGGATTCGGAGAAATATCTCGACGAGGCCACGTGGTCGCTGCTGCGTCCGCTGAAGGACGAGCGCGCGCTTGTGTGCGTGGAAACCAAAGGCTCACCGGCGGCCAGCATCCGCGAGGATTGGCTGCGCCGGCTCAAAGCCGAAGGCTTCCGTGTCTCTGGGTATTTCCGCGTGAACAGCACGCGCACCTTTGACCGCAAGATTTCCGGGCGCGCGCCGGCGGCTGACGAATACGAGTTCCAGGGTCTTGAGACCTTTCTCGCGAACGAACTGACCGCCGACCGCATCCGCCGAATCAAGCGCTCGAACACGGCCGGGTTGCTGACGAAAACCGTGCGCACGCTCGACGAGCGCGTGGCCGCGCGTACGCCCGATCTCGCCCGCGCCGATCAGGTATTGCGCGAAGCGGAGACGGCCCTCGCCAAGGACGGTTTCGACGTCGTCCGGCGGCGGCTGTTCAGCGAGCCGCATCTGTGGAACTACGCGCTGGGCCGTGAAATCAGCGTGCGCTCCAAGGGCGTTGTCGGCCTGTTGTACCGCGTGGTGGAGGCTGCGCGCTCATTGCCGGCGCGCTTGGCGGGTTGGTCGCCGTGGTCGCTGCGCTCCACAACCGGCCATCGCGCGGCGACGCTGCTTGGCGAAGGCGGCCTGCTCGACGCGCCGCTCGATCTCGGCTCTACCGAATTGCGGCGGCGCTTCGACGATCACGCGAGCACCGTGCGTGTGGCGCTGGCCCAGGCCGGTTTCGATGGCGGCGCGGATACGCAAAATTTTGATCGGTACGCGGCGGTGCTCGCGCGCGGCGTGGAGGAGGTCCTGCGCGGGCCGGCGCGCGAACGCGTGGTGGCGCGCGCCCGAATCCTGAGCAGTTGGCCGATCGCGCTGGTGCTGGATGCCGCGCCGATCGCGTTTTTCGGCTACTCGGCGTATGCGCTGGTGCGCGATTACTTCTCGCAGGTGTATTGGAGCGCGGGCGAACTGGTGCATGCCGCGACGGTGCTGGGCATCATCCTCGCCGCGGAGCTGCTGTTGTTTTCGATCGCGACTCGCATGCTTGCGTGGGGCGCACGCACGGGCGCGTCACGCGATTTACGCCTCGCCTTGGCGCCGGGCATCGCGGCGTTTACCGATGAACACGGGGCCATCGCACACGCGCAGGCCCTCGCCGCGGAGATTCAGGCTATCCAGCACAGCCTCGATCACGAAGCTGCGCGGTAGCGTCCATTAGTTCGACGGCGCCGGGTTTTCCGCAGCCGGTGTTTCCGCAGCGGGCGCTGCAGCGCCTTCAGCCGGAGCAGCTTCTGGAGCGATCTGAACTTCTGGCGTATCGGCGGCCGGGGCCGACGCAGTCGCCGGCGCCGCGGCCGGGGTCGTCGACAGCGGTTCAATCTGCAGAATCTGGTAAATCAGGTCTTCGTCTTCCTGCACCAGCGCCGCATCGACGAATTTCGTGCGCAACTGCTGCATGTAATCCATCTGCAACTGCTGGCGGCGCGTGCGCACGACGTCCTCGCGAATGGCGGCCTTTTCCGTGGCGTACTGCTGTTCCCACGTATCGCCCTCGGGCACGGTTTTCTCCACCACTTCGACGAAATGCGGGATCTGCAGCATGTCGTAAATCGGGCCGCCGAACTCGCCGGGGTTCTTGTTTACCAGGCGCTCGAGGAGCCGCCGGCCTTCCATGAACAGGCCCTGCTGGAACAGCATGTCGTTCAGACCGAAGGATTCGGTTTCCTTGATTTCGACGTCCAGCTCGGGGAATTTCGCCTTCATGTCCTCCAGGCTCTTGCACTCCTGCTGGACCTTGATCACGTATTCGGCGACTTTTTGCCGGTAGTCGGGCGTTTGTTTTTGCTGCGCGACCGCGGACAGGCGCGCGTCTTCTTTTGCTTCCTCGTACGCACGCTGCGCGGGCGGCACGATCTCGACGATCTCGGCCACGTACACGTTGTGCGTGCCTTCGATCACCGGCGACACAATACCCATGGTGAGCTGCAGGGCATTGCTGCGGAAGGCCAGCATGTCTGCCTCGTCGATGTTTTCAATTTCAGAGGACTTATTGCTGAACCGACCGGTCTTCTTGGCTTCGAGGCCCTCGGCGGTGGCCAGCGCCGCGATGCTCAGCGACTCGGCCTTCGCTTTCGCGGAAAGCGCCGTCGCGCGTTCCATCCGCGCGGCGCGTTCCGCATCCGGCAGCTCCGCGCGCAGCACGATTTGCCGTGCTTTCACTTCGCGCACGCCGTCCACAGTACGGGTTTCTTCAACTTTGTAGATGTGCCAGCCGATGAAGCTCTCGATCGGGCCGCGGATTTCGCCGACGGCCATTTCGAACAGCGGCTTTTCGTGGTCGCGCAGCGCGGGGGATTCCTTGATCCACTCCATCTCGCCGCCCTTGTCCGCGTCGATGCCTGAGGAATTTGTGCGCGCCAGTTCGGCGAAGTCCTCTCCGTTCTTGGCGCGGGTGATGAGTTCCTCCGCGAGAGGCGGCACGGGCGCGCGCAGCGAAATCGCGATGAAATCCGCCGTGCGTTCTTCCGGCGTCATGAATTCGACGAGGTTGGCGTCGTAGTAGGCCTTGATCTGTTCTTCGGTGAGTTCAACCTTCGGCGCGACCGCGGCGGCCTTCACTTTCATCGTGGTGTTGCGCGCGTAGAACTGCTGCTTTACTTCGCTCTCGGGCACGCGCACCGCGGCGCCAATCAAGGCCATGTACTTCTGGCGGTTGACCTGCTCGGCCATGCCGGCGAAGATCTCGTCCCAGTTCGCGCGAACCTGGTTCTGGCGCTCCACCCACTGGTTGTACAGGCCCGGATCGAATTCCCCTTTTTCATTCTGGAAGCTGGGGTCCTTGCGCAGGGCGTCTTCCAAATACGCCTGGCTCGGGTGAATCGGTTCGTGCTTCGTCTTTTCGGTCACCAGCGCTTCTTCAATCAGCGCGTCCATGATCAGGCCGACCGTGCCGTCGTCCACCATGTCGCGCGCGCTCGCCGGCTGGCCGAACTGATTGCGCTGGTCTTGCACCATCATGTAGCGGTTCACGAAGGTCTGCGCGGTGACGGGTGTCTTGCCGACCATCGCCACCGGCTGCTCCGCCGAGGCGCCTCCGCGGAAACGGTTCAGCTTGTTCACGCCGGGGATGAAGAGCAGCATCGGCACGCCGATAAACAGCAGAATGAAAAGGCCCACAAGGCTCTTGTGGCGGTGAAGTTGGTTCAAAAGCACGCGGAAAACTCCTTCGCTTTACAGTGGTCGGCGCTGCGCTGCACGTCGCCCCGATACAGGCGCGCATCCAAGCCGAGTAGGCTACCACACGCCGAAAAACCCTTCAAAGCCCGGCCCGCCTGCGCGGCGAGGCATGCTCGGGCGTCCCGGAGCGCGGCGCGCGCGTTGACTCATGCCGGAACGCACCGTATAATTCCCGTTCTGCCGCAAGACCGCGTTTTTCGTGGGGGTATAGCTCAGTTGGGAGAGCGCTTCGCTGGCAGCGAAGAGGTCAGGGGTTCGACTCCCCTTACCTCCACCACTTACGCGGTTTAGTCCTCTTTCGTCGGCCCGACGAGCAGCCCTTCGCCAACACCCTCCGGCAGCGGGCGATTGCCTATCAGTAGGTATTTCTCGCGCGCATAGGGCCCGCCCAGCACGGTAAAACTGTCCGCTCCCGCGGCCGCTTCCAGCTCTTTGAGCTGCCGCTGGCGGAAGAAGTAGTAGTACGGTTCATCGCCGTGCAACGCTTCGCCCACCTTCGCGAAATCCGGCTGCAGCGGGATGAGCGTGCGCACATAGAACGCGACCGGGGCGCGCACGACGAAGGCCTCGACCTTATCGCCGCGATCGTGAAGCTCGCGCATCGTCACGCCGAGCGCGCGTGGTGATTCGAGGCCCTGGTAGTGATACGACTGCATCACGAGACCTTGCGTCACACCGATCAGCGTCAATACGGCCACGCCCAATGGCCGGCGCGCCGGACGCCACAGCATCGGCGCGACGCCGAGCGCCACAGCGGCGAAAATCCATTCCTCGATCACCAGCGAGGTCTTGCCGCCTTCGGTGACTGTGGCAAAGATCGCAACGCCAACCGAACCCGCCGCCAGCAACGGGAGCAGTGCTGCGGCCCAAATCCGAAAAACGCGGTCTGGCCAGCCCGGCACGCCGAGCGCCAGTGCATTCACAAGCCCCCCGAACGCGATCGCCATTACGGGATAGGCCGAGAGAACATAGTCCCCTTCCTTGCCCGCGATGAGCGAGAAAATCGCGATCGACACGATCGCGGTCAGCCCGCTCGTGCTCCATGCGGGCGCGGCCGCCGCGTCGCGCACGGATTTCGAAAACACCAGCGGCGTTAACAAACACCACGGCGCCATATTGGCCAAAAAGCCGATGAGGTAGAAGAAATGCGAGCCGCTGTTGATCTCGGTGGCGACGTAGGTGCGGTCCACCGCCTGATCGTGCAGCAGCGACTGCCAGTAGTCCCACCCCAGCGCGCGCACGGCGAGCAAAAACCACGGCGCCGCGATCACGATGCCGATGCCGGCCACGGCCCCAAGCACACCCAGCCGACGCAGCCGATCCGCCGGGCCATGCCGAAACGCGAACCACAGCCACAGCGTCGCCGTGGCGATCAGTCCGTAGGGCGGCGTCAATACGCTGTGAAGCAACGCCGGCGCATTCTGCGGCACGAGGGCGTGGACGAGATTCAGCACCCAATCGGCGACGAAAAAAATCAGGGTTGCGATCAGCCCCGTGCGCGCGGTCTGCGCCGATCGCGGTCCGTGCACAATCGCGTGGATCGCCCACGCCGGAATGACAAACAAGGCCGCGACGGGGCCCTTCAGCAGAATCGCCGCGCCGAAGGCCAGGCCGGCGGCCACTGTCCAAAATATCCGGCGCGTTTGCGTCTCCAGCGCCGTCCACATCCACAGGATCGCGAGGGTGGTGGTGAACGCGAGCGGCATATCCAGATCGCACACGCGCGAGCGCTGCAACACGATGGGCGTCGCCGCGGCCACCACGGCCGACCACAAAGCCGCGCGTTGGCCCAGCGTCCGCCGCGCATACCAATACACGGCCACAATCGTGAGCACGCCGCTGAGGGCATTCGGCACGCGCGCGATGAATTCGTTGATCGTGCCCGTGAGCCAGTACAACGCCGCGAGCGTCCAGTACAGCAGCGGCGGCTTGACGATGTAGACCTCGCCGTTGATCCGCGGCACGATGAAGTCGCCGGTCTGCAGCATTTCGATGCCGGGCACGGAGCGCTGGCCTTCGTAAATAATCGTGACGTCTGCCCGGCCGAGCTCGAAGAAAATCGCCACGGCGCCCGCCGTCACAATTGCCCACACCGCCCAGCGGCCGAAAGGGTGCGCGGGCGAGGCACTGGCGGGTGCGGAATCGGATGCGGACACGCGGGATCTCCGCGCGCGTTATACCGCTTGGGGCCGCGCGCGCTCAACACCCGCCGCCCGATTCGCGCGAAATCCGCAGGCTTTTCGCGGGGCCATTCGCGCCGCTATGATGCGGGATTCGGATTGATGCCAAGGAGAACACCATGCCGGCGCTCGACGGTTTACGCATTCTCGACATGACGCAATACGAAGCGGGCACATCGTGCACGCAGGCGCTCGCGTGGCTCGGCGCCGACGTCGTCAAGATCGAAAAGCCCGGTGTGGGCGATCCCGGCCGCGGACTCGACCTCGGCCTCTTCGAGGACGCCGAATATTTCGTCAACTGGAACAGCAACAAGCGCAGCGTGACGCTGAATCTCGATTCCGCCGAAGGCCGCGCGATCCTGCTCAAAATGCTGCCGAAGTACGACGTGTTCGTGGAGAATTACGGCCCCGGCGTGATCGAAAAAATGAACCTCGGCTACGACGTCATGAAGGCCGTGCATCCCGGAATCATCTACGGGCGCATCAAGGGTTTCGGCACCAGCGGACCGTACGCGAAGTACAAGAGTTTCGACGTCGTCGCGCAGGCGGCCTCGGGTGCGCTTTCGACCACGGGCGAAGCCGGCGGCCCGCCCACGCGCAACGGCCCCACGATCGGCGACGTCGGCACGGGCGTGCAGATGGCGCTCGCGATTACGGCGGCCTATGTGCAAAAGCTGCGCACCGGCGCCGGCCAGCTCATCGAGATCAGCATGCAAGAGGCTGTGACGTACTTCATGCGGACAACCATGGCGCTCGGCTCCAAGTGGGGTACGCGCCCGGCGGAGCGCCGTGGCAACGGCATCAACCCGGTCATCAACCTCTACCCGTGCACGCCCTTCGGCCCGAACGATCACGTGTACATCATGTGCGTGACGCAGCGACTCTTCGAACGGCTCTGCACCGTCATCGGCCGCGAAGACTTGCTCACGGATCCGCGCTTCGCGCAGCCCAAGGCGCGCCGCGAGCACGCCGACGCGCTGCGCGCGGAACTCGAAAAATGGACACGTCCGCGCACGAAGCGCGAGGCGATGCACATTCTGTGCGAGGGCGGCGTCCCGGCGAGCGCGGTCTTCGACACGACGGACCTCTTCAGCGATCCGCACCTGCAGTCCCGCGGGTTTATCCACAAGATCCCGCACGAGGCGCTTGGCGAGATTCCGCTCCTCGGCTGGCCGGCGCGGCTGTCCGAAAGCCATGTGCCCATCACGGCCTCGCCGCTGCTCGGCAAACACACGGCGGAGGTGATGGCCCAGGACCTGGGCCTGACCGAGGCCGAAATCGCCCTTCTGCGCGACGCCGGCACTCTCGGCAACGAGCGCTAAAAACGAAGAGGCGCCCGCGCGATGCGGGCGCCTCGTGCTTTTTCTGTAGTCGCGATTACTTCGCGAGTTCGCCAGGGATCGTGATTGTCTGGCCGTTGCCGATGGGCAGCGTCAGTTTCAGCGCGTCGCCCTCGACGGTGCCGGCGATGGACATCGGATCCTGACCGGGAACCATCGCGGTGCCGGTGAAGCTGGTGCCGGTCCACACGATGTCCTTCACGGCGGCGCGGCCGACGATCTGGCCGAACTTCACGTACCAGCCGCCTTCGCCCGATTTCGGGATGTGCAGCGCGCTCGGCTCAAGCTGCGGGCCGTTCGCCTGGATCATTACTTTGAAGACATCGCCCGGGTGCGCCGCGGCGAGTTCCGCGAGCTTCGCGATCACGGGGCTGTCGGCGGTCGCGTCTTTCGGACTCACGCCTTCGGCCACGACATAGTCCACGAAGCCGATCATCATTTCGTCGTACGACTCGGGACCGAAGCTGATGTCTTTGGTCGGGTCCGGGTTGTGCGGGTTGTTCGACGAGTTGTCCCAGTGCGCGACGCAATCGATGCGCGAACCCTTCGGCACGGACACCGGCTCGTCGAATTCATACACCGTCTGCCAGTTGAAGTCGTACTTGCTCACCTTGAGCAGGTCGCGCGTCTGGCCGTCGGGCGTCGTCAGCGTGTAGCTGAAATCCTTGCCACGGTAGTGCATGTGCGGTGTCAGCGTGTGAATGATGCTGTCCTGCGCGAAGGTGAAGGTCGAAGTCGCTTCGTAGTTCGAATCGCCGGCCGGGATGCGGAAATCGGCGTTCATCACCCACAGGTTGACGAGCTCCTTCTGCACGTCCTTCGCCTCGGCGAAGTGCAGGCCCACGCGCGTCTTGTCTTTCGTCGCTTCGCCGGTCAGGTGGTAGTGCATGTCGCCCACGATCGGCTGGCCCTTCTTCAGCAGGCGCGCCGTGCCATCGGGGAAGGAATCCGGGCCCGCGCCCGCGGCCCACGCGCTGATCCAGCCGTTCGGGTTGCCCTGGCTGCCCTGCCACAGGATCACGTGGTGCACGACCTTCGAGTTGCCCGGGAGAATTTCCACGCCCGTGATCCACTTGTCTTCGGCGAAGTCTGTCTTGCCGACGAGGTTGTAGAACTCATCCGAACCGGTCGCCGGGAGATCGATTTCATCGAAGGTCACGACGTAGTCCGGTTCGCCCAACTGCCATTCGCCCGTCGGGAATTTCGGGGCCACGGGGAGGTCAGACTTGTTGCCTTCCGGCGCGCCGGCCTTCGCCCATTCGAGGATCAGATCTTTTTCATCCTGCGTGAGCGAGCGATCGTTCGAGAAAGGGCCAAAGCCTTTGTCGGCATGCCACGGGGGCATCACATTGTCGCCGACATTTTTCTGAATCGCCTTCACCCACGGCCGGACTTCGTCGTAGCTCAGGAGCGACATCGGACCAATCTGGCCCGGGCGGTGGCACTCGACGCACTTGGCGTTCATAATCGGCGCGACGTCTTTGCTGTAGGTCGGCTTCGCGGCGTCAGCGGTCCCGCCGATCAAACCAGCCGCGCCCACCGTGCACGCCGCCACTATTCCCTGAATCGCTTTCATCCAATCTTTCCTCCAAAAGTCCCACGCGGGAACGCTGGCCAGTGTAACACCCTTGGCCCGCTAAAGTTTCGTATTCACGGGCCTTTTCGTTAGACGCGCGACCGTAAACAAGGGTTTCACGCAGAGGGATGACATTTCGTCACACTGGCGAATGGCGCGGAAATTAGCGGTGTCGAATCCGCGCCAGCATCAACGGATGCAGCAGGAACGGCAGCAGCGGCACTACCGAAATGCCCACCCACAGGGGCCAATTCATCGGGTGCGGAAATCGCTGCGCCCAATCTTTCGTGCCGGGCGGCACTTCCCACTGCACCATGGAATGCGCGAAGGCCCAGCTATATGCGAGCCACAGCGCGGCGCACACCCACGGCACGGCAGGGTGCAGCAGTCCGCGCCGGTTCGCCTGCCACGCGAGCACGAACAGGCCCAGCACCGCCAAACCTGCCCCCGCCCAATACGCGACGGGCGACCCCGTCGCTGCGTATTCCGTGGCCTTGGCAGGATCCAGCAGACCCACCAACGCACCGCCGAGCAACGCGCCGCGGAGCGGCACAAGCAGAATCAAAAAAGCGCCCGCGGCGAAGAGGTAGCTCGCCGGCCATGCGCACGCCCACATGAGCACGTACAAGAACCCGAAGTGCATCGCCACCACAAGCGCCTGCGGCAGGTGCGTGTAACCCTGGTGCAGGAACGCGCCGAAGCCGGTGGACTCACCCTGCGACCGCACGAATGCCTCGATCGCGAGCACGATGCCGGCGAGTTCCATCAGCGCGAGCAGCCCGCCGACGCCAATCACGATCAGGCGCGCGTTCGAGATGCGGGTGAGCGTGAGTGGACGCGTGAGCAGATAACTCGAGTTCGAGTTCCAGTGGCCGCCGCGCATGAACAGCACGCCGCCGACCATCAATCCGCCCAGAAACGCGGCGAGGAACAGCCCCATCCACACGTACTGCGCGCTGGAGAACCAGTCGATGCGGAACAACGGCTCGCCGGAGGACTTGCCGGTCACGTTCGTTGCGCGGAACAGCCCCACGACCAGCGGCATGCCGATGAAGTAGGCGGCCGCGGATCCGCCGACATAAATCGGCAGGAGCAGTCCGTATTGCCGCCATTCGAACCAAAACTGCGCCGCACGCGCGGAGCCGAAGGCGCGTCGTACACGAGTCTTCGCCACGGTCACGCTACGCCGCGGCAGACTCGCCGCCCAGCCGCCGCGCCGCTGCACGACCAGTACGGCACACGTAAGTAGCGTCACAATGACCAGGGTCACACCGAACACGATCGCGCCCCGTGCGGGTGCGCTGCCGTCGAACAAGGTCCGCACCCAGGGCCGTTGCACGAGCGCGGCCAAGCTGCCGAAATACAGCACGAAGGAGACCAGCGCCACGCGCGGAGAGGCCTTGCCCATCGTGTAGGCCCAGAGCTGCGCGATCGGCATGAAGGCCATCGCGCCGAGCACGGGCTTCCACCACGTCATCTCTACCTTTAGCACGAACGGCAACGGCACCGCCGCCGCGAGCGACACCACCGCGCCGACGGATGCGCCAAACGCGAGGTGGATAAGGGCCAATTTCCATGTGCGCAACGGCATGCGCAGCACACGATCCGGCAAGCCGATTATCAGGCGCTCCGCGTCGCTGTTGCTCAGGATCACGGCGGCCGCGCCGACGAGATTTGCGACGCCAATCAGCATCAGCGCGATCATGAAATCTTCGGAGGCGTCGCGGTTTTGCGCGCGCAACCCCTGCGCCTCGGCCAACCACAAGCCCACAAACGCCAGCGCAAGCCCCGCGAACACGATCAGGAGAATCTTGCGCACGCGCCGCCAGAGGCCGGCGTACAGCGTCCATACCGCGCGGTTCGCCATTGCTCAGAATCCCACGCGCGCCACGAAAATGTCTTCGAGCGTCGGCCGTGATTCCTGCACGATTTTCGCACCCATTCGCGCGGCCTGCGCCTTCACGCCCTCCGCCGCGCCGTCGCACAGCACGCGCCAGGCCGTGCCCGCGCCGTCGCAGTGCAGCGCGCCGTCCAGCTTTGGCGCTTGTGTTTGCGCTTGCGGAAATTCGAGATGCAGGTGGCGGTGCGCGCTCAGAATATTTTCGAGCCGATCGCACAGGAGCACCTTGCCGCGGTGGATGATCGCGACGTAGTCCGCGACGCGCTCCACTTCGTCGAGCAGATGCGACGAAAACAGAATCGTGCGGCCTTCGGCGGCCACGCTGCGCATCACGGCGCTTAGGATGTGCCGCCGCACGACGGGATCGAGGCCCGAAGACGGCTCGTCCAGGATCAGCAGTTCCGGCCGGTGCGCCAGCGCGCAGATGAGGCCGACCTTGGCCTTTTGCCCCTTCGACAGCGTGCCGATTTTCTGCGCCGGGTTCAGATCGAACCGCTCGCGCAATTCCTGCGCGAAGGTGTCGTCCCACTTCGGATATAGCCCGCGCGTGTAGCGCATTAACTCATCGACGCGCATCCAGCCCGGCAGATCGCGATCTTCGGACAAATACCCTATGCGCCCGAGCGCGCCCTCCGGATCCGCGATCGGATCGCGGCCGAGCACGCGCACGGTGCCCTGCTGCGGTTTCAGCAGGCCGATCAAATGCCGGATCAGCGTCGTCTTGCCCGCGCCGCTCTCGCCCAGCAACCCGAATACGCACCCCGCCGGCACCTGCAGCGACACGTCGTCCGCCGCCACCTTGCCCTTGTACACACGGCGCAGGTTCTGCACATCGATTACGGGTTGTTTATCTGGCACAAAAGCTCCTCGAAAGCTGGCGCGACCGCCCAAAAGCGGCTTACTATTGCGCACGAACGGCCGGTGAATCCAGCCGCCGAAAGGAATGGGTGATGTCCAAACCTCGCGTCGAAATCGTCTACTGCACGCAGTGCCGCTGGCTGCTTCGCGCCGCGTGGCTTGCGCAGGAACTGCTGACCACCTTCGAGCAAGAACTCGGCGAAGTGGCGCTCCAGCCCGGAACGGGCGGCGTCTTCGAGGTCCGCGCGCAAGGCCGGCTCGTATGGTCGCGCGTGGCCGACCACGGTTTCCCCGACGCCAAGGAACTCAAGCAGCGCGTGCGCGACGTCATCGCGCCGGAAAAGGACTTGGGGCATAGCGATACGCGGCCATCCTGAGAAAAGCGACGGTTATTGCACCCCTTTGGGGTCCAACTCCGCCACGCGCCGGCGGCAGTCGTCGATCAAATCGATCATGGTGTCGAAGGACTTCCGCGTCTCGGGATTTTTGAACACAATCCTTCGTTGTTCCGGCTGTACCTTCCAGTCTCCCCAGTCGCCGATCAGGATATCCAGCAACGAGCCCACGTAACCCGTCATGAGCTGGTGAAGCTTGATGAGTTCGAGAATTTCGGAGTTGTTCCGCGATAGACCTCCGACGAATTCCGTCCGGATCTTGGCGCGGGCGCTTGTGCCCACACCCCGCTGGATCAACCGCTCGTCGAGCACGGCCTCGATATCGGTAAAGTAGCGCGCGCACTCCTCCGCGGCGCGCTCATGATTCGCCACGGCTTCCTTGTACGCCTCAAGCTCCTCCCGGGAAGTTATCTGCGTGACAATGTTGATGAGCATTTGCGTGGTGCGATCCGCTGTGCTCATCAGGTTGTTCACCGACTCGCGGATATCGTCCAAGAGTTCCCGCATTGCGGCGTACGCGCGGCCTTCGTCGATATCGTCGGGTGCCGTCGCATAGGGGTGTCCCGTCAGATATTTCTCGGTGTAGACAATCGGGTCCCAAGGGCCAATATTGCGGGCCGCGATCACGGCCCGCTCGATGCGCTCGGCGCGGACGTGGGCAACAGACCCAATGATCAGGATAATGCCGAGCAGAATCCCGACGCTGTATCCAACCTCCGCGGCGATCTCGCTGCGGTCGCTCACCATCCACGCCGCCCCGCCGAGGATCAACGACAGAATGATCACTCCCGCGACCACGGCCGAAAGGAACGCGGCCGAACTGGCCGGCAGGGCGTCGCTGAGCAAAGGCACCACGGCCATCAGCAGGAGAAACAGGGTCAAGCTGGCGCTTACGATTCGCATGGGGTCGCTCTACGTTTCTACGAATCGTAACAATATACAGAAAAGGGGCCAGCGCGTTATCGCGCTGGCCCCTTTTAGACTTCGGTTTTTACGCCGCGACCGTGCTACCGCCGCGCACTTCGTCGCCGAAGCGCACCGATACGATTTGCGATACGCCGCGTTCCTGCTGGGTCACGCCGTACATGCCGGCAGCCTGCGCCATCGTCTGTTTGTTGTGCGTAATCACGACGAACTGGGTGTCGACCGTGAACTCTTCGACCACACTATGCAAATGCCGATGTTTACGATTCATCGCACCGGTTACGGTTTTGCGAATAGCACGGACGTTCTCCGCGCGCCTGTTAAAAAAAGTGCGCTTAGGTTGCAGCGTGCCTCCCGTTACCGATCCTCACGGGGCGGCTGCAGCTTCCTCCAGGAGTTTGACCTCTTGGCGTTTCGCAACAACCAACGCTTGGGCTGCTTGTGCCTTTTCAAACAAAGCTTGGTACTTCGCGTGCATTTCAGAATCCGGGATCATGACTGCGACGTTTTCCCGGTCGACAGACCAATTTCCCCATTCCTGGATCGCTAGCTTTAACATGCCCTGAAGGTGTGCCGCAAGATCAAGATTCGCGGCGCAGTATTCATTCACGAGCTGTTGACCTTGGGGATCCTCCTTCGCATGCCATGCCGCCATTTCTGCCTGGCGGCGAGCGGGACTGATACCGTGCAATTGCATTTCCTGTTCCCAAGATTCACCGGCGGCGTTGTACGCTTGAATGAAACGCTGTGTTGCGGCTTCGAAGGTTTCGAGTCGTTGCAACGCCGTTTCGAGTTCCTCGCGTGAATCGGCAATCCCCATGTTCACGTCCGGTTGGGCGACCACATCGTTCATGGCCGTCTTCCAATCGGACTTGAGTTGCGCGGCGCGTTTCTCCACTGCTGCAGCGGCAATAGCCACGCGTTCATCGTCGATGTGTGTTTGCAGGGCTTCGTTAGCATCGCGGGATTGCTTCGCCGCATAGAACCAAAACGCGGCAGCCAATATAACTAGGACCGCAGTAGCGCAATTCGCGATGACATTGAGGCGTCGCATACCGCACCACCATGTCACACGGTCCGTACTAGCGACAAATCCGCTATCGAATTACGCCGCCGCGTGGCTCCCGCCGCGGACTTCGTCGCCGAAGCGCACCGATACGATTTGCGATACGCCGCGTTCCTGCTGGGTCACGCCGTACATGCCGGCAGCCTGCGCCATCGTCTGTTTGTTGTGCGTAATCACGACGAACTGGGTGTCGACCGTGAACTCTTCAACCATCGACACAAAGCGGCCGATGTTCGCGTCGTCCAGCGGGGCGTCCACTTCGTCGAGCACGCAGAACGGGCTCGGCTTGGCCTTGAAGATGCCGAACAGCAGCGCGATCGCCGTCATGGCCTGCTCGCCGCCGGACAGCAGCATGATGCTCTGCGGCTTCTTGCCGGGTGGACGCGCTTCGATCTCGATGCCGCACTCCAGCGGGTCGTTTTCGTCGGTCAGGAACAGGCGCGCCTGGCCGCCGTTGAACAACCGTCGGAAGTAGTTCTTGAAGTTTTCCGCGACCGCGTTGAAGGTCTCCACGAACATCGCGGTGATGGTCTTGTCGATGCGCTGGATCACGCCGAGCAGCGCTTCGCGCGCCTTGCGCAGGTCCTGATCCTGCGCCACCAGGAACGCGTGCCGCTCGACGAGCGCCTCGTGTTCCTCGATCGCCATCAGGTTCACCGGGCCGAGCCGTTCCAGACGCTCGCGGATATCGGCGACCATCTTTTCGCGCGTCTCCGCGTCGTGCTCGTCCGCGCCGACTTCTTCTTCGGTCAGCGACGCCAATGCCACGTGGTACTCGTTCAAAATCCGCTCGCGGAAGAATTCCAACTGGCTCTCGTCGTGCCGCAGTTCCATCTCGGTCTTGTGCACGAGCGTCTGCGCCTCGCGCACTTCCTCGCGCAGCACCTTGAGCGCCTTTTCGATCGTGTCGGATTCATCGAGCACTTCCTGGCGCCGGTTCTCGGCTTCGACCACGCGCGTCCGCGCTTCCTCGCGCGCTTCGGACAAGGCCTTCGAGCGTTCGAGGTGTTCGGTAATGTCGGTTTCGAGCAGGCCCACCTGCGTGCGGAAGTCTTCGATCGCCTGTGCGCGACGGCCGGCTTCGCTGCGCGCATGCGCACACTCGCGCTGCACGCGCTGGTGCTCGCGCGCGGTCTCTTCGACCGACTTCGCCAGTTCAGCGATGTGCACGCGCAGGTCCGCCAGCGCCGCCGCCATCGTGGCGTGCGCCGTGCGCGCTTCGGCCGAGGCCTCCTGCGCCATGGTCAGCGCGCGCTCTAGCGACATTGCTTCCAGTTCCAGCGCCGCCGCCGCGTCCTGCTGCTGCGTGCGCTGGGTCGTGAAATCGTCGCGGCGCGAGACGAGCACATTGCGCTCGGCCTCGTTGTGTTCGGCGGATTTCTCCAACCGGGCGATTTCGCGCGACAGGCGGTCGCGTTCCGCAGCCACTTTGGCCCGGCCCGTGCGCACCGCGTCCATGCGCTGAGTCAGCGCCTCGCGCAGCTCGGTCTGCGCCGCCAAATGCAACGCCACGTCTTCGTTTTTCCACGCTGCGTGCGCCAGGCGGAATTCCACGTCCGCCAGCGCCGCGTCGAGCCGCTCGATCTCCGCGCTGCGGCCGAGCAACCCGCGGCTTTCGTTTGCCGCGCGGCCGCCGGTCACCGCGCCCGAGGGCACGATCACCGAACCGTCCGCCGTCACGAAGGATCGGCGCGGCCGAACTTCGCGCGACAGGCGCAGGGCCTCGTCGAGCGAATCTGTAAGGTACGTGTCGCCCATCAAATAACGCACGATCGCGCTGTAGCGTTCATCGAAATTGACAAGGCTCAGCAGCGAACGCGCGGGGATGCTCTCGGCGTTTTCCGTCACGGCCGCTTCAATCGCATCGAGCGGCAAGAACGTCACGCGGCCGGCTTGTTGTTCCGACAAATAGGCAATCGCGGCCGCGGCATCTTCGCTGCGCTCGACCACGACACAATTCACATACGCGCCCAGCGCCGCTTCGACCGCGCGCTCGAATTCCGGGGCCGTGCGCACGAGATCGCCGACCGGCCCGATCACGCCGGACGCCGCCGGATGCGCCGTCTGCTTTGCGTGCATGATCGCTTTCACGCCCGCCGCGAAACCTTCGTACGAGTCGCGCAGTTCGCGGAAACTCGTCAGACGCGCTTCGACACGGCCGCGCTCTTCGCGCAACCCTTGCCAAATCGCGCGCGCGGTTTCGCGTTCTTCGCGCAGGCGTTTCTCCGCGATGTTCGCTTCGCTGAGTTCGCTCTCGACACCCGCCAGCGCGGCGGCTTCCGCCTGCTCGCGCTGCTCGGCATCGGCCAGCGCAGCATTCAACGATTCGCGCTGCCGTGCTTCCTCGGCGAGACGCGTATCGAGCGCCGCGAGCTGTTCTTCCATGTGCGCGATGTTGACGGTGAGCTTCTCAATCGCCGTCTCGGCGCGCGAGCGCTGGTTCATCGCATCTACTGTCTTACGCCGCGATTCTTCAAGTCGCGCGTCCGCTTCCTTCACGCGCTCCGACGCCTGCTGCAGCTCGGCCTGGCGCGCGGCGAGCACGGCGTCGATTTCGGCCTGCTCCGCACGCAACGCCTCGAGCCGCGCGGCCACTTCAGTGCCCTGCGTTTCGAGCGAATTCCCTTGTATTTCCAGAGATTCCCGCTCCGCCGCGGCCTTCTGCTCCTGGTCGCGCGAGAACGTGATCTGCTGCCGCACGAGCGCCACGTGCCGCTCGATTTTTTCCATCTCCACGTCGATCTCGTGCACCGCTTCGCGCCGCGCGTGGAGGTTGCGATCCGCTTCGAGTTTCGCGAGGCTGAGTTCTTCGTGCCGCGCCTCGAGCTCGCTCATCTCGGCGTTTTTCTTTTCGTACGTGTCCTGCGCCTGCGCGAAGCGTTCGTTCAACTCGGCCAATTTCGCGGTGAGGTCGCGCTGCTTGAGCCACGACGCGCGGATTTCCAGCTCGCGCAGTTGCGTGGTGAGTTCGCGGTGCCGCAGCGCCGCGTTTACCTGGCGCTTCAGCGATCGCATCTGCCGCTCGACTTCGTGAACGATGTCGCCGAGGCGCAACAGATTTTGATCCGCGCCTTCGAGTTTGCGCATCGCGATCTTCTTGCGCGTTTTGTATTTGATGATCCCGGCGGCTTCTTCGAACAGGAAGCGGCGGTCTTCCGGCTTCGAGCTGAGCACCATGCCGATCTTGCCCTGCCCGATCATCGAGTACGCGTTCGTCCCGATGCCGGTGTCCATGAACAGTTCCTGCACATCGCGCAGGCGGCATGGCGCCTTGTTGATCAGGTACTCGCTCTCGCCCGAGCGGTACACGCGGCGGGTGACCTGCACCTCGGCAAATTCGATCGGCAGCGCGCCGTCGGCGTTGTCGAAAGTCAGCGTCACTTCGGCCATGCCCATGGCCGCGCGCTCTTCGCTGCCGTTAAAAATCACGTCCTGCATATGCGCGCCGCGCAGGCTCTTGGGCTTCTGCTCGCCCAGCGCCCAGCGCATCGCGTCGAGAATATTGCTCTTCCCGCAGCCGTTCGGCCCCACCACCGCGGTCATGCCCGCGTCGAGGTCCACAATGGTTCGGTCCGCGAAGGACTTAAAGCCGATCATTTCGATTCGTTTGAAATGCATGGTTTCCCGCCTGAGTTGATGCGCCCGAGATCCCCCAGCACGCGATCGCGCAGCTTCGAAAAAGCACGGCACAGCCGCCGCGCCAATCGAGGGGTGGGCTTCCGCCCAAAGATACCGCCCCACCGCCCAGCCCATTGTCGGCGCTGGGGTTAGGGAATGTCAATCGCGAAATAACCCTACTTCGCGAGCTCCGAGGACCGCGTTTCGCGCACGACCGTGATCCGGATTTGGCCGGGGTAGGTCACGTCGCTTTCGATCTTTCGCGCGATGTCCCGCGCGAGCTGTTGCGACTGCGCGTCGTCCACCGAATCCGGCCGGACGACCACCCGCACCTCGCGGCCGGCCTGAATCGCGTAGCTCTTTTCGACGCCCGGGAAGGCGTCGGCAATTTCCTCAAGCTGCTTGATGCGCTTGATGTAGGTATCCACCGTTTCGCGCCGCGCGCCGGGCCGGGCGGCCGACAGGGCGTCCGCCGCCTGCACCAGCACGGCAATGACGGAATTTTGGGGCATTTCGTTGTGGTGTGCGCCCACGGCATTCGCGATCAGCTCGGATTCGCCATATTTTTTGCACAAATCGTAGCCCAGCACCGCGTGGGAGCCTTCGACTTCGTGGGTCAGCGCCTTGCCCATGTCGTGGATCAGGGCCGCGCGCTTGGCAACCTGGATGTCCTCGCCGATTTCGGCCGCCATGATGCCGGCCAGGTGGCAGACTTCCTGGCTATGGCGCAACACGTTCTGGCCATAGGACGTGCGGTATTTCAACCGGCCAATCAGCTTTACGATTTCCGGGTGCAGCCCGTGCACGTCCACTTCCATGCACGCCGCGTCGCCCCACTCGCGGATGTTCTGATCCATTTCCTGGCCGACCTTCTCGACCATTTCCTCGATGCGCGCGGGATGGATGCGGCCGTCCTGGATCAGGCGCTCCAACGTAATGCGCGCGATTTCGCGCTTGATGGGATCGAAGCCGGAGAGCACCACGGCCTCGGGGGTGTCGTCGATGATCAGGTTGATGCCGGTCGCCGTTTCCAGCGCGCGGATGTTGCGCCCTTCGCGGCCGATGATGCGGCCCTTCATTTCGTCGCTGGGCAGCGCGACCACCGACACGGAATGCTCCGCGATGTGGTCCGCCGCGCAACGCTGCACGGCCTCGCTGAGAATCTTCTTGGCCTTCTTCTCGGAATTCTCGACCAGCTCGTCTTCAATGCGCTTGAGCCGCAGCGCCGAGTCGCGCCGCACTTCCTGTTCCAGCTTCTCGAAGATCTGCTCGCGCGCGGCGTCCGCCGTTAACCCGGCAATCTGCTCCAGTTGCTTGAGTTGCTGCTGGATAATTTCGTCGACGCGGGTCTCTTTTTTCTTCAGATTGTCCGCGCGGCCCTGCAATTCCTTGTCGCGTTTCGAGAGGTTTTCGGTCTTTTCTTCGAGGGCTTCCAGGCGGGAATCGAGGCTCTCTTCCTTCTTCAGGATACGTTTTTCAAGGTTCAGCAGCTCGGTGCGCTGTTTGGAAGATTCCTCCTCCATGCGCTCGCGGAGCGAAATTTCCTGCTCCTTCACGGAAGTCTTGGCTTCTTTGGCCATGGCCGCGGCATTGCGTTCCGCGTCGGACAGAATCTGCGCCGCTTCGCGCCGCGCGGCCTTCAGCGCGCCTTGCCCGCGCATGGTCATCAGCACGATACCGCCGCCGGCGCCAAGGACCAGCGCGACGACTACCAAGGCCCACATAATGGGATCGGACATGTTTCATCATCTCCTCGGGGACCGAAGAGACGCAGATCGGGGATGGTGTGAGAACGGACTTACGCGGATGGGCGAAGCGGTGCGGTCATAAAATCGATGTACCGCCCTGGATCAAGGCTCACTCGTTGTGCTTCGCCGAAACTACAGATCGCGGCAGTCGTGCCGCGCATCCGTCGTTCTTCGGCGGAGCGGTCAAGGCAAACGCCTGTCATTCACCAACCTATCGCTAAACGCCCCGTGAAGGGACGAAGTCACGTTCTCTGGCGCAAATCGCGCCAACCGGTCCGCCGCGCACGAGCGCCGCGTCCTCGTTGCGTCTTTGGGTCACCCAGTCAGTTTCTACTCGGTGATGTATATGTGTAACGGCGATTGGCTTACTTCCGCCCCAAATCGCCGACGGGCCATTATAGGGAGCGCTGGCAGGGCAGTCAATGAAATCTGGCCTTCAGGCCCCTGTTTGATCCGGCCCTGCGCTTCACGCTACTTTCGCGTCACGAAGCCTGCGTCGGATCCTCACGCCAAGGAAGCCATGGCCCCGAACGACCCCACCATCAACGACGCCGAGGCGCTGGTTCGCCAGCAAATCGTGTCCTCTGAAGACATGGCCGAGGCCCTCAAGCGCGAAGAAGCTGGCGGTGCGCCGTGGTATCGCCAGCTTGTGCACATGCGCAAGCTCAGCTTCGGCAATGTCAGCGACATCCTCCATTACGAATTCCATTCGCCGGCCGCGCGGCAAAGCCATGCGCAGCTCGGCGAAGCGCTCGTACACTCCAACGTGCTCACGCAGGAGCGTCTGCAGGAGGCGCTCGCGCTGCAAAAGCGCAGCGGCAAACTGCTCGGCTCCGTTCTGGTGGATGCCGGGTTCGTCACGCCGGATCAGATCGCGCAAGTCCTGGCTGCGCAGTACGGCCTCGAGTACGTCCCGCTCGACAAAACGCCCAGCCGCCGCGAGGCGCTCGACCTTGTGCCGGAAAACATCGCCGTGCAAAAGGCGCTTATTCCCGTGCATGTCGAGGGCGATCGCCTCACGGTCCTGATTACGGGTCCACAAGCCCCCGATCGCCTGAAGGCGGTCGGCATTCTGCTGGGCGTGCGCGTGCACCCGAAGATGACGGCGGTCGCCGACCTCGAAGCCGAAATCAAACGGCGCTATGAGGGGCGGCCGAAGCACCTACACGCACCCGCGCCGGCTCCCGCACCGGCGGCCAAGGCGCCTCCCAAACCTGCACCGCCCCCGGCCCCGCCGCCGGCCGCTGCGCCTGTGGCTGCAGCACCCGTGGCAAAACCGGAATCGCCGAAACCAGCGCCGACCAAGGAAACAAAAAACATGACGCAGAACGAAACATCCGAGCCGAAACGCTTCGAAGAAATCGCGCGCGAAGCCCAGGGCGTTCCGGTGGTGAAGCTCGTGACCACCATCATCGAGGGCGCGGTGAACTCCGGCGCCACGGACGTGCACCTCGATCCACAGGACCCCGAGATGCGCGTGCGCTACCGCATCGACGGCGTGCTGCACGACGTGATGAGCATTCCACGGGACATCGAGAGCGCGGTCGTCTCGCGTCTGAAAATCATGGCCGACATGGACATCACCGAAACGCGCCGGCCGCAGGACGGCCACATCAGCATGACCATCGGCGAAGGCGAGTTCGATATCCGCATCGCGACGCTGCCCGCGTTCCTCGGCGAACGCATCGTGCTGCGCCTCTTGGACCAGTCCTCGGTGCTGTCGGGGATCCGCGATCTCGGCCTCGAGCCGGACGACGAGAAGCGGCTCCAGCGCATTATCGAGCAGCCCTACGGCATGATTCTCGTGACCGGCCCCACGGGCAGCGGTAAAACGACGACGCTTTACTCCTGCCTGAACGAAATGGATGTGCTCACGCAAAGCATCGTCACGCTTGAAGACCCGGTCGAATACCAGCTCTCGGGCATTAACCAGGTGCAGATCGATCCGGATATCGATCTCACCTTTGCCAACGTGCTGCGCGCCTCGCTGCGCCAGGACATTGACGTTCTGCTCGTCGGCGAAATTCGCGACCCCGAGACCGCGCGCATCGCGATCCGCGCCGCGATGACGGGCCATCTGGTTTTTAGCACCCTGCACACCAACGATGCGCCGGAAGCTATTTCAACACTGCGCAACATGGACGTGCCGTCGTACC
The DNA here is from genome assembly GCA_964620045.1 of uncultured Nitrospirales bacterium. Taxonomy (GTDB): domain Bacteria; phylum Hydrogenedentota; class Hydrogenedentia; order Hydrogenedentales; genus VFKU01. The sequence goes on from CAZUJL010000011.1 coordinate 67,246, forward strand.
TTGTCGCGTCGGCGCTCACCGCAATCATCGCGCAGCGCCTGGTGCGCTGCATCTGCACCGAATGCAAAACAGCGTATACCCCGACGAAGCCGTTGCTGAATTCCATCCGTCTGCCTGAGACGACGAAAAAACTTTACAAGGGCGCCGGTTGCAGCAACTGTTATCACACGGGTCACCACGGCCGCACGGGTATCTTCGAAATCCTCGAACTCAATGAAGCCATCCGCAAAATGGTGGTCGCCGACGATCCGGTGGAAAAAATCGCGAAGGCCGCGAAGCTGCAAACCATGGCCGATCGCTGCCGGACGAAGGTGAAAAATGGTGAAATTACCGCCGAGGAATTTCTGAACGTCATCCGGACGTGATCGGCCAGAAAACCGCGTATTATTGGGCTTTGCGCCTTGTAAAGCCCCTGAGCCTTTGTTAGCATGAAGTCGCTGCACGGGGTTCTGCGGGCAGCGCTTCCCGGGGTTGAGATCTCCACAGGTTTGTTGGATATGTGGAGAATTGTTTGTGAATCGCACTCCAAAAACGCGCGGTTCATCAACACGAATTCAGACCCCATGAAGCGGCGGGATGGTGGTATGGGGAGTGCGGGGAATGATCGTGCATTTTTTCCGCAAGTCATCCACCGGCCAACCAGTGTCGCGCCATGGGGTTGGAAGGTTTTCACAATAACTCACACGACCACTACTACGATTACTTAATTTATAAATTAAGAAAAGAACCATTACTACACGAGGATATTGTGAAATGAAGATCATCATCCCGAAGCAGGATTTACTGGACGCGGTCAATAAAGTGAAGACGGTAGTGTCCGCGAAATCCGCGTTGCCGATCCTCTCTCACATCCTCATCGAAGCGGAAAAGGGAAAGATTCATCTTTCCGCGACGGATTTGAAAGTCAGTCTGGAATGCACAGTTGATTGTGAAGTGAAGAAAGCCGGTTCATTGACGGTGTCTTCACAGCGTCTTGCATCCATCCTGGCTGAGCTTCCGGATTCGGATATCACGATTGAACTGGGTGAAAGCAATGTGATTCGCATTGAATGCGGGAAAATCCACACCCGCTTGTTCAGTATGTCACCCGAAGAGTTCCCGCCCGCGCGGCAGTTGGAAGATGTGGAGCCGCTGGTTCTGCCACAGAAGTTACTCCGGGATATTTTTGAGAAGACCTCTTTCGCGATTTGCACCGACCAGGCCCGCTACAACCTTACAGGACTTTTGATGGAGCTCAAGAACGGCGTGCTTACCGCCGTGGCCACGGATGGTCGCCGCATGAGCCTTTACAAGGAAGATGAAGGCATCATCGATGGTGTCAACGTAAAGGTGATTGTTCCGGGAAAATTGATCCAGGAATTGATGCGTTTGCTGGGTGATGAAGGTGATGTGCAGGTGTATTTCGGCGAGAATCAGGCCGCCTTCGAGTTTGATTCACTCCGCTTGACGACGGCCCTTATCGAAGGTTCGTTCCCGAATTACGAGATGGTCGTGCCGCAGAAGCACGACAAACAGGCCAAGGTCGATACCGCTGCCTTTATCGAAGCGGTACGCCGTACGCGCACAATGACCAACGAAAAATTTAACTCCGTTCGCTTTAAGCTCGACAACGGACTAGTCCGCCTGAGCGTAGTAACCCCTGAAGTTGGTGAATACGAAGAAGAGCTGCAACTCGAGTACAAGGGCGACACAATCGAGATCGCGTTCAATCCTGATTTCCTGCTTGATATTCTCAAACACATCAACTCTGATTCATCCATCTTGGTGCTGAAGGACGCGATGAGCCCGGGCATCGTAAAGCCGGTGGCCGAGAACGGCACCGACAAGTACATCAACGTCGTGATGCCAATCCGCATATCCTGAGGGCATGTGGGAAAGTTGTGGATAACCCAGGTTTCATTCGGGAATATCTTGACCGTACTGCTACTCACACCCATCAAAATTGAAAACTACTCTGCAACACGATCACTATAAACCATTTATCATCAATGGTTTATATATATAAATTGACGCTTGGTTTTTAGACCCTTGGGATTTCCCAGCTAGCGAAGTTTTGCGTCAACTGATCATACGCGCGGTGCATAACTCCTTTAATTCGTGAGATGTTTCCTTGTCGCGGGAGGTAGCGTTCTGGCGAAGTATCTGGTGACCGGCGGCGCTGGATTCATCGGCGGCCATTTGGTCGAAGCGCTCGTTCGGCGTGGCGAAGATGTCCGTGTATTGGACAACCTCGCCACCGGGAAGATTCACAACCTCGCGAATTTTCGCAACCAGATCGAATTCATTGAGGGCGATATCTGTGATGCGGATACGCTCGCCCGCGCGATGAACGGCGTCACATACTGCCTGCACCAAGCGGCGCTCGGTTCTGTCCCGCGCTCAATCGCCAACCCTCTGGCCAGCAACGAGGCCAACGTTATCGGCAGCATCGCTGTCTATCTCGCCGCGCGCGACGCCGGCGTAAAGCGTGTGCTCGCCGCATCGTCGTCGTCCGTGTATGGCCCGCGGGCGCCGGTGCCCACGCCGGAATCGTCGCCGCTCTCGCCGGCCTCTCCCTACGCCGTGTCGAAAGCCGCGGCTGCGATGTACGGCGAAGTTTTCTCGCAAATATACAGCACGGAGATCGCCCTGCTTCGCTACTTCAACGTATTTGGTCCACGACAGGATCCAACCTCGCAGTACGCGGCCGTGATCCCGCGCTTCACGACGTCGCTGTTGAACGGTCAGGCGCCCACAATCAACGGCGACGGCCAGCAGTCCCGCGACTTCACCTTTGTGGAGAACGTAGTGGAGGCCAACCTCGCGGCCTGCGCCGCGCCCACGCGCCTCAGCGGTACCTACAACGTGGCCTGTGGCGGCACGACGACGATCCTGCGGTTGTACGAGCTGATCTCGCAGGAATTGGGCGTGAGTATTGCCCCGATCCACGGCCCGCCGCGCGCGGGCGATATTACGCGGTCTTTCGCCGACATCACGCGCGCCAAAGAAGGCTTTGGATATACGCCGCGCGTCAGTGTGGAAGATGGGATCAAGCGCACGGTGGCCTGGTACCGCGCGCAACACGCGCAGCGCGCTTAGAGCAGCTCCGCGATCTGCACGGCGTTGTAGGCGGCGCCCTTCAGCAGGTTGTCCGACACGATCCACATATTCAGCGCGCGCGGATGTGATCCGTCTTCACGGATGCGGCCTACGAACGTTTCCCAGTGGCCCGCGGCGGTGGTCGCCAGGGGATAGAGCTGATTCGCGAGGTCGTCCTGCACGATCACGCTCGGCGCTTTGCGCAACAGCTCACGCGCCTTGTCGGCCGTCAGCTTCTCGCGCGTTTCTACGTTGACCGATTCGCTATGGCTCGTGCGCACGGGCACGCGCACAGTGGTCGCGGTCACACGGATGCTGTCGTCGCCCATGATCTTCTTTGTTTCTTTGATCATCTTGATTTCTTCGGTCGAGTAGCCGTCGTCTTCAAACGCGGCGCTCTGGGGAATCTGCGGGATGCAGTTGAACGCAATCTGGTGAGGAAAAAGCTGGTTGATCGGCTGTTTGCCGTCGAGCACCGCGCGGGTTTGCGCGTCGAGTTCTTCCAGGGCTTTTACGCCCGCGCCGGATACCGCCTGGTAGGTCGATACCACGATGCGCTCAATCTTTGCTGCATCGTGCAACGGCTTGAGCACAACCACCATCTGGATCGTCGAGCAGTTCGGGTTGGCGATGATGCCCTTGTGCGTCTTGATGGCCGCGCTGTTTACCTCGGGTACCACGAGCGGCACATCGGCATCCATGCGCCATGCGCTCGAATTGTCGATCACTATGCAACCGTCTTTCGCCGCGAACGGCGCGAATTTCTTGCTTGTGCTACCGCCGGCGCTGAACAGCGCCACTTCGACGCCCTTGAACGAGGACTCCGTGAGCACTTCCACCGGGATTTCTTCGCCGCGGAACGTCATCCGCTTGCCTTTGGACCGCTCGGAGGCGAGCAATTTGATTGATTTTACGGGGAATTTGCGCTCTTCGAGGGTCTGCAACATGCGCTGGCCGACCAATCCGGTGGCCCCGGCGACGGCGACGGTCTTACTGGACATTGCGATGGCTCCGTTCGGTTGGATGTGGTTCCGGTAGAAGCGGACAGTATGCCTACTTTCGGCCCCGGTCGGCAAGAAGAAAGCGGTGGTTCACGAATGAACCACCGCTGATTTCCTTACTTAAATGGTACTTAGGCTGCGTCGATCGCCGCGGCAATCTTGGCCTTCGGCTGCACGCCTACCAGGCGGCCCTTCTCCTGGCCGTCCTTAATCACGAGCAGGGTGGGGATCGAATTCACGCGGAAGCGCGCCGCGAGGTCGCCCTCGTTGTCGACGTTTACCTTCGCCACGCGGGCTTTGCCCTGATACTCGCCGGCCAACTCGTCCAGCACGGGCGCAATCATCCGACACGGACCGCACCACTCCGCCCAGAAGTCCACCAACGTAACGCCGTTGCTTGTTTCTTGGTCGAAGTTTTGCGTCGTCAGTTCAGTTGCTTTGCCCATCTGAAATTACCTCCACTCTGGCTTCGAGAAGGAAACCGGCCCCCGGGAACCAATATTCCCGATGCCCTAACACGGTGTGAAGTATACCGTTACCGTGCAATTCCGCTCAACGCGGCCGTCCGTTCCGTTGAAGGCCGCGCCGATGCACCGTATACTACCGGCCCTTCGGGAGAGATGGCCGAGTGGCTGAAGGCGCTCGCTTGGAAAGCGTGTGTACGTGAAAACGTACCGAGGGTTCGAATCCCTCTCTCTCCGCCATTCAAGGCTACGAAAATTCTCCCCTGGCGAAATGCGCCGTGACGACTACCGAACGGCTGCATGACCAGGCGAAGAAGTTTGCTGACCCTACGCCCTCGACAGCCTAGCAATATGCCATACTGCTCTGCCGTGCAAGATGCACCAATTCCACATGCGCTAGCGGTTCCGCCAAGATGTCGCCCCAAACACCGGAAGTGCTCTCATAATGTCTATGAGACGAGGTCGAGAATGGGCAGTGGTGATCCTGCGGTGAGAACCCGCAATGATTTCCACTTTGAGGCCGGCTGTAAAGTGTGATGAACCCAAAGACAAATCTGCCACACACTGGGCGTTGCGCGTGAAATCCCGTTTAGAGTCTCTGCGACCGAAGAACGCATCAATAGGCCTCCGCGAAAGCATGCCTCATGACGAATTTCTGCGGAGAATCTATATCGGTTGCGCGATTGCGGCCGTTGCCACGAAGATTTGGCTTACCTTGGCGTTTCAGATGCGTGCCGCGAATACGCCGGCCGATGATCTGTTGTATATGCGGTTAGCAGAGCAAATTCTCCATGGCGAGTGGCTCGGCCATTATGATCAGTACACGCTGGCAAAAGGACCGTTCTTTTCCATCTGGATTGCCGGCGCGTTCCTTCTCAATATTCCGCTGTTATTGTCCTACCAGCTTCTACATGCCTTGGCGTGTGTGCTGATGATAATCGCGCTCATGCCGTTACTTCGCCCAAGATTCCTCTGCTTGGCGCTCTTTCTGTTGCTCCTCTTCGATCCGTCTACATACAGCCCGATCGCATCATGGGTAATCCGTGAAAGCATCTATGCTTCTCTGACGATGATGGTTTTGGCGGGAATGATCGCGCTGATTGTGAGACTCGAACGGCGTCCCGGCGCGCTTGTGTTTTGGGCTATCGAACTTGGGATAGCTGCCGGCGCATTTGCAACGTTGCGCGAAGAGGGCGTTTGGATACTGCCCGCGGTAATATTGGCGTTGCTCTACGCCACGATAATGATCTGTCGTACGGACCGACAAAGGACTGCGAAGTTGGCACTTGTTTTCATGCCCGCTGCAATCGCGGTCGCATGGGTTCTCGGCATCTGCACGCTAAACCAGCGCTATTACGGAATATTCGAGGTAACCGATTTTAAGAGCGAAGGCTTCTTGCGAGCGAACGGAGCGCTGATGCGCGTGAAGCATGCCGAAATAAACCAATTCGCGAATGTGCCCAAAGAAGTACGAGAAAAAGTATATAAGGAGAGCCCCACATTCGCCGAGTTAGAAGTTTACCTTGAGGGTCCCTTGGGGCAAGCGTGGGGAAAGATCTCGGAGAAATGGCTCTCCGGAGGCACCCCCAACGCGGCCGATATTCGCGGCGGTTTCTTCGTGTGGGCCATGCGCGACGCGGTCGGGAGACTGGGCCATTACCAAACGGCCGCGGAAACAGACGCCTATTACACGAAAGTGGCAAACGAAATTAATTCGGCTTGCGACGCGGGCAGACTTGATTGTTGGGCGGAGCGTTCGTCCCTTTTGCCTCCCTGGCGCCGCAGTTTATTTACACCCGCAATCGCGAGCATTCGTAAGGGAGTTCGCATGGTGGCAACGCTCGACGAGCTTGATCCGGGTAACATGCCCACGCAAGGGTCCGCCGATATTGCGGTTATGTTCGAGGATTTGGGCCGTTCGCGCCTTAGCCCGCGGGTGTTTCATTCTGAGGAGACTCCGCGGTTAGCAAACCAAGCGCAATTGGACAAATTTCGATTCGGGGTATTGAATCGGTTGAATCATGCGTTCCGGGTCTTATGGCCTTTCGCGACGGCTGTTGGCTGCTTGTCCTTTCTAATTGCTTGCGTGATCGAGGTTCGGGTGCGCACATTCGATCCCGTTTTGCCCATTCTCATGGTTTTGATTGCGTCTTTCGCCGCCCGATTGGGAATTCTCGCGCTGGTTTCCATCACCTCGTTCGAAGCCATGCAATATCGCTTGCTGCTGCCCGTGTATCCCATGGTGATCCTGTTTTGGTTTCTTTCGACGTATCGCGCGGGAAAGCTCGGCATTTCGCACCTTTCTGCCGCGCGACGGAGTAGACGCGAAGATGAGAAGTCGGAATTGTCGTCCCGTGCCGGATGATGGGCATCAGAATCCACTCATCGGCTAGTGAGCACGTGTTGTAGTATTCGAACTCGTTACTTGGTTCTGCGTGGATCTCTGAGATTCTTTGCCAACTCCCTCAATGTACGGCGATTGGCGGCGTCGCGGTCTCGTGAAGGTCTGTCAGAATCGCTTGAGCGATGTAGCCGCCGGCGACGCTGGCGCCCTGCGCATTAAAGTGGCAGTCGTCAACGAAAAACTCGGCGCGGCCGTTCATAAACGACAGATCGACGATAGGCGCTTCCATTTCGCGGCAAACCTGCAGACTGACTGAGTTCAGCATGTCCGCCAACTGCCGAAGACTGGACGTGCTCAGAAACTGGCCGGCAATCGCGGTTCGTCCGGTCCAGATGCGGCGTTCGTCCTCCTCCGGCAAATCATTTGCCCAGAGCACGGCTTGAGTCACGAATACCGGCCTAATCTTCAGCCGCTTGCACGTCGAAATAATCGCTTCTATAGTCGATCGATACTCTCGCAAGAAATCCTGTGGCGATGGAAAGTCATCCACTAGAACCGATGCCGTACTGTTCCCAAACAGGCCTAAGCGGGCGCCGGTCATCAGGGCCGGCGGTGGATTTCCGCGTGATGGGGGCGCAGGGGCACCACCTTCAGCCCCGCGCACGTTCGCGCCGACCCACGCGAGCACATCGTTTATTCCGATCAGGAAGACAAGGTGGGTATACCGGGGCACGGAAGCATCCGTATGTAGGTATTCCAAATGGTGTTTCGACAAGTACCCCGGGATCCCCGCACCTCCGACCCAGGCCGGGCTTGCAGGCAGGCGCCGATTCATTTCATTCATGACAACATGAGTCCATGCTTCTGAATCGTCGAGATAGGCGCACTGCGTGACGCTATCGCCGACACACAGTATGCGATACAGCTTCTCTCGATTGAACTCGGGACCACGGATTCCTTCCGAATTTGTTGAGTAAATGCGCCGTGGCGTTTCGTGGAGACCCGACAGGCTGATCGACAGATTTGGCGTGACAAAGTGGAATTTCGGCTTTGGTGCGCTAACGAGGTTCCATCGGTCGCTGAACGTAAAGTGCCGATCGACAAAAATGCCATATCTCAGGGGAGCAAGGCGTAAGGAATCGATGCTCCACGTCCAGACGGGGAATTTTGCCTTTGGGGTGGGCGAGGATTGCGTTTGAGTCTGGACGTACCACACTGACGGGAGCAGCAGAATAACCAGGAATCCTGCGATCCGCGCGATGTATATAAACTTGAGCAAGATTGAAGGCATCGGTTAGAACCGGAAATAGATGAAGGGGTTCTCGCGCTGTACACTTAGCAGGATGCACGACAGCACGAGTATGCCGAATACGAACATCGTAATCACCAATTGACTTGATGCTGCGAGCACCGTGGCCGTAGAGCCCTGAGCGCGCTGTATCCGGGTTTCGATCCATCTCCCCGCGGTCGGCGCCCAGGGGGTGGACCCGATAATTCCGAGTGCGAGCGCCAGCCAGATCTGGTTGTTCCAAAACTCATTGAATGGCGGCTCGCCGGGAACGGCCAACTTCAAGCTGAACATTGCGCGCAGAAATACTCCAATTTGCGAGAACGTCTCGGCACGAAATATCAACCATCCAAAAAATACCACGGAGAGCGCGTAGACGTGCCGCACAGGCGCCCAGAACCGGTCCATGAAAGCGAGCGCACTCGATCGCTCCAAGACGAGGAAAACCCCGTGGTACAGTCCCCAGGTAACGAAGGTCCAACTAGCGCCGTGCCACAATCCACACAAGAAAAATACGATCATAAGATTGAGATAGGTCCGCACGGTTCCGCCTCGATTGCCTCCGAGCGGGACGTAGAGGTAATCCCGGAACCAGGTGGACAGCGAGATGTGCCAGCGCCGCCAGAACTCTTGCACGGATTTGGAAATATAGGGGTAGTTGAAGTTTTCGAGAAAGTGGAACCCGAACATTTTGCCGAGTCCGATGGCCATGTCCGAGTAACCGGAAAAATCGAAATAGATCTGGAGCGTGTAGCAAAGTACCGCGAACCACGCGAGCCCCGTAGAAACCCGCTCGTCGGGTAACGCGAAAATCTGATCGGCCGGGCCGGCCAGGGCATTGGCGATGATGACCTTCTTTCCCAACCCGAGGACGAATCGGCGGACGCCCTCGGAAAATACTTCGATCGACACCTTTCGCTCTACGAGGTCACCGGCGACCTGAACATAACGAACGATCGGCCCCGCGACAAGCTGCGGAAACAGGCTCGAGTAGGTGGCGAAGTTGATGAAGTTCCTGGTGCGGCGCACATCGCCGCGATACACGTCGATGACGTAGCTCATGCCGTGGAATGTGAAAAAGCTGATGCCCAGCGGCAAGGTCACACGCATTGGATCGTCAAGAATTAGTGTCCGGGCGTCTAGCCCCGCCACGAACGCATTCCATGAGTCAACAGCGAAATTGAAGTATTTGAAGAAGGCCAGTAGTGCGAGATTTGCCGCGATCGTGATTGCTAGCGCGAAGCGACGTCGACGCGAACCTGCGTTTCCAGAAACCGGATCGCCGATGGCAAGACCCGCGACATAGTTGATCGCGATCACCAGGAGAAACAATCCGACGAAAAAAGTCTCCCCCCAAGCGTAGAAGAGAAGGCTCGCCAGCAACAGCAGGGTGTTGCGGAGTTTGCGCGGCGCCAGGTAATAAAGCACCAGAACCGTCGGCAAAAAAATAAATAGGAACAGCTTGGAACTGAATACCAACGCGTTTCTCCTGAACGGCTGTGCCGCGCAACCGACGGATGTCAGAGCATGGAGGCGCAACGCGGCCGAACGATGTGTTGGAAATCAGTCTCGCGTCGACAATGTCCGCCCGGGTGCTCTGAGCGCAGTCCGAAAGTATACTCGAATTCAGAGAATTGGACGGCAGAGAAGAGTTCGAGCGCAACTCGCTACACAGCCATACACACGCCTCTCATCCTTGCTGACGAGTTCGGCCGCGCAGGACGCTTTTATTGCGCGGCGTTCGGCGCGGCGCTGAGCTTTTTCCAATCGGATTCGCTGATCGGCTTGGTGAAGTTTTTGTTGGGCAGCTTTTTGTTGAGTATCGCCTGCTCAATCGCGTCGTGCTGATCCACGGGGTAGTGAATAAGGTAAGGCATGCAGGAAACTTTTTGGGCGTTGTACACCACATTACGCTGAAATATCTCGGTGTACGGAATGCGGCCGCTGTTGCTTACTTTGTTTGTGAAGATCCCCAGCCCGAACCCAGAGCCGAGATCGCGCGGCATCGAGTAATCCAGCACGGTCCGGTCGTCCACCACGGGTGGAATTCCTTCCACAAACTTCGCCAGTTCGGGCGGGCCGAACAGGAACATCGCGAAAATATCCTCGGGTGTGTGAAGTTGACAGAATTCCATGTCGCGTCGAATGCGTGGCGCGGACATCTTTTCCTGCACGCGTGTATAGTCCAGGCGGAGCGGCTGCTTGCCGCTGATCAGCAATGTGGGCCCCACCCACGTCAATTGCCGCCACACGGTTCCTTCCGGAAAGACTTCGTAGAACGATCGAAACAACATCTTCTCCTGTTCCAGCGGGCCCTCTCCCGTCGGAATCCAATGCATGAAAATGCCGTCGTCGTTCAGACGCTCGCGCACCAGTTTGTAAAACTCCGTCGTGTACAGGTTGATCACGCCCGCGCTGAACGTATCGGGCGGTTCCAGCAGGATCACGTCATATTTCGACTCGGTCGCCATGATGAAATTTCGGCCGTCGTCGATGATCGTGTTCACCTTCGGATTTTTCAGCACATTGTCGTTGGTCCAGAAATACGGCGCGGCATCAAGCACGTGCGGGCTCAGCTCCACGCTGTCTATTCGTGTGAGCGAATCGTGCGACGCCGTCGCCGAGAGGCTGTTGCCGACGCCAAAACAGATGTGCAGCGCGGTTTTCGGCTCGCCCGGGTGCAACAGCACAGGCAGGTGTCCCAATAGAAAATTCCATTGGTACGACCACGTCGAGGCGGTGCCGCGCATGTCCTCATACATGATGTGGCGCTGGCCGTCTGACTCCAGCACCCCCACCGTATCCGTCGCGCCTTCCTTGTAAAACACCAAGGCGGAATCGGCCCCCGACATAAACCCCACGATCTTCGCGGCTGACCGCTCGAAGGTAGTTTTGAACACATCGCTTCGAACGGTGGCGATGATCGAGACGGTCCCGATTACGGCCACCGGAACAAGCGCGATCCGCGCACGTTTGAGGCCAAATTCGGCGATCAGCAGCAACGCCGCGACGGTGATCGTGCATCCCGTCAGCACGGCCACCGTGCTGCTCATTCCGATCGACGGGATTAGTACGAAGGTCGCGACTATGCTTCCAAAAATACATCCCAGCGTGTTGACCGCGTAGATCGTGCCCACGGTGGCGCCGACGCCGGTATTGTTTCGTACGCAAATGTCCGTGGCGGCTGGAAGCGCGGCCCCCAAGCACACCGCCGGCAACAAAAACACCACCATCGCCGACAACGACAGCATCCCCACGGTTTCGCTGAACGAATTAATTTCGCCGCCGGTGAATCGCGCCGAGATCGCGGGGAGATCGGCAAATAACATCAGCGAGATCACGAATCCGATCGCCACGCCAAATTCCAACAATGCGAACAACAGCATGGGCCGCTGCTTGCGAAGCGGCAAGCGCGGGTACAGCGCGCTGCCAATGGCCAAACCCGCCAGGAAGACGGTGAGTATGGTCGAAAATGCGTAGGTGCTGTTGTAGACGTACCGCAGCAGCGCGCGCGTCCACAGGACTTCGTGCGCCAGCGATACAAATCCTGAAACGCCGGTCGCGATCACGGTGACCCGAACCGCAAACGCGGAAAGCGGAACCAGTTGTGTGTCCGATTGCGAGGGAGCTGGTGCAACAGTCTCGCGATCCCCACGCAGACCGCTCCACAACAGCAAGGGGCCGGCTGCCAATGCGAAATTGGTGATAACCGCCACCCGTGTCGTACCGGTGTTGCCCAAATATTCAATGAGGTAGAAACCGGCCAGTGCGCATCCGGCCACGGCCCCGGCCGTATTCACGAAATAGAGCATCGCGATTCGGTTGGAGATTTCGCGCTGCGATCGCACCAGAAACTTCGCGAGCACGGGCAATGTTCCGCCCATCAGGATTGTCGGCGGCAATAGGACCAGACACACAAGCAACGCTCGGCCGAGCACGAGCCCGCTATGGGGCAGGTCGAGTCGATACAGGTGGATGTACGGCGTCCGCAGCAAACCGAATAAGTCGGCAACAAAAAAACCGTACACGCCGATGCCGATTTCCAGCAGGGCATACACGAGAAGCGGATTCTGGGTGCGATCAGCCACCCGCCCAAACAGCCGGCTGCCGATTGACAAGCCACCCATGAACACCGCCAGCACCGTCGCCATGGCGTAGGTTGTCGCGCCGAACACGACGGACAACTGCCGAATCCATACGATTTCGTATACCAGCGAGGCTGCGCCAGATAGGAAGAAGATCGGGAAAATCGCCCAGCGCATGGGAAATGCACCTCCAAATGTGCGCCGGATTTCGGTAATAGGCGCGATGCATGCTGTGGCGCATGCAGGAAGCGGATTTAATCACGGGCACGCGTGGCATCGCAACTACAAAATGAATCAAACAACAGCCGTGCGTGGCGTCACTATTGGATGATTTCGGTTGTCAGCGTGCCCAGGCGGTCGATGTGAATCGACACGGTGTCGCCGGGCTTCAGGTAGCGGTCGTTCTTCTTTTCCGTGGCGATATACGATTCGATGACGTGGTCGGTAACGGGTTTTCCCCAGCCTCCGGCGACCCAATGTAAAAGGCCGGATGCCATGGCGGATTTTGGGATTCCGTCGAACACGGTGCCCGCCGGGGTGCCGGCCAGGATCAGCGTGCGTGCGGGGATCGCGCCATTTACCACCGGCAGTTGTGCAGTCTCGCCGTTGTAGTCCCACCGTGCGTCCTTGCGCGCGTCCGTCTGGCGCAGCAGCTCGGCGATGTCCCAAATTGCCAGTGTCATATTGGCCTGCTGGCGCAATTCCTCATTTACGGCCAGCCTCAGATTCAGTGCGCTCGCGAAGGCCTCGAGATCGCGCGGAATTACAAACAAGTTGCCGACCGGCAGATACCCCGGCGCGCTTTTGCCGGTGGTGAATCCGTCGCCCGAGGTCACGTCGTCGGGATTCACGTGACGCAACAATGCCGCGCGGTTCGTGAAGTCGTTCACGGCGATCAGACCCATGTGCTTGGGCGTCCCGGGCAGCGGTGTGTCGTTCAGCGTTACAAACGCCACTTCGACTTCGTAGTCGAGCAGCGCGTCGCCCGCCGATACCGGTGCGCGGAAGGGGGTCGGCTCGACGAGTTTCGCGAACAGGAAAGGGCCGTCTTCGACTTCGGATTCTTCCGCGTGCTCGGCGAAGTTTGTTCCCGCGGCCACGTGTGCGCTGGTCAAATCGACCGGCAGGATTAGCGATTCCAGTGGCACTGTTGCGGACGCGTGTGCGAACGCCGCCGCGATCCGGGCCTGCAGTGCGTCGTACCCGAATCCGTTGAAGGCCGCGATCGGATCGGTGTACTCCGGCCCCAGCTCTTTCGTCAGATTGACCGCTGTTACCTCGTTGTTCTCGGCCTTGCTGACCGCGAGCAACTGAATGCCGCCATCGGCCTGTATGCGCGCAAAGGTGAGCGCCTCTTCGAGCGGCGCAATCGCGATGGAGTGTGGAAAGTTCGCGGCCGTGTGTGTTTCCGGCTCACCAGAACACCGCGCGAGCAGCGCAATCAGGCTCATCGTTGCAACGATATTTCTCATGGACTGGCCTTTCATCGGTTGATCGTTTCGCTGCGCGCGGACTGCGCGGTCGCGGCGTCCAAAATCGCCTTCAACGTTTCGTCGTCACAAACACTGCTTGTACCCCGCCACGCGATGTGACCATCCGGGCGCACCAATAGCACCTGATCCGGCGGAAAGAGACCCGGCGGATATTCGGAGCTATCGACGACGTGAATAGTTGAGCTTTTATCCACGCCAGAATGGTGTTTTGTGGTTAATAGGCTGAATCTCGTGTAGCACAGGTCGTCGTGCACGGCGCGCCGTCCATTCGCCGTGACAATCCATCGATGCGGCAGCCGCGCTCCGGGCATTGTGCTTGGGATGTATTCGGCCACGTCGTTCAAGGGCGCTGCATGGGCGCTACCATCTGACAGCAGCGCGCCTTCACTGTAGACATATCCGATATCCAGTCCTAGCCGATCGAAGTGATTTGTCTGTTCGGCGATCGCCGCAGCCACACGCTCGCGCCGCGCGCCCGGCCGCAACGCCCTTCCGATCAGCCAGTACACGGGCCGCGTCACCGCGCGCTTTGCGATCCCTCGAAGGCGCGCCGGCAACGCGCGCATCAGCCGCGCGAGGTGTTTCATGCCGCCCGGATCGATGCCGAGCGCACGAATCACGTCGAACATTTTTTCGAAATTGGTGTGGCTCTCCGCGCAGTTTTTCTGCGCCACGGGCCGCCGTTCGTGTTCATAGGTATCCAGCAGCGCATCCCCCGCGCCGCCCGCCAGCACGAGCCCGAGTTTCCACGCCAGGTTGTGCGCGTCGCCGATGCCGGTGTTCATGCCGAGCCCGCCTGTGGGCGGGAATCGGTGTGCCGCATCGCCCAGTAGAAAGACACGTCCGCGGCGATAGCGTTCGGCCACCTGCGCCGTCATGCGCCAGGTGCTCAGCGAGTGGACCTGCACATCGGGCGCATCGAACCCCAGCGCGCCGGCAATGCGCGCGCGCATGACGTCCTTCGTAAAATCCTCTGGCTGCTCCCAAGGCTGTTCGACCGGCACCGCATACACCCAGCGCTTTTCCATGTGGTGCGCGATAAAGGCCCCTGCGTATTCCGGATGCATGATCCAGTACAGCTTGGCCGGCGTGCGCACGCGATCGCGCAGATTGGCGTTGAAGAACGCGTTTACGAAGGTCTGAATTTCGGCCGGGCCATCCATGGCAATTCCGGCTGCCTGTCGAACGCGGCTCGAAGCGCCGTCACAGCCCAGTAGATATTGCGATTGGATCGTGTACGGCGCGTCGGACTCGACGACACTGCTGACATACGTGCTGGCGCTTTCATACGAGGCCCACTTATGCCCGAACCGCAGGTCAATCAGCGGGCATTGCCGTGCATGCGCGACGAGAATTTTCTCGAACTCAGACTGAGATAGGTTCAGGTACGGCAGCGTTTGCCGCAGATTTTCTTCGTACTTACGCCGGCGCGCGGGGTCGGCCAGCAAATCGATCCGGCCCAGTTCTTCGTTGATCGTCCTGCAGAACAGCACCCGCGAGGCATCTTCGAGCGGCGAGGCCTCTGCCGCCAGCTCCTGCTCTGCAATGCCGGCGTCGCGCAGGATCTCGATCGAGCGCGCGTTGATCTCATGCGCTTTGGGGTGATCGATCGTCTCCGTATTGCGCTCGACGACGATGCTCCGCACGTTCCACCGCGCCAGCAGCAGCGCCGTCACGAGCCCTGAAGGCCCGGCGCCGGCGATGAGGACATCGGTGGCTTCGGTGCGGCCGCTCGTCACTGCGCGGCAGCCCGAATGCGGGGCTCAACGCGGAAAAACAGCAGGCCCAGCGCCACTATATAAAACGTGCTCAGCACGCCGAACACGAAGACGTTTTCGTCGATGCCGAGAATGGGGATGTGCTCGTGCGGCACTGTGACCATGCCGTCGTATTGCGGCGCCCACACCACGGCGAGCCAGAAGCCCAAAAAGTTCGTCGCCAGCCACGCGAACGAGGTGTACAGATGGATCAATCGCAGCGGTCGCACGAACCAGATCAGATAGACGTTCGCGATTCCAGAGAACAGGAAGAACCCGAGCAGCCACATCATGTGCACGCGCGCGTGCCCGACCCAGTCTGGATTAAACAAGTGCGACTGCGAGTAATCGCGGCCCCACGGCCCGAAGAACTCGAACGCGCAGACCGTCATTAAAATGCGAACCAGCAACAGCCCTTTTACCGGCCCTTTAATCGCCTCATACATGCGTGGGTGTCTCCTGGTTTAGCGATCCTTGCGCGAGCAGGCAATCGAGCATGGCCAGCACCACCGCCACATGCCGCTGTACAAAAGCCTCGTCGGTTACGTTCTGATTGAACAGCGCCTTCACTTCGCCCGGCAGCGAGAACACCATGTTGCACGCGCCGAGCAGCGCGTACCGCACGTGCGGGTCGTTCTCCAGCAACGCGAGCACCGGGTCGACCGCGCCGATCTGCCGGTTCAGTTCACGCAGCGGCCGCAGAAAGTTTTCGATCACCCACTGCGTGCGCCACGACGGCGCCGCGTTCTCGCGGATCATGAGTTGATTGAGGTGCGGCGCCTCCGCCGAGGTGCGCACGAATCGTTCGATCAAAAAGCGCATGCGCGTGCGGCCGTCGAGCGCGCGCAGCAATTCCACCTGTCCGCGCAGCGCGTCGAGGTACGGCAGAAATGAAAACGTGAACGCCGCCTTCCAGATGTCCTCCTTGTTGCCGAAGTGATACGTCACCACGCCGCGATTGACGCCAGCGGCCTGCTCGATGTCGCGAATGCCGGTGCCGTCGTAGCCCTGTTCTGCGAACATGCGCGTGGCGACACGCAAAATTTTTTCGCGCGTCTGTCCGCCTTTTGTGGACGCCGCATCGAGCGGCCACTCTGCAGTACTTGTGTTCGACATCGAGGTGCTCCTTGGAAGAATTTGTATATAGTATAGTAAATTTATACGAGATGCAAGTATTTTAATAGACGCAATAAAGTTAATTGAATCAATAGGTTATGAATGGGCTACGCCCGGCGAATTGTCAGGCCGCCGTCCACGGGCAGCGCGATCCCGGTAACGAACGAGGCCGCCGGCATGCAGAGGCTCAGCGTCATGTGCGCGACTTCTTCGGGCTCGCCGTAGCGGCGCAGCGCGGTGCGACGCCGCGCGTAGATCTGCTTTTCTTCGTCGCCGATGCCCGCCGTCATACCGGTGTTGACCGGTCCCGGGCAGATTGCGTTCACCGTGATGCCTTCCTTGCCAAGTTCAATCGCGAGGCTGCGCGTGAGTCCGATGACGCCCGTCTTCGCCGCGGCGTAGGCGCTGTTGCCGCCCGTCGCGCCGAGGCCTTCGGTGGACGCGATATTCACGATGCGCGGATGCTCCGCCTTGCGCAGGTGCGGCAGCACTTCGCGAACGAGCAACACTTGTGCGGTGAGCAACACGCGGTGTGTGAGCTCCCAGATCGCCATATAGTTGTCGGTATCGACCGGCGTCGGCAACGCAATGCCGGCGTTGTTCACCAAAATATCCAGCCCGCCGAATTCGCGCACGACCTCAGCGACGACTTCGCGAATGCGCTCCGGCTTCGACACATCCAACGCCCAGGCCTTCGCCTGACCACCCGCCGCGCGAATCTGCGCCGCAACGTCTTCGGCGCCGTCCGCGTGCATATCGGTGACGGCCACCCGCGCGCCTTCGTCGCCAAACAGCATCGCGGTCGCCCGCCCCATGCCGCTCGCGCAGCCGGTAATCAGCACGCGCTTTCCGGCAACGCTGCGGCTCAGTTTCGACAATCGCGGCATGGTTAGGCCTCCGTCTCGTACTTCGGTTTCCGCTTCTCGGTGAATGCCCGCGCGCCTTCGCGGAAATCGCCGCTCATCACGGCCAGCGTCTGCGTGCGGTTTTCCATGAACAGCGCGGCCTCGAGGCTCTGCGCGTCGATCGACTGGTTCAGCACTTCCTTCGTCATTCGCAGGCCAAACGGCGCCTTCTCAAGCATGATGCGCGCGGTCTCCAGCGCGGCATTCACCGCCTCGCCGTCCGGCACGACGCGCGACACATACCCAATCCGCTCGGCCTCGGCCGCCTCCATCGTGCGGCCCGTGTACAGCAGGTCCGCCGCGCGCGACAGTCCAATCAGCCGCGGCAGGAAGTACGTGCTGCCGATCTCGCCGGAGCTGAGCCCGATGTTGATGTACGAGCATACGAACCGCGCGCTTTGCGCCGCGATGCGGATGTCCGCCGCCATGGTGAGCGAGAAGCCGCCACCGGCCGCGACGCCGTTGATCGCCGCGATGATTGGCTGCGGGATCCGGCGCATGTGCTGCACCATGTCGGCGATGTACCGCTGCGAACTCGTTTGCTTGGACACGTTCATCGGTTCGCCGTCCGCGCTGCGGCTCGATTTCAGGTCCGTGCCCGCGCTAAATCCGCGGCCCGCGCCGGTGAGAATCACTACGCGCACGCGGTTCGACGATTCGAACTCCGTCAAGCACGCGTGGATTTCTTTCACGGTTTCGTAATCAAACGCATTCAGCCGATCCGGCCGGTTGATGGTCACCACGGCGATGCCCGGCTCCGGCTCCTGCACCAACAGCGATTTGTACGTAGTCATGCGGCCTCCCTTTGCAACCCGCGCGCACTCTAGCCCGCGTCCCGGCCAAACGCAATCGTCCTGCGGATACCTTCGCCCGCCATCTGATAGTCTCTCTAAAATCCGCAATTCGGAGGACCGCGCGTGCGCACATTGCTGGTACTCTCGCTGCTTCTAGCCGCGTCCGCCTCTTCGGCGCCGGCCGATATGCCCAAGGGCTCCTTGCTGATCGCCGAGCACGGCGTGGCCCACGGCCGTATCGTGGTGGCCGACGATGCATTACCGTCCACGCTCTATGCCGCGGCTGAATTGCAGCGCTTCCTGAACGAAATGAGCGGCGCGCGGATCCCCATCGTGCCCGCCACGGAACGTTTGCGCCGGGGCGATATCGTGCTCGGCCAAAGTCCGAACTACCGTCGCCGCATTGGCATAAAGTACGACACGGCTCCGGCGCGGCCCGAAACCTACTTTCTGAACACACATCAGGGCTGCCTCTACATCAATGGCGCTGAACCGCGCGGGGTGTTGTATGGGGTCTACGCCCTGCTCGAAGACGTGCTCGGCTGCCGCTGGTTTACGCCCGAAGTCAGTCGGATTCCTAAGGCCGATTCCCTCGTGATTCCGCCGCTCAGCGTGTCACACGCTCCCGCGCTCGAATACCGCGAACCTTTCACCGCCGAGTGCCGCGACGGGGAGTGGGCCGCGCGCAACCGCATGAACAGCAGTGCCGCAGATCTCACAGAGGCCCAGGGCGGCAAAGTGACCTACTTTGGTTTCGTGCATACCTTCGACCAACTTATACCGCCGGCGCAGTATTTCGACACGCACCCCGAGTACTTCTCGCTGGTCAAGGGCAAACGCCTGAAGGAGCGTTCGCAGCTCTGCACGACCAACGAGGATGTCGTCCGCATCATCACCGACGAAATCCGCAAGCGCATGCGCGAACACCCGGAAGCGACCGTGTTCTCCGTCTCGCAGAACGACTGGTACAACTACTGCGAGTGCGACAAATGCACTGCGATGGCCCAGGCCGAAGGCTCGCAGATCGCGCCGGTGCTCTGGATGGTCAACCGCGTCGCGGATGCGGTCAAGGACGAGTTCCCCGACAAAGCCATCGATACGCTCGCCTACCAATGGACCCGCAAACCGCCGCGCACGATGCGCCCGGCGTCCAACGTGATTATGCGCCTGTGCAGCATCGAATGCTGCTTCGCGCACTCCTTCGAAGCCTGCAATAGCCCCGAAAACAGGGCCTTTGTGGAGGATGTGAAGGGCTGGTCGACCATGTGCGACCGCCTGTGGGTGTGGGACTACGTCACCAGTTTCGGCCACTACCTCACACCGTTCCCGAACATGCGCCTGCGCGACGACAACATCCGTTTCTTCGCCGAGCACAACGTCACCGGCATCTTCGAGCAGGACGTTTACACCACGAAGAACGGCGAGCTTTCCGCGCTCAGTGGCTATGTGGGTGCGAAGCTGTTGTGGAATCCGGACGCCGACGCACAGATCGCCACAACGGAATTCCTCGATGGCGTCTACGGCGCGGCCGCGCCACACATCCAGCGCTACCTCGATTTGATCCACGATCACGTCGAGCAGGAAAACCATCACGTCATGATCTGGGCGAGTCCTTCGGATCCGTATCTGAACGAGGCGCTGCTGGCGCAGGCCGACACCATCTGGGACGCCGCCGAAGCAGCCGTTGCCGCCGAGCCGGATACGCTCGCGCGCGTGCAGACGGCGCGGCTGACGGTTGATTATGCGATCATCGAACGTGCACGCCAGCGCGGCGATCGGCCCTACTCCATCGATCACGCCACCTACACCGTCACGCCAAACCCGGAGTTCCGCGCGCGGGCGGATCGCTTCTTTACCATCGGCGAGCGTAGCCACATTGAAAGCCTGCGCGAGTCCAGTTTCACGCTTGCGGACTACGCCAAGTTGATCGAGCCGATGATGAGCCCGGTGACGCTCAAGCCGATTTCCGCAAAATCCCATCCGTCCGGATTGCAGCCGGGCCTCAATTTCCAATACTACGAAGGCGATTTTACGGACCTGCCCGATTTCAATGCGCTTACGCCCACCGCCACCGGCTGGACAGGCCGCGTGTCCCTCGATCCTTCGCCGCAAACAAATGCGCTTGCCCTGCGCTTCGAAGGCTATATCGAAATTCCCGCCGACGGCGTCTACACCTTCAACACGCGCTCCAACGACGGCAGCCAGCTTTTCCTCGGCGACAAGCTCCTGGTCGACAACGGAGGCCAGCACCCGATGCGCGGCCAGTCGGCCTTCATCGCGCTGCGAAAAGGGTATTATCCCCTCCGCGTGACGTACTTTCAGGCCGGGGCCCTCTATGGCCTTGAGCTCTACTATTCCGGCCCGGGGATCGAGATGCAGCAAGTCCCGACGTCCGCGCTGTGGCGCAGGCCGTAGTCGAAGTAAAGGAGTCGTCCTCGCATGAAGCACTCTCGCCGCACCTTCCTGAAAGGCACGCTTGCCGGGGCCGCCGGCTTCGCGTTTCTGCCTTCGCGTCGCGCCACGGCGGCCCGTGTTGGGCCGAACGACACCGTGCGTCTCGCCGTCGTCGGCTGTGGTGGCATGGGCCGCGCGCACATCTATTCGCTGGCCTATCAGGACGGCTGTGAAATCGTCGCGCTGTGCGACGTATACAAGCCGCGCTACGAAGAAGTCGTGCAGAACGTCACCACGATTTATCACGACAAGCGCAACATGCCGGACAAGACGCCGGTCGGCTACCAGGACTTCCGGCACGTCCTCGATCGCGACGATATCGATGCGGTGTTCTTTGCCACGCCGGACCACTGGCACGCGCTGATGACGATCATGGCCTGCCAGGCCGGCAAGGATGTTTACGTGGAAAAGCCCTGCTCCACCACGGTGGACGAAGGCCGCAAGATGGTCGAGGCCGCGCGCCGCTATGGCCGTGTCGTGCAGGTGGGCACGCAGCAGCGCTCCATGCCGGTCTTCCACGAGGCTATGAAGATCATCCACAGCGGCGTGCTTGGCCCGATCACGACCGCCACCGCGTGGATCGGCACGAACTACACCGGCGAACGCATGACCTATGAGCCTGTGCCCGAGGGCCTTGATTGGGACCTCTGGCTCGGCCCGGCGCCGGAAGTGCCCTATTCGCCCGAGCGCTTTGGCGCCTTCCGCGGCTGGCACGAATACGCCCGCGGCGGCGAGCTGACGAACTGGGGCGTGCACCTTGTCGACATCCTGCACTGGGGCATCGGCCAGGATGCGCCGCTCAACATTCAGGCGACCGGCGGCAATTACATCACCGGGGGCGGCGCGGACAACTATGAAGTCGTCGACGCGCTCTTCGAATATCCCGGTTGCACGCTCACGTGGGAGCAGCGCCACACGAACCAGCACGCCTCGCTCGGCTACGGCATGAAGTTCCAGGGGCCGAACGGCCAGCTTGCTTGCGACCGAGGCCGGCTCTTTGTCGAACCCGACACGCTCGGCATCGCGCCGATGATTTTCCCGCCGGAAGAGACCTGGGCGAATCGTGATCATCACCAGAATTTCTTCGACTGCGTGCGCACGCGCCGTCGGCCCGCCGCCGATATCGAGCAGGGTCATCGCTCCACGACGGCGGTGCTGCTTGCCGGCATCGCGCTGCAGTCCGACCGCGAACTGCACTGGGATCGCACCACCGAAACCTTCCTGAACGATCCGCAAGCCAACCGCCATCTGTCGCGGCCCTACCGCGCCCCGTGGCATCTGTAGAAGGCTGTGAAATGACGTCGAAATTCTACAATTTATTGGCGAAAACCCTCGTTTTTGGCTTGGCGCTGGCGGCCACCTTCTCGGCCTCCGCCCAGATCGCGCGCCACGAATTGCTGCGCATGATGCGGAGCGACAATGCGAAGGAGCGCGCCCTCGCGCGTCAGCTTCTGCCGCGCGAAGGCGTCGATGTTGTCGAGGACGTGCTGCCCGCGCTCGCCGACGGCAACGAGGCTGTGTGGCGCACGGCGTCGAACATCCTCAGCGATATCGGCAACGAAGTCTCCGCGCCCGGCTTCGAAGCCAATCGGCGCCACTACTCGGATCTGCTGCTTGCGCGCCTTGCCGCTAAACCGGAAGCGGCCGAAGTTACGCGCCTGCTCAACATCGTTCCGTTTGCACTGCCCGAAGGCACCGATGTCGCGCCCGTCGCCGCGTATCTGGCCGATCCCGCGTTGCGCTTCAACGCCCGCAATGCGTTGCAGCTTGCGGCCACAACAGAGTCCAAGACCGCCTTGCGCACGGCGCTGAAGGGTGCCGACGGCACCTTTGCGCTCGCGCTCATCGACACGCTCGACAAGCTCCGCGATGCCGCCGCCCGCGAGCAATTGACCGCCCGCATGCGCGATCGCGACCCGGCCATTCGCGCCGCCGCCGCGCGCGCCCTGGCGTGGACGGGAGATACGAGCCTCGTTCCCGCGTACCGCGAGATCATCAAGAACGCCACGCCCGAAACGCAGATTGAAGCCGGCAACGCCATCTTGCTGCTGGCGGATGCCGTGGTGGTGCGCGGCGGCCAATACGATTTCGCCATGGAGATTTATCGCTGGGCGCTGCAGAACCTGGACGGCCTGGTGCTCAAGGGCGCCGCCATGGCCAGCATGGGGCGTTACGGCGATGACCGCGTCGTGCCCTGGATTCTGGATGCCGCCGCGGCCGCTCCCTCTGGCACGCTCGATCATGGCGCCCTGGAGGCCTTTGCTGCCTTGAAAGGCGACACCTGCGCGCACGTACTCGTGGCAAACCATGAAGCTTCGCTGAAGCAGTTCGGGCCTTCGATTTACGGTGCGTACGGCCGCCGGCCTGAAGAAATTTTCTTATCGCTGCTGCTCGACGCGGTCAACAGCGATGACGCCTACACGCGCCACGTCGTTACGCTGGCGCTGCTCGATACGGACCGTCCGCAGGCGATTCAGGTGGTCGCGCAGCGCGGCGTAGGTCTCGAAGGCGAACCCCGCGCGATTCTCATCGACACCCTCGAACTCAAGGCCGCCAAATACCGCCGGGCGAACAACGCCGCGGCCGCCGGCGCTGCGTATGCCGGCCTCTATCGTCTCGCGACGACCGACGAAGACCGCCATTTTGCGCTGGACGGCATGATGCGGTATCCCTCCGAGGAAGCCTTCACGCTGGTGAAAGACCTCATTGGCCAGGACCAGCTCAAGGACCTGTCCGTGCCCTTCCTGGCCGGCATTGCGCGTGCGCTCTACGCGGCCAATCGCCCCGAGGACGCAGGCCGCATTCTTGACTCCGTCGTGCCGCGCATCGTCACCAGTGCCGACATGCAGGCCTTCATGGGCGCCGTGCAGGGTGGCGGACCGGAACTCGCCCGTGCGCTTGGCTTCATCACGAAGTGGCAGGTGATCGGCCCCTTCCCGTGGTCGATGGCCGATGCGTTTTCGGCAAATCCCATCGGCGCGCCGGACGTCGATCTTGGTAAGACGTACTCCGTATCCAAAGGCGATCCGCGCGCGTGGAAGGCTGCGGAAGCCGGCGGCGCGAACGCCATCGTCGATCTGACTGGGCTCTTTGGTATGCAGTCCAATGCCGCGGCCTACGCTTACGCCGAGATCAACGCCGCAGAGGCGACGCCCATTGTGCTGCGCGCCGGTAGCGACGACGGCATCAAGATTTGGGTCAACGGCACCGTGGCCCACGAGCACAACATCGATCGCGGCCTTGCCGTCGATCAGGATCAAGCCAACGCCGGGTTGGTTGTCGGAAAGAATCGTATCCTCGTCGAGATTACGCAGGGCGGCGGCGGTTGGAATTTCTGCCTGCGGCTGACCTATCCGGATGGTCGCCCCTACTCGGCGAAGTGAAGTGGACTCAGGTTGCCATCACTTCTAGAAAGACTTTCTTAAAGGTCTCCATCTCGTCCGGCGTGCCGATCGAGATGCGCGCGTGCGTCGGCCACGAAGACCACGGCCGGCCGATGTATACGTCGCGTGCGGCCATGCGCGCGATGACGTCCTGCGCCGGCCGGTGGGTGTCGACCATCATTTTATTGCTCTGATTCAGCGCAAACGTGTAGCCGTTTTTCGTGAAAAAGTCCTGCAAATCCTTACGCCGCTCGTCGTATAGCGCTTTGCGCTCCGGCACCACCGTCGAGTCGGCCAGCATCGTGCGCGCCGCTGCCATGGCCGGCGCCGGCATCGCGCCCGCCTGCATGCCGCGCATGGGCGTCACCTTGTCCGGCGACCCGATTGCAAAACCCGCGCGCAGCCCCGCCATGCCGTAAATCTTGGAGAAGGTCCGCAGCACGACCACGTTGCGCCCGTCACGCACATACGCTGTGCCGCGGGGCTCATCGGTAAAGTGGATATACGCCTCGTCCAAAATCACAGTTACATCGCTTGGACAGTTTTCTATTATATATTTCACGTCGGCATCCGGCACCACGGTCCCGGTCGGATTGTTCGGATTGCAGAGATAAATCGCGCCCGCGCCTGTAGCTGCTTTCACCATGCTCTGCACGTCCTGCCGGCCGTCTTTGGCGAGCGGTACGCGCGTGACCGGCGCGCCCATCCACCGTGCAGCACCCGCAGCCGACTCATATCCTGGGTCGGACGTAACGAGCCCGCGCGACGGAGACGTGTATGCGATGACCGCCTGGTGCAACGCGAGACTCGATCCCGGATAGACCAATATGCCGCGCGGATCCACGCCTTCCTGCTCGGCAAACAGGCCGACGAGGTCGGAGGCTTCTTCGTAGTTGTAGCGTCCGCCATCACGCGCCACGGCCGTATATGCGTCCAGCGCCGCGGGCGTGATCCCCATCGGGTTTTCGTTCGCGTTGATCTTCACCGCGCCCGCCCCGAGCCGCCTTCCCAAGGCCGACGCCTGCGCCATCGCGGCTTCGTTGTAGAAGGAGAGCGTCGCCGCGCCCGCGCCGAGCAGGGTCGCGATCTTGAAGAAGTCCCGGCGCGAGTGGCCGAGTTTGATCAGGGTCTCCGCCGTCTGTTCGGTCAGCATCGCGAATCCTCCGAGGAAAAAGTATATCCCTATTTAGCAACGACGATGCCACGAAATTTTCACACGATCTACGCTAAAACGGGCTGTTTTTAAAATCCCCGCGTGCCTTGGTGCCACGGAAGACACCCTCCCGTAAGTTTCGCACAGCGAGCTACCGCCGGGTAGAAAAAGCGCACGCGGCCGATCTGGAGTTTGTTGAAATTAGAGCTATATAAGCATAATAGTATTTATGTATAGCTCGAAAATCGGCGATTTTTGGCGGTCTGTCGCAAACGGGGGCAATATTTTGAGGAGTATCCTGCGTGGAAGTGGCGCCTTACGTGAATAACTTGGGGATAACCGCACTTTTTGGTCGACGAATGGTGCTTGGGGCGCCAGGTAGGGCTAGTTATAGGGGCGATTCTCCCTATTTTGGCTGATTTGGGTCTGTGGTGCCATTTGTGGATAAGTTGGGTGCTTCGATGGGTTCCACGTGGAACCTAGCGGGTTAGTCTATAGAGCTTGCCACGGCGCAGCCCGCTGCCTTCGAAGGCATCATGCACCGGCACGCACTCCGTTACCCCATGCACGCCGGCTGTCGCAGCCTCTCGTTGCATCAAGTACACGTCTCCGGGCCGCAATTGCTTTATTAGTTCAGAGTCGAAGGCTTCAGGGCGTTCCACGGCTCGCGCGGTATAGATGCGGCCCTTCGGGGCGTCGAGTTGTAGGGGATATTGGCCTGCCACCACATGGCCCGAGGGCAGGTCGAGCGCCCTCAGCGCCTGGCGTAGATAGTCGGACTTCCGTTCGGAGCGTTCGACCAACCATACCGCCCGGTCCCCCAGCGCGACAGCGATTGGTAGGGCGGGGAATCCTCCTCCCGATCCGATATCGACATAGGCCAGATCTGGTCGGCCCTGGATCTCTGGACAGAGGGTCAGCGAATCGGCGATATGCTCGTCGAAGCGTTCACCGAGGTCGCCTTTGGACATCAACTTCGCGGCAAGGTTCCACGTGGAACATAGCCGATGGAAGACCTCAATCCGCGCCAGGAAGGTATCGTGATCAATATCAATCCCGAGCGACAGGAGGACATTAAGGGCCTTGGTGGTTTGAGGAAAGCCATAGGAAGAAATCATGGAAATTACTTGCGTTTTGGCCAATAAATTCGATACATTCGGCAAATCCTGTAAGAGCAACCCACAAGCCTAATCACGCACATCTTGGGAGATACCCCGTGAAATTCTTGGTCCTTTTGGGGGACGGCATGGCCGATTTCCCGCATCCGGATTTGGACAATAAGACCCCGCTTCAGTACTCGAAAACTCCCGCGATGGATGCCGCCGCGCGGTCGGGCGTCTCCGGGTTGTTCTGTCCTATCGCTGACGGTCTGCCTGCCGGCAGTGACATTGGCAACCTGACCGTCTTCGGATACAACCCCCGCGAGACCTTCACCGGCCGTGCTCCGTTGGAGGCCGCGAACCAGGGAATCGTGCCCACCGACAACGAACTAGTCTTCCGCTGCAATCTAGTGACGCTGGAAGACGGCAAAATGCGGGATTTCACGGCCGATCATATCACGAACGAAGAAGCGCGCGAGCTGATCGGGGCGATCAACGCCGCAATGGGCCGGCCCGGCCTGCGCTTCGCGCCCGGCGTGAGCTATCGCAACCTGTGCATCGTGGGCACGACGCCCTCCACGCGCGAGCCCTTGCGCACCCTGCGCTGCACCCCTCCGCATGATATTACAGGACAAAACTATGATACGCATTTACCCTCGGGTCCGCAGCAGGATGCGGTCCGCGCGCTGATGGAGGCCTCGCGGCCCGTTCTCGCGGATCACCCTGTAAATAAAGCTCGCCGCGCGGCCGGAAAGCTCCCGGCCACGAGCATTTGGCTCTGGGGCCAGGGCGGCGCGCCGCGGATCGCGCCCTACCGCGAACGCTTCGGGATCAGCGGAGCCGTCGTGTCCGCGGTCGATCTTGTCAACGGCATTGGCCATTGCGCCGGCTTTGAAGTCCTCCGCGTTCCGGGTATCACGGGCTATCTCGACACCAACTACGAAGGCAAAGTCAGCGCCGCGCTGGATGCCTTCGATCGCCACGACTTTGTCTACCTCCACGTCGAAGCGCCAGACGAAACAGCCCATCAGGGACGCCCGGATCTGAAGGTTCAGGCCATCGAAGACTTCGACAAGCGCGTCGTGGCCCCCTGCCTGGAAGCCGCCCGCCGCCGCGGCGACATCCGGATTCTCATTGCACCGGACCACATCACCTCGCTGGCCAGCCGCACCCATGCCGGCGGCCCTGTTCCTTTTGTTCTGTGCGGCCCCGGCATCCGTCCCAACGGCCTGCGGTCGTACGACGAAGCCGAGGCCGCGCGCGCCGGCGTGTTGTACCCGGACGGCCACATGCTCGTGCCCGCCATGATTCGCGAGCAAGAGATCGCCTTCCCCCATGTGTCATAATCGGCGGCCCTAAAGGAAGATTTTCGTGCAGCCCCAAGTGGTCGACATCTACGACGTCACCCTGCGTGACGGCGCCCAAGGCCCCGGCATCAAGTTTTCGGCCGAGGACCAGCTCCGCGTTGTTAAGGCGCTCGACGATTTTGGGGCGAAATTTGTCGAAGGCGGCCAGCCGGGCTCGAATCCGAAAGCGGCCGAGTTCTTCGAACGCGCGCGCGACATGGACCTCAAGCATGTAAAGCTCGCGGCCTTCGGCAGCACGCGCCATTCCTCGCTCGCGCCCGAAGACGACGCGAACCTCGCCGCCTTGCTCAGCGCGCAGACGGACGTCGTCACGATCTTCGCCAAGTCCTCGCCCACGCATGTCCGCGAAGTATTGCGCGTGAGCCTCGATGAAAATTTGAAGATAGTAGAAGAGTCAGTTTCCTATCTCAGAGCAAATAAACGGCGTGTCTTCCTGGACGGAGAGCATTTCTTCGACGGCTTCTTCGAGGACCAGAGCTATGCCCTGGCCGTACTCGAGCGCGCCCGCGATGCCGGCGCCGAAATCCTGATCCTGTGCGACACCAACGGCGGCCGTCTGCCCGAGGAAATCGCAACCGCCATCAAGGCCGTCCGCGCCCATTTACCCGGCACGCCGCTCGGGATCCACGCGCACAACGATTGCGGCTGCGGCGTGGCGAACAGCGTCCGCGCGATTGCCGAGGGCGCCATACAGGTCCAGGGCACCATCAACGGCTACGGCGAACGCACAGGCAACGCCAACCTTTGCAGCATCATCCCCATCCTGCAACTCAAAATGGGTTGCCAGTTGGTCACGCCGGAGCAGCTCAAGAGCCTGACGCGCGTCAGCCACCTGGTCGCCGAACTCGCGAACATGGTGCCGCGGGATTTCGATCCCTTCGTCGGCCGCGATGCGTTCACGCATAAGGGCGGCATGCACGCCGATGCCGTGCGCAAGGTAAAGTCGAGCTACGAACACATCGACCCAACGTTGGTCGGCAATCACACGAGCATTCCCGTAAGCGAAATGGCCGGCCGCTCGAGCCTGCTTGATAAGGCCGAAGAACTCGGCATCGCGCTCGATCGCCACGCACCCTCCACGCGCCGCATTCTCGATCGCGTGAAACAACTCGAATCCGAGGGCTACGAATACGAAGGCGCCGATGCCTCGCTGGTGCTGCTGATGCGCCGCGAACTGGGCGCGCATGCACCGTTCTTCGCCGTCGAGGGCTACCACATCAATACGTCCCTCTCCGGCAACGGCATCGCGCGGACGACATCCGAAGCCACCATCAAGTTGCGGCTGCCGGACGGTGAACGCGTGCACACGGTGGGTGAAGGAAACGGCCCGGTGGATGCGCTGAATATGGCGCTCCGGCGGGCCTTGCAGGAAACCTATCCCGAGATCGAGCAGCTTCGTCTCGAGGACTATAAAGTCCGAATTCTGGACAGCCGCTCCGGCACACGCGCGAAGACACGGGTGTTAATCGAATCAAGCGACGGCCGCGAAGCGTGGTACACCGTCGGCGTGTCCGAGAACATCATCGCGGCATCCTTCGAAGCCTTGGCCGACAGCTTCGAATACCTGCTGCTCAGCCGCAAGCCCGTCTCCGCGAAATAACCACACCTCGCTACGCGTTTTTCGTCACAGCAGTGCAAAAAAGAAAGATGAACATGTCTCTCGACATGTCCATCTCGAAATCTTATTAGTCCGATCGCGCGTTACGATCGATCTAGTCAGGCGACCTTCCCCACGTCCCGGATTACAGGCTGTGCGCCATATCCGAACCGCGGCCGAAGTTGATCTGCTGGTAAGCACCGACCAAGCCAGCGGTACCCAAGATGCGGGCACCACCACCGATCTGCGGCGAGCCGTTCGGGCCGTTCAACGTCATGTTGGCGATCGTCGAACCAGCACCTTCGCCCGCGCCCAGGTTAGCGACCGGCTGCCAGCGAATACCTTGATTCGCACCCAACGCAAACGTCACGGTCTGGTTGACCGGGCCGCTCGCCGTAAGGCCGGTATAAATGACCGTGAGGGTTTGATCTGTACCCGACACGTCCTTCACGCCGATGACACCCGAGACACCAGTCGAACCGTTCGTCGTCGAGTCGATGAAGAACGGAACGTCAAGCGTGGACGCCAGCGCGACGCCGGCGACCACCACCATCATGGCAGCAAGAATGGAGAGCTTTTTCATTTGTATTTTCACCTCCTCCCTTCAAGGGATGTTAGTTAAGGCTGGTAAAAGTAATTCGGCAGGTGTCTCTCGTGCCTTTGGATTGCGGTACAGTGAACGCCCCGACCCTACCCCCATTATGAATAATGAGGACAAATCACGTTGCGCTGACCCGCGCCGCCGGCCCTAAGAAACGCTCCTTCCCAACAACTCGACTCGCCTATTACGGCGAATCCCAGCCAACCAATGTCTTCAAGGGTAACACGCTCTGGAAAGGGTGTCAAGAACCCTATTCATTGGCAGATTGCCCCAAATTCGCGTGCTTAGGAACCCGTAATTTGGGTCATGTCTTCGACCTGCAAGACTCCGTGGGACTTGACCCATGCATTTAACTCCCAATAATTGGGCCGGGGAAGCGAATCAGGGTTCATAACAGCGCACTCGCCGGTCTCTCCACAGCGATAGGTCCGCACCAGCGAATCGGAGATATAAAGCTGGAAAGCGTTATCGTTTTTTACACTTTTGGCAAGTTCTGTCAATGTATTAGGTGGGCCCGCCACTTCTTTTGTGCCCAGCATGTCGAAGTCGTACCGAATCTCGAATTCCACCGGATATAGCAACGAATCCGTGCGTTTTACGTCCAGCACTTCCATATCGTGAAAGTTTCGGTAGTACTTCATCAGGACGTCGGTGCGCACGCCGTTGTCTTCATCAAAATAGATGTGGTCGTACACTTTGTTGCGGTAAATCATTTCTGCTGCGGCGAGCCGGGCCAGTTCTGATTTCGCCAGCTCCTCGGCTTTTTTGAGCAGCACGTCCTGAGTCACGGTAGAAGGTACGGTGGAAGGTTCGGCGGGAGTCACGGTGGTGGAGGATGCCGTCGCGCCCTTGCTCGCGGGCGACATGACCTGACCACCACACGACACGATCAAACCCGCCATTAATACACTCGCCAGCGCAATCTTGGCTTTCATGAATATGCCACTCCTTAGATGCACGAAGTTTCAGTATACGCCTAGTTCCGGGCTTCCACAATCGCAGAACGATTCAGTTCGAAGGCTTATCCAATGCCGCAAGTGCCTCCCGCGTACTCGTATCATTCGGGTTTAAGGCCAGCGTTTTCTCGAATTCGCGCCGCGCGCCGTCGCGATCGCCCATATCCACCAGCAACACCCCCAAGTTCGCGTGCGCCGGGCCGTACCATGGGTTGGCCGCGATTGCGGCTCTGAACTGCGCCGCCGCCTCATCGCGCCGCTGAAGCTGGCCGAGCGCAATGCCAAGATTCACGCGAATGTCCGAACGGCTTGGCGACACCGCCACCGCACGCTCCAGGAACTCCGCGGCCTTGGCCGGGTCGCCCGTCATCAACGCATCGGTGCCCAGCCACACCAACGTCGATCGATCCTTGGGAAATTCCTTCAACGTCTCGTGCATCAACGCCATGGCTTTCTGGCGATCCCCGGCCGCCTCGAACGCGGTCGCGAGATTGAATCGCTGCTGGGCATTCGAGCCTTCCAGGCGGATCGCCGCTTCAAACATCGGTATCGCTTCCGCGGCCCGGCCCTGCTTGAGCAGCGCGAGTCCGTAGTAGTCGTGCGCGCGCGCATTGTCCTTCGTGACGGCGAGCGCCCGGGCAAACAACGTCTCGCTCGAACGCCAGGATGACAGCTGATTCCACGTCACCACGATCAACGCCGCACACACCGTGGCGGTTACACCCACCCAGACCCGCCTCGTCACCTTGGCGAAATTGTCCGCGACGGTCCAAACAATGGCGATGAGTAGCCCAACCTGCGGCAGGTAGGTGTAGCGATCGGCGAAGGCCTGCGCGCCCACCTGCACGATGCCGATCACGGGCACGAGCACGCCCAGGAACCACAGCCATCCCACCAGGGCCGCCGGAGTCCGGCGGCGCATGCGCCACGCGGCGACGGTCGCCGCAACAAGTACCAGCGCGCCCAACGCCGCCCGCATCTGCAGCGCGCCCGCGTGCGGCATGGGATAAAACGCGCACAGACCCAGGGGCACAAAGGTCTGCCGCACATACATCCAGTACCCCCCGAGCGCGACGAGGATGCGGTGCCAAACTGGGTTTGATTCGAGATCGGAAACGGCGCCGCCCGTGGACTGCGTGTAGATCGTCAGCACGGCTGCGCCGGCGGCCAGTGCGATCAACGGTATTTTTTCGACAACGAGCCTTCTTGCGTTGTGAACCCACGCGCGCCCCTCGCCCGCCACGCGGCCGAGCGGCCACCAATCGAGCAACAACAGCACACACGGCAGCGTGACCACCATCGGCTTCGACATCACGCCGCAGGCATACGCCAGCAGCACCAAGGCGTAGCGCAGGGCGCCCGGCCGCCGCGCGTATTCGGCATAGGCCAGCAAGGTCAGCATCCAGAACAACCCGCTGAGCACATCCTTGCGCTCCGCCACCCACGCCACGGATTCCGCGCGCAGGGGATGCAGCGCAAAGATGAGCGCGACGCATGCACTGCGCCACGCCTGCCCGGTCAGGCGCATGAGCGCCAGGTAGAGCGTTCCCGCCGTGAGCGCGTGCAGCGCCACATTCGTCGCGTGGTGTCCGGCCGGATTCAATCCATACAGGCTGACATCCGCGAGATGCGACAGCAGCGTCAGCGGATACCACTGCACGCCGACGAACGCCGTCCATGCCCAGAGGAAGGTGCTGGCCTCGAGCCCCCGCTGCACGATGTGGTTGCCGGTTACATACAGATTGTCGTCGTAGTTGACGAATTCGAACCCGATCGCGCGCGCAAACACGATCGCCGTCAGCGTCGTGATGCCGGTTGTGATCGCCACATGGCCGCGCCAACCCAACTCCGTTGTCCTCATGCGCCGCCCCCGTCCACAATCGCGCGGAATGCGGCCGTATCTCGAATCCCGTCGAAGTCCGGGTCCTCGCGCGCATCCATCTTGAACAGCGGCTCATCCGTGATCGCCTGCGCCAGATACTCCAGCGCCTGCGCCGTGGCGCCCTCGCGCGCATAGCTGCACGCCAGGTTGTAATTCGCCTGCGGCATGCCGGGGGCCACCGCGAGCACGCGCAGGTACTCCTCGCGCGCCTCGGCATGCCGTCCCAATTCATCCAGAATCACGCCGTAGTTAAAGTGGTTCACAGGATGATCCGGCTCGATCGTCAGCGCTTGCTGCGCATGATCCAGCGCCGCGCTCATTTCACCCGCGCGCCGCAATAGGATGGCCATGTCGCTGTGTGGCCGGCTCCACCCAGGTTCGAGCGCGAGCGCTCGTTCGAAGGACTGCATCGCTTCGTCGCGCCGGCCCGACACAAACTGGAGAATCCCCAGCCCGTTTAGCGGCCACGCCCACTGCGGCCGCATCCGGCTGGCGTGCAGAAACGCGTCTTCCGCGGCGGCGGCATTCGAGAAGCCGTAATACTGCTGCAATCCGCGTGCGTACCAGGCCTCCGCGGTTGCCAAGGCGGGCGTATCGCAATAGTCCGCCACCCGGTCCACCAGCGTCTGCGTTGCCGCCTCGCGCACGCGCGGATCCATGTCCAAGGCCTGCAGCATGTCCGTCACGAACCGGTCGCGCTGCGAGCGCTCCTCGCGCGTCGGCCCGCTGAACACATCGCCCGCTAGGTGCCGCAGCAAAAACGCCGCGACAGCCAGCCCCGCTGCCACGGCGGCGATGGTCCACGGAATGCGGTGTCGAATCATCGGGGCAGTATATCCATCCGTCCATGAGCAGCCGTAGCACACTCCCGCTCGCGCGTTCCCATTTCACCCACCACTTCTCTATACTGCGCACGGGGGTTCTCATGAAACTCGCGCTCATCGGCTGCGGTCCAGATGGACTCGCGCTTGCCGCCGCCGCCCGTTCTATCAACCTCGATCTCGCCGCGTGCGTCGACACCTCGCTTGCCGCCGCGCGAAAGGCAGCAACCCTCGCCCGGAGCACCGCAAAAAAAGACATCGCCAGTGTACTAAAGCATAAGGATATTGAGGCCGTGCTGCTCGGCGGCGCCCCCGCTCCGCGCAACGCCCATCTGCGCGCGGCACTGGCCCACGCCAAGCACGTGTTCTGCCCCGCGCCCTTTGCGCCCGATGCCACCGCCGCAAAAAGCCTGCTTGCCACGGCCCGCGACGCGAGCGCGCATCTGTACGTGGCCTATGACTGCCGCGTCGCGCCGGAAGACCTCGCGCTTGCGCGGCAACTCGATGCACAAGCCGCCGGCAAGCCCGGTTTCATTCGCGTGCACCGCGCCGTCCGCGTGCCTAAGACGACCGCGTCGGGCGGCGGAAAACGTGGTTCAAACGAAACGATCATCACCGGCTTGCTTGCGCGCGATTTCGACTGGCTGATCCGCCGCTTTGGCGTGGCCGGCACGGTATACGCCCAAGCTACTTCGCAATCCGGACTCGATCATGCCGCATTGACGCTGACATTTCCGCGGGGCCCGATCGCGCAACTCATCGGCACCCGCGCGGCACACGGTCTCCCCGATCGCGCTACCGTCGAAGTCTGCGGCACGGGCGGAATGCTGCAATACAGCAGCGACGATCCCGTCCTTGAATCGACGGCACACGCCGGCCACACCGAGCGCACCAGTCCCATCGCGCCCGATCTCTGGGCCCGCCATCTGCGGCAGTTCGTCGAGACCATTCAACAATCGCCGGCAAAGCAACAGTACGAACACGAGCTCAACGTCGTGCGCGTGATCGATGCCGCGCTCCGCTCGGCGGACACCGGCCGCGAGCAGAGACCCTAGCGATGGATGAAGATCTCGCGACACTGGCCCGCGAAGGCGACCCCGAAGCGCAGTGCATGCTCGCCGTCGCGCACCTGAATCGCGAAGGCCACGATCGCCGCCGCGCGCTGTACTGGCTGCGCCGCTCGGCCTCTGCCGGGTTCGCGCCCGCGCAATATGCGCTGGCCAATTTGCACAATCGCACGGGGTCGCGCGCCGCGCTGCGCTGGTTCAAGCAAGCCGCGCGGCAGGGCGATGTCGATGCGCAACTCGCGCTGGCCTATCGCTACGCCGCGCGCGGGAAATCAGCAGCCGCGCAGCGTCACGCGGCGCACTGGTTCCGCCTCGCCGCGCATGCCGGCGAGCCCACGGCGCAGTTCCATCTTGCGCGCGCACTCGAACGCGGCGCCGGTGTGCCGCGGAATTTCGCCAAGGCCGCGGAGTGGTATCGCCATGCGGCGCGGGGCGGCGATCTGCGCGCACAGGTCGCGCTCGGCCGCCTGCACAGCGAAGGCCTCGGCGTTTCAAAGGATCCCGCGCGCGCGGTCCGGTGGTATCGTCGCGCCGCCGAATCCGGCAGCCGCCACGCGCAATGTATCGTCGGCCTGCATTATCTGACCGGAAACGGAGCCAAGCGCGATGTAAAACAAGCACTCGGATGGCTGCGCGCCGCCGCGGAGCAAGGCTACCCGCTCGCGCAGTACGCCCTCGGTGCGGCCCTGTTGAGCCATCCGTCGGGCGCGCCGATCGGGTTGATTTGGTTGGGACGCGCCGCGCAGGCCGGGCACGCCGATGCCGCGGTCGCCATCGCGCGCGTGTATTGCGACGGCACGCTGGTGCCGCGCGATCTGCGCCGCGCCCGCGCGAGTCTGAAAGCGCCCTGCGCGCAACGACATCCGGCCGCGTTTCGTGAGCTCGCCGAAACCTTCGTGCACGATTCCCTGGCCCGGCCCGACTGGCGCCGTGCGGTTCCGCTGTTTCGCAAAGCCGCGTATGCGGGCGACGCTTGGGCCGCATTCCGGCTCGGCGTGGCGTGCCGCGATGGTCTCGGGCTCGCGCGCGATGCCCGCCGCGCGCGGTACTGGTTGGCCCGCGCCGCCGCACTCGGAATCGATTTCGCCGAACTCGACAGGAGACACGCCGCATGATTCGCATCGGCATTATGAGTTTCGCGCACATGCACGCGTACAGCTACGCCGCCTGCCTCAAGCAGATCCCCGGCGCCACGCTTGCCGCGATTTGGGATGACAAACCCGCCCGTGGCCGGCACGCTGCGAAGGACGCCGGCGTGCCCTTCATCGCCAAGCAGGGGGATTTCCTGTTGGGCGGTCTGATCGACGCGGTCATTGTGTGCTCCGAGAACGCCAAGCACCGGGAGCACACCGAAGCTGCCGCGCGTGCGGGGTTGTGGGTGCTGTGCGAAAAGCCGATTGCGACGACGCTGCCCGATGCGCGCGCGATGATTGCGAGTTGTGCCAAGCGCGGAGTCGGCCTGGGCATTGCGTTTCCCTGCCGCTTTGCAACACCCCTGGTGGAGATCCGCGCGCGCGTGCAGCGCGGCGATCTGGGCAAGCTCCTGGCCGCCGCCTGCACCAACAACGGCCAGTTTCCCGGCGGCTGGTTTGCCGATCCCGAGCAGAGCGGTGGCGGGGCGGTGATGGACCATACGGTGCATGTCGCTGACGTACTGCGCTGGATCACGGGTAGCGAATTCACGCGCGTGCATTGCGCCTGCGGCAATCTTATTCAGGAAGACGCGAGCACCGACGACGTCGGCAGCCTGCAGCTCGAAATGAAAAACGGCGCGCTGATCTCGCACGTCGCCAGTTGGGACCGCCCCGAGTCATTCCCCACATGGGGGGATCTAACCCTCGATCTCACCGGCACCAAAGGGGCCGTGCGCGTCGATGCGTTTCGCCAGAAGATCGACGTGTACTCGAATGCCGTCGGCAAAGGCGCCTGGGCAGGCTGGGGCGACGATGCCAACCTCGCGCTCGTTGCCGATTTTGTCGAAGCCGTGCGCGATAAACGCCCGCCGCGCGCCACCGGCGAAGACGGCCTGCGCGCGCTCGAAGTCACGCTGGCCGCGTATCGATCCGCCGAGACCGGAAAGCCGATCGCGCTCTAAACCTTAGTGCTCGTGCGCGTCCGTTTCGCTCAGGTGAGTACGCACGCTCTGTTCCAGCTCCACTGATTTCAGACCCGCTTTTTTGCCGTCGGCAATCGCGTCGTCGGTGGGTTTCTTGCCGTTGATTCCTTCAAACACCGCCCAGATACCGCCCACGCGATTGCTGCTGGCGCAGTGCAGGAACACGTGCTCGTCGTCGGCGGCCCCCAGTTTTTCCAAGATCGGTTTCAGCGCATCGGCCGACGGCAGCGCGCTCGATTCCATCGGCACCTGGATGTACTTCATGCCAGCGGCTTCCACCGCGGCCTTCTCGTCGAAATTGACCTTCGTCATTTCGTCCGCACGCCGCAGATTGATCACCACCTTCACGCCTTGTTGCTTCAGCGCGTCGAACGATTCCGTCGTCGGTTGCCCGCCGAAATACACGGATCCGTCCGAGGTCTTCGAAGCATTCAGCACCCCCGGCACCTCGGTGGATACGACCGCTTTGGCAGGCTCATCCGCGCCGGCGTGCCACGCGGCCGCCATCATCATTCCGCACACCGCCAGCACCGCTTGCATCGTTTTCATTGTGAATACTCCAGAATAAGAACCGCGCGTTAAACGTTTCGTGCACCCCGTCGCTTACACTATGAGACCACACGATGGAGTTTCCAACATGAAAGTCATGGTCGATCTTTGTGTCATTCCTCTCGGCGTGGGCGTGTCCTTGTCCGAATACATCGTCGCCTGCCAGAAAATCATCCGCGAGGCCGGCCTCACGCACGAAATGCACGCCTACGGCACCAACATCGAAGGCGAGTGGGACGCGGTGTTCAACGTGGTGAAGCGCTGCCACGAGACTGTCCATGCTATGGGCGCGCCGCGCATCACCACCACCATCAAGCTCGGCACGCGCGTCGATCGCCCGCAAACCCTGGCCGATAAAGTCGCCAGCATCAAGGAGAAGTTGGCGTAGGCTCGATTCGATCGAGGGGAACATCCGGCCGAAGTCCGCGGAATCGACTCCACACCCAATACACCGGCACCGCCACGCCGATCGCGGCCACCAACTTCATCGAGAAGATCACAGGCAAAAAGTAGCGCGCGAAATTGAACTGCACCAGCGTTACAACGAATGCGTACTGCGCCACGAAATACACGAAGGCCAAACCCGGCAGGTTTACCTCGCGTTTACGAAAACCCTGCACCAGACCCCAGCCGCAAACGATGAATCCGATCGCAAATGCCGCCGGCTCCGCGCGCACGCTGCGGAAGCCCGAGAGAAACAAGCGCTCGTGGATCAGCCTGAGCCGTTCCGGCGGCGTGCCCCAGCCGAGCGCTTTGGCGGGTACGGACTCAAAGGCCTGCTGCGT
This sequence comes from uncultured Nitrospirales bacterium, assembly GCA_964620045.1. Lineage (GTDB taxonomy): Bacteria > Hydrogenedentota > Hydrogenedentia > Hydrogenedentales > VFKU01. The sequence continues at coordinate 105,402 of CAZUJL010000011.1, forward strand.
GCGCACGTACAAGTTCGGAAATTCGAGCAACAGGCGCGGCGACTCGAAGGGCCAGAAAAACGGGTTCAGCACATACACCGTAATGATCGCCGTGATCAGCGCCGCCAGCGGACCGTATACGGTCGTGCGCAGCGAGAATCCGCGCGCGACCCAGATCGGCGGCAGCAATAAACCGTAGAACAACGCCACGAGCGGCAGTCCCGTGATTTTCACCGAGCACGCCAACCCCGCCGCCAATCCCACGAGCATCGAATACCCCACGAACGATCGCGTCCGTGTCGCGCGGATGAGTCCGACGCTCGCCAGCAGTCCCGTCAAGATGAAAAAGTTGTAGTAGCTGTCCGTCACGGCGAGCGCGAGAAGCTTGTGCACCGCGGTGCTGCCCAGCATCGCGGCGGCCGCCAGCACGCCGCACAACTCGCCCCCGATCAGCGTCCCCACGAGGAACAACAGTCCCGCGCAGCCCGCCACGAACGCGATCTCGGATTCCCGCGCGCGCAGCAGCAACCCCGGCGGCGGCACCTGCCCCAGCGCCCGATTCGCCTCATATGATCGGCCCCAGTCGTACAGCGCAAGGTATTCGGCATCGCCCGGTTGCTGTTGCCAGTGCAACCGCACGCCAAGCCCTAGCAGGACTTTTCCAAGGTTCTGGTTGAAATTCCCGACTATTCCCAACTCGTTGGCGACCCATTTTTCGTGCCGAAAATCGCCGGCCAACACCAGCGCCGTGTAGTAATTCCCCGAAGAAATCCAGTCCGTTTCATCGCCCATAAAGGGCTCGTGCCGCACAGGCCCATAGAAGACCCAGAACGTCGCACCCACGACCGCGGCCGCCAAAATGGCACGCAAAAGCCGGCGCCGCAATGGCCGCCGTCCCTTGCCGCTGGTGCTGTCCCCCACGGTCTCGCCCTCCCGTTCGCGATTCGATGCCCGAAGCCTACACGAGCAGTCGGCACACGAAAAAACGCGGCCTCCGTCATCCAAGAAGGGACGGTTACCGTTCATTTCGTATGTGATGTATCATTTCTGGTTAAACCAACTGTGGATTCCCCGACGTATGACGCCCTCTACTTCGCGCCCCAGTCGTTCGCGCAGCGAACGCGTGATTCTGTTTTTGGCAACCCTCGCGCTGCTCCTGTGCCCCACGGTCCACGCGAAGGAAGGCCACGCCACGCCGATCCCGAAAGTGGCGCCGCGCTTCGAAACGCCGATTCATGCAGCCTGTATCGAAGGCAACGTCGAGCGCGTGCTGCAATTGATCGAAAACGGCTGGGACGTGAACACCGTGAGTCCGGTCCGCGGCGATACGCCTATTTTCGCGGCGCTCCAGCACAAGCATTTCGATGTCGTGAACGCCTTGCTCGATCATGGCGCCGACGTGAACTTCGCCGGCGTCGGCAAGAGCACTCCGTTGCACCATGCTGCTCTTGTGAACAACGCGGATGTCATCGAGCGGATGATGAAGATGGGTGCGGACCCCACCCGCGTGGACGACTTCCGCCATCTCCCCCTGCACTACGCCGTCGAACGCGCCAATCCGCGCGCCGCAAAGCTGTTGCTGGTGCAACCGGACCTCATGGATCAGCCAGATACCCACGATCGCACGCCGCTGGACCACGCGGTGGAGCTCGCCGATCCCGAAATTGCCCTGATGCTGCTGCATGCGGGCGCGCACTTCGCCGATAATCCGAATCGAACCCTCTATCGCGTCGGCATCTGCGCCGGTAAAGGGTGGACCGAAACGGTCGAAATCGCTCTGCGTCAGACTGAATCCGATCCCAAACTTCACCAAAGTATTGCCGAACGCGCATACAACGACACTTTCGCGGCGGGCAATGTTCCGCAGCTCAAGCGCATCGCCGAGCTCGTGCCGGGCATCGCGTCGACCAAGCCCGCCTCCGGCCTGCCGCGCCTGTTCATCGCCGCCAACTTCGGCCACCTGGACATGGTCGCCGCACTCCTGGACCAAGGCGAGTCCATCGACGAAGTCGCGGTGCCGTCCAACTGGACGCCGCTGCACGGCGCCATCGTTTCCGGCAGCGATCTCAAACTCATCAACCTGCTGCTGCAAAGAGGCGCCAATCCCAACGCGGTCGACGGCATCGGCCGCACACCGCTGCACATCGCCGCCATCACCGGCCGTCCCGGCCTTGTTCAGGCACTGCTCAAGGCTGGCGCCGACGCCAGCATCAAAGACGACTTCGGAAACACCCCGCTGAACTACGCCGTCCGCGCCGGGGCCGCCCCGAGCGTGCAGTTGATGGCGGGTCGAGAAGGCGCGCAAGACCCGAACAACTACGGCTACACGCCGTACACCATCGCCATGGAGATGGACCGCCCGGAACTCGCCTCCATGCTGCAGCCGCCGCCTCCGGCCGAGCTTCCGCCGCTTCCGAAGGAATTTGACGAAATCCTCGCCATGGTGACGCCGCCGCAAGCGGCCCCCGAAATTGCCGCGGCCCAACGCGAACGCTGGACCAATGCCGTGCACCACGGTATGCCGCTGCTCCATCTTGCGGCCCAATCCGGCGTGAAGCAGGCGGTTAATCAGCTAGCGAATTCCAGCGACATCAAGCAGCGCGACGCCGACGGTTTCCAGGCGCTGCACTACGCGGTCGAGGGCACGGTGTCCGAGATTTCCAGCGATCTCATTGACGCCGGCGCGCCCGTGAACGATCAGGAAAATCTCCCGAAATGGTCCCCGCTCCACTTCGCCGCCGCGGCCGGTCGGCCCGATATGGTGAAGCTGCTGCTGGACAACGGCGCCAAGAAGGATTTGCGCGACAGCATGGGTCGGACGCCGGCCGATGTCGCCAAAATGTTCGGCAACGATCTCCTCGCCGCGCAACTGCAGTAAAAGGGGTGAGATAGCCCCGTCCTTGCCCGTTGATCCGAGGTACGGATTTCATCAAGATAGTCCGAATCCACAAGGAGCCCCTGCATGAGCGACCAATCGCACGAAATCAATCGCCGCAATTTCCTCAAGACGGGCGCCATTGCCGCCGCGGGCGCGGCACTGCTGGGCCCCGCGTCGCTGGCCACGGCGGCCGCCGCGAAGAAAGAAATCACCTTCCCCGCCGGTATCCCCACCCGCCCCTTCGGCAAGACCGGCCATGTGCTGCCGGTGCTCGGCCACGGCGGCTCCGCGATGGTGAACACCTGGGCCTCGGCCTACATGGTCACGCTCGATTCGGAAGAGAATCGCGTCAAGATGGTGCGCGATGCGTATGACAAAGGCGTGCGTTTCTTTGATACCGCCCGCGTATACGGCGAATCCGAACGCATCATGGGCGCCGCGCTGAAGGACGTGCGCGAGAACTGCTACATCGCCACAAAAGTCGCCGACCCGCGCCCGGCCAAAACGCGCGAGAGTCTCGAGAAGTCGCTCTCCGAGCTCGGCATGGACTATGTCGATTGTCTGCAGGTCCACAGCCCTGTTACCGAGGCCGTGGGCGCCGCCGGCGCGATGAAGGTCGCCGAGGAAATCGCGAAGCTGCGCGACGAAGGCCTCGTGCGCTTCATCGGGCTCACGACCCACGTCGCGTTTGAAGACGTCTTCACGATGATCGACACCGGCATGTTCGATCAGTGCCTGCTGGCGAAGGGATACATGCGCCGCGGCATGACGTCCGTGCTGAAGGAAGAAAAACTCGCCGCGCGCGAGAAATGCGTCGCCCGCGCACACGAGCTTGGCATGGCGATCGTCGCGATGAAGGTCATGGGCGCCAACTTCTTTGGCCAGGGCACAAAGCAAATCGTCCCGACCGGCGATCCCGAAGTGCAGCGCAAGGTCCCCGCGGCCGCCATCCGCTATGTGCTCAGCGACCCGCGCGTGTCGATGCTCAACATCGGCGTCTCGACGCCGTCGGATCTCGACGACAACCTCGCGACCGTGACCACCGACCTCACCTACACGGAAGCCGACAAAACCCTCCTCGCGTCATATTCCGAGCAGGTCTACGCCAGCGAATACGTCAAGGCCATGCCGCTCACCTGATTGCCTATCGGTTCCAAACTCAACGCGCCGGATTCGTCCGGCGCGTTTTCTTTTTCTCATGCCGCTCTAACGGGGTTTCGCTATCCTGTCGTACACTCACCGAATCACGGAGGACTGCCACCATGTCCAAATTCACCCGTCGCGAAATGCTTGCTGCTTCCCTTGCTACGACCCTGCTCGGCGCCACCGCGTCCCGCGCCGCCGATGCGCCCGCGGCCTCCACGCCCAAGCGCGTCCTTCGTTTCGCACACCTTACCGATGTGCACGTGCAACCAGAGAAACGCGGCGGAGAAGGCCTTGCGGCCTGCTTGCGCCACGTGCAGAGTCAGGCCGACAAACCCGAACTCATTGTTTTCGGCGGCGACAACGTGATGGCCGTCGACAGCGAAGACGGCAGCGCCCGCGCGGATCTTCAGCTTGAGCTTTGGCACAAAGTCCTGCGCGACGAGTGCGGTCTACCCGTGCTTACCACCATCGGCAACCACGACATCCGCGACAACAAACAGGTCGATGGAAAGAAGTGGGCGGTGGATTCTTATGCGCTACCCGCGCGGCACTACACACACGATCGCGGCGGCTGGCGCTTCGTGTTTCTCGACAGCACCTTGCCCGCGGAAAAGGGCTACGCCGGCAAGCTTGATGATGAGCAATTCGAGTGGTTGCAGGGCGTGCTGAACAACACGCCGAAATCCATGCCCGTCTGCGTGGTCAGTCACATCCCCATCATCGCCGCCTGCGCGTACTTCGATGGCGAAAACGAAAAAACCGGTGACTGGCAGATCCCCGGTTCATGGGTCCACATCGACGCGCGCCGCATCAAGGACCTTTTCTACAAGCATCCGAACGTGCGCCTATGCCTGTCCGGCCATATGCACCTGGCCGACGAGATCACCTACCTCGGCGTGAAATATGCCTGCAACGGCGCCGTCTGCGGCAACTGGTGGGACGGGTCCTACCACGAATTCGGCCCGGCCTATGCCCTCGTCGATCTCTACGACGACGGCTCCACAAACGTTTCGCTCACCGGCTACGGCTGGAGCTGAGATAATTTCGAATCGAGATTCCGGTTCGCAGCAAAAACGCCGCGGCGCCGACACCCACGCCGATGATTCCCACCCACTCCGTCTCCGGCGCATTTAGCCGCGAGGCATACGTCAGCACAAACACCAGCAGCGCGTAGTGCAGCACGACACCGCGAAATACCGGTCCGCTACGCCGCACCAACTCCGCCACCATCAACGCCGCAATCAATCCATAGGCGAATCCGCCGACTGCCAGTGCGGTCACCGGCGGCGTCTCACCGGCGATGATGCGATACGTGACCAACACGCCCAGATGAATTCCGTGCACCGCGCCGAAGGCCAAGATCGCCGCACGCGTCTTCGCCTCACACAGCGCTCGCACCAACGCCGTACCCAAAAATGCCCCAAGGAAAACGACAAACGACCAGCGCGCCGTATACCGCGCGGCCAGCAGCCAGCCCTCGACCGCCGGGCCAAAGACAGCCAATGTTCCCGCTGTAATCGCCGCGGACACGCCCGCCGCGCCCGCCACATATGCCCGCGCCCATCTCTCGCCGGTCATGTTTCTGTTCTCCGAAATTCGACACCATCGTCACTTTACTGTGTCGCCTGCATGCACATTGACGCACCAGAATCGGGGCGCAATCTGATACGATCGGCGGCCATACAACAGAGGTCCCACATCCTATGCGTAGCACTTGCTTCACTACGATCGCGCTGACGCTCATTGCCGCGAACGCCATCGCCGACGAAGTCACCTTCACGCGCGACATTCTGCCGATCGTCCAGCAGAATTGCGCCATCTGTCATCGCCCCGGCGGACAGAATATCGCCGGTATGGTCGCGCCGTTCTCGCTGCTCAACTACGAAGAGGCGCGCCCCTGGGCAAAGTCCATCGCCGAGGCCGTCGCGTCGAAGAAGATGCCGCCGTGGTACGCCTCCGACGAGACCAAGGGTGTCTTCAAAAACGAGCGCGGTCTGACCGAAGAACAGATCGCCACGATCGTCGAGTGGGTCCGCACCGGCGCGAAACGCGGCAACCCCTCCGATGCGCCGGCGCCTGTCCACTTCGAAGATACCGGCGGCTGGGTCATTGGCAAACCCGATCTCGAAGTGAAACTCCCGCAACCGTATCTCGTGAAAGACGACGTTGTGGACGAGTATAAAAATTTCTTCGTCGATATCCCCGCCGATCAACTTCCCGAAGATCGCTGGTTGCGCGCGATCGAGTGGAAGCCCGGCTCGGAATGCGTCCACCACATCGTCGGCTTCGAGATATACAAGGATGAAACCGGCAAGCAGGGCCGCCAGGGCATGGGCTCCATTGCGCCCGGCGAAGATCCGCCGATTTTCGCGGAGGGCTACGGCCGCCGCCTGCACAAGGGCGGGAAGCTGGTCTTCCAGATGCACTACCACAAGGAACCGGGCCCCGGTACGCAACAGCTCGACCAGTCCAGCGTCGGCTTCCGCTTCTGGGACGACAAAAAAGATCCGCCCGTGCAGCACGCGGTTGTGTGGGACGGCATCGCGAGCCTGAAGCTGAATCTGCCCGCCGGTGAACCCAACGTTGAGCTCAAGGCCAACAAAACCTTCGACGCCGACACCACGATCATCTCGCTGCACCCGCACATGCATCTGCGCGGCAAGAGCGCGCAATACGTCGCGCACTACCCCGACGGCACGCAGGAAACCCTGCTCACTGTGCCAAGCTGGGACTTCTCGTGGCAGCTCGACTACACCTTCCGCGAACCGAAGAAAATTCCCGCGGGCACGAAGATCGAATACACCGCCGTGTTCGACAACTCGGCGAACAATCCGGCGAATCCCGATCCCACCATCAACGTTCACTGGGGCGAGGCCACCACGGACGAGATGATGATCGGCTTCATCAACTACACCAGCACCGAGGCCCTCGGCACCGACTGATTCACTCTATTGTTGGTGCGCCGCGTGCGAATTTTCGCACCTTGTTCCCGTGTCTATGAAGACAACGGGGGTCACAGTGCGGGTTGCCGTCGAAATTGCGAAAATCGCCCCGATTTTGAACACTTTTCGGCTGTAACCACTACGGACCACCCCGCACCTTCGTGTATAGTGCGCAGCGGTATTTAGGAGTCCTACGCAATGACCATGGACAACGCCAAACAGCTTCACGCCCAGGCCCAGCAGCTTTTCCAACAGCAGAAATATGCTGAGTCCCTCGCCATCCTGAGCAAGCTGTCCCAGGAATTCCCCAACGAGCCGAACATCATGTACGCGCGCGCCCGGTGCCTGGTCGCGCTTGGCCGCTTCGATGAAGCCGCGCCGATCTGCGAGTCGTTGCGCGACATCTTTGGTCACCAGCGCGGCTCGGACCTGTTGAACCACATCAACACCCAGCGCGTGTCTGCGGGTCAGCCCGCAGCCGCCTTCGACATTCTCGATTCAAAGCCGAGGCAAGCGCCGGCGCCCGCGCGCGCGCAAAAGTCCGGTCCGAACAAGTTGATCATCGTCGGCGCGGCCGCTGCTGTAGCCGTCGCCGCCGCCGGCGCGTTCTTCGTGTACAACAGCAAGACCGAGAACACGAAAATCGCCGAAGCTGCGCCGCAAATGACGGCCGCGCTTCCCATTCCCGACAATCCGACGTATCACAAAGACATCGCGCCGATTCTTAACCAGAACTGCGTCGTTTGCCATCGCCCCGGCGAAGCCGTGCCAATGTCGCTGATGACCTACGACGAAATCCGCCCGTGGGCGAAGTCGATGCGCAACATGGTCGAGACGCGCCAGATGCCGCCGTGGCACGCGGACCCGATGATTGGCACGTGGCGGAACGATCGCCGGTTGAGCGATCGCGACATCACCACGCTGACGCGTTGGATCGATCAGGGCACGCCGCGCGGCAATCCCGATGAAGGCCCCGAGACGCCGACATTCACCGAAGGCTGGGGGATCGGCGAACCGGATGCCGTGTTCACCGCCCCCATGCAGACGCTGCCCGCGGAACTCGAAGACGAATACCGCTACGTCTTCGTGCCCACCGGCTTCACCAAGGATCGCTGGATCCAGGCCGCGGAAATTCGCCCCGGCAACATTGACGTCGTCCACCACGTCATCGTGTTTACGGCCGACGCGGCCAAGGGCCAAAGCGGCCTCGGCGGCAGTCTCGGCGGATTCGCGCCGGGCTCGCCTCCGCTGATTATGGAAAAGGGCCGCGGCATGAAAATCCCGGCCAACACGATTCTCGTGCTGCAGGTTCACTACCACAAAGAACCCGGCGCGGTCGCGACGGATCAAACGATTATCGGGCTCAAATTCGCCGACGACACGGTGAAAAAAGAACTGCGCTTCGGCAGCCTGGGCACGGAGAAGTTCTCCATTCCGCCATACACGGCGTACGTGCCCGTCGAAGCCCGGCTCACGCTCGATCAGGACATCACGCTCGAACAAATCATCCCGCACATGCACCTGCGCGGCACCGACATGAAAGTCACCGCGAAGTATCCCGATGGCCGCCGCGAAGACCTGCTCTTCGTGCCGAAATACGACTTCAACTGGCAGACCTTCTACGAACTCCAGAAGCCGCTCCAGTTGCCCAAAGGCACCGAGCTGTCTGCTCTCGCGCACTACGACAATTCGAAGGCCAACCCCTTCAATCCCGATCCCAGCAGCGAAGTCCGCTGGGGCGAACCCACCACCGCCGAGATGATGTACGCCTTCTACATGTACACCGTCGACAACGAGAAGCTGAAGGCGAAAGACCCGGGCGACTGATCGAGCACGCATAGCCTGAAATAACCAGGGCCGCTCCTACGATAGGAGCGGCCCTGTTGCTTGAGTACGTAGCTTCGTGGGGCGGGCATCCTGCCCGCAGAAGTTCCGTCTCAGATCGTACCCCCACGGCCAATCATCGCGCCGCCGTCGATCACCATGATCTCGCCGGTCGTGAACGAGGATTCATCCGACCCCAAATACAGCGCCGCGCCCGAGATTTCGCGCACATCGCCAATGCGGGGCAACGGCTGCGAACGTTCCACCGCCTTTACGCGTTCCGGGTTTTCATGGAAGAACGAACTGAAGTCGGTTTTGATCAGGCCCGGCGCAATCGCGTTTACGCGCACATTGTGCACTCCGAATTCCTGCGCCCAGCTCTTCGTCATCATGATCAGGCCGGCCTTGGTGAAGCTGTACAGCAGGCCCTGGTATTGCGGACGCAATCCCGCGATCGACACGATGTTGATGATTGATCCGCCCGATTTGCGCTGGATCATCTTCGGCACGGTCAATCGGATCAGGCGCATCGCCGACTTCACGTTCACGTCCACCATCTTGTCCAGCATGTCGTCCGTCACATCGAGCGACGGCCCCTGGCCGATGTTCGTCGCCGAGTTGTTCACGAGGATATCCACCGGCCCGAGCTGCTTCTCGGTTTCCTTCACGAGGTTCTCGAGGTCTTCCGCCTTGCCGACGTGACACGCCACCGGCACAACTTTGCCGCCGCCCAGCGCGTTGATCTCGTCCGCCGCCGTCTGCAGATTCTCCATCTTGCGGCTCGCGATCACGACGCCCGCGCCCGCTTCGGAGTACCGCTTCGCGATCGCCTTGCCGATGCCCCGGCCTCCGCCCGTCACGATGGCCACCTTGCCCTTCAAACTAATCGACGCGCTCATGCCGTCCTCGCTCCCAAGTTAGACCCGCGTTAAAAAAATGTCCGCGTAGCATACCCACCGAACCCCCCGTCCACAACGGCGCCATTCGCGCATTTCACGCGCTACCGCGGGGTACGCATCCGGGCGTATACTATCGACAGGGGGAGGGTGCGCCTCGGGCGACTCTCCGCGCCGTCCGTTCCGTTTTCCCAGCAAATTAGGCCGAAATCAGCACTTTTTATAAATAGTTTACGTATTAACCAATGAGCCTGCGCACCTCAACGCGCTTCTTCTACGGCTGGTGGATCGTCGCCACCAGCTTCGTCACCCTGTTTGTCGCCACCGGCTTCATCTTCTACTCCTATGGCGTCTTCCTCGAACCGATCCAGGCGGAATTCAACGCCTCCCGCTTCGCCGTCGCCATGGGCCTCACGCTGATGAATACCGCCATGGCGTGCTTCGCGCCCTTTCTTGGCCGCTTCATCGACACCTGGTCCATCCGCAAGATGATGATGATCGGCTGTACCAGCCTCGGCATCGGTTTCCTGTTTGCGTCTCGCATCACCGCGCTCTGGCAGTGGTACGCCCTCATCGGCACCCTGCTCGCCCTGGGCGTGGTTCTTATCGGCCAGCTCGCGAGCACCGCGCTCGTGGCCAACTGGTTCGTGCGGCGCCGCGGCGCCGCGCTCGGCGTGGCCACCACCGGCGTCTCGATGTCGGGCATGATCATGGCGCCGGTCACGTCGTATCTCATCTCCCACTACGGCTGGCGCGAGACCTTTGTAATCTTCGGTTTGCTCTCGCTCGGCGGCCTGTTGCCGCTGGTCTGGGCCTTCGTGATCACACGGCCCGAAGACCTCGGCCTGCAGCCCGACGGCGCGCGCCGGCCGCCGATCGATGCGGATACCGAACGCGCGCTCGCCGCGATGGCGCAGCAGCCGATGCGGCCGTCCTTCTCCACCACCGCCACGCTGCGCAACCAGACGTTCTGGGCGATCACGCTCTCCATCGGCCTGAACTTTTTCGCGATGGCGGCCACGCTCATCCACATGATCGAGCACGCGCGCGATCTCGACATCACCCGCACACAGGCCGCGTACATCATGACGGCGTCGGCCGGCGTTGGCGTGATCGGCAAAGTGCTGTTTGGTTATGTCGCCGACTTCGTGGACGCGCGCCTCGCGCTCGTGCTCTGTCTCGCGTTCCAGGCCGTCGGCACCACGCTGCTGCTCTTCGCCGACACCTACACCGAGCTGATGGGCGTGGGCGCGATATTTGGTTTCGGCATGGGCGGCGTCGTGCCGCTGTGGGGTTCCCTCGTTGGCGACTACTTCCCCCGCCCCGTCTTCGGCCGCGTCATGGGGCTGATGAGTCCCTGCATGCTGCCGATTCAGGCCAGCGGCGTGCCGCTCGCGGGATACATCCACGACGTCACCGGCGACTACCATCTCGCCTTCCTCATGTTCACGGTCGCCTACGTCTTCGCCGCGCTATGCCTCATGTTTGTGCGCAATCCCCTCTCCGGGCCCACGTTCGCCCGCCACCAGGCGCGCGCCCGCATGCAGGCCGCTCAGCCCTCCTCGTAGCGGTTTTATTGCACTCGGGCGCTTTCGTAAACCGATCCGAATCGGTTAGTGTCCAATCAGCACCGGAGACCCGCCATGCGACACGCCGCCCTCGCCGCCATGCTCGCGCTTGTCCTTGCGGGCTGCACCATGACGCCGCCGATCAACACCGCCGACGATCTCGCCGCCGCGCTTCAGCGGAACGGCGTGGCCTATGCGACGACTGAACCCGTGGACGTGCATTCGATCCCCATTGCGAAGATCGACGAAGGCCTCACGCTGACGGGCGAAAATCTGAACGTCACCATCCTGCGCATCACCGATCCGCGCACCTACAAAATCGCCACCAGCGCGACCTTCATCCTCGGCTTCGTCAAAAGTGCCGCGGCGGATATGCCGCAGCAACCGCCCGACGTTTACCTCAGCAAACCTTTTGTCGTGATCATTCGCACCGAACCCGTGAAGGGCGGCGTGCGCACTGCGCTCGAAAAAACCGTCCCCGAAGACGTCGACGAATAACACGACGCTCCGGGGACGGATGTTGTAATTCTTTTTACTTGTACGCGCTAACGTTGCAGCGTTTTCACGGCAACGCGTACGCCACCAACCGCGACGGTGCGCCACTTCCACCACATGCCACAACCACGTACTGCTTGCCCGCGTGCATGTAGGTCATCGGCGTGCCATAGGGCGGCAGCTCGAGTTTCTGTTCCCACAACACCGCGCCATTCGTTTTGTCGAACGCGCGCAAGTACAGATCGGTCTTCGAGATCGCCAGCGTCACGTTGTCCAACTGCGCCTGGTTGATGAACAGCAGCGTCTTTGTGCACAGCGGCCCGCCGCTCGACAGCATGCCGTGGCTCGTCGCGCCCAGCGGGCCCGGATCGACGCCCTTCAACGCCGGGTGATGCCGCGGTCCGTCACCGTGCGGCACGCGCCACGCGATCTCGCCCTTGTTCAGGTCGATGCCCACCACCACCGCGTACGGCGGCTTCGTGATCGGCAGGCCTTGCGGCCCCGGCGCGATCAGCGGCGCCATCGTCAGGTAGTCCGCCTTCACGCGGTTCGGATCGCCTTTGCTCACGTGCGCGAGCGAGTGCATGTCCGCCGCCTGCAGATACAGCATGCCCGTCTCCGGGTCGAACGCCGCGCCGCCCCAGTTCGCGCCGCCCGCCGCGCTTGGCACTTGGAACGCGCCCTTCTTCCCGCCCTCGCCGAAGACCGTCGGCGGCAGGAACAGCGGCCCCATCGTGTACTCGCTCGCGATCTTGATCGCCTCCGCCTTCAGTTCGGGCGTGAGGTCGATCAGATCGTCTTCCGTGATCCCCTGCCGCACAAACGCGGGCGGCTTCGTCGGAAAGGGTTGCGTCGCGGACGTCTGCTCGCCCGGCACCGTCGTCTGCGGCACCGGCTTCTCTTCAATCGGCCACACGGGTTCGCCGGTCTTGCGATCGAACACGTAGGTGAAGCCCTGCTTGCTCACCGCGGCGACCGCCTTGATCGGCTTGCCGTCCACGGTGATGTCGCACAGCGTCGGCGCACACGGGAAGTCGTAGTCCCACAGGCCATGGTGCACCGCCTGGAAATGCCACACCTTCTCGCCCGTCTTGCCGTTCAGGCACACGAGGCTTTCCGCGTAGAGATTGTTGCCCTTGCGCTGTCCGCCGTAATAGTCGTTCGTCGGCGTGCTCACCGGCAGATAGACATAGCCGGTTTCTTCGTCCACTGTCATCGGCGCCCACACGTTCGCGCCGCCGGAGTATTTCCACGAATCGTTTTCCCACGTCTCCACGCCCGGCTCACCCGCTTGCGGAATTGTGTGGAACACCCATTTCTGCTCGCCCGTTTTCACGTCAAACCCGCGCACGTGGCCCGGTGGCATATCGGGGCTGCTCGGCCGATCGAAAATCGTCCCGCCCACCACGGCGATATCGCCCACGATCGCGACGGGCGCGTTGTTGCCCACCATGCGCCGGCTGATTTCGCGCTCGAGGCCCTGCGTCAGATCCACCCAGCCGCCCTTGCCGAAATTCTCATACGGTTCGCCCGTTTTCGCGTTCAGCGCGATCAACTGCAGCGTGCCGGTCGCGATCAAAATGCGTTCGTCCGTGCCGTCCGTCCAGTAGCTCACGCCGCGGTGCTGCCAGCCCGAGTTCGTCGGCCGCCCGAGCTTGTACGCTTCCGTGTCGTGCACCCACAGCGTGTTGCCGCTCGCAGGATCAATCGCGGCGACCTGGTTCATGCCCGTGCTCGCGTAGAGCACGCCCTTCACGAAGATCGGCGTGACTTTGAACGCGCCCGGTTTCCCGCCCGTGTTCGCCTCGTCCGGTGCTTCCCACATCCACGCCACGTCGAGCTTCGTCACGTTCTGCGGGTTGATCTGATCCAGCCTCGAATATTTCGTCTGCCCCGCGTCGCCGCCGTAGTAGCGCCATTCGCCGTTCGTCGCGCCGTGTTGCGCGTGCGCGGTGCATGCAACGGCGACCGTCAATATCAGACCAGCAAAGATCCGCATTTGCTCTTCTCCAAAATGTCCCGTGCCACTTGCAGTTTGGTTCTTCAACCCCAAAATCGATTCCCGGACGATACTAGGTATTCCAACAGAACAAAAGTCCGACAACCGCGAAGCGGCAAAGGTTTCTTTTGGTGTTACCTTTTCTTTTTCTAAAGAAAAGGTAACGTTGGCCACCGCGGTTTAAAGACGCGCATGGGTTAAAATTACAGGCTTATGCGAATTACCGATATCCCCACGCCCGGCTACGAACGCGTCGTGCACATTGCCGATGCGGATTCGGGCCTGAACGCCTTCATCTCCGTCCACAGCACCGCGCTGGGGCCATCGCTCGGCGGCATGCGGATGTGGCCGTATGCGACCGAGGCGGAGGCGCTCGAAGATGCGAACCGGTTGTCGCGCGCGATGACGTACAAGGCCGCGGTCGCGCAGACCGGCCAGGGCGGCGGCAAGGCCGTGATCATCGGTGATCCGAAAATTAAAACCGAGGCGATGTTCCGTGCGCTCGGTCGCGCCATTGAGCAACTCGGCGGTGCGTACATTGCTGCCGAGGACATGAACATCACCGTCGCGGATCTTGAGACCGTCGGACGCGAAACGCGTCATGTCTCCGGACTTTCTACGGAACACGGTTCCAGTGGCAATCCCTCCCCGCTTACGGCCGTCGGCACGCTGATCGCCATTCGCGTGTGTGTTCAGGAAGTGTTCGGCAGCGATGATCTCAAGGGCCGCACGATCGCGATTCAAGGAGTTGGCGCCGTCGGCGGGCGTCTCGCCGATCTCTGCCGCGACGCCGGAATGAAGATTGCCGTCTGCGATTTAGACGCAGCGCGCGCCCGCGCGGTGGCTGAGCGCACTGGCGCCTCAGTGCTCGATGGTCCGAGTGCCGCGCTCACCTATCCGTGCGACGTCTTCTCCCCCTGCGGTCGCGGCGGGATTCTGAACGCGCAGACCATCCCGGCGTTGCACTGCCCCATCGTGGCCGGCGCGGCGAATAACCAGCTCGCCGAGCCGGCAGACGCCAAGCGCCTTGCCAATCGCGGCATCTTGTATGCCCCCGACTACGTTGTAAATGCCGGCGGCATCATCAACATCGCCTGCGAGTTCGCCCCGGCCGGCTACAGCACGGCGGCCGCCCAGGATCGAGTCAAAATCATCGCCACCAATTTGCGTGAAGTCTTCCGCATTGCGCGTGAACAGGGCATTACGACGGCGGAGGCCGCCGACCGCTTAGCCGAAGCCCGTATCGCGGCAGGGCGCTCTAAATAGGCTTCCAACCCTTGATACATGAACCGTCAAGTGTTATACTTTCGGTCTGCCTGAAGGCTATTTTTTCAGGCAATTTCGATTCCGAAGGGAGGTTGGTTCCGCGTGACGAAAGTCCGTGTCAGACCCGATGAGCCGTTTGAAAAGGCCTTGCGGCGCTTCAAAAAGAAGTGCAACAAGGAAGGGCTCATGCAGCGACTCAAAGAGATCAAGTACTACGAGAAGCCGAGCGAACGCCGCCGCCGCAAGTTGGCCAAAGCAGTTGCCCGCCAAGCCTCCTCTAACGAGCCGACGCCGTCCTAAGCCAAGGTACACTCAAACTCTAAGACTCACTCGGGCAGGATCGCTCCGCGGTCCTGCCCGGTTTCTTTGGAAGCACCCGTGACCGAATCCGACAACACGCCGATTGAAGTCGATGCCGAAGCCGCCGAGGCGGGCCTTCGGCTCGACGTGTTTCTCGCCGGCCGGTTGGAAGATGTCTCGCGCAATGTCGTGCAGACGGCCATCAAGGCCGGGCGCGTGTCGGTGAACGGCCGCGCCGCGCTGCGCCCGAGCCGCACAATCTCCGAAGGCAATCACGTCGTTATCGCGCTGCCGCCCGCGCCGACGGTCGATCTCAAGCCCGAAGCGATCCCGCTCGAGATCCTGTTTCAGGACAAGCATGTGCTTGTGGTCAACAAGTCGTCTGGCTTGGTCGTACATCCCGCACCGGGCCACAGTTCCGGCACGCTCGTGAACGCGGTGCTCTATCACTGCCCCGACTTCCAGCGGCCCACTGGCGACGACGAGCACGACGATGCCGCGTGGATTCGTCCGGGTATCGTGCACCGGCTCGACCGTGACACCTCGGGCGTGATGGTGGTCGCCAAGACGCCACTGGCGCTGGACAAGCTTGGTCAGCAAGCGCGCGAGCACACATTTGAGCGGCGCTATGTCGCGCTCGTCAAAGGCGAGTTCAAAGAAGACGCGGGCGTGATCCGCGCGCCGATCGGGCGCAGCAACAGTGATCGCAAGAAGATGGGAATTCACGCGCCGCTTGCGCGCGAAGCCGTCACGCACTACCGCGTGCTGCAGCGCTACGGCGTGGCGAGCCTGGTCGCGCTCGAACTGGAGACCGGCCGCACGCACCAGATTCGCGTGCACATGCGTTATGTGGGCCGGCCTGTGCTCGGCGATCCGCTTTACGGCGTCACCGATTACGCCAGCTGGGAAATTCCCTCGGATTTGCGCGCTGCGCTTAAGGGCCTAAAAGGCCAAGCGCTGCATGCCGAATTGCTCGGCTTTGACCACCCAGCCACGGGCGAACGCCTGAGCTTCACCGCACCGCCGCCGGCAGACTTCGTCGCCGCGCGCACCGCACTGGAAGCTTACCGCGCGGTCAGTTCGGCCTGAATTTCCGTGGTGTTGACGAACGAGTCGTTGGTGCCCAAGGTCGGATTGAGCGCCGTACCTTCCAGCCGTTGCGAAGACCGATAGGCGCGGATTGTTCCGTCAGACGTGAGCACGCGCACCTCGCCGGTACTTTTTCCGGAAAGCTTTGTGTTCGCATCTTTTCCGGCGGGAGTAAATTCGGTTGCCGTGGATATTGTGGCAATGCCGCCTTCCATCGAATCGATTTTGAAGGTTGTACGCTCCAATGTGTCGCCCAATGGATTGTAAATATCGTCGCGCGTCCATTCGTCCCCTGCCGCCACCGGAACATTCGGCCACACGGCCAGCACCGGCTGCATAAGGGAGATCAGCGCTTCGTCGGAAATGATTTTCATGTAGCCATCCACCTTGGATTCGCCCGGCGTTGCTTCAAGCGATTTGCGCACGGCCTGCCGCATTTCGTCTGTACCGATGAACCCGTTGATGTGGCCCGTCGGTGTCAATTTCATCTTGAAGGTCGTTTGTTCAAAGGCGTTATTGATCTTCCCGTAGAACCACGGAAATATTGCCCTTTGCGGTTCGACGGACATGATGGTGTCGCCTTCGGCGGTGATATCTTCCGCTTTCAGCGCGAATTTAAACTCTGTCTTGCCTTTCAACTTGCTGGTGGAACCGTCCGCCAGGGTAGTTACGCTGTCCGATACCGCGCGAATGGAGAGGACGTACATTCGTCCAAGCTCCATGTCCAACCGAAGCGCCTGCTTGGCCTGCTGGTTGCACCCAGGGACGATCAACGCGCAAGCAATCAGGCCGAGGATTGGCGTGCAAAGTTTAAAAAATGAAACACGTGCCATTTTCATGGGATAGCTCCAACTCATTTTCCAAGGGTGTATTGTCAGACCGAATACAGTTGAATCTATGCTATACATTGTCGGCTCAAGGGAACAAGCTTTGGGCGATGCATGCGTTGAGGATTTATTCGAATTGGCACAAGAGACCAGCCCGCATCGGTTGAACGTCGTCGTTCCGGTGTTCAACGAGGCGGAGACGATCCTCGTCCTTGTCAACGCCATTTTTGCCGTCGCTCCCGTCTGCCGGATTCTGCTGATTGATGACGGCAGTACCGACGGCTCGGCTGCTCGATGCGACGAGGCCGCCGCTGCGCACAAGTCCGTGGAAGTCGTTCATTTTGACTACAACCGCGGCAAGACCGCGGCGTTGATGGCCGGGTTCGCGCGCGCCGACGGCGATGTTGTGATCACGATGGACAGCGATCTTCAGGATGATCCAGTCGAGATTCCTCGCTTCCTGGCCGCGCTCGACGGCGGTCTCGACCTTGTAGTGGGATGGAAAGCAGACCGAAAAGACCCGTGGCACAAGCGCTGGCCGTCCAAGGTGTACAACGGATTTACCGGGATGCTATTCGGTCTCACGCTGCACGACATGAATTGCGGATTCAAAGCAATGCGACTTGAGGTCGCCAAGAGTTTGCGGCTTGAGCGTGATTACCACCGGGTGATTCCGGTTCTTGCCGCGGCACAAGGCTACCGCGTTGGCGAAATCGCCGTGCGCCATCATCCCCGGCGGCATGGCGTGTCCAAGTTCGGGCTCGAACGATACTGGCGCGGTCTACGCGATGTGATGCGCGTGTGGTGGGGAATTCGGACGAAGCGAAATTCTTAAGGCTTGGCGCCGGCCCGTGCGGTCTTCGCCTGGCGCACGCCCACCATCGTAATCGTAATGCGCGTGGACAACAGCCCCGCCATCGCGCCGAAGAGTCCATAGTAGGTTTCGCGATCCAGCGCATACGCCGCGGTGAGAAACGCGCCGTAGATGAGAATCCGGTAGAAGGTCCACGCTGTCGCCGCAACAGCCAGGCGTTCCGGACGCACGAGCGCGATCTGCTCCAGCCGCAGCGCCATCGCCCAGAATCCCATCGCGCCGGCGGCGCCGCCCAGCAGCGCGCCCTCCGCCGCCACTTCTCCCTTGATCCCGTACGCCACAGCGGCCACGACGATTGTCGTGGTCAGCGTGGCGCGCATCGTGCGCATGCGCGTGCGCCGCGCGGCGTCGCGCAGCGTGGCCTTGGCGGTATCGGTCATTGGTGGCATCGTGGGTGTCGCTCGATACCAACAGTGTCGCACGATGCGCATGTCCGCGCAATTCGGTATGCACGCGTATAGCGCGATAGTGATATCGTGCGACGTGGAGGATTTTCCGTGGCGCGCACCGCATTGATTTATTCGGACGTCGGCCTTGAGCACATTACGCCCCACGGCCATCCGGAGTGCCTCGAACGGCTCATCGCGATCAAGGACGCTTTCGCCGCGACCAATCTGAATCCGCCGCGCATAGAGCCGGTCGCGGCGACGCGACAAGAGTTGCTGCGGATTCATACGGAGCGGCACATCGAAACGGTCCACGGGACCTGCATGGCTTCTACGTCGTATGACGACCCCGATACCTTCATGGTGCCGGGTTCGTGGAATGCGGCGCTGCTCGCCGCCGGTGGCGCGATTGAAGGGTGCAAGGCCGTGATGAATGGCACCGTGAAAAATGTATTCAGCGCGATGCGCCCGCCGGGCCACCACGCCGAAGCGGATTACGCGATGGGGTTTTGCCTGTTCAACAACGTGGCCGTGGCCGCGCGGTGGTTGCAGGCCGAGGCTGGTGTGCAGCGTGTCGCGATTCTGGATTGGGACGTGCACCACGGCAACGGCACGCAGCATTCGTTCTACAACGATCCGAGTGTGTACTACGTGAGTCTGCACCAATTCCCCCACTATCCCGGCACCGGCCGCACCGACGAACGCGGCGCGCACAATACGACGCTGAACCTGCCCATGCTGCCGGGTACGCCGGCGGAGGTGTGGCTCGAGGCGATTCAATCGCAAGTGGTGCCGGAGTTGGAGCGGTTCGATCCGGGATTCCTGCTGATTTCCTGCGGCTTCGACGCGCATGAACACGATCCGCTCGGCGATCAGAACCTCAAGACCGAGGACTACGCGCGCATGACGCGCATGGTGAAGCATCTCGCCGGCGGCCGCGTCGTGTCGCTGCTCGAAGGCGGCTACAACTTGCACGCGCTCGGCGAATCCGCCGTCGCGCACTTCCGCGCGCTGGATGAAGACTGATGTCGCGCCGTGAACACGCACCGTTCGTGCTCGTGCGTGACTGGTCGCCCAAAGACGAATTGGCAAACATCGAACACGACGCAGCAGAACGCTATCGCGATGCTGGATATGAGCCTGCCGTATGGCCAGAACATCTCGCGACGCACTTCGGCGACTATGCGGCGAAAGGATTGCTGTGGGTCGCCGTTGCGCGCGGACGCGCGATCGGATTTGCCGTCGTCGATCGTTACGGCGACATTGATCATCTCGAAGAGTTGGACGTACTGCGCGCGCATCAAGGACACGGGATTGGCGCGGCGCTGGTTCGAGCGGTGCTCGACAACGCGCGGTTGTGCGCGCAGTCCGCGGTGACGCTGCGCACATTCACCACGACGCCGTGGTCTGTGGGGCTTTACGAGAAGATGGGATTTCGCCGATGGGATCCGCGCCCGATGCCGCCGTGGCTCGCGACGATCCTCGAGCACGAACACGAAATGGATCTGAAACCGGACGAGCGCTTGAGCATGCGTTGTTCGCTGGTCGGTTCGTGAGACACCGCGCTATACTCGCCGACTCAGAATACTTTGCGCAGAAAAATACTTGGAGATAGTTTTATGGCAGCCTATGTCATTGTGCAAGCGAACGTCACCAATCCGGAGCAATACCAGGAGTATCGCAACCTCGCTACGATCGCGACGCAGGTGCACGGCGGAAAATTTCTCGCGCGCGGCGGTGCGGCGACAGACTTGGAAGGCACGCGGCAGTATCAGCGTTTGGTGGTGATCGAATTTCCGTCCGTGGATCAGGCCAAGGCCTGGTACGCCTCGCCCGAATACCAGAAGGCGAAGAAGGCGCGGGAGGGCGCGGGGGTCGCTGTGTTCACGGTTGTTGAAGGCATATAATCACTTTACAGAAACTACATAAGTCGTTTAATTTCAGTCAATTAAGCCGAATTTTTGAATCAGCACTTTAGTGGCGAGTAGCGGCCCGGTTCCAGTCGGCAAACTCCCATATGGAGATTGCTTGACTGTCCTGATTTTCGTTTGCTACACTTCGCCGCTGTTGATCGGCGGTAATCTCGCCTTTTCAGCCAGACGGTGTACGGGCGGCTCCTGCTTTCGGGCGTCTGCGCTGAATCCATCGTGCAGGAAAACGTGTGCGGGACGAGCTTTGTCTCGTGCTATATGAGTAGTATTGGAGGAAGACTGTGCCGACCATCAATCAGTTGATGCGCGGGTCCCGCAAGAAGGACACGAAGCGGACGAAATCGCCCGCGCTCAAGGGCTGCCCCCAAGCATCGGGCACCTGCACGCGCGTGTACACCATGACGCCGAAGAAGCCGAACTCGGCGCTGCGTAAAGTTGCGCGTGTGCGCCTGAAGAACGGCATGGAAATCACCTCGTATATCCCGGGTATCGGCCACAACCTGCAGGAACACTCGCAGGTGATGGTGCGCGGCGGCCGCGTAAAGGACCTTCCCGGTGTGAAGTATCACATGATCCGCGGCGTGCTCGATGCGCAAGGCGACATCGGCGGCACGGCGAGCCGTGGTAACGACGGCGGCAAGGAAATTCATAAGGGCCGCTGGGTCAGCCGGTCCAAATACGGCGTAAAGAAACCGAAGTAATCCGGAAGGAACGTAACGAGTCATGGGACGACGGCACGAAGCGACGAAGCGGCAAACGCTTCCGGATCCTGTTTACAACAGTGACACCGTTGCGAAATTTATCAACGCGGTGATGCGCGATGGCAAGAAGAGCACCTCGGAAGCCATCGTGTACGGCGCGCTCGAGATCATCAAGAAGCGCACTGCGGGTGACGATGCCCTGCACGTGTTCGACAAGGCCATCGACAACGCAAAGCCGCTGTTGCATGTGAAGAGCCGCCGCGTCGGCGGTGCCACATATCAGGTGCCGGTGGAAATCGCGCCGGCGACACGCCAGGCGATTGCATTCCGGTGGATCATCGATTTCTCGCGCAACCGCGGCGAGAAGACGATGCAGGAACGGTTGGCCGGCGAGATCGTCGATTGCTACAACCGCCAGGGCAACACGATTAAGAAGCGCGAAGACACGCACAAAATGGCCGAAGCCAACAAGGCGTTCGCCCATTTCAGATACTAAGCAATTCGTTTGGAATTAAGGCAAGCAGAAGGTTTTTGAGAGTCAACGTAAGTTAGGCAAGCGCAGTAGGATTCAGGCGGGCGGAGCTGAGTGAGGCCGCTGTCGAAATCCCGGATCCAGTGGGCTTGGTCCCGATAGGACCTCGATAGCCCGCGCGCTTGTACTCGCTTTGAGTGGAAGACGGGATCGGACATGGTCCCGGCAAATGAGTAGAGACGAGGACGACAGCGCCGTGGCACGAAAGTACTCTTTAGATACGGTCCGCAATATTGGGATCATGGCCCACATCGACGCGGGTAAGACCACCGTAACCGAGCGCGTCCTGTACTACTCAGGCCGCCTGCACCGCGTGGGCGAAGTTCACGACGGCACCGCGACCATGGACTACATGGAGCAGGAGCAGGAACGCGGCATCACGATTACCTCCGCGGCAACCGCCTGCGAATGGCGCGGTCATCGCGTAAACATCATCGATACCCCCGGCCACGTGGACTTCACGGCCGAGGTGGAACGCAGCCTGCGCGTGCTCGACGGCGCGGTTGCGGTGTTCGATGCGGTCGCGGGCGTGCAGCCCCAATCCGAAACCGTGTGGCGCCAAGCCGAGAAGTACAAGGTTCCGCGCATTGCGTTCATCAACAAGATGGACCGCGTCGGCGCTGACTTCGACAAGGCCGTCACCTCGATGCGCGAGCGCCTCGGCGCGAACGCAGTGCCCATCCAACTTCCCACGGGTGCGGAAGACAAGTACCGCCAGGTCATCGATCTCGTCGCCATGAAAATGGTCACGTGGCCGGGCGAAGAAATGGATCAAAAACCCGAAGTAACCGATATCCCCGCCGAATGGCGCGAAGAAGCCGAAATGCGCCGCGGGTTGCTGGTCGAAGCGCTTGCCGATTTCGACGAAAGCATCATGGAGAAGTACCTCGAGGGCAAGGAAGTCACCGAAGAAGAAATGAAGCCGGTGATTCGCCGCGCCACAATTTCCTCGAAGTTCAATCCGGTGGTGTGCGGCACGGCCCTGCGCAACAAGGGCGTGCAATTGATGCTCGACGCGGTCGTAGATTATCTGCCGTCCCCGATCGACCTGCCGCCGGTGCAGGGCCACGAACCCGGCACAGACAACGAAACCTCCCGCAAACCTTCAGACGACGAGCCGTTTTCGGCGCTCGCGTTCAAAATCCTCACCGACCCGCACGTCGGACGTTTGACCTTCATCCGTCTCTACAGCGGAACGCTGACCGCGGGCACGATGGTGCTCAACGCGCGCACCCGCCGCAAGGAACGCCTCGGCCGCTTGCTTGAGATGCACGCGAACGACCGCACGGACCTTGAAGAAATGCGCGCGGGCGACATTGGCGCGGTGATTGGTTGTAAGGATGTGACGACGGGCGACACCCTGTGCGACCTGAAATATCAGGTTGAGCTGATGCGCGTGGATTTCCCGGAGCCGGTCGTGCGCATTGCGATCGAGCCGAAGTCCAAGGCCGACCAGGACAAGTTGTCCGACGCGCTGAACAAGCTTGCCGAAGAAGATCCGACCTTCCGCGTGAGCGTCGACCACGAAACCGGTCAGACGATCATCGCCGGCATGGGCGAGCTTCACTTGGAAATCATCGTCGACCGCATGCGTCGCGAGTTCAAGGTCGAAGCCAACGTCGGCAAGCCGATGGTGGCCTACCGCGAATCCATCCGCACGAAGCAGGAAGCGGAGTGCAAGTTCGTGCGTCAGTCTGGCGGTCGTGGTCAGTATGGCCATGTGATTCTGTCCGTTGAACCGGGCGAGAAGGGCTCCGGGTTCATATTCGAAGACGAGATCGTCGGCGGCGTGATTCCAAAGGAATACATCCCCGGCGTCATGAAGGGTTGCAAGAACGCGCTCGAAGGCGGTCCGATTTCGGGTTACCCGATGGTGGACGTCACGGTGCGCCTGACCTACGGCAGCTACCACGATGTCGACTCGTCGGAAATGGCGTTCGAAATCGCGGGTTCGATGGCGGTGAAAGACGCGGCGGCGAAAGCCAGCCCGGTGCTGCTCGAGCCGATCATGAAAGTCGAAGTTACGGTGCCGGAGCAGTACACCGGCGACGTGATCGGCGACATCAACGGTCGCCGCGGTCGCATGGAAAGCATGGAGCCGCAGGGCACCGTGCAGAAAGTGCTCGCGCACGTGCCGCTCGCCGAGATGTTCGGGTACGCGAACGACTTGCGTTCGAAGACGCAAGGCCGCGCGTCGTTCAGCATGGAATTCGAGCATTACGAATCCGTGCCGACCAACGTTGCGAACGAAATCATGGAATCCAGAGGTAGTTCGTACCGGTTCCGCTAGGACTCGGTGCGCAGAAAATAGATTGAAGAGCGGCTCCGGAACGACGGAGCGCCAGGAAATCGGAAAGGGAGATCAGCATGTCCAAGGAGAAGTTTGAGCGCACGAAGCCTCACGTGAACATAGGCACGATTGGTCACGTGGACCATGGCAAGACGACGCTGACGA
>CAZUJL010000012.1:0-129467 GCA_964620045.1 uncultured Nitrospirales bacterium
TACCGCATCTCGCGCGATTTTGCGCCGGGATATGGTCTGCAAGAAGAATCGGTCAATGTTCATCTTGTAACCGGGAGGAATCAGGACGCCATCGATTTTGGTTTGTCCAAGGGCCTCCGCATTGCCGGGCGCGTGTTCGACGAAGACAACAACCCCGTCGAGGGTGTCGAAATCTATGGCGCGGGCATGGAGCGACGGAGCGGCGCCAAAACGGCCGCGGATGGTTCTTTCGTCCTCGGGGGGTTTGCCGCAAATGACGAAGTCACCGTCCTTCCGATGTTGCGGGGGCAAGCCATACTCGAAATGGACCCGCCCAAGGGCGTCATTCTCATGAAGGATGCGGACGTGACCGGAGTACGCATCGTGCTCGGTGTCGCCGCCACGATCTCGGGCACGGTGGTCGATGCGCGTGGCGCACCCAAGGCCGGCGTACGCGTTAGAGCACGCGGTGCCGAGTCGTCGTCGGTTTACGGCGACACAAGCAGTGAATCGAAGGAAGACGGGGCGCTCCTCCTGAGCGGACTGCGCGCGGGGGAATATGAACTTGTTTTTGTCGACCTTCCGGGCAATCGCCCCGATCATCCAATCCAGAAAATTTCCCTGGCGAAAAGCGAGCACATCACTGGCCTGCGGTTTACCTATCCGCTTACCGGGGGGCTAACTATTACCGGCCGCGTTACGAACTCGCGTGGCGCGCCCCTCGAAAAGGCTGCCGTATTCGTTCAGGGCGAGGATCCAGTCCATACCGACGCCGATGGGCGGTATGTGGTGCCTGATTTGACCGCCGACGAGTATCAGCTCGTGGCCGCGCACCATCAGTATTCCAATACCGACGAACGCGCCGTTGCGGCTGGCGCAGCGAACGTCAACTTCGTGCTTAAAGATCGTGCCTCAATCCAGGGACAAGTCGTGAGTGCGCGTACCGGGAAGCCCATTAGCGTGTTCTCCATGGGGGGCGGCCCGGTGCACGATCCCGACGGCCGGTTCGAACTGGACGTTGACGAAGGCGAAACCACGATACGTTTTAGGGCCGAAGGGTACGTCGAACAGCAGGTGAAGTTGCCCCTTGTAGCCGCGGGAGAAACGAAAGCCGGAATCGTCGTGCGGTTGGAGAGTGGCAATACCATCGCCGGGCGTGTGGTCGACGCATCCGGCTCGGCGATATCCGGCGTAGAGATCTTTCGCGGCGACTTGTCGTCGATCTCCATGTATGACATAGCACCGTTGACAACCCGTGCCGACGGTAGCTTTAAAATGGATGGTGTACCTGCGGGGCAAACCCAGATCTCTGCGCGCCATCCGAAGTTTGTCGCGAAGACAGTCGACGTTAATGTGGTTCCCGGTTCAACCAATCGCGTCGATATCGTTTTGCCGTCCGGCGGTGGAATCGAAGGCCGTGTGACCCTCGATCGCAAGCCGCTCGCAAACCAGCAAGTCGCTGCCATGTTTGCAGGTGACGATAAAATCGTGCAGACGGACGCCGAGGGGCGCTATGTTTTTTCCGGATTGCCGGACGGATCCGTCACGGTGAGTGCCTCGTTGCAAAATGGGAATGCGTCCCGCAACAAAAGTTCTGAAACAACCGTTGCCAATGGATTCGTCACCGAACTCAATTTTGAGTTCGTCCTGGCCACGGGAAGCATCGAAGGAACTGTATTCGAAGCCCCAGGCCAACCCTTGACGGAGCCTGCCCATATCGGTGTGCAGGTGAATACAGGTGGCGGCGTGTGGGAAAACACCGGCGCGCAGACGAATAGCGCTGGACAATTTGTGTTGGAAGGTATCCCACCCGGTAACGTGCTCTTGCATCTCGCAATTCGCGGTCGGCCGCCCAAAATTGAGCATTTTTCCATTGGCGACGGACAGCGACTAAACCGAGACATTTTGTTGTACGGCGGGGCGACGGTGCGGGTCCGCGTGCGCACCGAATGGCCGTGCGAGGTATACGCCGCCCAGGGTAACCCTGACATTAAACCGATGACACGAGAGAAGTACTCCTCGCTGCAACGCATGGTGGCTGCTGCAGCGGGCATGGTGGGAGGTGAAGCTGAACTCATCGGTCTCGAGCCCGGCACGTACACCATCGTCGTGCTCGGCCACGATCAACCGAACCTGCCGCCCGACGCCGATCCCTTTGCGCATGTGCTGGTTACTTCGACGGTGGTTCAATTGTCGAAGGACGAAGAGAAATCCGTGCAGCTGGAATTTTAGGGGTTACTTCTGCGGACGCTTCTCGCGAAACGCGCGTACCGCGGCCGCGTGGTCTTCGGTCGTGGTTGAGAGCAGGAACTGGTCGGTGTCCATGTGCATGACGGCCTGATCGAGTGCGCCAGAGATCGCGTTCACGCTCTTCTTGATCATCTGCGCCGCCATCGGCGGTTTCGCGGCGTACTGCGCGGCGAGCGCGCGGGCGCGGGGGAGAAGCTGATCGGCCGCAACGACTTCGTCGAGAAAGCCCCACTGCAGCAGAGTATCCGCCGGTTCTTTCTGTCCCAGAATCACCATGCGCTTCGCGCGGGCCGGTCCCACAAGCCGCACGCACAGCGGCAGACCGAACCAGCTTAGGTTCATCGCGAGATCGATCTCGGGGTAACCCGCCACGCAGCCCTCCGCGCCGATGCGGAAGTCGCACGCGGTCGCGATGCAGGCCGCGCCGCCGAGGCAGGCGCCCTGGATCGCGCAGATCGTGATCTGTTCGATTTCCAACAACGCACGGATCATGCGCTGGCCCAGATGCGTCGCGCGGCGCCGCGCGATGAGCGGCGCGTTCATCAATTCCGCGCGCGCCGGATCGGTCAGGTCAGCCCCCGCGGAGAAATGTTTCCCGGCCCCGGCGAAGATCACGACGCGCGTTTCGACATCGTCCCGGAACTTCTCGGCGCACGCGCGGATTTCATCCATCAACTCCACGCTCAGCGCGTTGAGTTTGTCGGGACGATTCAGGGTGACGGTGGCGACCGGACCGTCCTTCGTAACAACAAGATTTTTATAACTCATATAAACAAAGTGACTCGTTTGGACGTTGTTGGCGATGAAATGTATCACAACGCTAAAAATCCAAATGAAATCGAACAGAAGGTAACAAAGAGAACGAAGCACTCAAAAAACCCCTTTGTTCCCTTCGTTTCCTTCTGTTAACCCCCTTCGAACCTTGTCCACAAAATGGTTTCTAAAGGGATACGACGGTAGTGGGTCGTACAGGAGAACGGCGATGCGAAGGATGGCGGGTGCAGTAGTGGGGATATTGGCGGCGGCCGGCGCCTGGGGCCAATCCGCGCCGCAGGAAACGACGCAGCAAGACCGGGTGGATGTTGCGGTAACGGCCTACAACAACGGCCTCGCGCTTGTGCGCGATGTGCGCAAGCTGACGCTGTCCGCGGGCGAGTCCGGCCTGCGCTTCTCGGATGTCGCTGCGCAGATTCGTCCGGAAACGGTCAGTCTGCGCGCGCTCGGCGGCGGCGATCTGCGCGTGGTCGAGCAGAACTACGAGTACGACCTCATGAGTCCCGAAAAACTCATGGAGAAGTACGTCGGAAAACACGTTCGACTCGTGAACTTCCACAAGGACCTGGGTTTTCAGTCCGTCGACGCCGAGTTGCTCAGCCTGAACGGCGGCGCGGTGTACCGCGTCGGCGGCGAAATCTTCCTCGGGCATCCCGGCAATGTCGTGTTGCCGGAAGTCCCCGCCAATCTCATCGCGAAGCCGTCCCTGATCTGGCAGATCGACGCCACCGGCGGCGAGCAGCAGGTCGAAGCCTCGTATCTCACCAACGGCATCTCGTGGAACGCAGACTACGTGGTCACGCTCGCGCGCGACGACAAGTCCCTCGATCTCGACGGCTGGGTCACGCTGAGCAACCAGTCCGGCGCGGCGTATGAAAACGCGCAGATCAAACTGGTGGCGGGTGAGGTGAACCGCGTGGTGGATGAACAACGCCTCGGGCTGCAACTTAGCAGGATGGCCGATGCGGATTTCGCAGCCGCGCCGATGCCCGCGCAGGAAGCCTTCGCGGAATTCCACCTGTACACGCTGCCGCGCCGCACGACGCTGAAGGAAAACCAGTCGAAACAGGTTGCGCTGCTGGCCGCCGAGGGCGTGGAGTCGATTAAGAAATACGAGTACCGCGGCCAAGTGTATTTCTATAGCCAGCCGGTGCCGCCGATGATCGGCGAACACGTCAGCGTGTTTTTGGAATTCCGCAACGAAAAGGCGAACGCGCTCGGCATTCCGCTGCCGGCCGGCGTCATGCGCGTGTATCAGGAGGACTCGGAAGGCATGCTGCAGTTCGCCGGCGAGGACCGCATCGAACACACGCCGAAGGACGAGAACGTGCGCCTGCGCATGGGCAACGCCTTCGACGTGATCGGCGAGCGCGTGCAGACGAATTACGAAGTGATCTCCAGCAACGTGCACGAGAGCCAGTTCAAGATCACCTTGCGCAACCACAAGGAGCAGGATATTGTGGTCGACGTGGTGGAGCCGATGCCGAGCGACTGGCGCATCCTGTCGAGCTCGATGGAATACGAAAAGCGTGACGCGCAAACGGCCGTGTTCAGCGTGCCGGTGAAGGCCAACGGGGAAGCAACAGTGACGTATCACGTCCGGGTGAGGTACTAACCATGAACCGAAGCATTGCGTGGATGACGGCGGCCGCCATTCTGGCCGGGGGTTCGATCAGCGGCGCGAGTGCGCAGGAACGCGCCGAAACCTCCATCGCGGACCAGACCGACGTGGCCGTGACGGTGTACAACAACAACCTCGCGCTGGTGCGCGATCGGCGCAAGCTGACGCTGGGCACGGGCGAAACCGCGCTCGTGTTCTCCGATGTCGCCGCGCAGATCCGGCCGGAAACGGTCAGCTTGCGCTCGGTGTCGAATGCCGGCTCTATCCGGATTGTCGAGCAGAACTATGAATACGATTTGATGAGCCCCGAAAAACTCATGGAAAAATATGTCGGCAAGAAAGTAAGGCTTCAAAATTTCAGCAACGAGGTGAACGTCGGCACGGTGGACGCCGAGTTGCTCAGCATGAACAACGGCCCTGTCTACCGCGTGGGCGATGAAATCTATCTTGGCTACCCCGGCAACGTGGTGCTGCCGGAAGTCCCCGAGAACCTGATCGCCGAACCCTCGCTCATCTGGCTGCTCGAAAACGATCAGGCCGGGCAGGAAGTCGAAGCCACCTACCTGACGGGCGGGATTGGCTGGAAGGCCGATTACGTCGTCCGCATGAGCAAGGACGAGAAGAAAGCCGATATCGACGCGTGGGTCACGCTCGACAACCAGTCCGGCACGGCGTATACGAACGCGCAGCTCAAGCTGGTCGCCGGTGACGTCAACGTCGTGCCGCAGGCACCCATGCCGATGGCCAAAGCCGGGCGCGGCATGGTGGCGGCCGAGGCCGCAATGGTGGAGGAGAGCTTCGCGGAATATCACCTCTACACGCTGCCGCGTCGAACGACGATCAAGCAGGCGCAGTCCAAACAGGTCAGCCTGTTCAACGCCGCCGGCATCGGCGTGACGAAGAAGTACGAGTTCCGCGGCCAAGGCTATTACTACTTCCAGCGCCTGCCGGAAATCGCGCCGGAGAAGGTCGGCGTGTTCGTCGAATTCAAAAACGACGAGGCCAACCACCTCGGCGTGCCGCTGCCGGGCGGCGTGATGCGGATGTACCAGGAAGACAGCAGCGGCATGTTGCAGTTCTCCGGCGAAGACCGCATCCAGCACACGCCGAAGGACGAGAAGGTCACGCTCCGCATGGGCAACGCCTTCGACGTCGTCGGCGAACGCGTGCAGACGGACTACAAGATTATCGCCAGCAACGTCCACGAGAGCGGATACAAAATCACGCTGCGCAATCACAAGGAAGCCGACATTGTCGTCGAGGTGGTTGAGCCGATGATGGCCGATTGGAAAATTCTCGAATCGTCCATCGCGCACGAAAAACGCGACGCGCAGACGGCGGTGTTCAAGGTGCCCGTGAAGGCCGACGGCGAAGTGGTGTTGACGTACCGCGCGCAAGTTCGGACGCAGTAATCCGATGAAGGCGGTCAGTGTCGCGCAAATGCGGGAGGCTGACCGCCGCTGTATTGAAGAACTCGGCATCCCCGGCGCGGTCCTCATGGAGAACGCCGGGGCCGCCGTCTATCGCGAACTGCGTCCCGGCCCGGTCGGCGTCGTCTGCGGCAAGGGGAACAACGGGGGAGACGGCTTCGTCGTCGCGCGCCGCGCGTTGGCGGCGGGTCGTGCGACCTCGGTTGTATTGTTGGCCGACCCCGACGAAATCAAAGGCGACGCCGCGCTGCACATGCACACATATCAGCGGCTCGGGGGCATCATTACCATCGCACGCAACGAACCCGCCCTCGCCGCGGCCTATGCTGCGCTCGTGCATTGTCACACGCTGGTCGATGCGATTCTCGGCACGGGTGTACGCGGCGAAGTGCGCGGATTTCTTTACGAAGCGATCACGACGTGGCCGCTTATTTACACCGTCGCTGTCGATGTCCCGTCCGGCATGGACGCGGACACGGGGACATCGAGCGGATGCTGCATCCGTGCGGACGTGACAGTCACCTTCCAATTTCCAAAACGCGGCTTCGAAAATCCGGCGGCCGCGCCGTATCTCGGCCGGCTCGAAGTGGCCGACATCGGCATCCCGCCGGTCTGCGCGGACGACGAGGCATGGCAGCGCCTGAAGCACGCATAAGGGCTTTCGTCGCGATCGAAATCGGCGACACCGCGCGCGTCGCCTGCGCGCAACTGATCGAACGTTTGCGGCCGATGCCGGCCCGAGTCGCCTGGGTTCGTCCGGAAAATCTGCACCTGACGTTGCGATTCCTCGGCGACGTCAGCGAGGCACAGATCGAACCCTTCGTCGATCGCGCGCGCAGCGAAATTCACGCCCACTCGCCATTTGAGGCCGTGTTGCGAGGCGTGGGTGCATTTCCGAATCCGCGCCGGCCCAGCGTGATTTGGACCGGCTTCGAAAGCGAAGGGAATACTGCGGCGACGTTGAACGCGATCACGGAATCCGCCGCGCGCACCATCGGTCTCGAATCGGAAACACGCGCCTTCGTGCCGCATGTCACGTTAGGGCGCGTGCGGCGGGATGGGCCGAAGAGCAATATCGCTGCTCATCTGGAGCGGGAGCAGGACTTCGCCACGGATGCATTCACCGTCGACGCTGTGTCATTATTTTCGAGTGAATTGACCCCGCAGGGCGCACGCTACACGCGCCTGCACAGGCTGACCTTCGATGGACTACGTCGCGCGCGCGGTGTTTAGCGGCATCACGCTGTACATGATCATCGTCATGATTCGCTGGCTTGGTCCGTGGATTAGCTTTGAGACGGACTATGGCCGCTGGCGCTGGGTCGCCACGATTACCGATCCGCTCATCGGCCGCATCCGCCGCGTGTTGCCGAATCTCGGCCCGGTCGATTTCGGTCCCATCATTGTCCTGCTGGGCCTATGGTTCGTGCGTACACTCGC
Source organism: uncultured Nitrospirales bacterium (assembly GCA_964620045.1). Classification (GTDB taxonomy): domain Bacteria; phylum Hydrogenedentota; class Hydrogenedentia; order Hydrogenedentales; genus VFKU01. Next base: position 7,495 of record CAZUJL010000012.1, read on the forward strand.
CGTCACAATCATTCTCGGACCCACCTCTTGATCGGCCGCGTTGCCGTGGGCGAAATCGATTTCGACATCGCGCGGGCGTCCATGGTCGAGCGCCAGCTTCGGGCCCGCGGCATTCGTGACGAACGCGTGCTCGCGGCAATGACGCGTATTCCACGGCACCGGTTCCTGCCCGATACGCACCGGAAATGGGCCTACGCCGATCGCGCCGTATCCATCGGCGAGCGCCAGACCATCTCTCAGCCCTACATGGTCGCGCTGATGACTGAGCTGCTGCAGCTTCGCCCGACGGATCGCGTGCTGGAAATCGGCACCGGTTCCGGATATCAGACTGCGCTCTTGACCCAGCTCGCCGCCGAGGTCGTCACCATCGAACGCCACGCGGTCCTCGCCGATCGTGCGCGCGCGCTCCTGCAGCAATTGGGATATGCGCGCGTGACAGTGCTCGCCGGCGACGGCACGCAGGGGTGCCCCGAGCGCGCGCCATACGACGCGATCCTCGTGACGGCCGGTGGCCCGCAGGTCCCGCCGACGCTCGAGGCGCAATTGGCGATCGGCGGCCGGCTCGTGTGTCCCGTCGGCCCGCGCGAAGTGCAGGAACTCATCCGCGAAGTGCGCACGCCCGAGGGCATCCAGCGGGAGACTGGCATCCAATGCAGCTTCGTGCCGCTCATCGGCGAAGAAGGCTGGGAACAGGGCGCGCGATGAACGTGGTGGAGCTTCGCGATATTTCCGTCGTGCGCGGCGGCAAAACCATTCTCGATAAAGTTTCGTGGAGCATTGCGGCCGGCGCGCACTCCGTGCTGCTCGGCGCGAACGGCAGCGGCAAGACGACGCTGCTCAAGGTGCTCACAGGCTACGAATGGCCCACGGCCGGCTCCGTGCACGTGTTGGGGGAGGAGTACGGCGAATGCGACCTGCGCGCGTTGCGCCGCCGCATCGGCTGGGTCAGCAGCGCAATGGAGTACCACGTCCCGCGCGAAGAGGCTGCTCAGTCCGTTGTTGCTTCAGGCTTCGACGCGACCTTCGGCATCTACCGCGAGCTTACAAGCGCGGAACTCCGCCGCGCCGACGAGTTGCTTGAACAACTCGGCCTAGCGCGTCTGGCGCGACAACCTTTTGCGCTGATGTCCCAAGGCGAGCAGAAGCGCACGCTGATTGCGCGCGCGCTGGTCCACAACCCGCCGCTCCTGGTGCTGGACGAACCCTGCGCGGGCCTGGATCCCGTCAGCCGTGTGGCCTTTCTGGATGCCGTCGGCGCTTTGGCGCAATCGCCGGATGGGCCGACCATCGTTCTGGTGACGCATCACGTCGAAGAGATTCGCCTATGGATCACGCGCCTGCTGGGGTTGCGCGAGGGCCGCGTGGCGGTGCAAGGGGTCGTGCCGGAGGTGCTGACGAGCGAATCGGTCTCGCGGATATTTGGGCGACCGTGCTCGCTCGTGCGGGAACACGGGGAATTTCGTCTGAACCTGGCCGATCGCGTTTAGCGCGTATACGGCTGCGGTGCGTCTTTCAGGGTGTCCGCGACGATCTTGGTGATCTTGTCGCGCGCCATGCCGGTCGCCAGGCATTCCGCGACGGCGTCGCGCAGATGTTCTCGCACCATCTCTTCAACTTCTTTTTTGCAGTTCGCGCGACCGTCGCTGGAAACGATTACGCCGATGCCGCGGCGCGCGGTAACGAGACCCATCAACTCCAAATCGCGGTACGCTTTCGTGATCGTGTTTGCGTTTACCTTGAGATCGTCCGCGAGATCGCGCACCGACGGGAGAATTTCGCCCGGCTTCACACGCCCCGACGCTATCGCGAATCGAACCTGATTCTCGATCTGCATATAGACGGAGATGGGCCCGTCTGGATTCACCCGTAGCGCTAAACCGTCCCGCATTGCCTTCCCCTCCCCGGGAAACAAATGTCCCAAAAGAGTACGAAAACTTGTCATACATATCAAATACGGTAGGAATTGTAGTACGACGAGGTATAGAAGCAAACGGTATGGCGGAGATAACGATAGTAAGGAAATACGTTTTTATTGCGGTTTCACATCGGAATCCGACGTGCGGGCGAATTTTGGATGATTGCCGGCAATCACGACCGTGATTTCACCCTTCACCTCCACGTCTGCAAACTCCGCGGCGAGGTCTGCGAGGTATCCGCGGTGAACACGCTCAAATTTTTTCGTCAACTCAATGCACACCGCCGCGCGACGATCGCCGAGCGCAGTAAATGCATCCGCGAGCAGGGCGCCGATGCGAAACGGCGACTCAAACAACACGAGCGTGTGCGCGCGATCGCCATCCTCTTGTAGAAATCGGACACGCGCGCCCGACTTGCGCGGCGGAAATCCCTTGAAGGTATAGCTCGACGTCGGCAGGCCGGAGATCACGAGTGCCGATTGCACGGCGCTGGCACCGGGGATGGATTCCACGGTGTGCCCGGCTTCAACAGCCGATGCAATGAGGCGATACCCCGGATCGCTGATCGCCGGCATGCCGCCGTCGCTGCACAGCGCCACGGATCGGCCCTCGGCCATCTGCGCCAGCAGCCCTGCACCGGCACGTTCCTCGTTGTGCTCGTGATACGCGATGAGCCGGCCTTCGCGCTGAATCTCGTATCGCTGCAGAATTTTCACGGTCTGCCGCGTGTCTTCGCAGGCCACGATGTCCGCCTCGCGCAGCACGCGCACGGCACGATGCGTAATGTCTTCCAGATTGCCTATCGGTGTTGCCACGAGCCACAGGGTTGCCATCGGATCTCCCAAGCGCGCGACGGCTGCGTCCGCGCAAAGCGGTGCATTATACTTGCGCCGCGCGTTCATGCGCCGCACCAGCACGAGGTTGAATCGCAATGGAAAACAGCGAAGTTGTTGCGCTACTCGAAGAGATCGGAGTGTTGCTCGAACTCTCCGGCGAAAACCCATTCAAATCGCGGGCTTATGAAAACGTCGCGCGGCGCATTGAGAGCCTCGACTGCAACATCGCCGACTTCGTAAAGGAAGGCCGCCTGCGCGAGATTCAGGGCGTGGGGGACGCGCTCGAACAGAAAATTACCGAGTTCGTGACCACCGGCGCGCTGAAATACCGCGACAACCTCCGCGCCAAGTTCCCAGAAACACTGTTCGAACTCTTCCGCGTGCCCGGCCTGGGCGGAAAGCGCATCAAGCAGCTTTACGACGCGCTGCAGATCGCGTCCCTCACCGACCTGGCCGCCGCGGCGAAGGCTGGCAAGCTCGCCGATCTGCCGGGCTTCGGCAAGAAGATGGAAGAGAAGATCCTCAAAGGCATCGAGTTCTCCAAGGAACAGGACGGACGTTATCTGTTCGACGTGGCCTTTGAAGAGGCGCAGCGTCTCAAGGAATTGATCGCGTCTGAAAAGTCGGTCACCAAAGTCGAGATCGCCGGCAGTCTGCGCCGCCGCAAGGAAGTCATCAAGGACATCGACATCCTCGCGGCGAGCAAGATGCCCAAGGTCTTGATGGACAAGTTCGTGAACGATTCCCACGTCAAGCACGTCACCGGCCACGGCGAGACGAAGTCGAGCGTTGTGCTCAAGTCCGGCATCGCCGCCGACCTGCGCGTGGTGAGCGAGGCGGAATTTCCGTACGCACTCATGTATTTCACCGGCAGCAAGGAACACAACGTCGTGCTGCGTCAGCGCGCGAAGGATCGCGGGCTGAAGCTGAACGAGTACGCGCTGCTGAAGGGCGAGAAAAATCAGCCGTGCAAGACCGAGGCCGACATCTATAAAAAACTCGACCTGCCCTATATTGCGCCCGAGCTGCGCGAGGACATGGGCGAGTTCGACGCCGACGCGATGCCGGAACTGGTCGAAATGAAGGACATCCTCGGCTTGTTCCATTGCCATTCGAAGTACAGCGACGGCCGCAACACGATCGCCGAGATGGCCGAAGCCGCCAAGAAGGCCGGCTACAAGTACATGACGATGACCGACCACAGCCAGTCCGCCGCGATCGCCAATGGCCTGAAGCCCGACCGCGTGACCAAGCAGCAATCCGAGATCGACGCGTTCAACAAGGGCGTAAAGGGTTTTTGTGTGCTCAAGGGCATCGAGTCCGACATCCGCAAGGGGGGAGATCTCGACTACGACGATGAGGTGCTCGCCAGTTTCGATCTCGTCATTGCCTCGGTGCACACGGGCCAAGACATGACCGAGGAGGAAGCAACCAGGCGCGTGGTCACGGCAATCGAAAATCCACACACGACCATTCTCGGCCATCCCTCGGGCCGACTTCTGCTCGCGCGCAAGGGCTTTCCGCTCAATTACGACAAAGTGTTCGACGCCTGCCTCGCGAATCGCGTCGCGGTCGAGATTAATGCCAATTGCCACCGCCTCGATCTCGATTGGCGTTATATCCATCGTGCGAAGGACAAAGGCGTCATGCTCGTCATCGGGCCAGATGCGCACAGTGTCGAGGATATCGACAACATGCAATACGGCGTCGGCATCGCGCGCAAGGGCTGGCTCGAGCCGGAAAATCTGCTCAACTGCATGACGCTCGCCGCGTTCAAGAAATGGAAGAAGGGATAGCCGTGCCGAAGGAAACCGTCGAACAGACCAAGGCCCGCGCCAAGAAGGTGTACGACCGCCTGCACAAGGCCTATCCCGACGCGAAGACTGCGCTGGATCATCACAACGATCTCCAGTTGCTCATCGCCACGATCCTGTCCGCGCAATGCACGGATGCGCGCGTCAACCTGGTTACGCCCGCGCTGTTCAAGCGTTTCAAGACCGCCCAGGACTTCGTGGCGGCGTCGCAGCCGGAAGTGGAGAAGTACATCAAGTCCTGCGGCTTTTATCACAGCAAGGCGAAAAACATTCGCGGCACCGCGACCAAGATCGTCGAGGAGCACGGCGGCAAAGTGCCGGATACGCTCGAGAAATTGGTCGAACTACCCGGTGTCGGCCGCAAGACGGCCAACGTGCTGCTCGGCACCATCCACAATGTACCCGGCGTGATTGTAGATACCCATTGCGGACGATTGGGCCGGCGGCTCGGGTTTACCAGGCAAACCGATCCCGTAAAGGTCGAGCGCGACCTGATGAAGTTGTGGCCGCGCGAAATCTGGTCGCGATTCTCGCACCTGCTGGTGTTTCACGGCCGCTCAACCTGCTTCGCGCGTAGCCCGAAATGTTCCGAGTGCGTCGTGCGCGAGTTGTGTCCGTTCGCGGAAACGAGCGAGGGGAAGAAGATCTGCAAATAACCTGCTCCTTCCTTGGAAACTAGGCAAGTCTCAAGCACCGAGCGCTAAACCGACCGCACGGTCAATGCACGTCGAGGAGCGTGGAATTCTATTTTCGGTTATTTCGCAGAATGATCATGCGTGACAACTCATACACTACGTCATACCGTTTTTTTCATTGCGGCCCTGTCTGATCCGTTATAGAATCGGTCGTTCCATAATGAGGAGATGCGGATGAGACAGCGCGGATTGCAGTACGCAGCGTGGATCGTCGTTGGCACTCTGGAAATGCTGTGTCGCACAGCCAGCGCAGATGATTTTCAATATGTCAGTGCCTTTGCCCTCGATCCTGTTCAGACGCAGCCCTTGACCGTTGTTGTTCCCGGAGCCATCGTGTGCACCAACGCGGATGACGTCGTGATGGCGGGTCATTTCGCAGGCCAAACCGATTTTGATCCAGGGCCCGGTACGGCGAACATTACCAGTTCGTCAAACGGTGCGAACGGATTTCTCCTTAAATTCGACTCCGACCAACAGTATCTGTGGAGCGCAGCATTCATCAGCTCGTTGCAATCATACGCCACCGATGTCGATGTCGACTTCAGTGAGAATATTTTGGTCAGTGGAGAGTACACCGGCACCGTCGATTTGGATCCGGGCGCCAGTACAACAAACGCTTCGTCTGCTGGCGACTCTGACATTTTCGTGGCCAAGCTCGACAGCAACGGAAACCATCTTTGGTCCGCCTCTTTCGGTGGATTAGCCTCCGACAGTGCACAAGCCATCGCGTCGGATTCACTTGGGAATGTCTATGTAGCTGGAACGGTTCAAAGCCCTTCGGTAGATTTTGATCCTGGACCTGGCAGTGTGAACTCGTCTGGCGCTGGGATATTTGTACTCAAGCTCGATTCCGCAGGCAATTTCGTCTGGATGCGCCATATAAGCAGCGCCAGTGGGGGAGCCACAGATCTACTGATCGATTCCAACGGCGACATGGTCGTCGCCGGCGGATTCGAGGATTCAGCCGACTTCGATCCCGGCGCTGGCGTAACGACCCTGACAAGCGTTGGGAACGGCTCCGACCCATTCTTGCTAAAAATGGACGCGGCCGGCGCATTTCTGTGGGCGAAATCGTTCGGCGGTTCGTCGAACGACCGGGTTGTGGATCTGGTAGAGACGGGCGCCGGAAATTTATTGTTGGCCGGCGAATTCAATCTTACCGTGGATTTCGATCCCGGACTTGGCACCGAAACGCGCGTCGCTGTCGGCGACGACGGCTATGTATTGAAGCTTGGTTCGGACGGCAGCTTCGGTTGGGTGTATACGCTCGGAAGCAATGAAAACGACAACGCGTGGGCACTCGATACTGATTCTGAAGGCAACGTCATGGTCACAGGAGATTTTTCTGCGACAGTTGACTTCGATCCGGGTCCGGCCAGTCATGCGATGGTCGCGAGTTCGGCTTCTGACGGATATATATTGCAGCTCGATCCCAACGGGGATTTTCTGGCGGTCCGTCCGATCCGTGGACCTGGGTACGAAACCCCGCTTCAACTTCGAATTGATTCGACGGATCGAGTGCACTTGGCCGGCCGGTTGTACGACTCAGCGGATTTAGACCCTGGGCCAGCAGTTACAATATTCAGTTCAACACACAATGGCGATGGCGCGTATGTTCTCGCATTGGATCTTGTTCCGATCGCGCCGCTCCCCGTGTCGGCAGCATGGGCTCTGACTGCCCTATGCCTTCTCTTGGTATTGGCGGCATCGCTTCGATTCGTTAGACACCGAAGGCTTGATCGCCTCGATATTCATTAAATCGGCGGTGCTGCACTCCCCAAGCCCCGGCGCTTGCGAGAACAGTTCCTCATCGGCCCCGTGTTCTCAACGATGATTTGGTAACGCGTCGTGAAACCCTTGCGCAGTTCTTCCGCGTTCGCGATCGGCGTGCGTGCATCGAGCGTACTTTCGTGGAGGTTTCAAAGCGTCGGAAAATGTGACGCTGCCTGTTAAACTGGGTCCATGGCTGCGCTGCACGCATTTATCCTCACCCGCACCGCGCGCGACACCGCGCAGGGTTGCGAGCTGGAATACTGGGTCGCCTCGGCCTCTGGCCCCGCGCGCGTGTTGATTCAGGACCACGAGCCGGTCTTTTTCCTTGAGCGCGACCTCGGCAAGGTCACCGGCGCGCGCCGCGAGCCGCTCGAACTCGCCACGATGCCCGGCATCCCCGTGGACGGCGTGTACTTCAAAACCTTGCGCCAGATGCGCGACACACGCGAATCGCTCGATCGCCAGGGTGTCCAGGCCTTCGAGGCCGATGTAAAGCCCGATGACCGGTATTTGATGGAGCGCTTTGTCCGCGGTGCCTGCATCGTCGAAGGCGAGCCGCTTGAGAGGGACGGATACCGGGAATTTGTCAATCCTACGCTGCGCCCGTCCGACGAAACGCCGCCCTTCAAGATTGTCTCGTTCGATATCGAAACCCACGGCTTCGAGGGTCTGCTCTATTCGATCGCCGTCTCGTCGCCGCGCGGCGAGCGCGTGTTCATGCTGGGCGAAGGCCAAAATACTCACAGCGTTGCGTATTTTCCCGACGAAAAAAAACTACTGGAGGCTTTTTTCGCCTGGCTCGCGGCCGATGATCCCGATCTGATCATCGGCTGGAACGTCGCCGATTTCGACCTCGCGTTTCTTCAGAAGAAATGCGACGAACTGAAAATCCCGTTTCGCATCGGCCGCGCGAAGAGCAAGGCCTTCATGCTCGTGGCGACGGCCCCCGGCCAAACGACAATCGCCAAAATACCGGGCCGCATCGCGCTCGACGGCATCCAGCTCCTGCGCCTCGGGTTCTGGGAATTCGAGAGCTACGCGCTCGACTTTGTCGCCTCGGAACTCCTCGGCCGCAAGAAACTCATCACCGGCGAAACCGATCGCCTGCGCGAAATCCGGCGCCTGTTCAAGGAAGACAAGCCCGCGCTCGCGGCCTACAACCTCGAAGACTGCCGCCTCGTGCTCGAAATTTTCGAGAAGGCGCGGCTCGTGCACTTCGCCGCCGAGCGCGCGAAGCTCACCGGCCAGGCGATGGATCGGCAGGGCGGTTCGGTCGCCGCGTTCGACTTCCTGTATCTGCCGCGCCTGCACCGCGCGGGCTGCGTCGCGCCCGACGTCGGCGGCGCGGACCCCGAGGCCAGCCCCGGCGGCTATGTGCTCGATTCGGTGCCGGGCCTGTACGACAACGTGCTGGTACTCGATTTCAAAAGCCTGTACCCAAGCATCATCTGGACCTTCAAAATCGATCCGCTCGGCATGGCGCGGCCCGGCGAGGACCCCGTGCCCGGTTTTGGCGGCGCGACCTTCAACCGCGAGCGTCACATTCTGCCCGGCATGATCGAGGAACTCTGGGGCGCGCGCGACGCCGCCAAGCGCGACAAAAACACCGCGCTCTCCACCGCGATCAAAATCATCATGAATAGCTTGTATGGTGTGCTCGGCTCGTCGGGCTGCCGCTTCTTCGATCCGCGCCTCGCCAGCTCGATCACGCGTCGCGGCCACGACCTCATCCGCCGCAGCCGCGAGTGGATTCAGGCGCAGGGATACAAAGTGATCTACGGCGACACCGACTCGCTGTTCGTGCTCGTCGGCTCCGGCGTGGGGGAGGAGGAGTGCAAGGCAGTTGGAAAAACGCTCGCCCAAGGCCTGAACGCGTGGTGGAAGGAAACCATCGAGACCGAATTCCGGCTGGAATCGCACCTCGAAATCCAGTTCGAGAAACATTTCACGCGATTCTTCATGCCCACGATCCGCGGCGCGGAGATCGGCAGCAAAAAGCGCTATGCGGGCTATGTGCGCATCGGCGCCGAGGCCTTCGAGGTCGAGTTCACCGGCATGGAATCCGTCCGCACGGACTGGACCCTGCTCGCGCGCGACTTTCAGCGCGAACTGTACCGGCGCATCTTCGCGCGCGAACCGTACGAGGATTACATCCGCGATACGGCCACCGCCGTCCTCGCCGGGAAGCACGACGACCAGCTTGTGTACCGAAAGCGCCTGCGCCGAAAACTCGAGGAGTACACGAAGGTCGCGCCGCCGCACGTCCAGGCCGCGCGTAAACTCGAGCGCCCCGGTCGCTCCATTTCGTACGTGATCACGCTGAACGGCCCCGAGCCCGCCGAGCAGCGCAAGTCGCCCTTCGACTACGGCCACTACCTCGACCGCCAGCTCGCGCCCGTTGCCGACGCGATCCTGCATGTCTTTGATCAGACCTTTGAAAAACTCACTAGCCGCCAGATGGAGATGTTTTGAGAAATTCGTACCACAGAGGCACAGAGCGACACAGAGAATGATGGAAATTGCTTTGCAATCTCTGTGCCTCTGTGGTGATATTTTAGAAGCCTTCAAAGTTATTCACGCGTCTTGCTCTTGAAAGGTGACCTTGCATGAAAATGCTTTTTCGAATGGTGATAGCAGTTTCTCTCGTTACGGCTGTCGATGCGTTCACTGAAGTGACGCAACCACCTGCGCCAACCGGCCCGTACGCCGTGGGTACCGTGTCACGGCATCTGGTCGATACCGCGCGCCTGGAAAACTTCACCGATGCGCCGGATGACCACCGCGAACTCATGGTCCAGTTCTGGTATCCGGCCGAGGGTACCGAGGGCAAGGAAACTGTGCCGTATCTGCCCACGAATCCCGACGTCCGCCGCGCGTTGTTCGCCCAGCTCATGATGCCGCCCGCGAAGGTGGATGAAACCATGGGGACCTGGCACACGCGCTCGGTCGAAGGCGCCGCCGTCTCTTCGAAACAAAAGCAATACCCGGTCGTGCTTTTCTCGCACGGCTTCGGCGGCTTTCGCACGCAGAACGTCTCGCAGATGGAAGAACTTGCCAGCCAGGGCTACATCGTCGTCGCCATCGATCATGCGTTCTGCGCCGCGGTCGTGGAGTTTCCGGAAGGCCGCCTCGTCAAGTTCGCACCGAGCCTGATGGCTGCGCAGACCAAGCCGCGCGACGAAGTCGACAAGACCTTCGATGGCCTCGCGCTGCTCTGGGGCGCGGACGCCTCATTCGTGATTGACGAACTGGAGAAGATCAACGCGGCGAAAGCCGATCCGCTTACGGGTCGGCTCGATCTCGGCCGCATCGGCATGTTCGGCCACTCCTTCGGCGGCGCGACGTCCTTGCAAATGTGCGCGAAGGATGCGCGCGTGAAATGCGGCATCGATATGGACGGCCTGGCCTACGGTGACGCGCGCCGCGAAGGCGTCAAGCACCCCGCCATGATCATGCACGTCGTGCGCGATGTCGCAGACCCCGCGCTGCTCGCGATGTCGAAGATGACCGAAGCAGACTATTTCGCGCTCGTGAAGAAGATGGAAGCCGATTTCGACATGATCGCGAAGTCCGCGCCCGACGGGTACATCGTCACCATCAGCCATATGAACCACTACAACTTCAGCGACTTCCCCTACATCGCCGAGCTCAGCCCTGTGAGCAAGTCCCTCATCGGCGACATCAGCCCGGCGGACGGCACAAAAATCATCAATGGCTACGTGCTCGCGTTCTTCGGAAAATACCTGCAAGGTGCCGGCGATGGTTTACTCGCGCCGGACGCGCCCCAGCCGGAGCAAGTGACCTTCGTGGCCTATAACCGTTAAGTTCTATCGCTGATGTATCAGCGGCAGCCCCGGTTCAGGCGCCTCAAATGCGGGGATATACGGCCCGCGCAGCGAGCCGATGTAGGCCGTTTTTAGGTCCGGGCCGCCGAAGGTGATGTTTGTCGGTCGTACGACGACGTCGCCTTGCTGGTCGTGCAGCACAATGTGGAACTCGCGCTTCGGCGTGATGATGCCGAGCGCGTTCATCATCACGAGCGTCACCCATAAATTTCCAGCCGCGTCGAACGCGATGCCGTCCGGATGTCCCATCGGTCCGAAGTCGGGGCCGTAGTGTTCCGGTCGGCCGAGCTCGCCGTTGTCGAGAATCTCGAACCGGATCACGCGCTTGCCCATCGTCTCCGCGACGTAGACGAATTTTTCCTGCGCGTCCAGCGCCATGCCGTTGGCAAACAGAATGCCCTCGGCCAGAATCTTCGTCTTGCTGTGCTCCACGCGACACAGGCGCCCATCGGGAATCGCGTGCCGCGTCGCGTCGAAGTGCCGGCGCAGATCGGTGGAGTGGGTGAACCAAAGGCGCCCTTTGGAATCCACGTGCGGAAAGTTCGGCGTCGTCAGCGGTTTGGTTTCCATTGAGTTCGTGATCACATCGTGCGAACCGCTCGCGCGCAAGCGCTGCACCTTGCCGTTGCCGATGTTCGCGATGATCACACTGCCGTCGCGATCGATGCAGATCCCGTTCGGCTCGCCGCCGAGGTCGCCGAGATTCTGCTGCGTTCCGTCGTAGCTAATCCGCGTGCAGTGTCCGTCGCCGTGCGACGTCCACACGGTGCCGTCCTTCAGCGCCATCACGCCCTCGGGGCGGACGAGGTCGCGGCCAAATTTTTCGACAGCATTGAGTTTGATGGTGAAGGACATGTTCGTGATCCCCGGATGAATTCGGCCATCGTACTCGCAACCAGCTCCGCGCGCGAAATTTTTGCAATTCGAAAAAAATTTCTCTTGCGAAATTTCGGCAAATACATAAAATGTTGATCAGACGGGCAGCGACGAGAGCCGACCGTGGGGGATTGGCTTGGATGCGTGCTCCGCGTCTAGAAAGGAGGTGGTCTGTCTATGAGTAGTCCGTGCTCCAGGCCCGGCGCCATAGGTGGATTTACCCCGGAGGGTTCCGGGATACAGTGGGGGTGCGAACCCTAGACGCACCCAGGCGCTTACGCCGGGTACAAGTTCGGAATATTCGGTATCTCGCCCTCCGCCGGGGAATCCGGCGGAGGGTTGCTCGTTTTTAGAGAAGCGGGAATCAAAAAAGAGAAGAGCGGCCCCTTGTGGCCGCTCTTCGATAAGGTTAGTGCGCCTTCTCCAGCTGGCGGCCATACAACCGCCGCGGTTTGGGCATGCTTTTCGCCTTCAGCAATGTTCGCATCGCCTCGCCGAAGATGAGATCGGCCGAGCTGGATGCGCCATTCTGGAAAGTCACCACGCCCACGCTCACCGAGGCCTTCGTCGGGAAACCGGGGTCGGAATAGACCGAGGCGTCCACGTCGTTGATGACTTTCTCGGCGTACTTCAAGGCATTCCCGAGTTCGGTGTGGGGGAGCAGCGCGACGAACAGCGTGCCGTCGTAGCGCGCGAGCACGTCATACGAGCGCGTATACCCACGGATCGACATCGCGATCTCGGCCAGCAAGTCGTTCAGTTCCGCCGCGCCGCACTTGTCGTTCACGGCCTCGACTCCGTCGACGTCCACAATCACGCACGACACGGGATAGTTGTAGCGGTGGGCCTTGTCGGCCTCTTCCTGCAGGCGTTCCATCAGGAACCGGCGGTTTTTCAGGCCGGTCGTCTCGTCCGTGTAATTCGCGCTGTCGCCGTCGAGGTCTTCCTTCACGCCTTTCTGGCGCAGGGCCGACTCGACACGGAGCATCAGCATCGGCAGGTTAAACGGCTTGGTCACGTAGTCGGCCGCGCCCAGGGCGAAGCCGATCTCGTGGTCCTCGGGCTCGCCCCGGCCGGTCACGAAAATGACCACTATGTCTTTGGTGGCGGGATTGGCTTTCAGCCGCCGGCACACGTCATACCCGTCCATCCCGGGCATGGACACGTCCAGCAGAATGAGGTCGATGTCGCCCTTGGCGCAGACGGCCAGCGCTTCCGCGCCGCCCCCCGCCGGAACTGCATCGATCCCCGTGTTCTTCAGCCCCTCGCAGATGACTTCTGCCAGTGCCGCCTCATCGTCACAAACGCAGACCCTAATTCTCTTGCTCATAGCTTGAACCGGAGGCCCCCTTCGGTCAGTCAGTCGCCCCCAAGTACACCTTCCCCAATACAATTGTACCCGACGATTTTGGATTTAGGCAAAGGGTGCGCGCAGAAATTTTTCGGAACGCGCGCGCAGTCGAAACTTCAAGCGGGAACACTCGCGAAACAATCGACGTGAATCAGAACCCTTCGTCGTCGAGCCAAACACCGCAGTGGGTGCATGCGTGGATCTTGTAATTTCGGCGTTTCGATCGGCGCAGCAAGTGGTTGTCCCGGGTACAGGTCACCCCAAGGGTCCCCGGCACTCGTTCCAGGGATGACGCGCCACACTCCGGGCAATACTCGGCCGGCTTTACATCGAGCTTGCCATTGCATCCCGGACACCGTAAGGGCGGTAACAGCATGCGGCTGAGGCCAACCCCGGCAAACATGACGCCCGGCGGCAACCACAGCCAACGAGTCCGCGCCCGGATTATGACGAAAACCAGTGAGATCAGGAAGGAGATGAAGACCCCTCCGAAGACCACGATGCGGCGTCGCCGGCGGTCTGCGGCGAGGGGGCTGAACTGGACCATGAGCGCATCGAGTTCGTCGGCGGAATACCGGTCGACATAGTGCCCAGGCGAGGAGGCAGGATCTGCCGCAGTGTCAATATCTGTTAATTTCACACTTCTAGTATAACAAAACTCCATCCATGCCGTTACGCGTTTTTTGATCTAATTTTTTGACGCGTCGGCCGCGGCCGGGCGCGTGAATCCGGCCTTCTCAAAGGCTTTTATGGCGCCGTCGCTGAGCAGGAAATCGTACGCCGCCCTGGCATCCGCAGACTCCGCACCGGTCTTGGTCAGCACGATCGCGTATTTCACCGGCGTCTTGAGGTATGGGTCGAGCACCGCCACCTGCTTCACCGCCTTGCTGCTCGTGGCATCGGTGGCGTACACAAAACCGGCTTCGGCCTCGCTACGCTCCACGTACAACAGCGCCTGGCGCACGTCCTGCGTCGGGACGAATTTAGGCTCCAGCTTCGAATACAGGCCCAGGGTCTCCATGGCCTCCTTGGCGTATTTCCCCGCCGGCACCCCCGTGGGATCCGCGATGGCGATATGCTGCACCGCCTCGCTCTGCAGGTCTTCGATTTTCGTCACCTTCGAATTGCCCTTGGCCGGCACGATCAACACCAGCGAATTGCCGAGAAAGTCCACCTTCTGCGCGGCATGCCCACTGCCCTGTACTTTCTCGGCCCAGGCCACGTCCGCCGAGATGAAAATCTGCGCCGGCGCCCCGCTCTGAATCTGCGTCGCCAGGGCGGACGACGAGGCATAGCTGATCACCATTTTGATGCCCGTGTCCTTGTCGTACTTCTGCGCGAGCGGCGTCAGCGAGGGATTCATGCTCGCCGCGGCGAACACAACCACTTCCTTGACCGGCTTCGGCTCTTGCGCGTAGCCCGAGATCGCAACGCTCGCGACGGCGGCTACCGCGATGACGGCGCGAACAATGGGGGAGAAGATGTGCTTGTGCATGCTTTTAGTCTCCTGCGGTGGAGACGACATACTGTCAGCACGACACGATAGTGTCAAGATGCGTTGGAAACCGAAAAGCGAATATGGGTTACGCCGGCGGGTGCGCGGCGGAGCCATTTCCCGACCCCGTGCCGCGCTTCAGGCGCTCCAGCTTGCGAATGACCAGCTCCGCCCGCGGCGAGTTTCCGTAGCGATCCAGATACGCCTGCAAGGTGCGCGCGGCGTCGTCCACGCGGCCCAGGCGCTCGCGATATAAATCCGACAACCGGTTCGTGGCCAGCAGCGCGCGCTCCGGATCCGCGGACTGATGCAGGCCGCGTTCAAGCGAGGCCGCGGCCTCTTCGAAGCGCTCCATCTCGATCAGCACATGCCCCACGCGAAACGCCGTCTCGGGATCTTTCGGGAAGATGCGCGCCATGACCATGTACTCGCGCAGCGCGCCTTCGTAGTCGCCGCGCGCTTCGAGGCCTTCGGCCAGACTAAAGTTCGGTTCTTCGCTCCGCTGATCGTGCGGCGGATGCATCAGGTTCACGATCTCTTGTGACACCACCGACACCAGCGTGGGGCCGTACAGCGCCGTCGACGCCGCCGCGAGCGACAAGGCCGCGAACGCGTAGAACGCGCTAACGTCGCCCATCCACACTTTGATCAGAATCAGTTGCACGCTCAGAAACGCGATGACGCCCACGAGCGAATAAATCTCGACACGAAAAGGGAGTTCGTGGTGAAGGAGGTACCGCTCGCGAAGCAAATAAATGCCCCACGCGAGGAAGGGGATCATGAGGACGACGGTGACAACGAATGCGAATAATGCCATGATCTAAAGCGGCACGTGGATGGTGCCTGCGTCCCCTCCGCTGGGGCTAGCGTAGTCCGCGCCCCCCGCGCGTTTCCACTGCATCGAATTATGCCCGATAAACCCGATTTCCTGCTGGCGCGCCGCCGCCCGCGGGTACTCGGTTTTTGACTTCTAACACAATCCACACGTATGATTTGGGCCGCTGCGGTGCTTTCCCGGCTAGGGCAAAGACTCCTGTGGGAGGAGTGTTTGCCGAGCCCGCAGGCTAGCGTGCGGAGGCTGCTCGCTGCATGAAAGTCACCGTTATTGGGGGAGCCAGTTCCTATTCACCGGAGCTGGTCGAGGGTCTGCTCACGCGGCCCCATGCCTTCCCGCTCGACCGCCTCACCCTGATGGACATCGACGCCGCCCGGCTCGATATTGTCGCCGGGTTCTGCCGCCGGATGGCGCGCGCGCTCAACCACCCTGTACATATAGACACGGCTGTTGCACTCGAACCGGCCCTCGAAGGCGCCGACTTTGTCGTCACCCAGGTCCGCGTGGGCGGCATGGCCGCGCGCATCGCCGACGAAAAGCTCGGCCGGCGCCACGGAATCCTCGGCCAAGAGACCACGGGCGTTGGTGGTTTCGCCTGCGCGCTGCGCACCATCCCGCCGATCGTGGCCGTTGCGCAAGCCATGGAATCCATCTGTCCCGATGCCTTCCTGCTGAATTTCACAAACCCCTCCGGCATCGTGACCGAAGCCGTGGTGAAGCATTCCAGCGTCCGCGTCGCGGGTCTTTGCAACATCCCCATCGGCGTCGAAATGGACATCGCGCGGCACATGAAATGCCCCCACGCCGACGTCGAACTCGACTACCTCGGCCTGAACCACCTTGCGTGGACCTTTGGCGTCCGCATCGCGGGCCGCGACCGCACCGAGGAAGTGATCGACACGTTGATCGCGCACGCAGATGAAGAGTGGGACAAGGGCCCAATCTGCGACGCGATGCAACGCGTCATGCGCGCGCTCGGCATGTACGCCAATCCCTATCTCCAATATTTCTACGCGCCCGAAGCCACCCTCGCGCGGCAAGCCGCGCAGCCCAAGACCCGCGGCGAAGACGTGCAGGGGATCGAAGACGAACTCTTCGCGATTTACGGCGATCAAAACGCGACCAAGAAACCCGAGATGCTCTCCAAGCGCGGTGGCGCACACTACTCCACGGCCGCGCTCGCCGTGATGGAAGCCGTGTGGAACGACACCGGCAAGCGCTTCATTGTTTGCGCGCGCAACAACGGCGCCGTACCGGATTTTGACGACGATGCCGTGTTGGAACTCCCCGCGCGCGTGACGCGCGCCGGAGTGGAGGCGCTGCCGCAATCCACGCCGCCGCATTCCATTCGGGGACTCATGCAGACGGTGAAGGCGTACGAATCGCTCACCGTCGAAGCCGCGATCACGGGCGATCGCGAGATTGCGCTCCAAGCCATGCTGGCCAACCCGCTGTTTCCGGGAGTGACGGAATCGGCGGCAGTGTTGACTGATGTGTTGTCCATTAACGAGCCGCATTTGCAGGGAACGTTCTTCCCCGCCGCGGCCAAAGCAGGAGCAGGACATGGTCTCTGAGGCGTTGCTGCAAACGTATTTGCCCAACCGCAAGCCGCTTTCGCGCGGCAAGGTGCGCGACATATACGACCTCGGCGACAAGCTTATTATCGTGGCCACCGACCGCATCTCGGCCTTTGATTGGGTCGATCCGGTCGGCATCCCCGACAAGGGCAAGATCCTGACCCAGATGTCCGTCTTCTGGTTCAAAATGATGGAGAGTATCGTTCCGAATCACATGATCTCGGTCGACCTCGCCGACATGCCCGAGGACTTCCAAAAGGCCGCGGACCAATTCGAAGGCCGCAGCATGCTCGTGAAGAAGTGCGACATGCTCCCGGTCGAGTTCGTCGTGCGCGGTTACCTCGCCGGCAGCGGGTGGAAAGAGTACAAGCAAAAAGGAACAGTCTGCGCCATCAAGTTGCCGGCCGGCCTGCAAGAATCCAGCAAACTGGAAAAACCGCTGTATACCCCGGCCACCAAGGCCACCGACGGCCACGACATCAACATCAGCCCGGAAGAAGCGGGGGACATCATCGGGGCCGAAGTGAACAAAAAGGCCTCAGACGCGGCCATTCGCGTATACGAACGCGGGCGCGATTATGCGGCCACGCGGGGTATAATTCTCTGCGACACGAAGTTCGAGTTCGGCACGATCGGCGGGCAGATCACGCTGGCGGACGAAGTGCTCACCCCCGATTCCTCGCGCTTTTGGCCGGCGGACAAGTACGCGCCGGGCAAGGGCCAGCCGAGCTTCGACAAACAATTCGTGCGCGACTGGCTCGAGACGCAGGACTGGGACAAAAACTCCCCGCCTCCGCCGCTGCCGGACGATGTGGTCATGAAGACGCGTGAGAAATATGTCGAGGCGTATCGCCTGCTGACAGGCGGAGGAGAGTTTTGATGACCGGCGGATCATCGAGCTACTTCAAACAAATCGGCGAGCGGCTGCAGGATCATCCAAACCTGCACGGCCGGGACCTCGGCGACGACCACATGAAAGACGAGTGCGGCGTGTTCGCCGTCGTCGGTCATGAGGAAGCCGCCACGCTGACCTACCTCGGCCTGTACGCGCTGCAGCACCGCGGCCAGGAAGGCGCGGGCATCGTCGTGAGCAACAAGGGCCACCTCAACGCGCACCGCGGCGTCGGGCTCGTGTCCGACGTGTTCCCGCGGCACAAGCTGAACCGCCTGCGCGGCGACATCGCGATCGGCCATGTGCGTTACTCCACCTTCGGCAGCAGCGAGCTGAAAAATGTGCAACCGTTGCCCGTGGACTACGCGCGCGGCTCGATGGCGCTCGGTCACAACGGCAACCTCGTGAACGCCGACTTCCTGCGCGACGAACTCGAAGCGCAGGGCGCCATTTTCCAGTCCACCACGGACAGCGAAGTCATCATCCAGCTCATCGCGCGCTCGCGCCAGGAACGCTTCGTCGATTCCGTAATCGAGGCGCTGAAAATGGTCGAGGGCGCCTATACCATCGTCACCACCAACGGCGAATGCGTCGTCGCCGCGCGCGACCCGCTTGGCTTCCGCCCGCTGTGGCTGGGCAAAGTGGGGGATGCCTACATCCTCGCCAGTGAGACCTGCGCGCTCGACATCATCGACGCCGACTGGGTCCGCGAAATTTCGCCGGGCGAAGTGTTGTGCATTACGCGCGGACAAGAGCCGGAAGTCATCAGGCCCTTCGAGCGCGTTGTGCCGAAACAATGCGTGTTCGAATACGTCTACGTCGCGCGGCCGGACAGCTTCGTGTTCGGGCACAGCGTCGACGAAGTGCGCAAGCGCCTCGGCGCGAACCTCGCCAAGGTCTCGCCGGTCGAAGCCGACCTCGTCATGGCCGTGCCGGATTCGTCGAACCCCGCGGCGCTCGGCTACTCACACGCCACCGGCATTCCGTTCGACATGGGCTTCATCCGGAATCACTACGTCGGCCGCACGTTCATCGAGCCCGATCAGAAAATCCGCGACTTCGGCGTGAAGATTAAGTTGAACCCCTCGCGCACCGCGATCGAGGGCAAGCGCATCGTGCTCATCGACGATAGCATCGTGCGCGGCACCACCGCGCGAAAGATCGTAAAAATGCTACGCCGCTGCCGCGCGAAGGAAATTCATTTCCGCATCAGTTGCCCGCCGATCATCGGCTCGTGTTACTACGGCATCGACACTCCGAACAAGGAGCGCCTCATCGCGCACAACAAGACGGTGGAGCAGATGCGGCAATACCTCGACGTCGATTCGCTCGACTTCCAGACCATCGACGGCCTGCTCGAAGCGACCGGCTCGGCGCGCGATCACTTCTGCCTGGCCTGTTTCACCACCAATTACCCGACCCCGACCCCGCGTGAGTTCGATCCCGCGATGGTGCGCCGCCGGGTCATCGATACCAGCACGCATACCTATGAAATGAGCGGATTTCCGGCGGAAGCCTGAGATTTACGAATTCTCTTGCGGATTTTTTGCGAATACTGCTAAAATCCGCCCTAGGTTGCTAGGGCTGTCGGCACCATTTCCGTTGTGTTGGGGCCGAGTTGGAACCTTTTACGCATTCTGCTAGTTTTACGTAAGCACGGCGTTGGGGCGGCCGCTGTATGCCGCCACAAATTTTTGGGTTGCACATGAGCAATATCTTCACCACCGAGAGCACGAGTCAGTTGATCAAGCGCGGACGCATCAAGACGTCCAATCGCTTCTATATGTTTTGGCTCTCTACCTTCCGCGGATGGGTCATTGAAAAACGCGTCCAGACTCCGCAGGGCTACTCCTTCGGCCGCCTCACCTACAAGACCAGCTGGGTCCTCAAGCCGAAAGACTTGAACTAAATCCACCGATCTCATTCGGCGGAAAAGATCACTGAGCAATTCTCTGTGTGCTCCGTGTCTCTGTGATTAGAATTGCCCTTGACCTTCTTTGCGCCGCTTCGTGTTCTTTGCGGTTCGCTACGGCACCAAGTTCGCGCCGTCCGCCGTGCTCGGCAGCCGCACACCCGCCAAATACGCCAGCGTCGCGCCAAGATCCTGCAGGTGCGCCTCTTTCGGAATTTTCCGTTGCCGGCGATCGGGAATGTCGATGATGAGCGGCACTTTTTCGGTCTTCGTGCCCAGAAACTTCCGCGACGCCCCCGGCGAGAACTCATGCCCATACGGCGACGTGATCACAATGCAGGTGTTCGCGCGCGTTTCGTAGTCGCGGATGAATTTGAACAGCGCGCCGAGCTGGCGGTCCACGCTCAGCAGCGCGTTGTCGAAACGGTCCACGTCCAACTGCTCGTCGTTCGTCGAGAAGGTGCCGCCGGCCTCGATGCCCTCCGGCGGGAAATTCGCCAGCGCGCGCACGCGCACCACGCACAGGAACGGAATCATCTGGTGATCCGAGATCCACTCCTGCGCGCGCGCAATCGCGTTTATCGGCGCGCCTTCGCCTTCCACGACGACGGCGTCGCGTATCGTGTCGACGATTTCAAAACCCGCCGCCCACGGCGCGCTCCGCATGAATTCGGTTTCGTCCGCTTCCAGGAACGCGACCGTCGCATACCCCGCGCGCCGCAACAGATCCGGCAGGGCAGGGCCCGGTTCCGATTCGCCAAGCTGCGCCGGGTCTTCGCCCGTCATGACGGCGGACAACGCCGTCTCCACGCTCGCACCGGTCGCGACCGTATTCGGAAATAGTTGCGCGCGGTATCCGACACGATCGATGGCCGGCGTCGCTTCGCGCGGATAACCAAACAGCGACACATGATCGACGCCGAGTCCGTCCACCAGCACCACCAGCAGATTCAGTCCCTTTGCCGCGGGACGCCCCGTGTACGCGCTCGGGCCGGACAGATAAACATGCGCCGGCAAGGGCGCCGCTTCGCCGCGCGACTCCGGCAGGTTGTACACGATCGGCCGAATGCCCAGGATGCGTTGCCAATTCGGTTCGCGTTTGCGCGTCCAATACAACGAATACTCGTCCGCGTCGCGCGGGATGAACTCGCTCGGCACGGTGATCTCGGCCCAACCGTCCGGCCGCAACCCTACTGAATCCTGATACACCTTCGTGTCGCGGCCCTGCAGCGTCACAGTCACGTACACGCGCGCGACATCCGGCCGGTTGGCGTCGGAATCGGTCACCGGTGCGAAGCGCAACGCGAGCACGGGATTTTCACCCGTGGTCAGCGTCCCGCTGTACGTAGCACCCTCAGGCACCACGTGCGCCTGCGCGAATTGAGTACCCGCCATCACACCGGCGTCGTTACCGGTCACGGCCACGCGCGCGTCATCCACCGATCCGCGCCAGCCGAGAATCATCAGCGCGCCCACGATGGTGCAGCCCAGCCCCGTACCGCCCCAACGGAAAATCGTGCGGTGGTGATCTTCGATACCCGTCAGCGCGGCATAGAAACTCGACAGCTTGAAGAACAGGTGGACCGCGACGAATCCGCCGAAGTACACCAGCGGGATGACGCGCTCGAGGCGTCCCGTCATCCCAGGGATCGGGATTTCCAGCAACGCCGGCAGCAGCAACACCGCCGCGAGGTTCGAGCAGGCCTCGGTGAAATAGGTCGCGCGGCTGCGGGTCGGCTGGTAGATGCGCAACAGCGCGAAGTAGAGGAGTTGCAGGCCCGCATACAACAGCGCGGTGCCCAGCGTCACATAGACCGCCGGCATCAGGCCGGGAATATAACCAAATTGCGCGAAGATCCCGCGCACAAACGAGCCGGTAAACGCCGCGGCGAAGCACAGCGAGAGAATGTAGACGATTACCACCGCGACGTACCCCGCCGCGCCCACCCGCGTTGCGCCATCAAATCCCCGCCGCTGAATTGGCCGCGCATGCGGCCCTTTGCTATGATCTCCGCTCCCCGGCGGGGACCACGTGGAAAAGCCTTTGGTGCTTTCCACCGGCAGTTTATCACGCCTAAGTTACGGGAGTTCAATCCCTTATGTTCGCCAATGCGCTGCTAAAGCGCTTGTTTGGTACCAGCAAGGAACGCGGCTTCAAGCGATACAAGCCGCTGCTCGACGTCGTCTCGTCGCACGAGGCGCGCATGGTCGCCATGACCAACGACGAGCTCCGCATGCAGACCGCCGAGTTCCGCCGCCGGCTCGCCGACGGCCAGACGCTCGACGACATCCTGCCCGAGGCCTACGCCGTCGTGCGCGAGACCGCCAAGCGCGTGCTCGGCATGCGGCCCTTCGATGTGCAGGTGCTCGGCGCGATCGTGCTGCACGAAGGCAAGATCGCCGAAATGGTGACCGGTGAAGGTAAGACGCTCGTCGCCACGATGCCGCTGTATTTGAACGCGCTCGCCGGCAAAGGCGTGCACCTCGTCACCGTGAACGACTACCTCGCCCGCCGCGACAGCCAGTGGATGGGTCCGGTGTTCGAGTTCCTCGGGCTCACGGTCGGCCTCATCCAACAAGGCATGGACCCGCCTGCGCGCCAGGTGGCTTACCGCTCCGACATCACCTACGGCACGAACAGCGAAATTGGCTTTGACTACCTGCGCGACAACATGGCCGTGCGCGTCGAGAGCTGCGTGCAGCGCGAACTGAGCTTCGCGATCGTCGACGAAGTGGACTCGATTCTCATCGACGAAGCGCGCACGCCGCTGATCATTTCAGGCCGGCCCGAGAAAAGTTCGGACATCTACTATAAAGTCGACGAAGCCGTCCGCAAGCTGAAGGAAGTTCAGGACTACGAACTCGAAGAGAAGCACCGCCACGCGACGCTGACCGAGGACGGCATGGAAGCCGCCGAACGCTTCCTCGGTGTGCAAAACTTGTACACCGACGACTCCATGGGCCTCGTGCACATGATCGAGCAGTCGTTGCGCGCGCATCATTTCTATAAGAAAGACGACGAATACGTCGTGAACGAAGGCGAAGTCGTCATCATCGACGAATTCACCGGCCGCCTGATGGAAGGCCGGCGCTTCGGCGACGGCTTGCACCAGGCCATCGAAGCCAAGGAACGCGTGCCGGTCCAGTTCGAAACGCAGACGGTCGCCACCATCTCGTACCAAAACCTCTTCAGGCTCTATAAGAAACTCGCGGGCATGACGGGTACGGCCTTCACCGAAGCCAACGAGTTCATGTCCACCTACAACCTCGAAGTCGTGCAGGTGCCGTCGAACCTGCCGATGGCGCGCGAAGACCGCACCGACCTGATCTTCGCGACCGAGAACGGCAAGTTTAAGTACGTGCTCGACGAGATCGAGAACATCCACAAGACCGGCCGGCCCGTGCTCGTGGGCACGGTGTCGATCGAAAAGTCCGAAAAGCTCGCGGCATTGCTCCGCGAGCGCGGCATGAAGGACTTTCAGGTCCTGAACGCGAAATACCACGAGCGCGAAGCCGCGATCATTTCGAATGCCGGCAAAAAAGCGCAGATCACCATCGCGACCAACATGGCCGGCCGCGGCACCGACATCAAGCTCGCGGAAGGCGTGCGCGAAATCGGCGGTCTCGCGATTATCGGCACCGAGCGCCACGAATCTCGCCGCATCGACAACCAGCTCCGTGGCCGATCCGGCCGCCAGGGCGATCCCGGCGCCTCGCGGTTCTATGTGAGCCTCGAGGACGAAGTCGCGCGGCTCTTCGGCGGCGATCGCATCAAGCGCATCATCGCCGTGCTCGGCGGCGAAGCGATGGACGAACAACCGCTCGACCAGCGCATGGTCACGCGCTCCATCGAACGCGCGCAGCGGCAGGTCGAAGAGTACAACTTCGAAATCCGCAAGAACATGCTCAAATACGACGACGTCATGAACAAGCAGCGCGAAGTGATCTACCGCATGCGCCGAGACGTGCTCGAAGACCGCGACATCTCCGAACAGTTGCAGGAAATGGCCGCCGATCTGATTTACACCACGCTGGACGAATACGCGCCGAAGGGCACCTCCGCGGAGGACTGGGACCTCGACGCGATGCTCAAGCGCCTGCGCACGCTGTTCAGCTTCGAATTCACGATGGACGACCACACCTCCGGCGCGCAGGAAGCGATGGCGGAAAAGTTCATCGAGCAGGTCGGCGCGGAATACGAGCGCCGTGAAGCTGCGATGGCCGACGAAATCCGCGAGAGTTACCGTCAGCAGATCGGCGGCGACGAATCGCAGATCGACTTCGCGAAACTCGCGCGCAAGCGCGTGCACGACCTCGAGAAAATGGCGCTGCTGAACGCCGCCGATTCAAAATGGATTGACCATCTGTACTCGATGGACTACCTGCGCGAGTCCGTCCGGCTGCGCGCGCTCGGCCAGCGCGACCCGCTGCTCGACTATAAGCAGGAAGGCTTCGAGATGTTCGAGCAGCTTTTGCTGAACATTTCCGAAAACACCTTGCAGACGCTCTTCCGCGTGACGGATCCGGAGATGCGCAAGAAGCACGCGCCCGATCCAAAGAAACCGGCACAACCGGCCGGACCGGATCCGATGTCTGATCTGTCGCGCTATCAGTACGTCTCCGCCGACAAGGAACAGGACCGCAGCTTTGCGTCCTTCGACACCAGCCGCTTCCGCATCGCCGAGCAAAAACCGGACGATGGGGAGGAGGGCGACGGCAAATCCGCCACAAGCCGTTCCGCCGAAGCCAAGAAGCCCGTGCCGAAACCCGTACGTCGCGTCGAACCCAAGGTCAACCCAAACGACCCCTGCCCCTGCGGCAGCGGCAAAAAATACAAGAAGTGCCACGGCGCCGCCGGTTAATTACACGCCGCTGATCTCGTAGACCGTAACCGTGAACGCCACGTTGTTCGGGTTCTGGATCTTAAGCGTGAACGCACCCGGTTCGTCCAGCACCAGGAATCTCCGGAACGAAGGGGCGTCGGCCGTGAGCCGACGGAACGGCGTCGTCGCGTCACCTTGGTAGACGTCGATCGTCAATCCTGCGGCGTCTGATCCTTTTGGCGTATCGCAGCTCACGCGCCAGACCTTCGACGCGATCTTCACATCGATTGTGTCGGAGGCGTCTGTATTTTTAAGGCGCGCGACCTCGGTCTTCGTTGAGACCGGCACGTACTTCGCATTCTGTGCCTGCCGGAGTTGAAGGAGAACGCCTCGCGTCGATTCTGCTTCGATGGTAAGGCGATCCTGAAGATTCGCGGTCGCCTGTTGCTGGGTGCGAACGGCCTGCGCGTCGGCTTGTAGCTGCCCGCGCTCACGCTCCGCCGCGGCCGCCGTCGCGGCCTCCGCGTGCAGCGCATCGTCGTATCGCTGTTGCGTCTCCGCCGCACGATTGTCCATACGCCAAAAATAGCCGTCGCCGATCCACTGCACGTTGTCGATCTGCGAGTTGTATTGCAAGCCCCACGAGGTGGCAAAAGTGTCTTGAGAAAAGAACCCGACGTTCCCCACAACCTGTATCGGGCTGTTCACCACTGGCGAGGTGTTGTTAATCGTATTCATCTCTTCGTTTCGCTGCTGCTGCAATTCCGCCATGAGATTCCGGCTCTCGTCGGCTTCCGCGGCTTTCGATTGCGCAGCCGATTCAAGGTTCGCGGCCTTATTTTCCAGACCCGAAACGCGCGCATCCCCGACATTCGCCACATGCTGTTGCGCCTCGTTCACCGAGGTGTACAGGGCGAGCTGTTCCTCATCCGACAGCGTGATCCACTTTTCATACGCCGCATCGAAGAACGCCTGCCGTCTCAGGTTGGATTTTTGCTTGTACTCCTCGAGTCGCGCGCCCGCGTCGATCTTTTCAGCCTCTTCGGTAGTATCCGTTCCCGCCCAGAGCCCGACCTGGTGCCGCTTGGCGGAGTCCTGCGCATTTTTCAACTGCACATAGTCGGGCGCGGTGACGCGGTCCCACATCGCCAGTCCGCTCGAAACCAAAAATTCATTCAGGCACTCGCCATTGTCCAGATAGGCCACCACTTCGGCGATACCGCCGAGTTTGGCACGCTCTTCCAGCGTAAGTTTCTTGCCCTGCAGCAGCTTCGTAACTTCCTGCTTCGCCTTCGAGCCCAGAGGCGACGTCGATACCGGCGCCAGCACGCCGTGCAGCACAACCATCTCCTCGCCGGCCGGAGTTTGCAGGCGAAGTGTTCCCGCGGAGATCACGGACGCGACTGTGGCGCTCGTCGTGGCCGGCGCGTCGGCGGGTGGTTCTTGCGCGAACGTGGAAAACGTGAGCGTCAGAAGGACTAGCGGAAAAATCGATCGGAGATTGGGCATATCAAGATCTCCTTGGTTGATGAAGCATTATCCAGCAACCGGTGGTTGGCAAGCTACTTCGCAAACGCTTGACGTTTCGGGAACTTTATGGCATAAAGTGGAATCAACGGTGTAGCACCTTACGCGCCGCGCCTGGCGCAGGGGAGACATGCCGCAACCCACCTTACTTGGTCTTCCAAGGTCTCGTTCGGATACTATCCTGCAGCCTTTGCCGCGCGGAGTCGCAGCGCGGCCGTATTCGGGGGAACGTTGAGAATGCCACGGGGCCGCGTCCTCATTGGGCTCAGCATCATCGCCTTCTGGGCCGTCATGATGGCCCTGCTGCTCCAGCGCGAAGTCCTGATTCCACACGCCACGCCCGGCGTCCCCTCAGTCCCCGCCGCGAACCGGCCCACCTCCGATACGTGGATGGGCGTTTACGCCAAGGACGAACTCGGCAACGAAAATCGTGTCGGCTATGTTCATCTCACCAGCACGCCCGGCCAGCGCAACAACGACCCCGGCATGCGCCACGGCATGACGTTGCGCCTCGACACGCGCATGCTGAATGACCCGGTCGATCTCACGCTGGACGGCGACGCCTGGGTGGCCGACGGCAAAGGGTTACAAGAATTCGGCTTCCGCGTGCAGTCCGCCGGTCAGCATGTGTTAGAGGCAGACGGCAAGCTGCACGACGGCCGAATGCAACTCAAAGTCGAATCCGCCGGCGAGACCTTCCCGATCGATTTCCCCGTCGGGCAGGACATGATGCTGCAGGGCGCCTTCGGCGCGACGTCGATCAACGCGCCGACGCTCGAAGTGGGCGATACAGTGCTCATCGACGCCTTCGACCCTGTCACGCTGTCCAAGGGCGTGGCCACAGTCGAGTGTATCGGCACCGAAGTGCTCACGTACGACGGCGAAGAAATTGCCACCAAAGTCCTCACAATCGATCTCGGCGGCGTGAAGACGAAGTCCTGGGTCGCCATGGACGACGAAATCATGCAAGTCGAAACGCCGATTGGCCTCGTGTTGCGCCGCATTCCGCAGAGCGAAGCGCTCGCCGAGATTAAGCCAAGCGACTCCACCGAGCTGATCCACTCTGCCGCGGTGCGACCCAGCGGCGCCCGCCCGATGCGCGGCGCGCAAGAAATGACCATCCGCGTGAAGGGTCTCGCCGACGGCGTCGACATCCCCGTCGACGACTTGCAACGGTACGTCGAGGGAAACGAGTACCACATCGTCACCGCGCCGACGCCCACGCCGCCCGTGGGGATAGTGGATCCGAATGGCTTTCTGGATTACCTCGCCAGTGACCCCTTCGTGCAGGCGAACAGCCCGAAAATTATCAATCAGGCAAAAAAGATCGTGGGGGAGGAGACGGACCCTTGGCGCAAGTCGATGCTCATCTACGATTGGGTGTACACCACGATCGAGAAGGAACCGTTACTCAGTATTCCCTCCGCGGTCGACGTGCTCGACAGCAAAACGGGCGACTGCAATGAGCACACGGTGCTGTTCGCGGCGCTCGCGCGCGCTGAGCGCATCCCCACGCGGATTTCGCTCGGCCTCGTGTGGAGCGACGAATTGCGCGGGTTCTATTATCATGCGTGGCCCGAGGTCTTCGCCGGGCGCTGGATTCCCATGGAGCCCACGCTCGGCCAGCCGGTCGCCGACGCGACGCACATCAAATTGCTCGAGGGGAGCGTCGCGGAATGGCCGCGGCTGATGCCCTTCCTCGGCCAGGTATCGATTGACGTGGTGGATGTACGCTGAATGATTCGCACGCACGCGCTGACCAAACGTTTCGGCCCCAAGATCGCCGTGGACGCGCTCGAGCTCGACATTGCCGAAGGCGAGTTCTTCTGCTTCCTCGGCCCGAACGGCGCGGGGAAAACCACGACGATCAAAATGCTCACCGGTCTGATGCTGCCGACCTCCGGCACCGCGTCCATCGGTGGCCACGATGTGCTGAAGAACCCGGTCGAAGCCAAGCAACTGCTCGGCTACATCCCCGATCATCCGTTTCTGTACGAAAAACTCACCGGCCGCGAGTTCATGCAATTCGTCGCTGGTCTTTACCGCATGCCGGCGCAAGGCCTGGACGAAAGCGTCGAAGAACTGATGCACATCTTCGAAGTGCAACATGTTGGCGACCAGCTCATCGAAAATTACAGCCACGGCATGCGCCAGAAACTCTCCTTCGCGTCCTGTTTCCTGCATACCCCGCGCGTCGTCATCGTCGATGAGCCGTGGGTGGGCCTCGATCCGAAAAACATCCGCGCCGTAAAGACCTACCTCAAGCGCAAGACGCGCGAGGAAGGTGTCACAGTGCTGATGTCCACGCACACGCTCAGCATCGCCGAAGAAATCGCCGATCGTATCGGCATCATCAACCAGGGCAAGCTGCTCTGTCTCGGTTCGGTCTCCGACATCATGCGGCGCGACGGCGCCTCCACGGGCTCGCTCGAGGACGTGTTCCTCGAGCTCACCAAGGGAGACGAGGTCGCGTGACTGCGCTCCGCGCGATATTCCGCGCCAAAAGCCGCATGGGGGCGCATGCCCTCGCGGCATTGCGCGAGGAGTCGTGGCTCAAGATCAGCGTCGTCGGCAGCGCGGCGCTCGCGCTCTGGTTCGGCGCGTTCTGGGCGTTCTATCGGGGTTTCACGTGGCTCCAGGAGAGCGGCTTCTCCGATCAGCCACCCGAGGAAGCGCTCTCGCTCGCGCAAATCCTCATGGTGCGCATGCTGGCCGTTTTCGCGCTGGCATTGTTCTTCATGCTCATCTTCTCGAACGTGCTCATCGCGTTCTCGACGATGTACAAGGCCCGCGAAGTAAAGTACCTGCTCAATTCGCCGATCGGCCTGCGTACGTTTTTCCTCGCGCGCTTCGTGGAATGCGTCAGCTTCAGCTCGTGGGCCTCGGCCTATCTCGGCACGCCGCTCATCCTTGCGTACGGCGTCACCACCGGCGCGCACTGGGGCTACTACATCGCCGCCGTGGTCTTCTACGTGCCGTTCGTCACGATCCCCGCCGGCATCGGCGCCATGATCACGCTCATCCTCACGCGCATTTTCCCGCGTCTGCCACGCTTCGCATTGTTCGTGCTGACGGGAATCGCGATTGTGTTTCTGTTCCGCTACCTGCGCAGCGCCTTCAACGCCGAGCGGCTCTCGCAAGATCCCCTTGCCATGGTCTTGCAAGCCACCGCGCAAACGCAGTCGCCCTTGCTGCCAAGTTCGTGGGTTTCGCAAGGCGTCCTCGCCGCGGCCGAAGCGGACTACGCCACCTCCGGGTTCCTGCTGCTCTTGCTGCTCGCCAACGCGATGATGGTCGTCTGGCTCGCGGCCGAACTCGCGCACTTCCTGTTCCTGCCCGGATTCAGCGCCATCATCGGCAGCGACCACGTCCGTCCTCGACCGATCGGTCGTGGGCCGCTCGGGCGCTTCGTCCAAATTTTCGGCGTGCTGCCCAACCCCTCGCGCGCACTCGTCGCGAAGGACGTCCGCCTGTTCTGGCGCGACCCCACGCAGTGGATGCAGTTCGTGATTTTCTTCGGCATCATGGCGCTGTACATCGCCAACCTGGGCAACCGCTCGCTCGACATGGCGGGCCCCGGCTACCGCAGCTGGGTCGCGAGTCTGAACAGCGGCGCCTGCGCGCTGATTCTCGCCTCGCTCACGAGCCGCTTCGTGTACCCGCTGATCAGCCTCGAAGGCTTCCGCTTCTGGATTCTCGGCCTCGCGCCGATCACGCGCGCGCAGCTCGTGCGTCAGAAATTCATACTCAGTGTCGCGACCACAGCACCCTTCACGCTAACGCTCGTGGTGCTCTCGTGCACTTTCCTGAAAGTCAGCTCGCTGCACTTCGTCGTCTCGGTCTACACGATCATTCTCGCCAATCTCTCGCTCGCGGGATTGGCCGTGGGGCTCGGCAGCCTGTATCCAAATTTCGAGGAGGACAACCCCGCGCGCATCGTGTCCGGCATGGGCGGTACGCTGAATTTCCTGCTGAGCGTCGGCTACATCACGCTCGTGATCGGCAGCCAGATTGCCATCCTGCAGTGGCACGTGCGCTGGCCCGATGAGAATCCTGCCATGTTCCGGCTCGCGCTTGCCGCGGTGCTGCTCTTCAACACGCTGCTGAGTCTGCTCGCCGCAATGCTGCCATTGAGACTCGGCCTGCGGAATTTGCAGGCGACTGAGTTCTAGTAGGGGCGGCTCCCCGTGGCCGCCCGATCGTCTTAGTCGAATCCGGAGTGGGCGAGAGGGTCTGTCGTTTCCGGCGCGGCATATTGCCCAAGCTGCCGCACAATTTCTTCGGTCCACAGGTGAGCATCCGCGTCCGCGTCGATCTTCCCGGTAAACCCACTCCCCGAATACTTCCTCGGGTTCACGTCGCCGGTGTGCATCAGCAAAATCGCAAGGTCACGGGAAATCGACGGGTCCTCACGCAACAGCTTGCATACTTCCCAGCCATCGAAGGGGGCGGTCGTTTCCGACACAATCACCAGCAGAACGTTGTTGAACATCACGTCTTCGATGAGGTTTTCCGTGGTCACCACATGCAGCACGCAATGGCCCATGCCTTCCGCAACGCCGCGCGCGGCGTCCACGGCTGCGGTATCACCCCCGGTAATCAGAATTGTGGCCATAAAACGGCCCCCCATCCCCTCAAGTATACCTTGCCGGGGTTTGACTTGTCTGGCAAGGCGCTCGTAGACTGTTGACGGTGTTGAAAACGTTGTACGGCAACGCTGAAAAGGCCATACCGCTCGGCGCGGCTGACGGGGGTTGGTTGTGATACTTCGACTTCAAGCAATTCGCTTAGCCTGCCTGGTGGCGCTGGTGATTGCGCCCACCGCGATCGCCCAAGACGGCGATTCCACATCTCCCGCTGAGGCCGACGCAGCCTCCAAGGACAACGCCGCGGACGGGGCAGCGAAACCTGCCGATGGAAACGAGAAAGCCGGAGCCCCGGCCGCATCCGGGGGTGAAAACACCATTCTTCCGGCGCCGCAGGGCGGCGACAAGATTTACATGAAATCCGGCAAGGTGATGTCCGGCATACAAGTGCTCCGCAGCGATCCGGCGAACTATGAAGTGCAGATCGTCGCCGGAGAGCCGCCGATGCAGATTCCCCGCCGGCAAGTCGATCGCGTCGAGTACGACGACATCGATCCCCTGCGCGAACAGATGCGCGAAAAAATGTTTCCGAAGCCGAAGGAAGTTACGATCGCTTCGGGCGAACGAGTGACCAGTGAGTTGCGTGACAAGCTCGAAGCCCCGGTTTCGGCCGAACCCATCACGTACAAGGATCAAGATATCGTCGCGGTCCTGACCGACATCAAGACCAAGACGGGGACGAAACTCACGGTCGATCCAAGTATCGAAGAACGCCCGGCCGGTCAGCGCAAATGGAGTTTCGAGATTCCCGCCGGCCGCACCTTGATGGCCGTCTTGCGCGAAGACATGGTGGCCCGGTTCAACTACGTCGAAGTGATCTTCGAGACCGATACGGTGCTCGTGATGACGAAGGAAGCCGCCGCCAAGCGCGCGGAAGCAAATAAAGCGGCCACGGGCGCTGCCGATGCCCCGGCCGGAGAAGCGCCGGCCGCAGCCGCCGCACCGGCACCCGCGCAAACGCCGCCCGCCGCGCCCCCCGCAGCCTTGCCGCTGTTGCGCAAACCGAAGGCGCCTTCGAACTGAGGTTGAACAAGCTCCGCTGAAAATGAATCGCCCGGAACGCGCTGAAGCTGCGTTCCGGGCGTTGTGTTTACTGTAGATATTTTACGGGCGACTTAGTCGTCGTCCTCGTCTTCTTCCTCTTCATCGTCCGCACCGGGCTTTACAACTTCCACGTCAGCGACATCCGTCACATCCGCGTCAGCGTCGGCCGGCGCGGCTGCATCGCCCTCTCCTTCGTCGTCCGCATCATCCCCGCCCGCATCAACTTCCACTTCTTCAGCTTCGGGAGACTCAAATTCTTCCGACAGATTTCCGCCCGCACTACCGGCGGTCAACGTGTCGAGATCCGGCATCCGTCCCTCATCCTCGTCGAAGGACGCCATCGTCGGCGCCACCTCCGTCTCGGTCGGCACGCGCACGCGCTTGCGCTTCAGCGCCGGCTTCTTGCGCGGAGCGGCTTGACTCGCGTCATACCCGATCTGCTGCAGATATTCGCCGTGACAATCTTCGCACGACGACCCGGACTTCAGCTTCGAAATGCCCATCTCAATGAATTTCCGGTCACACTTGGTGCACCGGTACTTGACTGCCATGATTCATGCCCTCTGCGTAATTTGCCGAAGAGTTCCCCGCGAACGGCGGAGTATAACAAATCGAGAAACGCGACGAAAAATATCGCCTAAGCACCTGTCGGCGTGCGGGTTAAGCGGGTCTCAGCCCCGGGTGGGCTTGCGCCGGGAGCGCCACCGCAGCCCCGCCCAGACCACCGCCGAGGCCAATCCGCCCGTCGCCGCCAGCAGCACGGGGAGCGCCGCTGCATCCAATTGGAGCGCCGCGGCGTCCAGACGGCCCAGCACACCAGGGACGTTCTCGACCACCCACGCCGGCACATCGACGGCCTGAATGAACAACGCGGCCACCGCCGCTGTTCCCGCCACGCCCCCCAGCGCCGTGGCCCACGCCCACCGCGCCCGCTGCCGCTGCCGCTCGAGCAGGCGCGCGAAATATACGCGCGACGCCACGCGATCCGCGAAGCCCTCCGGGGCGCGCGTGGTCTGGTTCGGCGTGAGTGCCGCGCGAATCATATGCTCGGTTGTGTCATTCTCTGGTGTCTGCATAATCCGCCCCCAATTCCTGCTCGACCAGTACGCGCAGTTCCTTGCGCGCGCGGAACATCCACGTCTTCAACGTGCCGACGGGAATTTCCATCGCGGCCGCAATCTCTTCGTACGGCGCCTGGTCCAGGTAATACATCGTGACAATCGTCGCGTATTTTTCCGGCAGCTTCGTCACGCAGCGCCGGATGATCTCCGCCGAGTCTTTCGCTGCCGGATCCGGCGCGACGCTTTCTTCCGGCGCATTCGGCTCCAACGCCACTTCGCCGCGCCGCGAGCGCCGCGCGATCTCGGTGAGGCACACGCTGCACGTCACGCGATACATCCACGTCGAGAAGCGGCAGTCGCCGCGGAATCCGCGTAGCAGGCGATAGCCTTTCAAGAACGCTTCCTGCGCCATGTCTTCGGCGAGTGCCGGGTCGCGCATGTAGCGCAGCGCGAGGCTGTACACCGTGTGCTGGTGTCGCCGCACGAGTTCCGAGAAGGCGTCCGCGTTGCCGCGTTTGGCGCGACGCACCAAGGCCTCGTCGTCGTGGATGTCATGCGGCATCGTCTGCGGGCTGACCCTGATGGCGAGAACGCCCATGGTCATCTCCTCGTGATTCTGATACTGCCATTGGACGTGGCAAGCGTCAAACGGGTGTCACCCGTGCCTTCGCGCGAGCGGAATGCCCCTGGCGCCTGTGGATCCAGCGGCAGGCCCGTGTCCCCGCGCACATCGCCGCGCGCCGCCGTCGCATCCAGCGTGAACCCGATTTCCTCATTGATATCCACGGAGACGTCGCCGTTTTCGCTGCGCAACGCGCAGGCATCGACCCCAGCCCCCAGCACTTCCGCTTGCACACCGCCGTTGATCGACGAGGCCGTGAGCGACCCGCCGAGCATGTCCGCGCGAATATTGCCGTTCACCGTTTCAAGCACCGAGGGGCCCTGTCCGCCATACAACCGCAGGCGGCCGTTTGTGCTGCGCGCCATCACGGGACCTTCCGGCCCGCGCACTTCGACGTCCGCGTTGCCGCTCTCGATGCTGATCTTGCCGCAGCCTTCGGCGACCCACACATTGCCATTCGCGCCGCGCACATCCACAGCCGTCCCACGCGGCACCGTGATCGTGTACTTCACCATCGCGGCCAGTTCCGCGGGCCAGTCCGCGGGCAGCGATCGCACGCGAATGAGATCCCCATCGACTTCCGCATTCACGACGCGCGCGATCTGTTCGTGGATATTCACCGCCGCGCCGTTCGCGCCAGTTTGATACAAGCGGATCTCAGCGTCGATGTCGCACGTGGTGCGTGACGGATCTTCGTGTGCCGCGATGCGGATCGATCCGTCCGTCGCCGCGATCTCGATGCGTGGGCGCGCGGGCAAACTCAGCGTGCGCGTGTCCTTCGCGTCCGCCGCGCCGACATACGGCGGCAGATGCGGCGCCACGCCCTCAACCCCCAGCGCCACCAGCGCCGCCGAGAGGAGGGAGGCCGTCAACGCGCTCCGCAGAAGTCCGCCCATAGCAACACTTTGACTACGCCCGCCGCCCCCCAGTTTCAAGGGCTTAAACCTGACAGGCATAACCCCGGTTAGTCCCAAAGGCTTGAACAAGCCTGATCGGTTAGTCCCGAAGGGACGATAGAACCACTTAGTCCCGACCTGACAGGCATGACCTCGGTTAGTCCCGAAGGGACGGCAGAATTTAGCCCAGCGCTTTAGCGCTGGGGTCAGTCCATCCAATGGATACCGAAGTCCCGGAGGGACGACAGAATTCGAAACCGCCCGCCCGTTATACCGGTCTAATCCTCAACCATGAACGCTTTTTTTGTATTCATCGGCGGCCTCGCCGGATGTCTCGCGCTCGTGCGCATCGTGGGCACGGCCCGCCGCATCGGACGCGCCAACCGCCTGCGCACGCAGGAGTTACGCGCCGCCACCGCCGACATTGTCCGCCCCGGCGGCACGCCCGATTACCTCGAGTCGCTCCAACAGGCCGACATCGCCGCGCAGGCCGCGCTGAACGAAGACTACACCCTCAGCGGCGTGCTCTTGGCCGCCCTCGGCGCGGCCGCGATGTTCGTCGGCCGCAACATCGCCTACGGCCAATGGGCCGTAGGTCTCTACACCGCCGGCACCATCGCGATCCTCACCGGCCTCGGCCTCGCCATCACAGGCGCGGTCCTGCGGCTACTCGCCAAACCGGTTATCGAGTCCCCCGACCGATCCGAATCCCGCTAGTCACGGATCACCGGCCACCGATCATAAATCAGGAATACGCCTGCTTAACCGTGGTCGCCAGAAACACGCTCGTGCCCACAAGATAGATCAACGCGGCCAATGCGGCGACGCCAGAGAATCCGATCGTCATCCCGAGGATTACAGCCAACACAAGGCTCACCACCGACGCGACGCCGTTCACCGCCCATGCCCACGGAATCAGATCGGGCGAATACCGCTGCAGTACCGCAATGCCGCTCGGGAAGTACATTCCCAAACAAGTACCCAACGGCAACTGAAGGCACGCGGTCACCAGGATTCGAACCGGTAGGGGAGAGGCGAGGAAGGCGTCTCGAATCACGGGCAGTAATGCGATTTCCGCGATGACGAACGTGACCGTGAATCCAAGCAGCACCACGAAGAAGCGCTGCATGCGGTTCCAGAATCGGGTCGAGAAGTACGCGCCGAATCCGGCGAACATCAGCAACGAAAATATCGTTACCGAAAGCGAATAGGTCGGATACCCGAGCAGCAGGATGTACTTCTGCACAAAGCTGATTTCGATCAGCATGAATCCAATGCCCAGCGTGGAGAAATACACGACCGATCCAATGGCCGCCTTGCCGGTAATGACGCCCCGCCGGATCTTCCCAGCCAGCGGCAGAAGGATAAGCACCGCCCCCAGAAGCAGCGCCTGGACCAGCATGATGATCAAAATGAGTTGGCCGGTGGTAGATCCCGGGAAATTCCAAATAGTGCGTTCGCCCGTCAGCACGCTGCTCCACGGGAGCACATGGAAAAAGAAAGGGCGGTTGTCGGTGACCGGAAGAAGTTTAAAGCTCTGGCCCGCGATAATTTCGTCTCGCGTCTCCGGCGTGGCCTGAAGCAGCTTTTCCAGTTCCAGATCATTCTGTCGGCCCGGCGCGGCGAGTATGCGGAACCCGTTGCCGTCCGCGAACTCCGTCACCTGGCGCACTTCATCAGGCGTGAACGCGCTTTTCTTCACCATCAGCGAATGCACGATGTGTGCCGCGCCTGACTCATGCTCCGATCCCTTTTCGGGGGATATCCACGAACCGAGATGCGTCGTGGCCAGTTGCGAAACCACCATAATGTGCGCGCTCGGATCCGCGTCGCCGTCCAGCTCAAGCGCGCGCCGCGCGGCCAGCGAAAGCCGGCTGATCAGCGGCGGCAGCGGCATTTTCCCTTCGTAGTACAACTCGCCGATGACGACCGTGAGCACCCCGTCCTCGTTCAGGCGGTTGAGGTAGTCCTGCATCGCCTCGACGGTGTACAGGTAGCTTTCCGCCAGCACATAGGCCCCCGTCGACTGCGCCGAGAAGGTGTCCGTGGCCGTTTGTTGGATCAGGTCATACCCATGCTGCTGCGCCCGAACAAAATGGCGGCCTTCACCCGCCACCAGCGTTAAATCGGAACGATTGAAAAAATTGTCCGTCCAGTCACGAATGCCGGCGTCCTGGGTCAACAAGCGAAGCGTAAGCGGCTGAAGTTCGACCGCCGTGACGTGTTTTGCCTCATTTCGAAATGCGTTGACCAGGTCGATCCCGCCGCCCACGCCGATGACCAACACATCCGGCGATTTCTTGAGCAGATACGGGAGTTTCAGCATATGCTGATCCAAAAATCCAAACGCGTTCGGCTTGTGCATGTTGTAGATCGCACTGCCGTTGTGCGCGTCGTACTGCAGCGAAATGCCTTCTGGAACTTCCCCGGTGTACTTGTTGCTCCGCCCGATCCCCGCCCAGTACGTAAACCGCATTTCCTTGTTCGTGTACAAGTCCACGCGGTTGATCGGACTCCACGCCGTGTAGATCACTTTCGTGTCGGGCTGCTGCATGGCCGTGCCCATGATCTTGCTCGGCGAGGGTACGAATTTCAGCGACCGTGTGTAGGCAGGCGATAGCGCAATCACGATCACCGTGAGCACAGCGATTCCCATCGCCAATCGCGAGCGCCCGGCGTAAAAAATCCCGCCGGCCATGAAGAGCACGCTACACATAACCAGCGCGGCCTCCGCCGACAACTGCTGAAGCCCCAGTACCGCGCCGATGCACCCAAGCCCCGCGCCGCACAAATCCGCGCCGTACAGCCGATTGACCTCATTCGGATACGCACGCAACGGTGCCACCACCGCCAGCCCCGCGAACATGAACGGCAGCGCGACCAGCAAGTAGTAGAGCAGCAGCCCCGTGGAGAATGAGACCGGTTCATTGACGAGTTGCAGCGGATCGAGTGGGCGCGGCGCTATCAGCATCGCCGACGCAAGCAACGCAATCCCGGCAACCGTGGCACTGCTCGCCGCCAGCGTCCGCGACGGCACACGCCCGAGCCACCCAATGCCCGACAACATCGACCCAGCGGCGCCGAATCCGAGCAATGCCGTGCTGATGGTCAAGTACGCGAGGTGATACCAAATGCTGAACGAGAAAATCCGCGTCAGCACGATTTCCTGCATCAACACGGCCGCCGAAACCAGCGCAATGGCGATATACGTCGTGCCGGGGGCTTTGGCGGAAAAGGCTGTCGGTTGCGTCATGTGGGTCCGAGTGTGCGTTTTGAGAATAACGGGGCGGAGTATACAAACAGAAGGGTATCAACGCATACTCGCCCTCTAGAAAGCCCGCGCCTCCGCATGCTAAAATAGCCATCCACACGAATTTCCGCGCGCTCGTAGCTTAGTGGATAAAGCACTAGCCTCCGGAGCTAGGGACCACAGGTTCGACTCCTGTCGAGCGCGCCATTTTCCTCAATCCCGCGCTGGCGCATAGTTGCTCGAAAAATAACGCCTCAAAATCCAGGCCGAACAGGACTTCTGTCGCCGTTCGCGAATGATCCCTCGAATTCTCCCGGAATTCCCGCATGTTACAATTAGGCATGAACGATCGTGCCCAGCGCGTTCGCATCCGCGTCCTCTCGGACGAGGAAACGCGCTTTTGGCATAGCCGCTTCAACCGGCACTACCGCGAGACCCACCAACTCCAGATCGTCGCACGCTGCGAGGAAGACGCCCGCCAATTCGGGTTCGCCGGTTATGCGATCTACGACGCCTACGAGAATCTAGTCGCACACGGACAGATCTCGCCCGCGGCGTAATCGTTGGAGTGCGGAAGCTCGCTGCCGCTTTACGAAGCGGAGCAAAGCTCCGCGGCCTCTGCAATCAAACCGTAGAAAGATTGCCCGCCGGCCGATCGCCGCTCAGCTCACGCACCGTGCGCCGCAGCTCATCAAAGTCGCAGGGCTTCATCAGTGCGCGGTTCGCGCCCGTCATCAACGCGCGATCCAGATTCGCCTTGATGCAGATCCCGCCGCGGCCCGACAGCGCCACGATCTTCACGTTCGCTGAGAGCTTGCGCAGATCGCGAATCACCTCGGCGCCGTCTTTGTGCGGCATCACGAGGTCCGTGATTACGATCTCGGGGTTCTGATCGCGAAATAAAGAGAGGGCCGTCGCGCCGTCCGCGGCTTCACAGATTTCGTGGCCGTCGCGTTCCAGCGCGAGACGCACCGCTTCACGCATATGTTCTTCGTCGTCGAGGACGAGGATGCGTGCCATGACCCAAGCTCCCGTTGCGCCCGCGATGGGCGCTCCCGTAGTTCCCCAAATGAAGCGTACCATATAATTCCATTTTGGACCCGCATACCCCGCATGCCCTAGTAAAATAGTGTTTTCGGCAGATGCGCATGGCGCGGGGTGCACCCGACCCGCCATACTGGGCGATGGAAGGAGAACCTGACATGGACGACCTTAAATATCCCATCGGAAAGTTCAAAGTACCCGGGAGCATCTCGGCCGCCGATCGCGCGCGATTCATTGACGAAATCGCCGCATGCCCGGGCCAGATGCGCGACGCGGTAAAAGGCCTGAACGACAAGCAACTCGATACGGCCTACCGCCCCGAAGGCTGGACCATTCGCCAGGTCGTCCATCATGTTCCCGACAGCCACATGAATAGCTACATCCGTTTTATGCTCGCCGCCACCGAAGACAAGCCCACTATTCGCACTTACGAAGAGCACCTCTGGGCCGAACAACCCGAGGCCAAGCACGGCCCGGTCGCGATGTCGCTCGATCTGCTCGACGCGCTCCACGTCCGATGGGTTGCTCATGTGCGGAATTTGCGTGACGCCGATTTTTCCCGCGCGTTTCTTCACCCCAAACTTGGCTCCGTTCCCATTGATATTGCCCTCGCGCTCTACGCCTGGCACGGCAAACACCACGTCGCCCACATCACGTCGCTACGAAAGCGGGAGGGGTGGTAAAAGTCGCGGAACTCTGGTCAGCGAGAAGGAATAAAGACAGAACGGGGCACAGTGCGAAAGCCGGAAAAAGTTGACGCTTCCGGCGCATTTTGGTATGATTTCGCGCAAGGGGGCAGGACCGTTTCTTTTCTTTCCCATGTGCAAAACCGCGTCAGACCGCAGTGTCGGCGCTCTATGGAGGTCAGTCAATGTTGAAGAAAGTCGCAAGAATGTCGGGGGTCATGTTGACGGTGCTCAGCCTTATGGCCTTGGCCACGGGCTGCAAAGGTAAGAAGGACGGAGACATCGTCCTGCAGCCGGATCCGACCACGACGAGCGGACCGTCCGACGGCGGCGGTAATTCCAGCGGATTGCCGGAGATTAACGCGGACACGATCTTCACCGATGCCGGCCTGCAGCCTGTTTTCTTTGACTACAACAGCTTCTCGCTCCGTCAGGATGCGATCTCGACCCTGCAGCGCAACGCCGACATGATCCGTCAGGTCCCGGGCGTGATGATTCAGATCGAAGGCCATTGCGACGATCGCGGCACGCAGGAATACAACCTGGCGCTCGGCGAAAAGCGCGCGCTGGCCACTCGTGAATACTTGGTCGGTCTGGGCATCCCGGCTGATCGCATCGTGACCATCAGCTACGGCGAAGAAATGCCCGCGGCCACTGGTTCCGGTGAATCCGTGTGGCAGGCGAATCGTCGTTGCGAATTTAATCGGGCGATGTAATCCCGCGCAACTCGCGCGGGTGGGGAGGGCATAGCATGCGGTTTCGCAGTCTTGCCGCGTTCGGATGTGTCGGTGCCGTCTTGGTGTTTCCCGGCTGTGCGTCAGCCGGGCCGAGCCAGGATGAGTTGCGCAGCACGATCTACGCAACACACCGAATGGTCCAGAATCTGGACACGAACCTCTCCGGCACCGTCGCGAAGTTGAGCGACACCGCGGCGACCATGTCCACGCGGCTCGACGCAACCGATCAGGAATTGCGTCAGCTTTCGAGCATGGCCGCCGATAATCAGCGCCAGATCCAGCGTCTGCAGGCCAGCCTCGATTCGCTGACCGCAACGCTGTATCGCCATTTCAATCTCACCGCGCCGGCCCCGGTGGCTTCCGCGCCGCAATTCACGACCCCGACCCCTATTCAGCAGGGTACGGGCGTCGTGGTGCAGCAGCCCACCGGTGTCGTCACGCGTCCGGCGCCGACGACGACGGGCGGACCGACCGAGATCTTGCCGCCGCTTGATGCAGCCGGCACGGCGCCCGGTGCCACGGTTACGCCGCCTCCGGCGCCGACGATTCAGCAGCCGGTAACGGCCGCGCCCGCTCCGGCAGCGACGGCCAGCCCGGCGGATGTTGAGTTGTACCGCGCCGCGCAGCAGTTGTACTCGCAAGAGAACTACGCCGCCGCCCAGAAGCAGTTCGATGAACACTTGAAACAGTTCCCGAACAGCCCGAACGCGGCGAACGCGCTCTACTGGAAGGCGCATTGCTCCTTCCGTATGGACGACTTCGCGCAGGCAATCCAGGGCTTCGAAGAACTCCGGACGAAATACCCCACGAGCGACAAGGTGCCGACGGCCATGCACAACCAGGCCGTGGCCTACTCGCGTATGGGGCAAAACGCTCGCGCCATCGAGCTATTCGAGCAGCTCATCGCCAAATACCCGGATGAGCCGGCCACCCAGAGCGCCCGCGAGAAACTCAAGCAGTTGCAGGGCCAGTAAGCGTTCATAAAGCGTAAAATTTAGTAAGCTATCGCCGTGCGGACCTCCGCACGGCGATTTTTTTACACGGGAGCTTGTTGTGGGTTATCTGCTCGGAATGGACGTGGGGGGCACCAAAACCCACTGCCTCGTGGCGCGCGAAGATGGAACCGTCGTCGGCTTTGGCACGGCCGGCTGCGGCAGCTACGAATACAAAGGCGTGGCTCCGGCCCGCGTCGAGAACGAAAAGGCCGTGAGCGGCGCCCTGGCCGCTGCGGGCATTACCCTCAAGGACGTCATCGGCATTGGGCTCGGCGTCGCCGGTGCCGATCTGCCGCCCAACTTCGTCATGCTCGAGGAAGAGATGTACACGCCGATGTTCGGCGGCATCCCGCGCGAGTTCAAAAATGATTCATTCGCCGCCCTTCGCGGCGGCACGCGCGACCCCTATGGTATCGCCATCGCCTGCGGCACAGACTCGGTCTGCGCCGGACGAAATCGCGCCGGGGTCGACACGCGCGCCGGCGGATTCGGTCCGGAATTCGGGAATTTGGCCTCGGGCACGCTCATCGGCCGCCACGGACTAGAGGAAGTCTGGCGCGCACGCGAAGCGATTGTCCCGCCCACCCAAATGACCGATCTTTTCGTTGCGCGTTCGCACTGCAAGAACGTCGACGAAATGTTTGAAAAATTCTATACGCGCCAACTGGACTACGACATTCTGGAGCCGATGGCGACCGTCGTTTTCGAGGCTGCCATTGCGGGAGACGCCGCAGCCTGTGATATTCTGGCGCGTAGTGGACGTTTTCTGGCCGCGATGGTCAGTGCCGTGGCACGAAAGCTTGACATGACCCGCGATGCCTTCGATGTGGTGATGGCGGGCAGCGTGTTTCGCGGCCGAGGTACCATCCTGACCGACGCCCTGCGCGAAGACGTGTTGGCCGTGTGTCCCAATGCCCGGTGCATTCGCCCGGTGTTCGAGCCGGTCGTGGGCGGGTTGCTCATGGCCTTCGACGCCGCGAAAATCGAAAGTAGACCGCTGCTTCCGCGACTGGAAGCGAGCCTGTCCGAAGCCCAAACCCGCTTCGGCGTAATGCTGAAAGGTGCTGCAACATGAAGCTCCTGCGCGTATTTCTGCTGTCCGTTCTTGTAACCCTGCCCTTGGCGCTGACCGCGTGCACCAAGCCGGCCGGGTCGACCGAGTCTGCCACTCCGTCGGCTGCCGCCACCGCTGATCCGGAAGAAGATTTTCTCGCGGGCGTGCGCAAAGAGAGCGGTACGGAACTGGCCGCCGACGCAAAGGCCGTCGTTCCGGGCGTTCCCAAAATTGAGTTGCAAACCAACCACTACGACATGGGCATCATCCCCGGCACGGAAATCGCCGTGCAGTCCATGAAGATTTATAACCGCGGCTCCGCGCCGTTGAAGATCAGCCGCGTGCAGACCAGTTGCGGGTGCACCACGGGTGAAATGGAAAACACGCTCATCCCGCCCGGCGGCGAATCGCGCCTGATCATTCGCGTCGACCCGAAAAAGATCGCCGGGTTTCAGACAACGAAGATCCTGACCATTCACAACACCGATCCGGAAAATCCGAACCCGACGATCGACGTCACCACAACGGTGGCCCCCGAGCTTGAAGTCGATCCAGAAGTCATGGACTTCGGCCAAATCCCGATGGGCCAGGCCTTCAAACACACGCTCCGCGTCCGCCAGTTGCAGGATGCCCCGCTCGAAGTCTCCGGCGCGGCCTTCCAGCGCGATCTGCCCTTCCTGAAATCCAGCTTCGCCCCGGTGCCCGAGTCCGAATGGCGCACGCCCGGCAAGCACGAATACACGGTCACGGTCGAAGTTTCGGCGGACGCGCCGGCCGGCGAGCTGAACGAGTTGTTCATCATCTCGTCCAACGTGCCGCGCATGCCGCAGTTCTCCATGCGCTTGAAGGGCACCATCGTCGGGCCGTTCACCTTCACGCCCGCCACCGTCACACTGCGCGGTGCGCAGACCGGCGCGCCGATTCAGAACGTCCTCTCGCTCACCGGCAAGGAAGCCGTGAAGATTCTCGAAGTCGCCAACAGC
This sequence comes from uncultured Nitrospirales bacterium, assembly GCA_964620045.1. Lineage (GTDB taxonomy): Bacteria > Hydrogenedentota > Hydrogenedentia > Hydrogenedentales > VFKU01. Next base: position 50,680 of record CAZUJL010000012.1, read on the forward strand.
AACCCGGCCATTCAAGTCGCGCACCGGCCCGGTACCGACCCGAACACCGTGCTGTTCGATCTGACTGTCCCGCAACCGTCCACCTCGCTCACCCTGCGCGATACCTGGCGCATCGTGTTCGAGACCGGCGGCGTGCGCGAAGAACAACAAATACCCGTGGTGGTAGTACTCGCCCGGGAGAACTAAGACCACCGAAACAGGGGAGGGGGCCGCCAACGCCGCCACGCGGCGCGCGGATGTACACACACGCATGTCACATTCTACATCTACACAGTCCACAAGCCGGCACGATGAACTCGTGCAGCGGCTCCAGGCCCACGGCCAGGCCCACGTGCTCCAGTTTTGGAGCAAGCTTACGCCGGAGCAACAGGCGAATCTCGCCGCGCAGATCGATTCGCTCGATCTGCCGCTCATCGATCGTCTGGTGAAGGACTGGATCCTCGGCAATCCGCAGGGCCAGCACTTTAACCGCATCGAGCCGCTCGACGTGTTGCCCGTGCCGAAGCCCGGCGATGCGCGCGCCGCGAAGGCCTTGGCCGCGGGTGAAGCCGCGCTTCGCGCCGGCCGGGTGGGCATGGTGCTCGTCGCCGGGGGCCAGGGCACACGCCTCGGCTTTCCCGGCCCGAAAGGCACCTTTCCGATCGGCCCAGTGACGCACCGCACGCTCTTCCAGTATCACGCCGATCGCATCGTGCACGCGCAGCGCACATACGGCTGCGTGTTGCCGTGGTACATCATGGTCGGCGACACCAACGAAGCCGCCACGCGCCGCTATTTCGAGGAAAACAACTACCTCGGCCTTAATGCCAACGACGTCTATTTCTTCAAGCAAGCCATGATGCCGTCCGTCGACGACAAAGGCCGCATCCTGCTCGACTCAACCTCCTCTATCGCGATGAATCCGAACGGACACGGCGGCAGCATTCCCGCGCTCGTCGAAAACGGCATCATCGCGGACGCGCGCAAGCGCGGCGTCGACACGCTCAGCTATTTCCAGGTCGACAACTGGGCCATCAACCTCGCCGATCCGCATTTCATCGGCTACCACGTGCTCGGCAACGGCGAATTCTCTTCCAAGGTGAAACGAAAAACCGCGCCGCGCGAAGCCGCCGGTGTGTTTTGCGTCTGCGACGGACAGGTGCGCGTGCTCGAATACACCGAGCTCGACATCTATCCGCAGCTGCTCGAAACGGACGCCTCCGGCGAATTGAAACATTTTGGAGGCAACGCCGCCGCCCACATCATCTCGGTCGATTTCATCGAGCGCGTCTACGCGCGCTACGACGAGTTCCCGTGGCATTGCTCGCACAAGAAAATCGCGCACGTGAACGAGCGCGGCGAACTCGTGAAACCCGAAAAGCCCAACGGCTATAAGTTCGAGACCTTCGTGTTCGACGCGCTGGTCTACGCCACCGGCCGGCCCCTCGCGCTCGAGATCGATCGCATCGCCGAATACGCCCTCGCCAAGCAGATGACGGGTTCCGGCAGTGTCGAAGAGGCCATCGAGAATATGGACGCCTACTGGGGCGCGTGGCTGCGCGCCGCGGGCTGCACGCGCTCCCTTGACGGCATCCACATCGAAATCAATCCGGTCTTCGCGTCCACGCAGGAAGAATTCGTCCAAAAAGCCCGCGATCTGAAATGGCCCGCGACCGGAAATATCGCAATCGATGCGAACGGACGCTTCGTCTAGTTCACGCGCCGCTCTCGACGGATCCGAGCGACACCAGCACCAGCGACGGTAATTCTCCGCTCGCCGCAATGCACAGCACATAACGCCCGTCGTTCGACAGGCTGAACCCCGGCGCGATTCCGCCGTCGAGGAACGTAAGCTGTTCGCGATCTTCCGGCGCGCTTTGGCTCACGCGCCAGAGCTGCAAGTTGCCGCGCCGATCCACTTCCGTCACGAGCGCCGTGGCGCCATCCGGCAACACCGCGGCCGTTTTGCCGCTGCCAATGGTCCAAGGCTCCGACGCTTCGTAAGCGCGCCACTCAAACGCCGATCCGCCGCCGGCCTCGGCCATCTGCACCAGCGCGCCCGTGCTGCTCACCTGCGCAATGGCTCCGCGATCGGCCACATCCAGCATCATATCCGGCTTTCGTGCCGCCGCGCCCGCGCGAAACCGTGTGACGGTCCAGCCGCTCGCCGCATGCTGCGCGATGTAGAGATCGCCGTTGTCGCCGTACAGCATTGCACTAATCTCGCTCGCGCCCAGCACCAGCGGTGTGACGGCCGGTATCGCGCCACCGTTCGTTTGCACCAGCACGGCATGCACGCCCGGCACACCCTGCGCGCGCACGGCCACGGCATAGGTCGCGCCGTCGCTGTTCGCGGCCACCTGCACGACATCGGCTATCGGCGCACCGGCCGCTTTCTGCAAATCGTCGATAAAGAACAGCGCCTTTCCAGAGGCATTGTCGTTTAGCGCCGAGTCCATGCGCAGCACCGCGGGCGCAATATTTCCGCTCGCCCGCCGCGCGTCCGCTGCATAGTAAACCGCATTCTCAAAGGTGCCCCCGCCGCCGACGAGGTACTGCACCGATGTGCTCTTATCGCCGGCCGGGGCCAGGGCCACGCGCGCGTTCGGCGCCGGACCATCCACCAGCACCAGCGCCCGCACGGAAGCTTGTTCCAACTCCACGACAAACTGGTTTACGCCCGTCGTGGCGATCCGGGCAATTCCGAAATCGGGAAACTGCAGCCGCCCCAGGGTCACGCCCTCGGTTTCCTGCGACCACTCGGCCGGCGCCGTCATCGCCGACCACGCAAGCGTCGATTGATCCCAGTGCTTCACGGTAGCCAGTGCATATCCGCCGTAACTTTTTTGCACGGTCCACTGGCCGAGTCCCGCCATCAGCGCGATCACAACGATTCCCGCACCCCACAGCTTCGCCGCCGCCGGCACACCGCGCCACGCATGGCCCGCGCGCGACAAGAGGCCGCGCGCTTCACCGAGTGCTGAATCGATGTGTGTTGATGTCGTCGACGGCGTGGGGAGGGTCTCGCGAAAATCCTTGAGCGACGCCGCCACGCTGTCGTCGTCAAACAGTGGCTCGCCCTCAATCACGCGGCGGCACATGCGCGCGACGTCCGCGGCGTTCTTCGGGCGATCCGCCGGCTTCTTCTCGATGAGGTACGCCACCAGCCGCTCGACGTCCTCCGGCAAATCCGGCGCAACCTCGCTCAGCCGCGCCGGGGGAGAGGTAACAATCTTGCGAATGAGATCCACCGGCGAATTGGCTTCGTACGGCAGCTTGCCGCTCAGCAACTGGAACAGCACCACGCCCAGCGAATACAGGTCGCTCGATGGCGTGATATCGCCCTTGCTGCAGCGCTCCGGCGACATGTAGTGGGGCGTGCCCAGGCGCGAGCCTTCCACCGTGAGCTGCGTTTCCGCCGTGAGCACTTTCGCGATCCCGAAATCGGTCACATACGCGCGATCGTTCGCGCCGATCAGGATATTGCCGGGCTTGATGTCGCGGTGAATGATGTGCGAATCGTGCGCGCAGGCCAGCGCCTCGGCCACCTGCTCCGCGATGTGCAATGCGCGCTTCCACGGAATCGACTTCGTCCGTTTCATCACCGCGCTCAGCGGCGCGCCCGTGATGAATTCCATCGCGATGTACGGAATGCGGCCCACCGCGCCGACGGAATAAATGTGGACGATATTCGGATGGTTCAGGCTCGCGATCGCCTCGGCCTCGCGCTGAAACCGCGCCGCGATCTGCTTGCTCTGGCGCAGGTCTTCCTTCAAGACCTTGAGCGCCACAATGCGATCGAGCGCCGTGTCCTGCGCGCGATACACCACGCCCATACCGCCTTGACCGACCGTCTCGAGGATGTCGTAGACGCCAAACATGCCAGCCCCTGAGCCGAGTCACTCCCCCGGGGCGCATCGTACCTGTTTGGAGTGTCGAAAGTCGCTCAGGACCCCTACGGGCTTACCGCGCCGGCGTCCAGCACATACACGCCCGCGGGCGTCGTGCCGCGATCGGCCGCGGCGACGCTTCCCGTGGTGGGATCGACGGCATACACCGGGCCCAATCCGCCGGGACGACTTGTCACGCGCCGCGCCGCGTAGGGCAGCGTGGCGGACGCGAACATCAGTTGTGGGTCGCCCGCCGCGCCCGCGAAGATGAATCCGGAGCCATCGGGCAGCCAGGCTTGGGACGAAACATTACCCGCGCCGTAACGCGCGATGATTGCGCCGGCCTGGAATTCAAACAGCGCCACTTCGGTCGTGCCGTCCGCGTTGGCCACGGTCGCCGCTGCAAATGCGCCGTCCGGGCTGAACGCCAGCGGCCCACGGGCCAGCCCCGACGCGATCCGCCGGCCGTCCAGCTCCGCCGAGCCGCTGCTGATCATCCACAGTTCCACGACACCCAGCGCGTTGCGCCGCAAATACGCGATGCGCCGGCCATCGGGCAAATACTGAACCGTCTCGGGGAAAATATCGGAGCGCGGACCCGTGCGTCGTTCGTCGTCCGTGCCCACCGGTCCGTTCGCGATCGTGTGCTCAACGAGATAGTGGTAGCCGCTCTCCGCGTCATACAGCGTGATGCACAACCGCTCGCCCGAAGGTTGCACCGCGACATAGGGCCGCGCATCCGGCCCCGCCACGGTCCCCACAGGTGTGGAATACAAAATCTCCGTGCGCGGCGTCGCTTCGTTCCAGTCCTGCACCAACAACACCGCCGTATCCGGCCGGTCCGATGGCGCAAACACGGGTACGCCCTGTTCCATCGCGCCGGTGAAGTAGCCATTCTCCATGCGTGTGCGATTGTTGCCGGGACTCGATCCCAGGGACGGCGGACTCAGGCTCAGCACGGCTTCCTGCGCGAGATCGATCGACAGCAACCCCACTGTGCCGTCGGCCAGAGTGCCGCGCTGACCGCGGGTCCGTACGACCACGGCGTTGCCACTGTCCACCCACGTCAACCCATCGATGCGATGGCCGTCGTTCGCCAGTCCATACCGGCGCATGCCGGGTTGCACGAGATCGACACTTGCGAGGTTCAATGTCGCCGCCGACGCGGGCGCTTTTTCCCGGCTGCGCGCCGCCGCCAGCGGACCGGCCACAAACGCGCCGAGCGCCAGTACCCCGATGATGATCGCCTGCGCGATCAATCCGCCGGTAAGCCATTTGCGCTTGAGCCGCCGCCGCACCTTGGACGATTTCTTGCGCGTCTCGGCTTCTTTCCGCTCCAGACTGCTAAACGGGCGCGGCTCCATTTCTTCTTTCAGGAACGCCGTCAGCGATTCCGCCACCGCCGATCCGCTGCCGCCGCGGTGCTTTTGCAGGCGATGAATCAGGCCATAGGCCACCTTCGCGCTCGCCGGTCGCCCGGAGGGTTCCTTTTCCAGCAGATACGCCACCATGCGCGCCACGTCGTCCGGCACATCGGGGACGAGCTTGTTCAGGCGCGGAGGCTCCTCTTCGCAAATGCTGCGAATCAGCTCCATCGAGGACTCGCCCTTGAAAGGCATGTCGCTCGAAATCATTTGGTACAGCGTCACGCCCAGCGAAAAGAGGTCGCTCGTCGGCCACACTTCGTCGCCCGTCGCCTGCTCGGGCGACATGTACTGCGGCGTACCGACGACCCCGCCGCCACCGCCGCTGCCCGATGTCATGCGCGCGATGCCGAAGTCCGTCAGCCGCACGCCGCCGCGCCGGTCCACGAGAATGTTGGAAGGTTTCACGTCGCGGTGCACAATGCCGTGCTGGTGCGCGCAATCGAGCGCGAGCGCCACCTGTGCGCCGATGTGCAGCGCCACGTCCCAGCTCACCTTGCCCTTGCGCTTGAGGAAGCGATCCAGCGGCTCGCCGTCCACGAATTCCATCGCGATGAACGGCACACCGGCCTCGATGCCGGCGGAGTAAATGCGCACAATGTTCGGATGGTTCAGCGGCGCGGCCGCCTGCGCTTCCTGGTGGAACTGCTTGACGATGGAGGAGGTCTTCGCGAGGCTGCCCAGCAACACCTTGAGCGCCACGTGCCGGTTCAGCTTCGTGTCGCGCGCAAGGTACACCGACGCCATAGCGCCGCGGCCAATCAAGGCCTCGACCTGATAGCCCCCGAGCTTGCTCCCGATCAGCGAGCCCTGTATGCGGACGTCCGTAGGCACTCTTTCACCACCCCGTTAAGTGACGTGCGTCGTGCCGGAGCAAAAATCTAACATAGTGTGATTAGGCCATCAATGTGCGAGATCGTCTATTGAAACCTTCGTATAATTCGCGGAATATAAAATCGAGCGGTTACATTTAAACTGGCATGAAAAAAACCGAGGAGACAGGTATGCGACAAAAGTCACTAATTGGCGTGTCTGTTTTTTTGGTCATAGCATTCTTGTTTACTAGCATGCCGACGAGCTCACAAGGAGTGACCGCAGAAAATCCTCCGCCGGGTGGTTTTGTGCCGAACGAAGAAACAGCCATCCGAATCGCTGTGGCGGTATGGATTCCAATTTATGGCGAAGCAAAAATAAAAGAACAAGCGCCTTACGAAGCGACGCTAAATGGTGATGAGTGGATTGTAAGTGGTTCTCTGCCCGCAGGTGAAAATGGACCGATAATGGGCGGCGTCGCCAAGGCGCACATCTCAAAAAAGAGCGGATGTATTCTTCGCGTCGTGCACGGGATGTGACTCAGCGGCTTTTCGAAATCTACAACGCGGTCGAATTCGTTTGATACCATTTTCCGCGCAACGCGGAGGATTGGTTTCATGGCGTGGACACTACTCATCATCGCCGGTCTGCTGGAAGTGGGCTGGGCCGTTGGTCTGAAATACACAGACGGATTCACCAAACCGGTGCCCAGTGTTTTAACTGGTCTCGCAATTGCCGGCAGCATGGTGTTGCTCTCGATCGCCGCACGCACGATCCCCATCGGTACGGCCTACGCCGTCTGGGTAGGCATCGGGGCCTTCGGCACGGCCCTGATAGGAATCCTCTGGCTGGGTGAACCGGCCAACGCGCTGCGGATTGCGTGCCTGATGCTACTCGTGGTGTCCGTAATCGGACTCAAGCTCGCGGCGCACTAGACTTCCTGCTCGGCGCGGCACAGCACGTACTGGGCGGGGTAGGGGGGATCGCCGATGTGCACGGCCCACAACTTGAACTCGCCGTGCGCGCCGCAGGAAATCGCGAACTGACCGTCCTTGCTCAGGCTCACGGGCGCGTGGCCCTGCAGACTTTTCAGGCACTGCCCCGTGCTGACATCCCACACCTTGATGGTACCCATGCCGGTCGCCGACAGCGCGTAACGGCCCGATTCGCTGATGCACACCGATACTACGTCTTTTGTATGAGCGCGGATTTGCCGCACGAGTTTTCCAGACACCGTGTCCCACACGTGGATGAACAGGCCCGCGCAGGTCAGCAACACCGTGCCGTCCGCACTGAGCGCCAGACTCGGCACCTTCACGTCCGTCACCTTAAACGTGTGCGCACACTTGCCCGTGGCTACTTCCCAGCGCTTCACGGTGCCGTCGCTGGACGCCGAATAGGCGAAATTTCCGTCCTTGGCCATCACGACCTGGTTCACATTGCCGTTGTGGCCCACAAAAATCCGGATTCGTTGTCCGTTGCCCAAGTCCCACAGCATCAGGCTGCCGTCGTCGCTGCCGGACAGCGCCATCACGCCGTCCGGACTGAACACGGCCGATCGCACCCCCGCCATGTGGCCGTTGAAGGTCTGTGCGCACCGGCCCGTCATCGGGTCCCACAGGCGCAGCGTCTTGTCCGCGCTCGCCGACAGCGCATATTGCTCGTCGTCGCGCAGGCACACCGAGTGGATGCGATCCGTGTGCCCATTCATGATCGCCGTGCATTGCTGCGACATCACTTCCCAGTTGCGGATCTGTCCGTCGACCCCACCCGTAAGCGCGCGCCAGCCGTCGAAGGACAGCGCCACCGCGGACACCTTGATCACGTTCGGGTTGAAGTCCCACAGGAGCTTGCGGTCGCGCGGCAGGCAGTTCTGCGCCATCGCAAGCCCGAAATTCACCTCGCGCCGGTTCGTGTCGGACTGCTTGATGCCTTCCAGCAACTTCAGCGCGACGCCCGCATCGCCGCGCTCGATCATCACGCGCGACAGCAAGTACGCCGGGAACCACGCCTGCTTGTGCTCGCCGGTAATTTCGTAGAGCAGCTCGACCATTTCCGCGTCCGTGATCAGGCCGCTTTTCCAGTAATACAGGTGCCGGTTGTACTCAGCTTCGATGTGCGCCGGTGTCGCCTCAAGCACTTCAATCCACAGGTCTTCCGCTTCCTGCAGCTTGCCAAGGTCGATCATCGACACCGCGCGGTTATTCAGCACTTCCAGCTTCATATCGCCCAAATGCGGCTCGCTGCGCGGATACGACCGGCCCACAACCTCTTTGTAAATCTCGCGCAAGCGATTCGCCACCGCCTGCATGTCCACCGGCCGGTCGTTCGGATTCTCCTTGAAGCAGTCGTACAGCAGCTTCTGCAGTTTCTCCGGCATCTTCGGCACCATCTCGTACCGCGACCCGTACTTCAGCAGATCGTCCAGCACGCTCTTCGCCTTGTGCCCCTGCCGCCAGTACACATCGCCCGAGAACATCTCGATGATCGAAACGCCCCAGCTCCAGATATCCGTCTTGTACGTCACTTCACCAAAGCGGCGCTGGTCCGGCGAACGGTAGGTGGGAGTGCCGCCGGTGAGGCCCTTGAAGCTCCGCTTGTCCCCGCCGGAGTCCTTACCTGATCCGCCCGAGCGATCCGAGCCCACCGATCCGCCCGACCCGATCGGCGTATCTTCCACGGTCCACACCATCGCGAGACCGAAGTCCGTCACTTTGCAAATATCATGCTCGGCGATCAGCACATTACCCGGCTTCACATCCTGGTGAATCACGCCGTGCTCGTGCGCGTGGTACAGGCCCCACGCGAACTGGATTGCGATATCGAGCATGCGCTTGAGTGCGGCTTCGCGGCCGCCGGCATACAGCGCCTTGGAGTCGATTAACTGGCCGAGGTCCTTGCCTTTCAGGAACTCCACGAACACGCGCGGTATTCCACCCAACCGGCGCACATAGAAGCACTCGACGACATTCGGATGCGGCGGAAGACTAATCCACGTCTCGCACTCGTGCTCGAACTGGCTCAGCCATTCTTCGTCGCCCAGCAGCTTCGGGCTCGGCGACTTCACCGCCAGGTGCTTGCCCCAGCCGCGGTGATACACGTGGTACACGACGCCCATGCCGCCTTCACCAAGCGTGTCGCGCACCTCGTACAGTTCCATCAGCAAATCGCCCTTGCGCCAATGGACCGGGACTTCTTCCTCCTTGAACACGCGCGGCACGCGCCGATCGCCCGGACTTACCGGCGGCTGAACATTGTCATAGGTGACGTAGATGGGGAAGTGGCACTTCGTGCAGCGGCACATGCGGCCGAAGTGTTTCGTCTTGACGCGCATCTGGTTGCCGCAACGGCAGGTGACCGTGTACCGGCGCGCGGACTCTTCAGCCGCCTGTTCGCCGTCTGGTAACCAAAAATCATCGAGCATGGTGCGATCCCGACTCCCGCGCCCAGCAGCCCTGCCCCTCAGAAGCAGGCACGAGTATACACACTAAGCGCGCCTCAGAAACGCCCTTATTGCACCTTTTTAATCCAGTAGGCGAATTGTAAAGGGGTAACGGTAAGACACCCCGTCGTTCGCCTTGATGCCTGCGACGATCGTAAGTATCAGGCCGGTCAGTGCGATGATCGGCAATATGATAATTCCAACAACAATGATTATTAAAAACGCTGCAATACAAGCATATATGGTCATGCTTATCTGGAAATTCAGCGCTTCCTTACCTTGCTCATCCACAAAGGGATGCGTGTCCTTTTTCATCATCCAAATGACCGCCGGCACTACCAGGTTTCCCAGTGGGATCAATATGTACCCCACCAGCGCGCTCAGGTGGCAGATCATCGCCCACGTCCGCGCGTCTTTCGGCGGCGCGCCGTAGTCCCCAATACCATCGTCGTAGTCCGCCATTGCACCGTTCTCCCGGTTGCGAATCGATTATCAGCGTGTATCTACACCCAACGGTATACTCGCGCACACGATGAAGCAACAAACCTACAAAATTCGTGGGATGGACTGCGCCGAGGAGATCGCCATCCTCAAGCGCGCGCTGGGTACGCTCGCCGTGGGCGAGCAGCAGCTCGCCTTTGACCTTATCAACGGCAAGCTCACCATCGACGGTGACCCCGACGCGCAATCCGTCCAGCGCGCCGTCGCGCAGACCGGCATGCGCGCGATCCCGTGGGACGAACACCTGCGTCGCGCGACGGAAGACGCGAACGTTCCCTGGTGGCGGCGCGAGATACGTCTGGTCCTGTGCGCCGTCAGCGGCATCGCACTACTACTTGGCTTTCTGTTGCACGCGATCCTGCGCGGATTCGGCGAAGCCTTCACCGGCCACGAGACCGGCACGCCGTATCCGCTACCCGTGATCGCATTGTACGTCGCCGCGATGCTCACCGGCGCGTGGTTCGTGCTGCCGAAGGCGTGGTACTCCGCGCGCAGTGCGCGGCCCGACATGAACCTGCTCATGGTCGTCGCCATTGCCGGCGCGGTCATGCTGGGCGACTATTTCGAGGCCGCCAGCGTCGCGTTCCTCTTCGCGCTTGCGTTGCAACTCGAATCCTGGAGCGTCGGCCGCGCGCGCAAAGCCATCCGCGCGCTCGTGGACATCGCACCCCGCACCGCGCGCTTCCGATGTCCACACGACGGCTGCATTGAGGAGAAACCCGTTGCCGATATCGCGCTGAAGACAACCGTGCTCGTCCGCGCGGGCGAGCGCATCCCGCTCGACGGCACGATCACGGTCGGCGAAACGACGATCAACGAAGCGCCGATCACGGGCGAGTCCGTCCCGGCTGAGAAGAACGTGGGGGACACGGTCTACGCCGGCTCCATCAACGAAGGCGGCGCCTTCGAGTTCACCGTCACGCGCGCGGCCGAGGACACGACCCTCGCGCGCATCATCCGCATGGTCGAGGAAGCGCAATCGCGCCGCGCGCCATCGGAGCAGTGGGTCGAGCGCTTCGCGCGCATTTACACGCCTGTGATGATGCTACTCGCGCTCGGCGTCGCCGTCGTTCCGCCGCTGTTCGGCGGCGACTGGTTCACATGGTTCTACGAAGCCCTCGTCATCCTCGTCATCGCGTGCCCCTGCGCGCTCGTCATCTCCACACCCGTCAGCATTGTGGCCGGACTCGCCAGCGCCGCGCGCCACGGCGTGCTCATCAAGGGCGGCGCGTTTCTCGAAGCGCCCGCGCGCCTGCGTGTCCTCGCCTTCGACAAAACCGGCACCATCACCACCGGCCGCCCCGAAGTCCAGCACGTCGTGCCGTTCAACGGCCACACCGAGCGCGAACTCCTCGAGCGCGCCGCCGCGATGGAGGCGCACAGCAACCATCCGCTCGCGCGCGCCGTGCAGCGCCACGCCGCCGCGCACGGCATCACGCCCGAACCGGTCGACGCCTACCGCGAAATCCGAGGACGTGGGGCAGAGGGCACCTTCCGCGGCCGCGCGTTCTGGATCGGCAGCCACCGCCTCGTCCACGAACGCCACGCGGACAAACCGTCATCGGTCGCAGCAGGCAACGCAGACTTCGTCACAGCGAAGAGCACTCCCGCCACCGGCAACGCCAACGTTGTCATTGCGAGGAGCGCAGTTGGCGACGAAGCAATCTCTTCAACCAACGGCCAACCCCTCGCGAGCGGATCCACGCACAACGGCTGCTCGCAACACGACACCATCGCCGCCATCGAGGCTGCTGGCCATTCCGTCGTCGCCATCGGCAACAACGACCACCTCTGCGGCATCGTGGCCATCGCCGACACCGTTCGCCCACAGGCCGCCGAGATCCTCGCCGACCTCCGCCGCGCCGGACTCCGCCTCGTAATGCTCACCGGCGACAACCGCGGCACCGCCGAAGCCGTAGGCCGCGCCGTCGCGGCATCAACCAGTGATTCGTGGGGCGGCCTCGACGAAATCTACGCCGAACTCCTCCCCGAAGAAAAAGTCGACCGCATCCGCCATCTCGCGCGCGACCACGGCGCCATCGCCATGATCGGCGACGGCATCAACGACGCGCCCGCACTCGCCGCCGCCCACCTCGGCATCGCCATGGGCGCCGCCGGCTCCGACGTCGCCATCGAGACCGCCGACATCGCGCTCATGTCCGACGACCTCAGCCGCCTTCCGTGGCTCATCCACCACAGTCGCCGCACACTGCGCATCATCCAGCAAAACATCGCCTTTGCGCTCGGCCTGAAACTCCTCTTCATCCTGCTCGCCGTCGCCGGCCTCGCCACCCTCTGGATGGCCATCGCCGCCGACATGGGCGCCTCGCTCCTCGTCATCGCGAACGCCCTGCGCCTCCTGCGCGCGTAACCACAACTGCATTTCACAGAAGGCAACGGAGGAAACGAAGAACCGCACCAATCGTTTTCGCTCGTCATTGCGAGGCATTTCGCGAAGAGCGAAATGCCGCGGCAATCTCTAAGGTCAAGAACCGTATAACCACCGATAAACACGGATGAACACCGATAACCCATCCGTAGCGCCGCCCTCCTGGCGACACACTCCACCCGTTAATACCGGGTGCCACACCTAAGCTCCGCTTAGGCGTGCCTCAACCCCCGAACATGGGTTTCTGTTGGCGTCATTCATCTGAGCTTAGCTCTACCGGCTCCGGCACGGTGACAGGCGTGTCATCAAGGAAGCGGTTTTGTTTGTCGCGCTCTTTATCCTCGCGTTCTTTCAGCGCTGTCAATTCGCCTTTATGCCAGCGATAGATATAGTTTGGTTCGTCAACATCGATGTTCCATGTGTGTTGTTTGAGCTGACTCGGCGAAACGAAAATATAATAAATGCGTTCGGGAAGCACGGGCAGACGTAACTGCAGAGTATCCTTAGAATCAGCTAATTCCGCTTGTGATCGGATAATGTCTGTTATGTACATCTTTGGTATATATCCGACCCAATATTCAACTTTCCCTTCGGTTCGAGTTTCTCGTAATACAACCCAATCCGGCGGGTAGTCCACAAATGATCGTAACCATGACCGAGCGGATTGGTCACATCCCGCGAACATAACTATGCAAATAAGCGTTAAGAATAAATGCTGAGGCAATTGGCGTTTTTGAGTTAGCATTTTAATCCTCATTGCTGGCCGTCCAGGGGTTCATGTCCATGTTTTCGAACTGCAAGAAAATATAAGGACGGTCAAATCGTCCTTGGCTGACAAGCCCGTCGTTCCCGACCCAAGGTGTGGTATTCGGTGTCGCTTCATAATCCCCGCGCGGCCACAAAGCACGGTCATATACATTAGGGTTGATGGTTTGCATACCAAGTGCTCGGTCTGGAGTTAGTACGTGCTCCTTTATCTGTGCATCGCTCCAGTTCTCTCTAATAGCATTATACAGCTCGATCCCTGTCTCTGTAGCTGTGGGATCGTCGATAATATCCTCAACATCTAAGGTCCAGTTTAACGCCAATTTTTTGATCCCTTTTCCTAGATTGTTCAGCCAAGCACCATCAAGAAGTAGACTGTCCTGACTCGGATTTGCCGGGTAGCCATGCTGTGTTGTTGCGAAAAAGACGGCTTTCGCCCAGACTGTGAAAAGGATCACATTGATCCGTCCGCGGACCAAAACTGTATTGTCTACTGTCGCATATGCTGGAAAATTGACATGGTCAAGTCGATCGGCGTTTGATTCACCCGATTCATTCAAGCCGTAACTATACTTCCGTGTCGGCCTTTCCAATCCGTACAAAAACATTATTTGAGTGTAATCAAATCGGAATGCCGCGACCGAAGCAAACGCTCGTTCCATGCGTTGGAGCGGATCAAACGGCACTTCACCGATAAACGGCACGTCGATGATGGGAATCGGCCCCTCATCGAGCATATATTCCACCCATTGCTCGCCTACGCCGGGATTGTTGGCTGTGCCATCAACGATTTGCCGTGCTTCTTGGATAATCCAATCCTGTACGTCCGGCCCGGCGAAGGGTAGCAAAACGTAGGCGACAGCGGTCCTTGATGGCGGTGCCGATTTTTCACCGTTAACCCGTACTTCACATCGGATTTTGTACAGGCCAGGAACCGGCGGATTAGAGTTATCAAATTCAAGTCGTGCGTTTAACCCATCGCCGATCAGTCTGCCCGCCTGTATGCTGTCATCATGGAAAGACCAGATGACGTCGAAAGTTTCTTCCGAAAAGCTCGTGTCAAGTTGTCCCTGAAGTTCCACAACGAATGGTCCAGCAATATCCCCATTAATTGTCCGCTCGCGGATAGCATCAAAGTAAACCTCCGCGGCTCGTGGATAGCCTACGCGCTCGGGATGCGCTTCTTGTTCCATTTTGCGTTCCAGTGGCGCACCGTCCGGTGTACCCCATTCCGTCATTTCGCTTTCGAAAAACGCATTGCCGAATGGTCCAGGAGCAGTGACTCGGACACCTTTCAGTTCGGCATCCGAAGGAATAGGTCCACGTAACACGAGTGTGATTTGTGATTCAACGGACACATTTGGAGGCGGTGGTGGAGTATTTGGATAGTAGTGCCACCAATTCGCAATGAATGTTACTTCATTTCCTGTGCCCAATACATTGTTACTTCCGGTTCCCAGTAGCCATTTCAGAACGACGAAGTCTTGATATGGCTCCGTGGGTGTGAAACGCCAAGTCACTTCATCGCCCGTGCGATATCGAGTGTGAAGGCGATAGTGGTCGGTGGGCGCAGGAGCGGGTGCTTGGCTGTAGTATGTATTGAGGGAATCGGTAACCACCTCAATCACCCGTCCGTCAACGGAGGGAGTCACTCCCGGACTAACAAATTGAACAGCTACGCCTTTAAAGCCTTGTTCGATTTGGTAGTTGACCGACAAAGGATTGATCGGGGATGACCCAAACCCGAACTCCGCACCATTCGTCCATTCATCGCCATCTGGATTTCCACTAGCGCCGGCGGTACCCGATGCACTGAGCGGGTCGAGACCATAGTTTATTTCCCACCAGTCAGGCATCGTATCGCCGTCCGAATCGGGGTTATTGGGATTGGTGCCTAGTTCGGCCTCACGGAAATTTGCAATTCCATCCTCATCTGGATCGGCTACGTCGAGATTCGTTTCGTTTTCTGTGAATACGGGCCACAGCAAACGGTTTTTTTCGAGCACAAAAGAATGAATTCCGGCAACTAACAGGTCTTCTTGCGAAGCTGTTTGCGATGGGTCTTCTGGAAACCACCAACCATCAAACTTGTATCCCTCGGCGGGGTAGGCCTTCACCGTGATCGCGGCACCTTCGGGGAAGGTGCGTTGCTCCGGGTTAATGGCGTAGCTCAATCCGCTCAGAGATTCGCCGACCGGTTCGTAGACCACGGCGCCAATACCGGTGAAGTACGTGAACAGCGTCGCCGTAGATTCGCCGATACGCACCGGGCCATTGACGGCTTCAACGCTGATCGTGTGCGGCGGGTTGTAGGAGCCGGATTCCCCGGAACGATAAATCGGCGTTCGGCGATCGATGAGCACCGAATCGCTGCCATTTACCGCAGCGACCCAGACTCCTTCGGCAAACAGGTTGTACGGATTCTCTTCCGTACCGTCTTCGTAGCCGCTCTCTCCGAAGTCCACCCACACCGGGTCGCCGGGCCCGAGCATCAAGGAAGTTTGCCCGCCACCGCCCGGCCCGTCTATGAGCGATTCACCGCCTTCCGACAGTGGACCTCCACTCGTAAACGTTTCCTCGCCACCAAGTGTGATTTCTCCAGATTCATTTTCACTCGTCCCGCCACCGGTCCCGTTCTCCGTTGAACCCGTGCCGTTTGCCAGAGCAGCGTCCAACGGCGCGAACACGGATAGCGAGCGCAGTTCGGCTTCGATGTAGACCGGCTGCGCCTCGTCATTGGGTGCGGTTTCGTCGTGCGGTAAGGTGACGCAGGAAGCCGCCGTCCACGAACCCGATTCCGCCAAAGGGGCTAGACCGCTGCTCGGATCGCTCGCGATGTAGGTCGGGTGTTCGTATAGCACCGGAAACGCATCGACCGGCGCGATCATGTCTTCAAAACGCACGCGGATCGGCGCATCCTGTAGACGCACAGGGTCGATCTCATCAAATGTCGCGCCGTTGTCGTCGCTCACCAGCACACTGATCTCGACATATTGCCCGCCGGTCAGTAATTCAGCATCCTCGTGCGCTTCAAACTCGGATGCCTGCGCCGCGCCGAACAACGAAGTCAGGTCCGGCGCCACGCCCACCAGCAACACCGCGATCTCGCCGCCGTCTGCCAGCGTTCCCGGACTCTCCACGAGAATGCGCTGCGTCCCACCGCCGACACGCGGCACCTCGACGTCGATGCTTTGCGTTTTGACATCGTCCGACCACCGCAACGCTGCCACAGATCGCGGTCCGCCAATCGAAACCCACAAATCTCCATCGCCCAGTGCCGCAATCGGATTGTCCGGCCAACCATCCGAGTTACTATCCGCCGAAGAGGGCGGGCTGAACGGCGTTCCCGTCGCGGGATAAACCGTATTGGTCATCTGCGCCCCCGACGCACCTGCTAGAACGCTTAACATCAAACAAAACAACGCAGCCCGCCGCAGACTCATTCGATTTCCCCTTAAGACTTACAGACAGCCAATATAATGAGCCATTACAATGATATTCCTCAAATTGCACCAGAGTTGCGCTCAATTTCCTTGCGATTTCATTTCGAATCAGTTCCGAATCAACTGCGAATTTCCATCAAAATTATCCTTGCAGCAGCACCTTGTTTCGCACGACACCCTTGTTTCGCGACTGGTCTTAATGTGGAAGCGGCGTCCCGCCGCTTGAGTGGAACCCTTGTCTCGCACCTACGCTTTTCCCGCCACACGCTGCAACAACCGTGCATAGGTAATAGAGAACATCGGCAGACCGATGGAGGTCGGTCCCCGGAGTCCCCGGTGGCATAGTGTGACGCCGTTAAGGCACGGCGTGGCAAAACGTGATAATGCGCGAACTACTTCTTCCGCTCTTTGAACCGGTCGCCGGCGAATTTGGTGAAGGCAGTGCGAATCAGGAGCTGATCGGCGTGGCCGATTTCAGGGCGGTCCTGCACGCGCGCGACGAAGTCGTGCCAGGCGAATTCGAGGACGGTGGTGGGGTCTTTTGCGCAGACGGTCGCCGTACGCGTGCCGTATTTGTTGAACTGCTGCATCTCGCCGACGAGTTCGGGCGCCTGCACGAATACCGGCTTGTTGGTGCCAAAGGCGACCGTGAGCGCGCCGTCGACGATGATGGCGCCAGTATTGTCGTCGATCGCGCCCTCGGCGTAAAGCTGCTCGCCTTTCTTGAGCACGCGGACTTTGGCGATGTCGCAGAGGATGTCCGACAGTTGCTTGCGCAGCGCCGGCTGGAAATTCGCCAACAGCGGAACGTTCTCGATTTTTTCTTTGTACGCGGCTGGCATGCGCAGACCCTCGCTCTCGGAAGCCGCCATAGTAGGGTGGCGCGGCGGCGCGTTCAAGATTGGGGCGCGCAGGCCGCTGTGACGGTTCAGGCGCTCTTGGCCACCGGCCGCAGCAGGCGGCGCAGGTTCGCCGGCTGGTCATTCCACGCGACCGCGCGCGCGTAGTCGCGGTATTGCCGCTCGCGCGCGTTGAACTCGCGCGTGTGCACGCACCGCCGACCCACGGCATCGATCTCGACACCCAGCTCCGCGTGCAGCATTTCGTGAAACACGATGTAGCGCACGAAGAAATCCGGCACGAAATCCTGATCGAGGTACGGATGAATCCGGATCAGATGATCGGTGGGGGAGTAACTGCCCAGGCGGATCGAGCGCCGGCGTCGTTGCGGCGGCACTTTGCCCCACGTGATCGGCGCGTCGATGCGGCCGCCGAATTCCGCCGCGTTCACGTGATCGTAGTACGCCTGCAAATCGTGGAACTCACCGGCCGTGATCATATTTTCGAGCAGCACCGGCTTGCGCGTGATCAGGTGCCGGTTCGCGGCGATGAAGTCATCCAGCACCTTGCCCACGCCGCGCCGGCGCCGCCCGAGCGACCACTGGGCCAGCGCCTCGACCACGTCCGCCGGGGCACCCGCAAACATACGATGCACGCGCAGCCGTGGTGGACGCCGCAGCGTGCCGGGCTTGAAGGTCATCATCGTGGTCGCGTTGTCGGTGAGGGTAAGCTCGATGCGGCCGCCGCACAGCTCGTGCAGGCGGGCCTGCAGCGCCTGCTCATTCCAGACGGGCAGGTGCAGATCGAGTTGGCGGAGCGCCCCTGGCATTTTTCTGGTTCCCCCGGCGCCATACGATAGCGATCGACGGTGTAGTGATCAACAGCGTTTTTCGCGTTCGCGCCAGTTTGAAACGCTTGATATACTTCCGCGGTTTAGCGCGGTTTAGACGGCAGTTCGGAGACGTTTATGCACGTATTGGTGACCGGCGGGGCGGGGTATGTTGGCTGTTGGCTCGTGCCGGAATTGGTGCGCCGCGGGCACACCGTGCGCGTGTTCGACCGGATGTGTTTCGGCGAGGCGCCGCTCACGAGCCTGAAACTCGGCGCGAAATGCGAAATCGTTTCCGGCGATATCCGCCGTTTCGAGCAGTACCCCGACGTGCTCAAGGGCATCCAGGGCATCGTGCACCTCGCGGGCCTTGCGAACGATCCGTCGTGCGACCTTCATCCGCACCTCACCTTCGACGTGAACATCGAAGGCACCCGCAAGCTCGCCGAGCGCGCGGCCGCCGCCGGCATCCGCCGCTTCGTGCTTGCGTCCTCATGCTCGGTGTACGGCAAGGGCGTGTTCGACGTGCTCGACGAAGACAGCCCGCTGAATCCGGTATCCGCGTACGCCGAGAGCAAGATCGAAGCGGAGAAAATCGTGTGCGGCCTGATCGATCAAGGCCTGCAGCCGGTCATTTCGCGCGCCGCAACCGTGTTTGGCTGGTCGCCGCGCATGCGCTTTGACCTCGCGATCAACATCATGACGGCCACGGCCGTGCGCAAAGGGCAGGTGAACGTCCTCGGCGGCGGCAAGCAATGGCGCCCATTCATTCACGTACAGGATATGGCACGACTGTTCGCGGATTTCCTCGAATTGCCGGCCGAGAAGGTGGCGGGCCAGGTCTTCAACGTCGGCGACGACCGCATTAACCTGCAAATCCAAAAGCTCGGCGAGATCGTTTCGCAGAGCATCCCCAATACCAAGCTGTTCCAAACGCAAGACGACGACGATCTCCGCAGCTACCACGTTTCGTTCAAGAAGCTTCACGAAAAGCTCGGGTTCCACTGCAAATTCGGCGTAGAGGACGGCGTGCGCGAGGTCGAGCGCGAGCTGCGCGCGCATCCGGAAATCGATCCCTTCGCCGAGGAGCACTCGAACGTCCGGCGCATGAAGCGCCTGCTCGAGTTGCCGCCCGATCAAGGCGGCGAACCCTGGGCGCCGCGTTTCATTCCACTGGCGAAGCCCGTGATTGGCGAAGAAGAAGAGAATGCCGCGATTGAGGCGATTCGCAGCGGTTGGGTGACCTCCGGCCCCGCGATCCCGGCCTTCGAAAAAGGCATCGCGAATTTTACCGGCGCAAAGGACGCCGTCTCGGCGCACTCGTGCACCGCGGCGGTTCATCTCTGCCTCGCGCAGATCGGCATCAAGCCGGGCGACGAAGTCATCACCTCGCCGCTCACGTGGCCGTCGATCGGCAACGTGATCATGAGCATGGGCGCGAAGGTCGTGCTGGCCGACATCGACGGCGGCACGCTGAATGTGACGCCGTCCACGATTGACGCGAAGATCACCGACCGCACGCGCGCGATCATCCCGGTGCACATGGCCGGCCAGGCCTGCGAGATTGACGGCATCTATGCGCTCGCGGGTAAGCGCGGCATCGCGGTGATTGAAGACGCGGCGCACGCCATCGGCACGAAGTACAAAGGCCGCCCGATCGGCAGCCTGGGGCCGTACGCCTGCTTCAGCTTTTATGCAATCAAGAACCTGACGACCTTCGAAGGCGGTGCGATCGCGGTGCAGGATGCCGACGTCGCCGCGCGCCTGCGTCGTCTCGCGCACCACGGCATGGCGGCCACGGCGTGGGATCGCTACAGCCCCACGGCCGTTCCCGCACCGCCCGAAGTGATCGAACCGGGCTATAAATACAGCCTCGGCAATGTGAACGCCGCCGTGGGTCTCGAGCAGCTTAAGAAGTTGCCGGATTTCCTTGCGCGGCGCCGGCGCCTCGCGCGCCTGTATCTGCGCGCGCTGGCCGACGTGGAGGAAATCCGCCTGCCGACCGTGCGCGATCACGACGAGCACGCCTGGCACTTGTTCATCGTGCGCTTCCGCCGCGAGAAATTGTCGAAGACGCGCAACGAAATTGCGCATTTGCTGCGCCAGGAAAATATCGGTGTCGGTTTCCACTTCTACGGCATGCACCTGCACGCCTATTATCGCGACACGCTCGGATTCAAGCCGGAAGACCTGCCGGAGGCGACCGACGCGTCGCACGAAGTGCTCTCGCTGCCGTTGTACCCCGGCATGACCGACCAGAATGTGAACGAGGTCGCCGGTGCGCTGAAGAAAGTATTGCGATACGCCAAAAAGTGACGACGGAATGATTGTTCCGTTCCGGTCGTTCGTAAAAGTATGAACGCCACGCTCATTTACGACGGCGAGTGCCCGCTGTGTTGCGCCGCGCGCGACTGGATCGCGCGCAACATGGCGCCCGGCGCCTTCGAGTTTGTCGCCTGCCAGTCCGAGGACCGCGCGCAACGCTTTCCGCAGATCGCCCAGACCCGTTGCCTCGAAGCGATGCATCTGGTGGATGCAAACGGCCATATTTATGCGGGCGACGCCGCCTTGCCGCAGATTTGTCTCGGGCTTCGTCGTTGGCGCTGGCTCGCGCGCGTGCTGCAATTGCCGCTGATTTCGCTGGTCTCGCCCGCGGCGTACCGTTTCATCGCGCGGCGGCGGCATACTTTCTCGGTCCTGGTCGCGCGCAAGGCGGCCGGGTCGTGCCCCGTGGATCACTCCCGATAGGAAAAGCGATGCGCATCGTTTCCCTGCTGCCCAGCGCCACCGAGATCATCTGCGCGCTGGGTTTGGGCGACCAACTCGTCGGTGTCACACACGAATGCGACTACCCCGACTTCGTGCGCGATCTGCCGAAGGTGACGCACACGCTCATCCCGACAGACGCCGCCAGCGGCGAAATCGATCGACTGGTGCGGCAGCGGCTGAAAGGCCAGCGCGCGTTGTACACCCTGGATTTGCCGACGCTCGAATCGTTGCGTCCCGATCTGATCGTAACGCAGGCGCTGTGCGACGTCTGTGCAGTCGCCGAGGACGAAGTGCGCGCGGCTGCGTGTTCACTGCCCGGCGCCCCGCGCGTGATCAATCTTGAGCCGGAAACGCTCGGCGAGGTGTTCACTGCGATTCAAGAGGTCGCCGGCGCGACGGGAAAAATCCGCGCGGGGGAGAAAGTCGTCGCTGAGTTTCAGCAGCGCGTGGATGCCGTCACGAATCGTTCCGCGAACCTCGCGCGCCGTCCCCGCATCGCGCTGTTGGAGTGGCTCGATCCGCCATTTTCGTGCGGGCACTGGAGTCCAGAACTCGTGCGGCTCGCCGGCGGCACGGAAATGCTCGGCGTGGAAGGCCAGCGTAGCCGTACGTTGACGTGGGACGAGGTCATCGCGGCGCAGCCGGAGGTCGTGTTCATCGCCTGCTGCGGGTTCGGCGTCGAGCGCACGATGGACGATGTCGCCGTATTGCCGCGTGTGCCCGGCTGGAACAACGTGCCCGCGGTGCGCGACGGCCGCGTGTATGTCGTCGATGGGTCCGCGTATTTCAGCCGGCCCGGTCCGCGACTCGTCGACAGCCTCGAAATCCTCGCGCACGCGTTGCACACCGAGCATCCACTTCCGGAAGGTTTGCCCGCGCCGTTGCGCGTTATCAATCTGCCGGCGGGCCGCTCGCGATGACGCGCGTATTGTTGTCCTGGAGTTCCGGCAAGGACTGCGCCTGGGCGTTGCACGTGTTGCGTCTCTGTCCCGACATCGAGGTCGTAGGCTTGTTGACCACATTCAACGAGGCCGCCGATCGCGTCGCCATGCACGCCGTACGCCGGGAACTGGTGGAGGCGCAGGCGAACTCCGTCGGCGCGCCGCTGTGGCCCGTGATGCTGCCGTGGCCCTGCTCCAACGAGCAGTACGAAGCGATCATGCGCGAGGCCATCGATCGCGCGAAACGCGAAGGCGTGGAGCAGATCGCATTCGGCGATCTGTTTCTTGAGGACGTCCGCGCCTATCGCGTCCGGATGATGAAGGGCACCGGCATCGAGCCGATTTTCCCCGTCTGGACGACGCACGAAAACACCGGCGAACTCGCGCGCAAAATGCTACGCAAGGGCATGCGCGCCGTGATTACGTGTGTGGACCCCAAGCAATTGCCCGAAAAATTCGCCGGCCGCGATTTCGATGAGCTGCTACTAGCGGACTTGCCGCCCGGCGTCGATCCCTGCGGCGAGCGCGGCGAGTTCCACACGTTTTGCTACGACGGCCCGATGTTCCGGCACGAAATACCGATGAGCGTGAGAGAGACCATCACGCGCGACGGTTTTGTGTTCACCGATCTCACGCCGGACGCCTAGTCCGCCTTCGGCGCTTCCGCGGGTTCATACGGCCTCGTCTGGAGCACCTCGGCCCGCGTGCGTGCCTTTCGGAATGGTGCAAACGCACTGTCTTTGTATCCCGGCGCCCAGCCAATGAGTAGTTTCACGACGCGGTCCAGCGGCTTGATGTGCACTGGCATGAAATCGTGTTTGTCGTCGAGGCGAATGGAGTTCATATAACCAATGATGAATCCAAGCCCAGCGGCCATGTAGTTCAGGATCATGTCGAACAGGTGAACACCCGTGAGGCTCCCGCCCTGCGTGTGCGTGGCAGAGCCGATCACGAATCCGATCAGCGTACCCGCAAGCATCCGCCACACCGTGCGAAACGCGCGGTAAAACCAGAACGACGCCACGTAATGTTCCACTTTCATCGCGAACAGGAAAACGATGAAGCAGGGAAGCATGTAGGCAAAGATAAGACCGACACCGTTCATGGTGTTATTGCCGTCGTGATTTTCGTACCAGGCGCCGATGGCATACGCGATGCCGGTGATGGCCGCCGCGACGGGGTACGTGGCAAATGCAGCGATGAACGCGAAGAACGCGGCGATGACCATGATCGCGACAAACACAATGCCGCCGCCGCCCATGCCGGCAAGCGCGCCGCCTCCGCCACCACCTCCGCCGCGACCACCCCGCTCGCGCACCCGTGCGCCCGCCTGATAATCGGGGGAGAAGATATCGTGCCCGGCGGTTTCGCCGAGTACGCCGGCCTCGTAATCGTTTTTCGCCATCTATGTTCCTTAGAATTTAAACGGGATCAGCTTTCGCAGGCGGCTGCTTTCCGGTTTAAGGGTCACAGCCACCGGTGTCTGTATCGGCTCCGGCTTCGGCATTGCCTTCAAGCCATTGTCCAACGCCTGAACGAACATGCGTTCGTCCTGCGGTTTCTGAAATTTCAAATACACCTGCTCGTTTTTCTCGCCGTCAACGGCAAAATAGAAGTCAATCGTGCGAAAGGGCCCCTGCAACCGGCCCGGCGGCGTGGCCTGAATCAGTCCCCACAACACAAGCACCGCGCCCAGCACAAGACTCGCCAATCCAAAAAACTGCGGGAAAAATCCAATGAATTCTTCATTCGTGGCTTTTCCGATGATGACGATCAGCACGACGGGCAGCACTACGCCTACGCCAAGCAATGAACCGCGGTATTCGCGGCCGTAATTAATCTTCTTCACATTGCCCACCGGCACCATATGATCGCCGAACTTGACCATGCCGTTGGACACCTGCACCTGCATCGCGCCGCCCCTCAATGCATCCTTCACCTGGAAGAGCGGGGTCTCTCGGATACTCTCATTGACTTTCGGAACCAGCCGGTTTTTAACCGGCGCCACGATGGCCTCCAGCCAACGAAAGCGAATCGGCTCCATCTCATATTTTCGGTCGAGCCTCATCGAATTCAGGTACATGAGAAAAGGAGACGAGGCCGTTGCGACAACGTCAATGGCATACTCAAAGAAGCCCGCATTCGAACCTTCGCGGTGCAGGCCGGTGCAAAGGGTGTGCACAAAAAACGTCCCGACGACAACACGCCAGTATTGACGGAACACGCGATACGGCCTGAAGTTTGCAACTTTCTGCTCGACATTAAACGCCAGGACAAAGATGATGTAGCACGGCACCATCAGCGCGAAGACGAGGCCGACGCCATTCATCTTCGCTCCGTCGCTATTGATCACACTCGCCGAGATACCGAATAAGATGCCTGTTACACCCGCGGCCATCGGGTAGCTCACCAGTGCGACTACGAATGCGCAGAAGGCGATGATGACGGCTACCGCTGCGAAGACGATGCCCCCGCCACCGGCCACCGCGCCTGAAGCTCCGCCGTCACTCCCATAGGTGCCCTCGCGCACCTGGCGCGCGCGATCGTTTTGTCCCATTTGATACGAATAGGAAAAGGTGTCGACGCCCCACGACTGACCGCTGTACCCGGCTTTATATTCGTCGCTAAAAGACATAGTGTCCCTTGCTCCCAATTGCAGTGGGGTTGCGTGAATGTGACGAAAATGACGATTCTTGCGCAGCCGACATTCATTAGCCTAGAGAGGCTGTGGGATCCGAATCAATACCAGCCCAGTGGGATTACACCCGGATTTCGATGTCTGCGGAGCTAGCGGGGTAAACTTCGGTCGCCCTCGTGTCGTCCAACGGAGGCCGGTCACCGGCAAAAGGAGCGTTATGCGTTTACGGATTCGATATGCAGCGTTACTTCTGGTGCTGGCGGTCGCTGTGCCGGCGGTGGCGCTCGAACCGTCGCAGGTGCCGGCGTGGGAGGCAGACCTCGATTTCCTGGTCGCCGAGTTCCCGAAAAAGGAAGGCGGCTTCACGCCGGACGAGCGTGCTGCATTTGAGTCGCAAATCGCGTCGACACGTTCGAAGCTGGCTTCGCTCGACGAAGAACACATCATCGTCGGCGTGATGCAGGCGGTCGCGAACGCGCACAACGGGCACACGGGCGCGAATCCGCCTCGGGGTGATGAACGGTATGGACGTGTGCCGGTCCGCCTCTGGTACTTCGCCGATGGGTTGTATGTCGTGAAGGCGCGTCCGGAGCTTGCGCGTTTGCTGGGTACGAAGCTGGTGTCGATCGACGGGCACGACACAGCCGAGCTGGTTGAACGCATCGGCACGCTCGCCTATGGCAATCGATCGTGGAAACGGTTTGGTGCGGCGATACGCCTGACTGTCCCAGCGCTGCTGTATGGACTCGATCTGGCGCCCGCGAAGGACCGGGCCGAGTATGTCTTCGCCAAGGCGGATGGATCGACGCTCCGCGAGACGCTGGCGGCCGAGCCGCCGGATCCGACGCGATATTCGCTCGCGATTTGGGACCTCGCCTGCGCGACGGAGATTGACGATATGAACTGGCGGTATACGTTTTTCGGAATCGCGTTCAGCGCGCCGCTGTATCTGCGCGATCCGAACCATGTGCTGTGGTACCAGTACCTGAAAAAAGAAAAGACATTGTACATCCAGTACAACAGCTCCGTATTCGGCGAAGGCGACGATCGAGGCGCGTTGATCGATGGATTGTTGAAGACCGTTGAAGACAACCACCCCAAAAAGGTCGTGGTGGATCTGCGGCTGAACAGCGGCGGCGACCTGACACAGATGCGCGGGGCGTTTAACCGGATGCTGCGCGACGAAACATTCAAAACTCCCGGCACCCTATATGTGATCACGGGCCAGGCGACATTCTCGGCGGGCCTGTTCCACGCCGCGAATCTGAAGAGCCAGGGCGCCGTTGTCGTGGGTGAACTGGCCGGCGACGATCTCGATTTTTGGGCCGAGGGAGGCGCGCCATTCGAATTGCCGAATTCCAAGGTGCGGATCAACGCATCCACCGGCTTTCACAGCTACTCGAAGATCGAGTATCCGCAATACAAAGAACAGCTTTACCTGAATCTCGACATCGACACGCTGGAGCCGGATATCCCGGTCAAGATGACGTTTGACGACTACAAGAACGGCCGCGACCCGGTGTTGGACGCGATCCTGAACCGCTAACTGCGCACGTTCAGGTTGCGGTCTTT
Source organism: uncultured Nitrospirales bacterium (assembly GCA_964620045.1). Classification (GTDB taxonomy): domain Bacteria; phylum Hydrogenedentota; class Hydrogenedentia; order Hydrogenedentales; genus VFKU01. The sequence continues at coordinate 76,915 of CAZUJL010000012.1, forward strand.
GTAGTAGCCGAGGTCGATGTTCTTGAGCAGCTTCACGTGCAGCGAGATTTGTCCCGTGTGATACGAGAAATGCTCGGTGACGTGGAGAATCACGCTTACGCCGGTCGTGACTTCGCCCTGCACGGTGCGCGATTCGGTGAGCTTGACGAGATCCGCGCTGCGGAGCACCTGCACGACTTCCTGGAGTGTGGAATCCAGCCGCTGAATCAACTCGGCGCGGGGGATGGGGCCTGTCTCGTTAAATTCCTTTGCGCGCTCACGCTTGTCGGGCGCGCCGCCGATACCGCTGATGATCCACTGCCGCATGTTGCCGCAGAGGTGAAGGATTAGGTTGCCAATGCTGGCGAGATTTTCATTCGGACGACGCCAGATTTCGTCGTCGTTGAGTTCGCCGAGACATTTTACGATACGCGGATAAGACTTGTTCTGCAGCACGTCGATCGCCGCGTCGATGTATTGTTCGCCCAGGATATTTTGTGTGCTCATTTTTCGCCCGCCAGTTTCTCGAATTCTTTTTCGTCCAGAATCGTCACGCCAAGTTCGCGCGCCTTGTCGAGCTTCGATCCCGCGCTTTCGCCCGCGAGCAAGTAGTCGGTCTTCTTGCTGACACTGCCCGAGGACTTCCCGCCGAGTTCGCGGATGCGCTCCTCGATGGAGTCGCGCGAATAATTCGCCAGCGTGCCCGTGACCACGATCGTCTTGCCTTCAAACGGCCGCGGACCCGCGCTCGCCGCGCGCTTCTCCTGTTGCATGGTGAGGCCATGCGCACTTAGGCGCTTAATGAGTGCGCGGTTTTCGTCGGTCTCGAAGAAGTCGTGGATGCTTTTGGCCACAACCTCGCCAACTTCGTCCACTTCCTGTAATTCTTCGACGCTGGCGTTTTCGATCGCCTTCATGGAGCCGAAGTGATCGGCGACCACTTGCGCGGTGCGTCCACCCACGTGGCGGATGTTCAGGCCGGTGAGCAGGCGGTGGAGGGGGCGTTTTTTTGAGGCTTCGATGCCGTTAACGAGATTTTCGGCAGATTTGAGCTTGTTTTTTTCCGGCCCGGCGAGTTGCTCGACGGTCAAGTCATATAGATCGGAGGGATCCTTGACCCATCCGGCGTTCACCACGAGTTCGACCATGGCGGGCCCCATGCCTTCGATGTCCATCGCGCCGCGGCTCGCGAAGTAAACCAAGCGCTCCGTGACTTGTGCGGGGCAGGAGAGGTTCAGGCAGCGCAGATACGCGCCGTCCGGATCCTTGTGTACCGCGCCGAGGCAGACGGGACACGCGTCGGGCACTTTGAAGCGGCGCGCGCCTTTGACGCGTTTTTCTTTTACATAACCAAGCACCTGCGGAATGATCTCGCCGGCTTTTTGGACTTCAACCGTGTCGCCGACGCGCAGGTCTTTGCGCTCAAGGTCTTCGAAGTTATACAGACTCGCGCGGCGCACGACGGTGCCCGCGAGCGTGACCGGTTCGAGTTCGGCGACAGGCGTGAGCGTGCCGGATTTGCCGACCTGGATGCTGATGCCGAGCAGCTTCGTCGGCTTTATTTCCGCCGGGAACTTGTACGCAATCACCCAGCGCGGGGATTTGGCGGTCGAACCGAGCCGCGCGCGTTGCGCGGGATCGTTCACCTTAATCACCATGCCGTCGGTCTCGTAGTCGAGCGTGTGGCGCTTCGTGTTCCACGTCTCGATGACCTTCATCACGCCGTCGATGTCTTTGCAGAACTCGAAGGTGTCGTTGACGGGAAATCCCCATTTTTTTAAGTTCTTTAGCGTGTCGCGATGTTCCGCGCGCTGCCCTCCGGCCACCTCCGCGATGTCGAACACAAACAGGTTCAGCCGCCGCTTCGCGACGAGCTTGGTGTCGAGTTGTTTGAGTGTGCCGGCCGTCGTGTTGCGCGGGTTCGCGTACAGCGTTTCGCCCTCGGCCTCGCGCTCCTTGTTCAGCCGCACGAGTTCCGACTTATGCATAAACACTTCGCCGCGCACTTCGAGTAGCGGGGGAGGATTACCCTTCAGCGTCAACGGCAGCGAGCGAATTGTTTTCAGATTCTGGGTGATATCGTCGCCAGTTACGCCGTCGCCGCGCGTCGCGCCGCGCACGAACACGCCTTTTTCGTAACGCAGGGAAATCGCGACGCCGTCCACCTTCAGCTCGACCACATACTCGGGCGCATCACCCTCCAGCCCACGGCGCACGCGCGCGTCGAACTCGCGCACTTCGGCCTCGCTGTAGGTGTTGTCGATGGACAACATCGGCACGGCATGCGTGATCTGCTCGAAACCCTCCAGCGGCGCGCCGCCGACGCGCTGTGTCGGGGAGTCCGGCGTGACGAGGTCCGGGTGCTTCGCTTCGAGGTCCTGCAGCTCGCGCAGAAGCTTGTCGAACTCGACATCCGAGATTTCCGGCGCGGCCTGGGCGTAGTAGAGCTCATTGTGGTGCTCGATTTCCGCGCGGAGTTTCGCGGCTTTGTCTTTGAGTGCTTTGGGGGCGGCCATGCGCCCGATTATACGTGTGGACCCGACGTTGCCTCACGTTGACCGGCATCCGGCGCGACCCTACAATCGGGCCATGCGAATCCTCTGGATCTGTTTGTCGACTTTGCTTGCGGTCACCACGGCGTTCGGCGACTCCGCCACGCGCTGGACGCAAAAAGACTTCCTCATCACCTTCTGGTGCCCACCGCCGGCGACGGATGAAAACCTCGCGAACGTCGCCGCGGAAGGTTTTAATCTGACGTGGGTGCCGGAGGAGGGCCTGGACGTCGCCGCGCGGCACGGTCTGCGCGCGATGCTGCAAAGCGACCTCTTGCGGCCGGACGTGCTGGACGATGCGGCGAAGCGTGCGGAACTTGATGCGCTCATCGCGCGCGTGAAAAAGCATCCGGCGTTGGAGGCCTACTACATCACCGACGAACCCGGCGCGGGCGCGTTTCCGGGACTCGGCAAATTGGTCGCCTATCTCCGCGAACGCGATCCGGCGCATCTCGCCTACATCAATCTCTACCCGACCTATGCGAACGAAGAACAGCTCGGCGTCAGCGCCGACGCCGCCGAGCGCGCGCGGGTGGGGCAGCCGGTCGATTCCGGCACGAAGGTGGCCGATAGCGGGACCGTGCTGCGGTATCGCGAACATGTCCGGCAATACATCGAAACCGTGAAGCCGGACCTCATCAGCTACGACCACTACCACTTCCTGAAGGATAAAGAAGGCAAGCCGAGGGACGGCACGGAGTACTTCCTGAACCTCGGCATGATCCGCACGGCGGCGCTGGACGCCGAGCGGCCGTTCCTGAACATCATCCAGGCGGACACGATCGTGAAGAGTTGGCGCCTGCCGAACGCGTCGGAAGTGCGCTGGCTCGTATTCACGACGATGGCCTACGGCGGGCGCGGCATCAGCTACTTCACGTACTGGGGACCGCAGGAATACAACGGTCTCTACATCGACGGCCGCAAGATGCCGCTCATGGACGCCGTCGCGCAACTAAACCACGAGATGGCAAAACTCGGACCTGCGCTGATGAAACTCGACTCCGTCGGCGCGTATCACACCGCGCCGATCCCCGACGGCGCGCAGGCGATTCCCGCGGACGCGCCCGTGCAGGTGTTGAGCGACGGGCAGTACGTGCTCGGTCTATTCGCGAACCGCAACCGGCCGGACGCGTTCATGATCGTCAACCGCGACTACAACCAGTCCGTGGAAGCGACGCTGAAAATCACGCTACGCGGACGTCGCCTCGAAGAACTCGATCGGACGACCGGCGAATGGAAAGAAGTCGCCCGCCTAAGCGGCGAGCGCATCGTAGTGATGACCCTGGCCGGCGGAAACGGCCGCCTGTTTCGCGTGGCGCGGTAGACAGTATCCCCTTTCAGTCGACGGCCTTCTTCTACTACCAATGCAGTTTGTTGCACTGCCGCGCGGACTACGGTCCATGTGGTTGCGAGACAAGGATCATTCAGTTAACCAAGCGCAGCAGTTTTCGCCTGTTCTTGGAAATTCGAGATTATTGCGACGATTTCGCAGTGGGTGGGGCTCACGGTTTGACGGCGTCCGGCCCGAGTTCCGCGGGGGCAGGCGACTATTGAAACTCCCGATTTTGACGAACCACAGCCAGAACAGGCACGAAGACTGTTATATCTGGATCTGGGGCAGGTTGCTGTACTCGAGCTATGATCGTTGCTTCGAATCTTCCGGGTTTCGGTGGAGCAATTAGTTTTGCGCTGATTATTCCTGCAGCGGCATTCGTATCGAATGATACAGTTAGGAAATCTCGAATATTTTCACTTACTTCAACCGAAGTTATTGAGTCGGACTCTCTCAATCCTTGGAGCTTAATTTCAGCTTGCTTCTGTTGTCCGGGCGTCATATCGTTGAAATTAACGACTTCGGGTTCCGGATCGATCCTTCCAAATACCCTCGCGAGGACGGGGATGCCTATCTCAAGGTCGACGCCTTGAAGGTAGAAGCTGATGCTTCCACGCAATGCGCCGATTGGCATCTGAGGGAGCAATCGGGCTTCCAGTAGCAGTTCCTTTGGTGCACGTTTGAGGTCTACGCCAATATACGGTTCGTTTGCGTGGGCTGAAGCTGTGTCTAGAACAGCCGGATCCAAAGTGTTATTTAATGAAATCTTTATTTGAATCGGCCTGATCGCATCGCCGCGATCCACCTCAAAAAAATTTACCAATGAGGGAGATAGCGTAATGGCATGGACTGCAGTTCCTGTATACGTAATGGGGATCGAAGGTTTTAAAGGGTCATTGGTCGACAGCGTGACTGTTTTAGAGAATGTTCCGTCGTCGTCGGAGACGTCAATTTCGGCTTTTAGGAAAGTTTTTTCGCGCGGGGCGAGTATTTGGGTGCCTAAGACGGCGCTAGTACATCCACACGACGTACCGGCGATATCGATGTAGAGTGGTTTGATGCCTCGATTCTCGATTTCTATAGAGGACTCAGAAATTACATGAGACATCACCGACCCGAATTGTATCTGTGCCGTCTTGGTCCAAAATTCAGGATTTGGGTTGCGGTAACGGTTTGTAAATAGATGAATGAGCGTTCCTGCGGAGTAGCCAGACACTATTATGCCGATGGTTATCAGAGTAATACGCAGATAGTTATTTTTTTGGGGCGTCATAATAAGCACTCCCTCAGAGAGTGTTAGTGTTTATCTCTTGGCTTGCGCATTAACGAGAGGCCAAATGCAGCAATACATCCACCTAAGAAAAACAACAAAACCGAGAGTTTTTCGGAGAGTTGCAAGGACGGTTGTATGTCCGTCTGGATCCCCATACTTGTATTGGCCGGATCGTCCGAAATTACGATCTCATTATCGATATGCGACTCTGGAATGGAATAGATTGAAGGTCTGATTTCACCGTTAACCTCTAGATTGGTGACTTTGAGTTCCAATTTGCCCTCGGGATCCCCTGATGGGTCGTACCAGATTGCTTCAGCCGACTGAAAAGAATGAAAGCCTTCGTCGCTAAAATGGCCCATTTCGATCACTCGAAATTCCTGCTGTAGAGTGCCGTTATTAAGCTCAAAGATTTCATATCTCAGCGGATACCAGTCGAGCGACGGTGCCAGAAAAACACGGTAAAGAGAGCCTTGCGAGCCAGAACTGCTAACGGTGTGACATTCTATTTCGAAAATACTACATTTGATGTTGTTAACACTCTGATCGCCGATCCAACGCGCATTTGACGCCATACTCTCCCAAATGGAGGGTTCCCGTAGCGTTTCGTAAGTCGGGATTTCTCCATTACACGTGGCGAATTGGAAAGGAAGAAGTATTGGAACTAGAATCGGATACGAGGCGCCATGTTGTGACATACCGCCCGAATAAAGCGTGCGATCTTTCCAGTCGAAACGAAACGTCTTAGCGTCGTGGTGGATGATTGAATGATTTTGAACTGAGGCGAGAAACGGCGAAGTACTGGTTTTATCGATTCTGTATGAAGAACCACTCATTCTAAAACGAAGTTCTGTTTTCCAGATAGCCGACGCACCTTCGCTGGGAGCGCTGAGGATATTGGGGATGAGATGTGCGTCTTTCTTGTTCTCTGCAGTAACTGGTTTGCTTGTTGTGTAGTCGAAGCTTGCGCTTAGATCGACTGATTCAATTGTCGAAAAATGGCGCACTAAAGCGTTAACGGCGGCGGTGTTGTCATTGCCGTCCGTGCCAAATGCGGGGTGCATGAAAAGCAGTAACCAAACACACATACGATTCGTAGGCATAATTTTTTGTCGAGGGGCATTCAAGCGAAGATTATTTCCAGTCAGAACCGCCGTATATCACGCCATACCGCAGGTAAATGCCCCTGACGGGACGGGTTTGCCCGTAAAGCCAGAGTCCAGCAAGTTGCCCCCGCAATTCTGCCCACTGTATGCCGATATCTCACCGCAGCCTCCAGTACTCGCAGATTTGCCCAATCCCGGTTCCGATATCTGCTCACGCCCCGGGCGTGGTGCCGTCCACTTAACTGACCCTCCAGGAAGGTTAATGCAGTTTGGCACAGTATCGCAGGCGCCGTTTACCCAACAATCGAACGCAAATGCAGGGTGAACGCCCATTGCGGCCGCCGCCGAGAACACAAACAGTGCAGCGGCTCTCTTGAGTGGCTTTCTCGTTATCATTTGCAGATTCCTTTGTGTTGGCTTCGCTTGAAGTGCCCTCTCGACTCGCATTTCGGATGAAATGCGAAAAATTATTGCAACTTTATCAATACGAAATTCTCTCCGTTTGCGGTCACGTCTACTGTTCGGGAAGTGATGTGATACTGAGTAGGGTCGCTTAGACCCTCAATAAAAACTAATACTGCAAGTGTGTAGAGACCGGGATCTAGATTAGAAAAACTAAACGCCTGATTGCGATAGCTAACTGACTTTTGGCCTGCGCCGTATGGATCGAAAAACGTGTCGGAGATTTTTTCCGGCGTGATGTTGGAGATGTCCCCGATCCATTCGTCAACATTGAAATTTCCGTTGAAAAGAAGAACGGTTCCGAATTGATAATTTCCTTCGAGTTTTCCCGTCAACGAGTAACCGCTTTCCATCTCAATATTGAGGTTCACACGTTCTTTTCTTCCGACGGTGACAGCGCACCTTTTGGAGAGTTCGTGTTGAGAGATGACGCTTGTGAGTTTGGCGACCAACCACCCTGATCCTGCGGGTATATTGGCGAAGCTGTAGAAACCATCAGAGTTGGTGACGGTTCCGTGGCTAAAAGAATGATTCTGGGCAAGATTCCCTTGCTCGCCCATAACTAGGACGACATTGGTGCCTTCAACCGGCTCGCCTTTTAGTGTCACAATTCCTTGAATCTGGCTAAGTCCTTCGAGATCGATATCGAAATGAACCAAGACTTGATCACCCGGTAAGACTCGCGCAGTTTTCCATTGATTTGCGACACCCACTTGGCGTTTTCCTGAGGGAAGCGCGCGGAATACATACTTTCCCTCCGTGTCTGTCGTTGTTTGTTCGAATGTCGGCGAACCATCGCTGTAATCACGTGTTAGCACCTGTACGCCCGATTTCAACTGACCGTTTACGCGGACTGTGCCTGCGATGGTGCCTGCTTTTCGCAAAACGATTCGGATAGCATTGAGGTCGCTGACCCATGCAGACGATGGGCCAAATTCAGGATGGCGCGCCGAAGCGACTTCGATTTTTTCTGCAAAGTGTTCGACTCGGAATTTTCCATCGACGTTTGTTTTGATGAGAAACGTCGCTTTTTTGCCTCCAAGCATGGCAACGTTCCCCGCGAACACCTCCGCGCCGGCTATCGGATTGTTTTGCTCATCAACCACGGCACCGGACAGGGTGTTTTTTCCCTTCTTTAAGAGCATCAGGACTTCAGGATGGGTGCTGCTGGACTCCGAGTAGGAGAGCGATTGTGAATTGGGGAGGTAATCGGCTGCTTCGACGGTAAGATTCAATGTTGCTTCAGTGCCGGTTTTGAGCGCGACTAGTCGATCCGCGAACAGTTCGGATAGGTCGATGCGATACGTTCCATTCGGATCGAATACTTGCGATTGATGCTTGAAGAGATCTCCAAAGCCCGAGAACACCACGTTAAAGTTTGGAATGGGTGCCTTTGTGAATTCGTCCTGAACGCGGAGTGTGATTTCGCTGAGTGGTTTCAGTATGAAATTAATTCCAACGCTGTTGCTCTGCGCCTCTTTTTGCGCTGACATGAAGTTCGGATGCTGGGCCGTGAGTTCATACACGCCTTGGCGCAGGTAGGGGATCGTGTAAGCACCATCTTCGTGGGTAGCAACGGCCAACTCAGATTCGCCATTGATCGCGGTAATCAATGCGTCTGCGATTGGTTCGTGTGTGTCGGTGGTTACGTTGCCGGTGATGGTGAGCCGATCGCCATCGTCAAACACGATGTCGATTCCGGTCAATACTTCGCCTGCCGCGATTTTGACTTGCTTGGTGTCTGGCGCGTTCGTTGACTGCAGGTCTCCCGGAATCGCGCGCAAACTATACTGCCCGGCCGGAAGTCCACCCAGCGAATAGCGTCCGTCGCCGTCGGTGGTTGTCTCATATTTGCCGATGGACTGGTCATTTGCTTCGATGCGCGCATGCACGAGCACGTGCGATGAGGTTGTGCGTGCCGTTCCTTCGATGCGTCCTCCGGGTTGCAATTTCAGGACGACGCCCCGAACCTCCTGCGTGGTGGTATCCGCTTGCATCCCAAGGGGTCCGGTCCACGCGCTAGAGGCATTTTCCAGTTGGGCCATCAACGTTACAGTGGTGTTTGCCTCGAAGGGGCCGATCTCAAACTGGCCGTTGTCGTCAGAGAGAGAAGCTGTAGCAGGATATTCCTTGAGAAGCGACTGAGTACTCGATTGCCGGCCTGTGACATTCGCGAATGAGGCCGGACTGCCGTCTTCGAAAATAACCTTGCCATAAACCACGATGCCGCGGGAAAGGCGAAGGTTAATATCGATCGGCGGCCCTCGTTGCGTGATGGTTACTAACGTTTTCTGCTTTGATGTGGTCGGCAAATAGGGAAGAGCGGCCTTACACGAAATCGAATACTGACCCACCGGCAAACTAGAAAGCGCAAAACTTCCATCGTCGGTAGTCGTTGCTTCGAAGATATCGGAACTCGTTGTGGAACTGGCTCGCACCACGGCCCCGGCGATGGCTTTGGAACCATCAACATCCGAGACCGTGCCACGAATTTGCTCGTTGGAACTATTGGGCTGGTTTGAATTGATTGAACTAGCGTTACTCGAACCGTTTTTTAGATTGCTCGTTTCGGCAATGCTGGAATTGATTGGAGGACTAACGGGATTGTTTCGAAGGTAGGGTTTTACTGCGAGGAGGACAAGTATCCCGCCAATTAGCAGCAGACCAAGGCCAGTCCAAACTCGGGGACGCATGGCAGACCCCCCCATAAGCAGCACTGGTAGACACCTTAGTTCTGTTTGCTAAAAATGTCAATGCCTCGCTGAATCACTCCGCAGCCCGCGGGCCGCGGAGGCGTTTGTAGATTTGGCTGCTGATCCACATCAGCACGAGGCCGCCGCCAATGGCCCAGGGGAGGTACTGGACCGTGGTGCGGCTGACGCTCTCGACCCATTCGTGGACGAAGTCGAAGAACCAGATGGTGCAAATGACGGCGAGTGCGTGGCCGGTCAGCACAGAGACGAAGTTCACCCACGTGCGCAGTCCGATCAGATAGCCGATGACGGCGCCCACGAGCGCGCCCGTGCTCCAGAAGGGGAAGAATACGAAGACCCACAGGCCGATGGCGCCGAAGGGCTCGACGTATTTCTGGTGCTTTTCGGCGCTTTTCCGGAAATTGTCGATCGATTTTCCTACCCAACCGCGGGTTTCCATGCCCTGATAGCCGCGGACGACCCACGGGTAGACGATAAGTACCAAAATGATGTCTTGCAGCCCGCTTTGTACCAAAAGGTAGATCTTGCTGAACCCGCTGTTGATGCCGTCCGCGACGTTCAGCACGTGTCCGAGCACGGCCAGTTCGGCGACAAGCCGCCACCCCTGCGCATACGGGTCCGGTTGAACGAAGCCCCAAATGATGAGGGTTGCGGCCCAAGCGACAAACAGCATCCAGCCGCACAGGCTAATGAGATGCAGCGTGGTGCGCGAGGGTTCGTGGATGCGCGGAATGGGGGTCGGTTCGGCGTCGTCGAGGGGTGAATCTAACGTGGACTCGCTCATGAAAATAATACGCCGCGCCTGTAGGGAATGGCCACGTGGATAAGACGCGCCAAAACCGGTCTGGGTTTTGCTGTACCGCGGCTGGATTTTCGCTAGAATGTGCAGACCGACCGCAGCGGCGTGCGCATTCGGCGGCATGATAACAGATTGACACGGCTGCGGGGAATGGCAGGGCGAGCGGCCCTGCCGGAATTGACTTGGCAGGGAATGGTCGCGTAAAGTATCGCGCTCGCCGGCGGCGACCCCAATGCGCGATTTCCCGACCCTGGTCGGACCGTCCCCCGTGGCTCTAACTATAACGTAGGAAAGCACATGCGAACTGTCTCCACCAGCGGGCTCTACGAGCCGTCTTATGAGCACGACGCGTGCGGATTCGGGTTTGTGGCCAATATCGATGGCCGCAAAACCCACGAAATCGTCCGCCGCGGCATTACCGTGCTGGAGAATCTGGTCCACCGCGGCGCCTGCGGGTGCGACCCCGAGACGGGCGACGGCGCGGGACTGCTCTTCCAGTTGCCGCATCGCTTCTTTGCGGACGAGGCCGAGAAGCTAGGCTTCACCTTGCCGGAACCGGGCGCCTATGCCGCCGGCATGACGTTCCTGCCGCATGCGGCCGCCGATCGCACGACCTTCAAGCAGATCGTTGAAAAACTCATCGCCGCCGAAGGGCAGACGCTGCTCGGCTGGCGCGAAGTGCCGAAGAATTCGGACGCCCTCGGCTGGCTCGCGCGCGAAGGCGAGCCGGTCATTGAACAGGTATTCATCAAGCGCGCGAAGGGTCTCGACACCGACGCCTTCGAGCGCAAGCTACTCGTCATCCGCAAGCAGATCGAGCGCGCCGTGGTGGCCTCCGGCATGGAGCAGGCCGCGCAGTGCTACTTCCCGAGCCTCTCGGCCCGCACGATCGTATACAAGGGCCTCATGATGGCCCAGCAGATCGCGGGGTACTACCTCGATCTCTCCGACGAACGTTTCGAATCCGCCATCGCCCTCCTGCACCAGCGCTACAGCACGAACACGCTGCCGAAGTGGAAACTCGCGCACCCGTACCGCTTCATCTGCCACAACGGCGAAATCAACACGCTGCGTGGCAACCTGAACAACATGCGTTCGCGTGAAGCGCAGCTCTCGAGCCCGCTCTTCGGCGCGGATGTGAAAAAGCTTGCCCCGATTCTCACCGAAGGCGCTAGCGATAGCGCGAACTTCGACGAGTCGTTTGAATTGCTCGTGCGCGGCGGGCGCGACCTGTCGCACGCGATCGGCATGATGATTCCGGAGCCGTGGTCGGGCCACGAATCGATGCCCGATGACCTGAAAGCGTTTTACGAATACCACGCGACGATGATGGAGCCGTGGGACGGCCCCGCCGCCGTCGCGTTCTCGAACGGCGTGCAGGTGGGCGCGGTGCTTGACCGCAACGGCCTGCGCCCGTCGCGTTACTGGCTCACCGACGACAACTTCATCGTGGTCGCGTCCGAAGTGGGCGTGCTCGATATTCCGCAGAACAGCATCATCAAGAAGGGCCGCCTCGAACCGGGCCGTACGCTGCTGATCGACACGGAAGAGAAGCGCATCGTCAGCAACGACGAAATTAAGCAGAAACTCGCGAGCCGCCAGCCGTACCGCAAGTGGATCAACATGCACCGCGTTGGCCTGCCGAAAGCCCCGGCCAAAGCCGAGGGCAACGGCGTCGATGCCGAGAAGGTGTCGCTGCTCGAACGCCAGATGATCTTCGGCGTCACGCGTGAGGACCTCGAAATCATCCTCGCCCCGATGGCGAACTCGAAAGAAGGCAAGGAGCCGGTCGGCTCGATGGGCAACGACACGCCGCTCGCGGTGCTGTCGCTGCGCCCGCAGTTGCTGTTCAACTACTTCAAGCAGCTTTTCGCGCAGGTGACGAACCCGCCGATCGACGCGATCCGCGAAGAAATCGTCATGGCGCTGGAAACCGACATCGGCCGCGAGCGCAACGTGCTCGACGAAACGCCCGAGCACGCGCAGATGCTGCACCTGTCGTCGCCCGTCATCAGCGACGACCAAATGCACTACATCAAGGCGCTGAACCAGCCCGGCCTGAAGACGAAGGTGTTGTCCTCGCTATTCTCGGTCGCCGACGGTCCGAAAGGCCTCGAGAAGGCACTTGATCGCCTGTGCGCCGAGGCCGAGAAGGCCGTCGACGACGGCTACACGCTGCTCGTGCTGAGCGATCGCGGTGTCTCCGAGACCGAAGCCCCGATTCCGAGCCTGCTCGCGGTCGGCGGCGTGCACCAGTACCTCGTGCGCGCGCAGAAGCGCACCTCGTGTGGCCTCATCGTCGAGACCGGCGAAGCGCGCGAAGTGATGCACATGTGCCTGCTCACCGGCTACGGCGCGGGCGCGGTGAACCCGTACCTCGCGTTTGAATCGATCGAAGACCTCAAGAAACACGAGATGGTCGTCGAAGCGCAGCCCGGCCAGGCGAAGAAGAATTTCATGAAGTGCCTGGAGAAGGGCCTGCTCAAGACGATGTCGAAGATCGGCATCTCGACGCAGCACAGCTACCGCAACGCACAGATTTTCGAGGCGGTCGGTCTTGGCCCGCAGATCATCGAGCGCTGCTTCGCGGGCACGGCTTCGCGCGTCGGCGGCATCGGCTTCGAAGAAGTCGGCCGCGAAACCCTCGCGCGCCACGGCATCGCCTACCCCGAGCGCATGGCGCGCCCGCGCACGCTCGATCCGGGCGGCCACTACCGCTGGCGCCAGCGTGGCGAGTTCCACATGGTCAACCCCGAGATGGTCTCGAAGCTGCAACATGCGGCCAAGGACAACTCGCAGGAGCGCTACAAAGAATTTTCGCAGATGGTGAACGATCGCAACCGCACCCTTGCGGCCCTGCGTTCGTTGCTCCGCTTTAAGTTTGAAGAACGCACACCGATCTCGATTGACGAAGTCGAGCCGGCGAACATGATCGTGCGCCGCTTCTGCACGGGCGCGATGAGCTTCGGCTCGATCAGCAAGGAAGCGCACGAAACGCTCGCGATCGCGATGAACCGGATCGGCGGCCGCAGCAACACGGGCGAGGGCGGGGAAGACCCGCGGCGTTTCGTGGCCGACAACAACGGCGACCGCCGCCGCAGCGCGATCAAGCAGGTGGCCTCCGGCCGTTTCGGCGTCACGAATGAATATCTCGTGAACGCGGACGAGCTGCAGATCAAAATGGCGCAGGGCGCGAAGCCCGGCGAGGGCGGCCAGTTGCCCGGCCACAAGGTGTTCGACGAGATCGCCAAGGTGCGCTATGCGACGCCGGGCGTGGAACTCATCTCGCCGCCGCCGCACCACGACATCTACTCGATCGAAGACCTTGCGCAGCTTATCCATGACCTGAAGAACGCGAACGTGAACGCCAACGTCTCCGTGAAGCTCGTCTCCGCCGTCGGCGTGGGCACGATCGCGGCCGGCGTGGCCAAGGGTAAGTCGGACCTCGTGCTCATCAGCGGCGACACCGGCGGCACGGGCGCGTCTCCGCTCAGCTCGATTAAGCACGCGGGCCTGCCGTGGGAGCTCGGCATCTCCGAGACGCACCAGGTGCTCGTGGAGAACAACCTCCGCAGCCGCATTCGCGTGCAGACCGACGGCCAGATGAAGACCGGCCGCGACGTGGCCGTGGCTTTCCTGCTCGGCGCGGACGAAGTCGGCTTCGCCACGATGCCGCTCGTCGCCACGGGCTGCATCATGATGCGCAAGTGCCACCTGAACACCTGCCCGGTCGGCATCGCGACGCAGGACCCGATCCTGCGCAAGAAGTTCGAGGGCAAACCGGAATACGTGGTGAACTACCTGTTCTTCGTCGCCGAAGAGTTGCGCGAAATCATGGCAAAGCTCGGCGTGAAGACCGTGAACGAAATGATCGGTCATCGCGATTGGCTCGCCTACGACCCGCTTCCGGATCACTGGAAGGCGAAGACGCTCGACCTCTCGCGCGTGCTCTACATGCCCAAGGCGTGGGAAGGCGAGACCGTCTACCATAGTGGCAAGCAGGACCACGGCATCGACAAGGCGCTGGACAACGTGCTCATGCAGCGCGCGCGCCCCACGATCGAATACCGCGCGCCAGTGCACTTCCACGTGAAGATTCGGAACATCAACCGCACCGTCGGCACGATGCTCTCCAGCGAACTCACGCGCCGGCACAAGCTTGGTCTCTACACCGGCAAGCTGCCGGAAGACACCGTGTGGATCGATTGCGACGGCGCGGCCGGCCAGAGCTTCGGCGCGTTTGCGATCGACGGCGTCACGCTCAACGTCACCGGCGAAGCCAACGACTACGTCGGCAAGGGCCTCTCCGGCGGCAAGATTATCGTCCGCCCGCCCTACGACAGTCCGCTCGTGCCGGAAGAAAACATCCTCATCGGCAACGTCGCGCTCTACGGCGCGACCGGCGGCGAAGGCTACTTCCGCGGCGTCGCGGGCGAACGCTTCTGCGTGCGCAACAGCGGCGCATGGGTCGTCGTCGAGGGCGTGGGCGACCACGGCTGCGAATACATGACCGGCGGCCGCGCGGCGATCCTCGGCAAGACGGGCCGCAACTTCGCGGCCGGCATGAGCGGCGGCATCGCGTACGTGTGGGACCCGGATGACACGTTTGTTGGCCGCTGCAACACAGGCCTCGTGGACGTGAAGCCGCTGCACCGCGAGAGCGTGCCGGAACTCAAGCGCATGCTGCGCAAGCACGTGAAGTACACCGGCAGCACCGTGGCGAAAAATATTCTGGACAATTGGGACGACGCGAAGTTCAAGCGCGTCATGCCGCGCGACTACGCGCGCGTCCTTCGCGAGATGCAGAGCAAGGAAGAGGAGAAGATGACGCGTGTTCCCGAATAAAGAAAAAGGGTTCATGACCTACCCGCGCGTGATGGCGCCGCGGGAGGCCATCGAGGACCGCATCCAGCATTGGCGCGAATTCGAGGGCAAGCTCTCGAACGACGACCTGCGCAAGCAGGCGTACCGGTGCATGAACTGCGGCGTGCCGTTCTGCCACCAGGGCTGCCCGCTCGGGAACATCATCCCGGATTTCAACGACCTCGTGAAGGACGACGAGTGGCAGGAAGCGCTCGCGGTTTTGCACTCGACGAACAACTTTCCGGAATTCACCGGCCGCGTGTGCCCGGCGCCGTGCGAATCGTCCTGTGTGCTCGCGATTACGGACCCCGCCGTCACGATTAAGAAGATCGAGAACACGATCGCCGACAAGGGCTGGAAAGAAGGCTGGATTACGCCCGAACCGCCCGTGAAAGAAACCGGCAAGAAGGTCGCCGTCGTGGGTTCCGGTCCGTCGGGTCTCGCCGCCGCGCAGCAGTTGCGTCGCGCGGGCCACAAGGTCACCGTGTACGAGCGCTCCGATGCGCCGGGCGGCCTGCTCACCTACGGCATCCCCGACTTTAAGCTCGAGAAGAAGCGCGTGAAGCGCCGCGTGAAGCAGATGAAGGCCGAGGGCGTGAAATTCGTGCTCGGCAAGGAAATCGGCAAGGACATTCCCGCGCAAAAACTCGTGGACGAGAACGACATCGTGTTGCTCACGATCGGCTCGACGCACGCGCGTGATCTGCCGATTCCCGGCCGCGAATTCGACGGCATCCACCAGGCCATGGAATTCCTGCCGCAGCAGAACAAGCGCGTGGCGGGCAAGGACGTGCCGGGTGGCATCACGGCCAAGGGCAAGCGCGTCGTGATTCTCGGCGGCGGCGACACGGGTTCCGACTGCCACGGCACGTCGCTGCGCCAGGGCGCGGCGAGCGTGATGTCGGTCGAGCTTATGCCGCGTCCGCCCGACGGGACTAATCCGAACACGCCATGGCCGAACTGGCCGATGATCCTGCGCACCTCGTCCAGCCACGAAGAGGGCGGGGACCGGCAGTGGAGCATCCTGACCAAATCGTTCGTCGGCGAGCACGGTAAAGTGACCGGCGTGCGCATCGTGCAGTTGCACTGGGACATGCCCAAGGGCGGCCGGCCGGAGATGAAGGAAATCCCCGGCACGGAAACCGTCTTGGAGGCGGACCTCGTGCTGCTCGCGCTGGGTTTCGTGCACCCCGAGCACACGATCGCGAAGGAACTCGGTCTCGAGCTCGACGAGCGCAAGAACATCAAGGCGCCATACGGCACGCGCGCGCAGAACGCCTTCCGCACCAGCCATCCGAAGGTGTGGGCGGCCGGCGACGCGCGCCGCGGGCAGTCTCTCGTCGTGTGGGCGATTCACGAAGGCCGTGAAGCCGCGCACGCGATCGACAAGGCGCTCATGGGCCGCACCGATCTTCCGAGCATCAACAGCTTCGGTTACGAGCAGGTCATTCAGTCCTAATTGCGAATGGGGGATCGGCTCGGCCGATCCCCGCTTAATCGCGAAGGGATCGGTCGTTTGTCGGTCTGCGTCGCGGCGAATCTCGTGCTTGTTCCGACCGTCGAAAATTTTCCGTCCCGTAGGGACTGTGTGGTTTGCCGGGCGCGGTGCAAAGCGCCAGCGTATTTGTTCCGACCGTCGAATCGTTTTCGTCCCGTAGGGACGCTCCGATAGTAGCCCGGCACTTCAGTGCCGGGTAAGAGCGCATAAGAATTGTTGGGAATTACTAAGTTCGTTCTCTATAGCCCTGAAAGGGCGTTCTAGAGTAGCCCAGGGCACAGCGAACGTCAGTGAGCGACGCCCTGGGTTACATTGCCTCCTACACCTGAAGCCCTGAAGGGGCGATCTAGGGTAGCGAGGAACGAGTTACGTCAGGTGCACCTCGCGAACGCGGTTTTCCCACGCGATGTGCCCGCCGCCTTTGGCTTCGGCCAGCGCCAGGTACGCCGGATAGTCTCGCCCGCGCCCGAGGCAATGCTCGAAGGCCCATGCGTCCAGCGCGACGGGGTCGATGCTGGCGGCCACCGCATTCCCTGCGCGTATGTTCGATATATCGCCACCGGTCGGTCCATTTTCGAAAAGCACGCGCGTGCCATCCACAATGTTCAGCGTCGGCCGAAACACGAGCGTGAGATCCGAAACGACCTCGTGGATCGTGTCGTAGAACTTGTTGCGTGGATCGCCCAGCATGCCCATCCAGTTCTCGATGCCAATTGACGCCTGGCAGAGGACGTGGTCCTTCACCGGACTAATGCCGATCACTTTGTCTACGCCGTCAAACGGCTGCGCGAAGACCAGCCAGTCGCGGAGGATTTTCGCGCCCGGTGTGTGCGCCATGCGAAACGTTGCTTGGCTCGGCAGATATACGCGCGCACCGGCGGCTTCGGCGGCCGGACCGATGCCGGTCTTGCGGAAACAGTCGGGCGCGGACTCGATGGGGTAATCGGCGACGCGGACTTCCTGCGCGCGCGCATCGCGATATAGGAGATCGATCAGTTGTCCGACAAACTCGGGATCGGACGTTGCTCCTATCCACGCCGAGCGGTCATAGGCGACATTCGGTTTTACGAGCACGATGTCACCGGGCTGCACATAGCGCTCGATGCCGCCGATGGCGTCGAGTGCCGCTTTCAGCAGCGCGCGCTTTTCGGCGATGGTGTACTGGCCGGCGCGATCGATGGCCCCGTGCGCGACGCCGAGCTCCTGTGCGCCGGTGGGTTTCGCGACGCGATAGTCGGGGAGACGAAACGGTTCAGGCCGGGGAGCGCTTCGCAGGCCGGTTTCGTCTCTGCGAGAGAAGGGCGCGTTTTTCGGGGCGAACGCAAGGTATCCCGCACCGGCCGCAATCGCGCCAGCCACCGCGACCCGACCCATAAACGCGCGCCGGCTCATGGGCGCCTTGGCGTAGTCCGGATGTTGTTGCTGTTTTTCTTTTCGCGCCATGGTCGAAACAACCTGTGCACGCCATCGCTTCCTGAATTGTGGACCTATGGTCGCGGGCGATCAATAGGGGAGGGTTGAGACGCGCAAAAAGAAAGCGGGCGGCGCGCTGGTTCGCGCGCCGCCCGGATTTTGCTATCGATTTATAGCGTTGGCTTAGTTCGCGGCCTTTTTGCATTCGACCGTCGCGACGGGCGAACCGCCCATGATCAGGTCGCCGGTCATTTTGTCGCCGTCGACAGCGCCAAGGAAGGTCACGTCATACGCCTGGCCCTGGTACACCACAGACATGTCGTAGGTGAGCTTGTCGCCGTTCGCGCCCAGGTTCTTCAGTTCGGCTTCGCCCTCGTCCGAGATCAGCTTGCCGGTTTTCGCGGCGTCAATGATCAGGTCGCCGTTGTACGGACCGGCCGGGGTCTCCGCCACGAACGCCCACTTGCCGACGGCCGCCGCGACGGGATCAACCTTCGCGCGCGTGCCGGTGACGACCGCCATCTCCTGGCCGTCGACGACGAAGTTGCCGGCGAGCGCGTCGCCGTTCACGGTGCCCTTGAAGGTGAGCGGAAGGTCCTGACCCTGCGCCGAGACGGTGACCTTGAAGCCGACGTTCTGTCCGTCGACTGTCACGTCGGAGATCGCGTTGTCGGTGTCGGTCACGTATTTGCCGGTGTTGTCATTGTAGACCACCAGCTTGCGCTCGAGCTTACCGAGCTGCGAGTCGCTGGTGATGTCCCACACGCCCGAGAGCGCGCTGCCCGCGGCGGCCTTCGCGCGCGTGCCTTTTACCGGAAGCGTGCCCATCGTGTCGCTGACGAGCGTGCCTTCGAACGCATCCGGCCCGGTGAATTTGCCGTCGAAGCTAAACTTAATCGCCGCGTCGCCTTCGCCGATCGTCGCGCCGAAGGTAATGTTTTCGCCCGGCTTGTAGTCGACCTTCTCCAGCGCAAGTTCGCCCATCGGCGACTTCAGATTGCCGGCGTAGGAGCCGTCGGCATTCTTGTTCACGGTCAGTGCCGCGTTCAGCGGCGTGCCGCCCATGTCGACGACGACGTCCCAGTTACCAACGGGATCCGGCGCGTCCTGCGCGACGGCGATGGAGCAGGCAAGGGCAAGTACGGGGACCAGCGCAGCGCGGGTCCAGAATTTCAGCGACTTCATGACGAGATTCTCCTTCAATGGGTGGGGTTTTGGAGCAAATGAATCCGATTACTCTAGGGCTTTTCCCGAAGCGGGTCAACCCATAGGACGCACGGCGGAATCCGCGCGTTTATTCCATAACAGACCGAGAAAGTCGTTACATCCCCAGGCCACCGTCCACGCAAAGCACGTGGCCGGTGATGTAGGCGGCAGCGTCGCTGGCAAGGAAAAGGACGGCGGCGGCGATGTCGTCGGGGGTGCCGACGCGGCCCGCGGGGATTTTTTCGAGCAGGAGCTTGCGGGCCTCTTCGTTGAAGCCGGAGGTCATGTCAGTATCGATGTAGCCCGGCGCCACCACGTTGGCCGTGATCCCGCGCGAGGCGATTTCCTGCGCGAGGGCCTTGGTGAATCCGATGATACCGGCCTTGGCGGCGGCGTAGTTCGTCTGGCCGCCCTGGCCGCGCAGGCCGACAATGGAGGAGAGGTTAATGATCCGCCCAGCGCGCGCCTTGAGCATGTCGCGGCAGACCGCGCGGCAGGTATAGAACGAGGCGTTCAGGTTCGTTTGCAGGACCTCGTCCCAGGCCTCGTCCTTCATCCGCATGAGCAGGCCGTCCTTCGTGATGCCGGCGTTGTTCACGAGAATCTGGATCGGGCCGAACTTCGCATTGACGGCCTTGATCAGGGCATCGACATCGGCAGCAGAGGAGATGTCCGCCCGGAACCCGGCGGTTTCGCCGCCAATTTCGGAGGCCGCCGCTTGGGTCTTGGTCTCGTCGCGCCCACAGATGGCGACCTTGGCGCCTTTATCCGCAAAACCCTTGGCGATGGCGCGGCCAATACCGCGCGTGCCGCCAGTGACGAGAACTACCTTGCCTGCGAGGTCGCTCATGCGGTGGCCACACTCTTCTTTTCAAACAGCGCCTGAATTTGGGACCACGTACCCGCCGAACGGACATGGGCGCCCTGCGGCATACGGCGCCCGAGACCTTGTAACACGTTGCCGGGACCGACCTCGATGGCGTCCACGGGACCCAGCGTCGTCATCACATCCGTCCAACGGACGGAGGAGTACAACTGCCACCCGAGGTGCAGCCGGATGAGATCGGGGTCGCTGACTTCCTCGCCGATGACGCTGGACACGAAGCGGCAGTTCGGCCGCCGGATCGTGAGTGAATTCAGCAGGGGACGCAGCAGTTCCGAAGCGCGTTTCATCAGGGAACAGTGAAACGGCCCTGAAACATTTAAGCGGATTACCCGCTGTGCGCCGAGTGATTTGAGTGTTTCACTCGCCGCCGCGATGCCGGTTTCGCTGCCGGAAATGATCGTCTGCGCCGGGCCGTTGAAGTTCGCCACTTCGACGCCGCGCGGGAGCGAATGCTGGATTTTGTCCGGGTCGAGACCCATCACGGCCGCCATCGCGCCCGGCGGTGCTTCCTCCGCCATGAGCCGTCCGCGCTCCTTGGCGAGTTCGAGGGCGTCCGTCAGGCTGAGCGAGCCAACGGCGACCAAGGCCGAGAGTTCGCCGACGCTATGCCCGGCCGCCGACTCCGGCCGGAGACCAGCGTGGGCGAGGTGGGCAGCAATGGCCGACTCCACCGTAACAAGGGCCGGCTGGGTGACTTGGGTCTCCCGAAGCTGGTCTTCGGTGCCCGTGAAAATAAGGTCGATGAATTCCGCGCCGAGGACTTCCCGCGCTTCGTCGAACACGCGGCGAGCAGCGGGGGAGGCGTCGTGCACGTCCCGGCCCATGCCGGGTTTCTGACTGCCTTGGCCGGGGAACAGAAAACAGGTCACGAGGGGGTACCCGCCGGCACTGGGGGCAATTCGACGGCGCGCAGCGCCTCGATGCCTTCGCGGATATGCTCCATCAGGCCCAGTTCCGCCTCCGCCTCGATGCCGAGGAGCGCGGTCTTGATGCCTTCGTGCGTGCAGGAGCCGTGCGCGATGATCACGATGCCGTTGACTCCCAGCAGCGGCGCGCCGGGTTGCTGGTTCGGGTCCACGTGCCGCCGGATGCGCTTGAACGCGCCCAGACTCAGCGCCGCCCCGATTTGACTCAAGATCGTGGCCTTCAGTTCACGCCGCAGATAGGTGCCGAATAAATCGACCGTGGATTCGGCCGTTTTCAGCAGCAAATTGCCGTTGAATCCGTCGCACACGACCACGTCCGCCTGGCCGGCGAACATGGCCTTCGGCTCCACGTTGCCGATGAAATTAATGTGCTTGGCGGCCGTGAGGCGCTCGTGCACCTTTTTGGCGATGTCGTTGCCCTTCGCCTTTTCTTCGCCGATGTTCAGCAGGCCGACGCGTGGATGTTCCACGCCGAGTCGAAGCTGCGCGTAGACCTGCCCCATTTCCGCGAACTGGCAGAGGTGATCAGCGGTGCAATCCACGTTCGCGCCGAGATCGAGCACGACGCACGGGTTTTCCTTGGTGGGCAGCACCTGGCAGATGGCCGAGCGCGCGACGCCGCGGATGGGCCCGAGCACAACGCGCGCGGCGAGCATGACGGCGCCCGTGTTGCCTGCGCTCAGGAAACCGGCCGCGTTGCCTTCCTTGACCAGCCGCATGCCGACCATGAGGCTGGAATCTTTTTTCTGCCGGACGGCCACCATGGGGGTGTCGTCCATGTAGACGCGGTCCGCCGCGTGGACGATCGAGATATTGCCGCGTTTCGGAAAGGCCTTGAGCTTTTCTTCGAGCAAGGGCTTATCGCCGACGAGGACGATCTCCGCCTTCGTCTCGAGACTAGCTTCGACTGCGCCGCGCACTTCCGGTTCCGGCGCGGCATCCGCCCCCATCGCATCCAGCACGATCCGCATTGCGCTCTCCGGTGGCCCCCATTCGGGCCGGAAACGCGATTAGGCGTCTTCGCCCTTCAACACGGTGCGCGCGTTGTAATAGCCGCAGCGTTTGCACACGCGGTGCGACAGCGTCTTCTCGCCGCAGTTCGGGCACTCGATCACGTTGGCCGGAGTCAGCGCGTGGTGCGAGCGGCGTTGATTGCGCTTCGACTTCCCGGTTCGTCTCTTTGGTACTGGCACGGCAATTATTCCTCCGCAGCTTTGGACGGCAGATTCGGAAACATGTCCTTCAACGCTGCCAATCCTGAATTATTTACGTTTTGTTCCTGCGCGCACGTGCACGCGCCTTCATTCCAATTCTTGCCGCACGTCGGGCACAGGCCCTTGCAATCGTCGCGGCAGTGATACTTTGTCGGCGCCGCCAGCATCATCTCCTCCCAAACTTCAGGAGCGAGGTTCACTTCGTCGCCGGAAAAATACCGCATCCGTTCACTGTCGAAGGAAGCGTCAAACACTTCTTCGTCATCGTCGTCGTCCGCGTCTTGCGCATGCGCCGGTTCGGACGCCACGCCGGGCGTGAACAACCACACCACATCCTGCGTCACACTTTGCTTGGCCGGTTCGAGGCAACGATCACATGCATCCTCGAACTCGCCGGTCACCGTGCCGCGGAACATGACCTCGTCATCAATCGCCGAGAGCGTGCCCGCCAACTCGATGCGCTTTAGCGCAGACTCGGCCACGCCCTCCGGGCGCACTTCATGCTCCGGTGCGCTCAGAGTGAGGCGGTGGCCGCCCGGGCGGGTCGCCACGGACATAGGAACGACGAACCTGCTCACGGAACTGCCCCCAACTGGACGGGCCAAATCGGCGGAAGCATAGCAAACGCGGGGCGACGTATCAAACCCTTGGCGCGCCAAGGGCTTAGGGCACAGGGGACTGACTGCGAACGCATTTTATGACAATACATAAAATGATGCAGAAAACCGCATTTCCCGCAGCGCCGACCATATATCGGTAGCCGCGTTCGTAGTCTGTCCCCGGGCCTATTTTCGCTACGACCGGGGACAGACTACGAATTCCAGGTACGGTGATCCGGCTAGTTCCCGGTTTGTACGGACCGTCGGAGTTAGGAAGCCGATCGGTGTTTGGAATTCGCAGTCAGTCCCCTAAAGCATGGGGACCGTATAAGCCGCCGTCGGCATGACGTACACCGATGGTTTTTTCACGCCGTTTCGCGCGAGTTCGGTCAGCGCGGTGTCGATCGCATGTTCGAGGTTCGCCGCTTTGCGTCCGCCCATCAGCGCGACGTCCTCGGTGCCCATCTCGGTGAGGAAGAGGGTGGAGGGAGATTTTTCGAGTGTCGACAACGCCGTCTGCCCGTTGATCTCGCTGTTCTTGCGCAGTTCGGCGATCACTTTCGCGCGTTCGCGCAACGCAAGCCATTTCCCAAAGCGTTCGCTGCCGAGTCCTTCGGGGCAGGGCGCCGCGAGGATGATGCGGCCGCCGGGTTTCATCGCCTGGTACGCGTTGTAGAGCGCTTTGTGTGTCTGCACGAAATTTTTCGTGTGGGGCGAGGCCGCGATCACGAGGTCCGCTTGCTCCGCGATCGACACGGCGTACATATCGCGCGCGTATGCGCACGCCTTGCGGTGCGCGAGATCCATCTCGCCGCAAAACACGCTGGCGATGTGTGAATCGCGCGTGAGCACGGTGTTCACGATGAAGTCGACCTTGACCATGCTGGCCGCTTCGAACATGTCCTCAGCGACAGGATTGCCGTCCATGTGCGCGATGCGCACAGCGGGATCGAGACGATCGTCGCAGGGATGCAGATTCAGCGAATGGTTCGCCGCGATGGTCTTCGCCGAGGCCACGCCGGGCACGATCGATTTGCGTCCGCCGCCGAAGCCGCCAAAGTAGTGGAGGACCACCGTGCCCGTCGCGATGACATGGTCTGCTTCAAGCACACGACGATTGATCTCGACCGGGGTGCCTTTCGAAGTAGTGCCAATGGGCTTGTGTGCGGAGGCGTCGTACGCATCGTGGCAATGGATGCGGCCCGCGAGCCGCGCGAAGATTTCCTCGCCCAGAATTTTCTTCTGCTCGTCAATCGTCGGCGCGCGGTGGACGCCGGTGGAAAATAGAATCGAAAAATTCCGGTCGCTGAATCCCATCCCGCGGAATTTCTGCAGGATGACGGGGAGCATGATGTCAGCGCGGGTTTGGCGGAAGGAGTCCGAAACCAGGATCAGCCACGATTTGCCGGTGTCGTATCGGGCCGACTGATAGAAGCCGACGGGCTCTTCGAGTGCGGCGTGCACCGCGCGGCTGGGGTCGGCCTGGGGCTCGACGCCACGCACATCGAGAGTGTGCAGCCATTCCACATCGGCAATCTGGCTGGAAAGCAGGCCATCGCCGTAAGGGATGGTGACGGAAATCGGCAGAGGCTCGGCCATGGCAACTCGACGATATCAGAAATCGAAGTCGTCGCCGGGTTCTTCGTAGTGGTCGCGGTGGAAGATGCAGACCAGCCACGCGTACGCGAAGATGAAGATGCTGACGAGCGAATCGACGCCGCCCAGCAGCATGCTCAAACCGATACGCAGAACCAGCGTTGCGGAGGTGGAGCCCGGCGCAGTGCCCAGCTGAACGACGCGTTGTTGCGCATCCACCAGCAGCAGTCCGGCGAGCAGGCCCAGCAGACTGATGGCGATCACGGGCCCCAGGTGGTGCGCGAAGGTGCCGAACGCGGCGTTGATTTCCTCGCGGCCCGCGCGGCCATAGAACATCACGAAGGCGCCGAACACATTGAGCAGCGTCGCCCAGACGAAGAACGTGCAAAGGAACGCGATGAGGCTGGTCGGATCAGACGAGCCCGCGAGGAATTGCTCCATCACGCGCGCGTACGCCAGCGTCAGCAGGCCAAGCAGCAGCCAGAGCCGGTAGAACAGCCGCAGCGCGTCGCGATCGTCCGTCACGCGCCACATCGGCTTGTCCATCTCGCGCCCCATGCGCGCGAAGAAGACCGTGCTCGCGAGTGCGCCGAGCGCAACCATCAGAATGCTCGAGACAATGAGCGAGAGCGCCATTGCCGTGTTGGGCACTTCGCCCGTCGCGGGCGCGAGCACAAACAGATCAAGCAACACGTCCAGCGCGGCGATCGCCATGCCGGCGACGATATAGAGGAGGACCGTGCGCCCGTTTTGACGCAGGGCAATCGCGGCCTCGCGGTAGAAATTCACGACAGGGGACCCTTGCTGGATGGCGCGCCGTAGCGCTGTTGTTTGATGTGGACGTAGCGCGCGATTCTATCGCGGGCGTCGTCGGAGAGTCCAAGGAACTTCCCACGCACCAGATGCCGCCCGCCGGAGATGTGCGCCGTGGAGACGATTTCGACCTCGACCTCGATGGGCGAGCCGCCGGGCACGTCCACCAGAATGCGCAGTAGCACGTGCCGCGCGACGGATTGCTGGAACACAATCGCGCAGCCGCCCGCGCTCAGGCTCGAGATGCGGCCGGCCAGGCGCGTGACGATCGGGCGCGTGGCGAGGTCGGCCGCGTTGCTGCCGGGGAGCGGCGCGTTCAGCACGCCCGCCGTGATTTCCTGATCGTGGCGGATGCGGAAGTGCGCGCGGTTTTGCGAGCGCGCGAGTTTGTCGGTGTGTGTCAGCGTCCACGTCGGCGGCGGCGCATCGAAGGCCGCGATGGTGGTTTCGAAGGTGTAGCGGGCGTCCTCGCCACGCCAGAGGCTGCAGCGCACCTGCGTGCCGGCCGCGAGTTTGGGCGCGGTGGCGGCCGGGCCGTCCTTGTACGACACGTAGAAGCAGGCGTCGTTCACGTCCTCGACCATCACGCGAAAAAAATGATGAGGATGTTCGTCCGCTCGCGCGATGGACATCCACTGGCCGTCGCTCAATTCGCGCGTCGAGATCATCCCTTGGCCCGCAGGGACATGATCCAGACCAAGCGCCGCGCGAATACCGCGCAGCCGAATACCCAGTTCTTCATTTAAGGTGGCAGCGGCGTCCCGCCGCTGAGAAATACCCGTCGCCACCAGTTGCTCGAAACCTTCCCGCGTCGACACAGCCTTCAACGGATACTTCTTCGCATACCTGCGCACCCAGTCTTCGATGAACCCAACGTCCTCGGCGGACATCTTGCGCGTGCGAAAAATAACGCGAACCGAATCCCATTCGCGCGTGAGGCGTTTGCGCGTAGCCTCCCGCCGGCGACTAATCTCGACGGCGGCCCCCGCGCCCACAAAGAGCAGCACGCCGAATACCAATAGCGCAATGGTCATCGCGCTCGGCACCGGAAAATGAAGAAGCGGCCCCTCTTGCCCCAAACGACGTCTCCCCCGAGATTGCGTAGATATTATAGAAGATGAAGGGCGATTTGCGCTGGCCGCGATTTGGAACGTCCGACATGCAGGTGAAATGAAGCGTCCGGAGGATGAAGCACCTATAGAGATGAAGCACCTGTAGAGATGGAGCACTCGTGGGGCACAGTCCCGAAGGGACGGAAGATCTTAGCCCACCGCTTTAGCGGTGGGTACGGTGGAAAACCCACAGCCAAGTCCCGTAGGGACGAAAGAACTAATCCCAAAGGTATCTAGGGTCATATACGATTTTGTGCTTCTCCAAAAACGAAACAAACTCTTCCTGAAATGTCTTGCGCCGATGATGTTCCTGTTGGTTTGCGATGTATGCCACCGTGTCTTCGACTTGCGAAATCCCGATGCTAAACGCCCCATACCCCTCTTGCCACGCAAACGCGGAATGCTCTGGAAATGTCTCGTGGACCCATTTTGATGAGTTCCCTTTGATTAATTGCATGGCCTTGGCAACATCCAATGTAGACGGCAATGCGAGCAACAAATGCACATGGTCTTCGACCCCGCCGATCGCCATAGGCACGATTCTCTTTTCGTGCGCGATTCCGCCCAGATAAGGGAACAGGCGATCTCGAAGATCGGGGGTGATTGTTGCTTGACGATCTTTTGTGCTGAAGACGCAATGGAAGAGGGCGCTGGCGTACGAATGCGGCATTTGAGGACTCCCGAGGGTTCTGCCGTCCCTTCGGGACTGTACTATATGGGTGAAACAAAACCCACCCTAAAGCGGTGGGCTAAGATCTGTCGCCCCTACGGGGCTTGTTGCGAATCTTTTTGTGGATCTTATCGTCCGATCACCATCTCCCAGCGCAATGCCGGGTGATCGCCGGGCATAACGCGGGGGACGATGTCGGCGCAGGCGCGTAGGCCGGTGCCGGAGTTGGTCATCACAACGACGCCTTCGGCGGTCGTTGGATTCACGACGACGAAGCAGTTGTACGCGTTGTAGTTGTTGCCCCAGTGGAAGGGCATAACCGGTTCGGCTTTCGGCGTCTGCAATCCCCAGCCGAGGCCCCAATGGATGTTCGGCGCGGCTTCAATGTAGGGCGTGAACACATCCTTCAGCGTCTCGGGCTTCAGGTATACATTGCTGGTCGCGGGCGGCTTCGCGAGAATAGCCGCGAAGCGCGCATAGTCCTGCGCCGTGCACACCAGCGAGGACGCGGCGTTGGGTTCGATCCGCTGCGAACGAACAACCTTACCAGTCGGCGTGTGGCCATCGGCAAGGCGATCCGGAGTCACTTCCCGCGCAGAGGTATGCGCCGATTCCATCGCGAGCGGCTGGAAAATACGCTCGTGCAGCAGGGCCGACAGATCTTTCTGCGTCAGCTTCTCGACGACCTTTTGCAGATACTGATACGCCATGCCGGAGTAGGCGAAGCGTGTCCCTTGCGACGGCCGCAGGCCCGGTCGGTCCTGGCCTCCATACCAGTTCGGAAATCCGGTGCGGTGGGAGAGAACCAAGCGCGCCGTAAGTCCCTGCACCAACTCCGGCGGACCGGACGCCGGCGCCTCGACGATATCGTTCAGCGGCGCGTCGAGATCGAGCACGCCTTCTTCGCTGAGTTTCATCACGACGTACGCGAAAACGGGTTTTGTCAGCGAGGCGGCTTCGAACAACGTCTCCGCCGTTAGCGGCGTTTTCGTTTCAAGATTCGTGACGCCGAACGATTCGAATGCGGCGACTTGCCCATCGCGAATAAGCGCGATCTGCAGCCCCGGCACCCCGTGGCGTTGCATGATCTCCGGAATCGCAGTAAGGAGATCGGTGAATGGGGGATTCGGTGCGGTGGAAGTTTGGGCAATTGCCGGAACGGCGAGCAGGCTCGCGCCCGCGGCGCAGTAGGTCAGAAACTCTCGGCGGTCCAAGGTGCGCACCTTAAATATCCCCAGGAAACTGGCAAATAATACGCAGAAGCACTGGGCGCATTCTATGCCTGCGGAGCTTTGCGTTTGTTCGTGGTATGAATAAAAATGAGCTAGTGGGCTTAATGAAGGATTACCGAATGGCCAAACGAAAATGGATTGCGCTGCTACTGGGGACCCCCATCGCTTTAGTGCTTGTGGCTGTATTGGTGGTGGCGTTCAACCCGTTGTGGCGTCCCGAGGCTGAAATCCGAAAGTCCTTATTTCGGCAGACGCCTCTTGGTACGTCGTATGATGAAGTCCATTCGTTCGTTGAGCGACGCGGCTGGTTGGATCGAAGCTACATTGGCAATGGCGGTTACTACTATCAGCCGGCTGGGGGACCGAACAGGGTTGTAGGTTCATATTCCATTCGCGCAGAACTCGGTCACTATGGCCTGATTTTCAAAACTTCTGTGACTGTATTCTGGGGTTTCGATGACGATCGAAGACTTATAGATATTTGGGTTTGGAAAACTACTGACGCACTTTGACGCTATTCGGGCGGAACAATCGATAACACGTCACTCGACGATGAAGCCATCTTTCTCGAGCACCTTCGCGAGTTCCGCGCGGCTGATTTTGCCGTAGGTCACCATCACGTGCGGGTCGAGCGGCTGGAAGAAGCGCTTGAACTTGCGGCGGTGTTGCAGGTCGGCCATGACGAGCGGGTCGTCGGTCTCGACAATGTGCAGCGTCTTCAGGCGCACGCGGCGCAACCCGCCGCGCCAGTCGTCGAGCGTGGTCATCACGTTCGGCGGAAGCTGCCCGCCGCGGTTGTGCGCGATCAGGAACTGCACGAACGCGTCCGCGTCGTGGCCTTCTTGCAGGCCTTGCGTGAACGATTCCTTGCTGAGCAAATAAACCGACGCCTTGCCGCTGCTCTGGCGGATGGCGAACTGGTCGAGCGGCACGGTGAGCAGGGGGTCCATGTCCTGCGTCGGCACGACGATATCGAAGTTCGGCTGCACGATGATTTCGCGGCCGGGCTTCGCGAAGCGCGCGGTCACGGCCTCGTCTCTCTTGGCCGTTAATAGCGACTGCCCGAGGTCGGTGATGCGGAAGTAGTTCCCCGCGCCATCGTTGCACTTTTCTACCACGCCGAACCAGAACATCGTCTCGTCCAGCGAGCGGGAGAGGAGCTTGTCGGAGTTTGACGCCGTACCAGGGCTCACAAAGGCATAGTGCCCGCCCTTGGGCCGCAGTACGTGGCGCTCCTGTTCTTCCCGGACGGCCAGCGCGAAGTCGATAAAGTCCATGGTGCTGTACCACGTGCCCGGCTTCATCGCGTCGAGCGATTCGGTCAACGCGCGCCGCGCGCCGCCTTCATCCCCGCGCGACGTAAACCAGTCGAACAGCATCCGGTGCCGCTCGAAGTGGTCGACTTCGATCAGCGCACGCAATTCCCCCGCGCGCAAATCGTTGTCCACACGCCCGAGCCAGCCAACGCCTTCCGCCGCCCACAGACAGGTGTTCAGCGACGGTTCCTCGTATTCCTCGACAATTTCAGACAGGCGGCGCAAGTCTTCGCGGAAGAGTTCGCCGTCGCCGCGGAGTTTCGCCGGTTTCGCCGCAAGCGCCGCGACGAGTTGGCAGATGCGATCGGTCATCGAGACCTGCCGCGCCTGCACTTCGCCGAGCGCGCCGCGCTGCGGTTTCAGCAGGCCTTTCTTCTTGAGACGCTTCGATTGCCCCTCGCGCCAGTGGCGAATTTCGGACATAAGGCCGACAACGCGCACGAGGCGTTCCTCGGCGTCGAAGCGGAACATTTCGAAGAGCGCCATGCCGCGGAACAATTCCCACAGCGCCTGCTCAACATCGAACTCCGGCCCGCCGTGCATGCTGCGGATCTTCGCCGCAGGCAACACGCCCTCGCGCGATTGCCACACCACGTCGAAGACTTCGCGCGCGAGGGGAGAGAAGTTCTGCCCGGCCACGTACTCGACTACGGAATCCGGGTGCTTGTAGTGGTTCTCGAGCAGGTGTTCCGCGACGCCCTTCTTCGTGCCAGGCGCGTCGAGCCCAAGGTGCTCTTCAAGGAAGCGGAAATCTTGCGCGGAGAGGTCCTTCACTTTCTGGAACAACGCCGGAACGTCGCCGCGATTCTCCAGGCCCTCGGTGATGCGCTTGATCGCGTTGATGCCCTCGGCGGGCAGCTTAATCTTGGTGATGTCGGTGTAGAGGAGCTTGTGGTTGACGTCGACGAGGTACTCGATTTCCTCCTGCGGGAGTTCGAGTTTTTTCGACAGGAAACGCGCGGTGAGGCCCGAGCGGCTGTTCAGTGACAGCTCGCGCGCGATTTGGAAAACCGGCCGGGTGATCCCCTCCATGGCCGTTATCATGCTGGCACGTTGACGCATTCCCCTCCCCGTGAGTGCAGCTCTCGTGGGGTCCCCCGGCGCACAGCCGCGCCTTTGAATCGGGGATTATAACGAGGCGCATGCGGTCTGACAAGCGTTCCGGCCCGATGGTTCACACTTGCCAAATCGCGATATACTAGATTGTCATGAGTTATCCCACACGGTTCAGTCTGGCGCTTGCTGCGGCGACGTTTATCGTCATGGCATTCATCGCCGCCACGCCGCGCGTGCTGCGCAATATCCACGCGGCCGCGATCGTTGTGCCTGAACCACGCCCGATCCAGCTCGACCTGCGCGATTTGGAACCGCTGCCGCCGCTGCAACAAGAAAAACCAGAGCCGCCGAAACGTCTGATCGATGCCGGTGCCGCCGCCGAAGCGCCCGTGCGCGACACGGACCTGATCTCCAGCGAGAATACGCAGGCGCAGGACATGTCGGACGCGCAAGGCGACGAGGCGCGTCCCGCGGCCGACCAAGTCGACGATTTCGATCAGCTCGGCGCATCGGCCACACCGCCCGCGCCTCAGCCGACGCCGGAGCAGCCCGCCGCACAGCCTGCCCCGGAAACTCCGCCGGCCGAAACAGCCGAGAAGCAGCCGTCACAAACCGAGCCCGTGCCGCCGGCAGAAAAAACGCCCAGTCCCGCGCCGCAAACCGACGCCACGGGTGTGCCGACTGCGGATCAGCCGGCCAAGCAGCCGCCCGCGCCCGATGCGAAGCCCGTCGATGCGAAGGCGGAGATGGCGCAGGCGAAAGCCCCACCGCAGGAAAAGCCAAAGCAGGAAGAACCGAAATCCGAGACCAAGCCCGCGGAACGTTTCCAGGTTGCCGCCGCGCAGCCACAAGAAGCGCAGCCGCCCACACCGCCGCAGCAGCGGCAAGTGCAGACTCAGGAGCTGCGTGCGAGCAAGGGGCGCGAGGGTGGCGGCGCGACGAACTCCGGCTTCACCAGTTTCGAAGCGAACAAGCACGAGCTGGGTGCCTACATGCTGAAGGTGCGCAACGCGGTCGAGCGCGAATGGCGCACTGCGCTGCACCTGCGATATTCGGGCGTGTCGCGCACGGACGCGACGATTAAGTGCAGTATTCGGCCCGACGGCACGATCGAGTTTGTGGAAATCGTCGATGCGGGCTCGTCGCTAACCTATGCGGTGCTCTGCCGCGAGGCGATCGAAAAAGCGGGACCCTTCGAACCGTTTCCCTTCGACGTCCCCGAGATTTACCGGAACGAGAACCTCGAAATTAACTGGAAGTTCTCGTACATGTAGGGGACTGACTGCGAATTCTCGCGTCAGTGATCGTCCGCGAATCTTTCCAGCCGTCGTTAGGTTGATGGACTTCGTGCCCACCTGAAACTAATTCGTAGTCTGTCCCGGCCGTCCAAAACAGGGGACAGACTACGAATTCCAAGATACGCTCGATCCGATTGGATCACGATTTGCCCCCGGTGATCTCGTTAGGGCTGTTCCGCCTGATGGGAATTCGTAGTCAGTCCCCGGACACCGGCGGCCCCAGAAATACAAAGCGCACCGTGTCGCCGTGCACGCGGTATCCGTAGTGGGGGACGGGCCACTGATTCACGATCAGATTCAGCGCCGTCTCGAGTTTTAGATTCGTGATTACAGCCGGGTTCACGGGGAGTTGCTGCGAGCGTGCATCGGCTTCGAAATGCAGCCCGGTTTGTTTTGCGAGTTCGGCCAAGGCTTGCGACAGCGGGATCGCGCGCGAGTATCCCGAAAGTCGGCCTGCCTCGTCCGGGATCGAGGGCAAATGAATCGTCACCCGGCGATCCAGCACTTCGGAGCGCGTTTCGCCCGCCGCGAGCACCAGCGGCTGCTGGCGCAGCGGACGCCCCGCCGAATACAGCAGCACCTGCTCCGAATCGCCCAGCACGCGCAGCGATTGTTCCGCCACGCGCGCGGACTTCAACAGCGCATCGACCGCTTCGCCCACGGTGACGTCGGTGAGATGGACCTCGCCGCAGCGCGCATCGGCCACGACGTTGTCCGCCACGATGGTGGTCTTCAGCGTGTGACTTAGCAACGCGAACGCCGACACGATCGGCGTATCGAGATCGAAATGCAGCGACGTCTTGCGCGCGGCGAGTGTCGGGTCGAGCTGTCCGGCGACGGTCGTTTGCGTGAGCGCTTCATATCCCGGCGGGAACAGGAAGTCGTAGGCAGGCAGGCGATCGACCCGCAGGCCGGCGTCGGTCGCGATTAAATCCACCCACTCTTGCGACGAATGCTTGTCCTTGTACGGTCCCGACCGCATGGTTTCGAGGCCGTTCATCAGCACTATGTTTCGGCCCGAAGCGGTGTTCAGTTCGCGCACAAGCAACGCGACTGAGGTATTCGGCGCGATGAATTGCACGTCCGCGCCCGCCGCCGGCAACTGCTTCTTTTGCTCGCCACGGTTTGTCTCGCGTGGCTTCTCGACGCGCGGCGTTTCGGTGCGCGATGACGAACCGGGGGGTTGCGCAGCGACACTCCCGCTGGAGAGGAACGCAATCACCGGCAATAAAAGTAGAAGCATGCCGCGATATCGGTATCGGGTGAGCGTATTCATTAAAAATGTGCGAACTTTTCCATCGGTATTCGAAAACAGCGCGGACACCGCAGCGTATTCTCTGCCGTCCGGCCGCGACTCGCCTCCTGACAACAAGTGAGACACGCGACCGCGCCGCAGTGGGAGCATACCAGTCCGTACTTGCCGTCGAGCTTCGGCACTTTCGCCCATGCGCCGTCGTAGGCCCCGCGCGGCCATGGGGGAGACTTGAGCGGTGCGCGGCACTGGTTGCAGGTGTTCGCCCGCGCCGTCGCGCTCACCGCGTTCGTCACCAAAAACGTCGCCGGCGCGGTATCGACCGCGAACACGTGCGACGATGAGCATTTCGGGCACTCGATTTCTCCCAGCGGACGCCCGTAGGCCTCCGGACATTCCCGCACCACGAATCCGGCTTCTTGCGGGTCCACGCCGTTCAGATCGATCACGGCGGATTCCAGCGTGTGCTGGCAGACCGGACAGGTGAACCGGATCTTCTGTTGGCGCGGATTGCGCACCAGCCGGGGCGTGAGCACGGCAAGCACGCCGATCGCGAACACCGCCACCGAAATCGGCAGGATGAACGGAGTCCAGTCGTTCATCGTGGTTCCCCTTGGGTTGCTGTATCCCCCGGCCGCGCTGCTGGTTCCGCGGCAACGGTCACATTATACTGCCCGGCATGTTGCTGATCGTCGTCGCGGCCTCCGTGTTCCTGGCGCAATCGCCCGATACCTCCTCGCTTCAGCCATACCTGATGCACAAAATCGGCGCTATCGAGCCGGAGCGCGTGCTGGCGAACCCGGACGACGTGAATCAGATTTCCTTCGACGTGCTGCACGATGAACCGTGGACGCGCCAGGAACGGTGGGAGACGATTCAGCGGATCACCCTGCGCCGGGAAGAGGGTATGGAACACGACGAGCCGGCTTTGCGCGAGAATTGGCTCAACACGGAATGGCCCCGGCACGGCGGCGTGCAGATCACCAAGAAATCCGGCGAGCGGATCTGGGTGCTAAAGGACGAACAAGCATGGGCCGACAAGGCGCAGGCCATGGCGCGCAAGGCCTATGCGGCGCCGGCCGAGCCGGCCGCGGAGCCGGAGTTGCCAAGAGAATCGAGTTCGACGGGGCCCGGCGCTGCGCAAATGTGGGCGCCGCACGTGGGCGTGATCGCGGGTGCCGTGGTGCTGATCGCGGTCGTGTTTTTCCTGGTGCTCAGGCAACCGGAGCAGTGGGCGTCGGTGAATTCCGGAAACCAAGCACCTCGTAGGCGTTGACCTGTTCGGTCTTGCCTTTGAGCACCGGTGTGCCCGCCGACCGCACCTCAACCAAATCCCGAATCTGTGTATAGGTCGCTTCGCCGATGATTACTTTTCCGGCCGGCGCGATGGAGCACAGGCGCGACGCGATATTCACGTGATCGCCGATCACGGTGAAGTCCATTCGTTTCGGCGAGCCGATATATCCCGTGAAGACTTCGCCTGTGTTAATTCCAATGCCGATTTCGAAGGCGGGCAGTCCGCGCTGGACGCGTGAGGCGTTCAGCTCCTGATTACGCGCCTGCATGGCGAGTCCCGCTCGTACCGCCTGCACTGCGTCGCTGCCCTGCGTCACCGGCGCGCCGAACAGGCCCATCACGGAATCACCAATGTATTTATCCAACGTGCCGCGGTGCTCGAAAATCGTCTCGGTCATGCTCGCGAAGTATTCGTTCAACAGTTCCACGAGCCGATCGGGTGTGAGGCCTTCGGAAAGCGGCGTGAATCCGCGGACGTCGCAAAACAGTATCGTGACCGGCCGTTTCTGGCCGCCGAGCTGCACTTCCGCCTTCTCGTTCATCAACAATTCGACGATGGCGGGGGAGAGGAACCGGCTCAGGTTCGCGCGGCGTTTTTCGGTTTCCAGCATGCGCTGATACAGGCGCACGTTTTCGATCGCCATCGCCGACTGGTTCGCCATCGCTTGCAACAGTTCGAGGTCTTCCTCGGTGAACACGATGTCCGGCCGTCGCGCGTCGACGTACAACGATCCGATGATTCGGCTCTCAATCTGCAGTGGCACGCACATCGCCGCGAGAATGCGCTGGCGGATGATGCTCTCGCGCTGGCCGAATTTGGAGTCGCTCTCCGAACCCGACATCAGCACGGGTTCGCCCTCGATGGCCGCGCGCTGCGCGATGCCCATGCTCGGCGAGCTGGTCTTGATTTCCTGGCCCATTTCGCGCGCGAGGCGCACGATCAACTGATCGGTACCTTCTTCCTTGAGCATCAGGAAGCCGCGCTCGGCTTTCATTTCCGAAAGTGCCAGATCGAGCACTTGCGAAATGCGTTTGTCGAGGTCGAAATCCGACGCGATGATCTGCGAAGCCTTGTAGATCGCATTTAGCCGGCGAAATGCGTGGCGCATCCTCGTGTCCTGCACGAGTGGAGGTATGGCGGCCTCCGGCGCCGGCGTGGCCGTCGCGGCGGCGGGCGATTTTCCTGTCGAGGAGGAGCGCGTGCCGATCATCGTCATCTGCGCGGTCATGTTTTCCATGTCCGCCGCGATCTTGCGCACTTCAATCTTTAGCGACGAGTCGCGCTTGCGCTTTTCGAGCATCTCGGGCGAGTCGTCTTTGAACACGATCCGGCACCGGCTGCCGAGCATGACTTCGTCACCGTCGCCCAGCAGACGCTGCATGACCCGCTGCCGGTTCACGTAGGTGCCGTTCATGCTCTTGAGGTCGTGCAGGATGGTCTTGTCGTCGCGCAGCTCGATTTTGGCGTGGTAGCGCGAGACTTCGTCCGCTACGAGCACGACTTTATTGTCTTCTGCGCGGCCAAGCGTGGTCTCCGGCTCGATGACATCAACGGTCATCGGCGGGATACCCGGCTGCTCAATTACGATTTGCGGCATGACGGCGAACGGCTCCGGCGCGATGATATCAAAACTCGCTGGCCCGCAAGGAGTTGCGGCCCGTGTCCTTCAGCGCCTACCCTGTACCCATTGAGGGTTTTCCATGGCACTGCGCGACCTTGTTGCTGAGTACAACATCACGTTCAAAAAGACGCTCGGGCAGAACCTGCTGCTCGACGAGAACATCAACCGCATCATGATCGACGCGGCCGCCCTCGGACCCGAGGACGACGTCGTCGAAGTCGGCGCGGGCCTCGGCGCGCTCACGGATCGCATCCGCCAGAGCGCGCGGCGCGTGCTGGCCATCGAAATTGATCGCGCGTTCATGCCTTGCCTGGAAACGCGCTTCAAGGAGTCGCCGAACGTAGTGCTGTTTCGTGGCGACGTGCTGAACCACGAAGTCGAAGACCTCGTGAACGAACACCTCCCCAATCCAGGCACGCTCAAGATGGTCTCGAACCTTCCGTACTACATTACCTCGCCGATCCTGTTTCAGTTCTGGGAAACGCCGCTGTTCTTCGAGCGCTTCGTCGTCATGGTGCAGGAAGAGGTCGGCCTGCGCATGGTGGCGCCGGTCGGCTCGGCGGACTACGGCCGACTCACCATCGCCGCCCAGCTTTACGCCGAGGTCGACATCGTCCACAAGGTCCCGCGCACCTGCTTCACGCCGCGGCCGAAGGTGGACTCCTGCATCGTACGCCTGCGGAATCGCCGCGAGCCGCGGTACCCGGGCATCGAGACCAACTTTCTGCTCAATCTCGTCAGCCTGGCCTTCACGCAACGCCGCAAGACGATGCGGAATTCCGTCGTGAAGTCCGCCGCGCTGGGCATTTCGGCGGACGCCGTCCTCGCCGCCTTCACCGAGGCGCAGATCGACCCCGCGCGACGTCCGCAAACGCTTACGCTGGACGAATTCGCGGCGCTCGCGCGTGCCGTGCATGCGGCCGGCGGGCGCTTCCGCGAAGCGCAGTCCGGCGACTAGGAATTTCACTCGTGCACACCGGAAAAATGCGCCCAAACTGGTTGATTTGTTTGCGCACCTCCACTACGATGATGACTCCTCGGCGGAGGGAGGCGGCGTTGCCAACAACGCAGTGTGGCAACGAAATCCCATGACGCAGCACGACGATACTCGTCCCGAAGATCAGGTCAGCCGCGAAGCACAGAAGCTGCTCGCCGAATACTTCCGCATCCGCCGCGAATACAACAGCCTCGATCGCAACAACCCCGCACACGCCGGCCGCCGTGGCCAACTTCGCGACCGCTATTTCGCGCTCGACCGCCGCTACACGCTGCTCATCCGCGCGCAGGCGGGTCTCGAAAATGCCGATACCCCCAGCAAGCCGCGCTCGAAGGCGGATGTACTGTGGGAGGGCGCCTTTGCCGACGACGAACCCGCAGGCGATATCGCGCCGGTCGACGCGGAATGGATCGAAATGCACACGCCCGTCGAAGGGCGTGAGACCGATGAGGTGTTCGAAGAGGCCTTGCGCCAGCTTGGCGACACGCCCGGTTTTCAAGACGACCTCGAAACCATTGTCGATG
This sequence comes from uncultured Nitrospirales bacterium, assembly GCA_964620045.1. Classification (GTDB taxonomy): domain Bacteria; phylum Hydrogenedentota; class Hydrogenedentia; order Hydrogenedentales; genus VFKU01. Next base: position 114,522 of record CAZUJL010000012.1, read on the forward strand.
AACCGCCCGACGAGAGCGCGCTTGAGGCCGACGAAGGCGAAGAAGTATTTGTCGAAGTTGACGAAGACGAAACCCCGGTGTCGGAGGACGACCACGATACGCCGGAACCGGAGATGGCGAGTTCGCTGGGCGAATTGGACAGTCCGAATATGTCCGCCGTGAGCGCGTTGCGCGATATCGCTGCCGGACTCGTGGATGAAACGCCCCATACGCCGACAGATTTGCCGCCAGGCGTGATGACGCGCGCGTTGGAGCCATCGACACCGCCTGATTTGCCGCAGTTGCGCGTGCCCGATCCCTTGCCGCCGGCGCCGGGTGGAGGCGCACCGCAGGGTGTATCGCACGCGCGCGGCGACTTCGGCGCGCGCAAGCGTTCCGCGAAGACGGACGCGAAGGCGATCGTGTGTCCGTCCTGCGGCGAGACACTGCCGGCCGGCACGAAGAGTTGCACGAAGTGCCAAACGCCGCTGGGCGATACCACGGACCCAGAAGCGGTCCGCCATGTGACGCAGACGGCACTGAGGCCACCGAAGACGTATGAGAAACCGGGCATCGGCCCGAAAGTCGCCATCACGTTCGGCTGGTTGATTGTCCTGGTCGGCGCGGTGTGGCTCATCCAGCGCGCGACGGCCTTCGAGCACGAGCGCGTGGCGCAGTGGCTCGAAGAAGCGGGCCTTGCGTCGCTCGGTGAACCGCAGGCCAGCACGATCCTCGGCGTATCGGTCGTGTTGCTCGGCATCACGATCGTGGGCATCGGCGTGTTCGCGGGGCGCTTCGTGCGGCTCGTGGTGCCCATCCACGAACTCGCGCGCTCCGGACGCATCGACACGATCGAGAAGCTGATCCTGCAAGGCGAAGACATCGACATGCGCGACGACCGCGGCTGCACGCCGCTGCACTTCGCCGTGGTCGCCGGCCAGCGCGAGGCCGTCGCGGTGCTCGTGGGCAACGGCGCGGACCCGAACTCCCACAACGATCGCGGCGACACGCCGCTGCACCTCGCCACGGCGAACCGCGACCACGCGCTGGTGCAATACCTCATCAGCAAGAACGCCGAAATCGAGGCCGTGAACGACAGTGGCTCCTGCCTGATGCACGTGGCCGCGTGGGTGGGCGATGTCGGCCTGCTGAAGCTGTATCTCGAAAAAGGCCTGAAGCTCGACGCGCGCACAAAGGTCGGTTTCACGCCGCTGCACTTCGCGGCGCAGGGCGGATTCCAGGACGCGACCGCGTTCCTGCTGGAGCATGGCGCGGACCCGGACGCGGCCAGCAACGTGGGCACGACGCCGCTGTTCGCCGCCGTGCGCAACGGGCATCTGCCGATTGTGGAACAGCTCGTCGAGGCGGGCGCGGACCTGAACGTGCGGCGCGGGCGCGACTTCGAAAGCCCGCTGGGCCTTGCAACCACGCACAATCGCGTGGAGATTGTCGAATACCTGAAGGCGAAAGGCGCGCTGAATTCGGATCGTGCCTGACGCCTTTGGTTGCTTTTACTGGTTCCGATACAATGCGCGTATTCACCGTATGAAGGAGCGCCTCGCACCATGGTCGATCAGGAACTGCTCGATATTCTCGTCTGCCCGGAGAACAAGTCCGCGGTGAAGCTGGTGGGGCAGGACGTGATCGATCGCATCAATGCGACGATCAAATCGGGCAATCTGAAAAATCGCGCGGGGGAGAAGGTCGAAGAAGCCATCGACGCCGGCCTGCTCCGCGCCGACGGTAAGTATCTGTATCCCATTCGCGACGACATCCCCATCATGCTCATCGACGAGGCGATTCCGATGGAGAGCGTCGGATGAGCGCCCGGGACGCGATCGGCCGGCGCTGCCGCGCCGCACTCGCAGTCCCTCTCTGTATAGCCGCGTCTGTTGCCATGGCCGACGGCGCCATCAGTCCGCCCTCGCGCGACATCGAGCTCACCTACACGGCCACGCTGAAGGACGTCCCGGCGTCCGCGCGCACGATCGACCTGTGGCTGCCGGTCGCGCAGGACACCGACGGCCAGAAAGTGTCGCAGGTCACGGTCGCGTATCCCGAAGGCGGCAGCATCGCCACGGAACCGAAATACGGTAACAAGATTTGGCACACGCGCTTCACGCCGCCGCTTTCGTTGCAGATGCACGACGGCAAGCTCGGCGCGCAAATTGTGTTCACGATTCACCGCGACGAGATCGTCGTGCCGCAGGCAAAAGATCTCGCCGATGCGCCGCGCAAGGCCGATGGTCTGGACGTATATCTCGCGGAGAACCGCCTGATCCCCGTGCAGCTTCCCGCGGTCGCGAATACGGCCACGGAATTGAAGCTCGCCGAGGGTTCGCCGATCCGCGCCGCGCGCACGACGTATGACTGGCTCATCAAGGAGTTCACGTACAACTGGCAGGCGCCGGGCGCGGGCATTGGCGATGTGCGCTGGGCGTGCGATTCCAAGACCGGCGACTGCAGCGACTATCACTCCATGTTCATCGCGCTGATGCGCAACGTCGGCATTCCGGCCGACCACGAGTTCGGCTTCCCGCTGCGCACGCCTGCGCCGACGGGCCGTATCGCGTCGTACCACTGCTGGGCGCGCTTCCACGTCGACGGCGTCGGTTGGATCCCGCTTGATGCTTCCGAGGCGGACAAACACCCGGAACTTTTCGACTACAACTTCGGTTCGCAGTCGGCGAGCCTGCTGAAATTTTCCCACGGCCGCGACGTAAACCTCGTGCCGCAGCAAGCCGGCCCCGCGCTCAACAAGTTCATCGAACCCTACGCCGAAATCGACGGCATCCCCATGGCCGAACACGCGATTGAACTCGTGGTTACCTACCGCGATCTGGCGAAGTAAGGTCAAGAACTTTTCCACAGATGAACACCGATAACTGCTGAGAAACACCGATTGTGTTTCTTAGCCATCGTCCGTTCGTAACTGATTGTTCTTGACCTTCTCTGTGCCCTCCGTGTTCTCTGTGGTTAAAGGGTTTTGGGGTTTGATCTTGAAGCGGGCAAAGAGTGAATCGACGATCTGCCGATCGATCTGATCGAATTGTGCTTCGCGCGCGGCGGTTTGCCGGGTGTGTTCCTTTTGCGCGAGGGCGTGCGTAAGGTCGAGTGAGGCGAGGCCGTCAGGGTCGGGCGCGGTATCGATTTGTTGGCGCAACTCATGTTCGCGCGCGGTGGGTTTCGCGATATTGTGCGAACCGTAGTGTTGGTCGAGCATCGCGATCCAGCGGCGGAGTTCGCGCGACAATTTTTCAAAGGCCACGAGCGATGCGCTCGGCTTGTCCACGCTCATGTAATAGTCCTCGGCCGACTGCTCCATCTTTTCCGTGAACGGTTTGATGGCGAGCGCGCGGGCCGCTCGACTCACCATCACCGTGAGCAGCGCGATTTGGTGCGCCAGGTGCAGACCGAACGCGTTGTCGGGGTTCGCGCAGGCGCGGTGCATCGCGTCCGTGACGACCGCGTTGTACTCCGTGAGTTCAAAGGTGCATTGCGGCCGTTCGGCCAGCGCCAATTGACTCAGCGCGCGTCCGTGGTCGGGCGCACCGCCGCCCATCGGACAGCTTTGCCAGGCCGGGCAGTGCGTTCCGCAGATCATCAGCCGGCGTGAGTACAGACCGTGCACGACGGCATTCCGGTTGTCCGCCGGCGCGCCGGTCAACGCGAACCCGCCGTGGTGTCGGCATCGCCCGGAGGGATGGTCGCTCAACAACGGACACGGCGTGCCGCCGATCGTCCGCGCGCCACAAATACGCCGCGCGTGTGCCTGCTCCCGTGCCTCCACCTGCACAACCCACGCATCGTTCCACGACGCGGGGCATGGAGTGCCGCGGGTGGTGGTGCGCGGTGGTGCAGTGGACATGCTTGCCTCCATATAGGACGGATAAGACCAATAGGACCGATGAAGGTCCCTATATGGAGGTGCAGGTTGTTGCAGTGTCCTGCCGAACGGTATGGAGCGCCTTCGGCGCGGAGGGCGGGAGGCGCGAATCAAGGGTGGGGTTTTGTTTTGTGAACGGCGTAATTGGATGGACGGTGCTTCGATGTGGTGGTACGCACGTTGGTGACTACGTCATGGAAATGTGGCATTTATGAAAGCAAAGCCCATTGTTGTCATTGCGAGGAGCGCAGTTGCGACGAAGCAATCTCTGCCCTGCGCGTGTGTAGTCTGAGTGCGTTGTGAATACCAGAAAGGAAGACGGTGTAGTTTTTCTTTCATCGTGCGTGCGTCTCCGGATCGCGGGGGCGTCTGGGAGAGATTGCTTCGTCGCAAACCACGCTCCTCGCAATGACAACTGGGCGTGTTTTGGTGTGGAAAAGAAGGTGTAGACGATGGACGTAGGTTCGTATTGAATTCGCGGGCGAGGATGCCCGCGCCACTAGTGTGTGAGAGTTTCCATCGTGAGGTGATGGCTACGGTATGCAAGTGGTTCCCGCGTTCGCGGGAATGACATTGGGAGGGCGAGCGTACTCGCGAGCTGTGACCGCTGGTTGATCCAAGCTCGCGAGTACGCTCGCCCTCCCAATGCGTTCCTTTGCGCTCTTTGCGGTTCAATCGGTTTCGGTTTGCGCCAAGCGGCGGGACGCCGCTTCCACATTAAGGGCGTTACGCGTCGGGTGTGGTGAAGGTGAAGACGGGGCCTTTGTGGCGTTGGGCGGTGACGTGGGTTTCGGTGTAGGCGCCGCGGGTGTAACCCTTCACTGTTTTTGTCCAGAAGGCGCGGGCGTTGGTGTTGGGGTCGATGACGCGGACTTCCCAGGTACCGGGGTATAGATCGAAAATCTGCATGGCGGCGCTTGCGCCAATGCTGCGGCGGCGCCATCCGCGCACAATGAAGAATTGAGTCAAATCGGTGATGGTGGGGTCTTGCGTGAGCGAGCTGCCGCGCGTGACGATGGCAAATCCCGCTATGTGTTCGTCCGCGTAGATGAGATAGGTTTCGTGCGCCGGACCTAGTTGTTCCTCGACCCATTCGGGATGGCCCAAAACACCATCGTCGTCCATTGGGACGTCGGAAAATTCCGAGAAGTCATACAGATAAAACTCCATGAGGCGACGCAGCGTCGGCAGGTCGCCGGGCTGCGCACGGTGGAGGGTTACGGTGGCCATTGGTTAACCATAGAGAAAGGTCAAGAACTTTTCCACAGATGGACACCGATAAGGGCTGACGAACACGGATAAGATCAAGAGCAGGGCAAGGGATTAGTCCGCAGATGACGCTGATGGGCGCAGATGAGTGCGATAAGGTCAAGGGCAATGTATTGGTAAGGTCAAATGCAACAGGAAGTACAGAGAGTGTACGGACTACTTCTTGGATTTGGCCTTGAGGCGCGCCGTTTCTTCTTTGACGCGGTGCTTGGTGATGTCGGTGATGAGGTTCAGCGGAAGCGGTTGATCGAGGGGAAGCTGGATGGCGCCCTTGGAGGTTTGGTAGGCCTTGAGTTTGGGCGCGAATTTTTCGACTGCGCCCGAGCCGGGGTAGAGGCCGATGTGGTTTTTGAAGGCCGCGAAGTGGATGAGATTGCGGCCTTGCTTGAAGGTCGGCATTTGGTAGCTGATGGTTTCGTCGGCGTCCGGCGCGGCTTTCCTGATCGTCGCGCGTAGTTGTTTCAGGAGCGCCTGGATATCTTTCGGAAAGGTCGCGATGTAGGCGTCAATCGTCGCGGGAACACTGGAAGCTTTTTTCACGATGGTTCCTTAGAAGTGACGCGAGGTGCCGTACCACTTCGAGCCGCCGTGGTCGAGGTGGAGCACCGGGACGCCGGAGAGGCGGACTTCGTCGCCGAAGTGTTTGCGCATGTCGATGCTGAACTGCCAGTCCGCGCCTTCGAAGTGATCGGCTTCGTAGTACTGCACCGTGTCGAGGCAGGTGCGGCGCACGACCTGGCAGAAACCGATCGGCACGCCGTCCATCTCGCGGAAGCGGAACTCGCCCTCGGTGGCGAGCAGTTCGTCCCAGTGTTCCCACGGGCGGATGTCGCCGAGGAGCACCTTGGCCGTCACTTCACGGTTGAGCAGCTTGCGGCCGTCGGGCACGACGAAGTTCGCGTTCGCGCCGCGCGTGAGGACTTCCTGGAAGAAGTCCGGCGGCAGCACGGTGTCTGCATCCAGCAACACGACCCATTCGCCGGACGCCTTGCGCAGGGTTTCGTTGATGAGGAAACCCTTTGCGCGCGCCTTGCGTTCGTTGAAGGTGGAACGGTGGATGGTGAGGCCCGGATGCGCGAGCGAGAGCGCCTCGAGCACGTCTTCGGTCGGGTCGACGTCGGGCACGTACGCCACGATGATCTCGATGTCGCTGTGTGCGATGCCTTGCTGATGCGCGACCGCTTGCAGGACAGTTTGCAGGCGCCGCGCATATTTCACGCAGACCGTGACAACCGAGAATTTCGGCGTGGGACGATCCGTCGTGCGGCGCAGGTGCTCGCTCCACAGTGCAACATTTTGTGTAACGATAGAGTTGTCGATGTTCCATAGGCTGATGCGCGGCTCCAGGCGATCGCCGAGGCGCACGGGGACGTAGTAGTGGCCCTCGAAGGTGACCGGGCGCACGGGCTCGCCGTCGCGCAGCAGCACATAGCGGCCATCGCGCTCGACGTGCAGCGTGATTTGGTGACGGTAGCCGTCCATCGGGCAGACGAGCTTCGCGTCGCGGCCGAGGCTGAAGCCCGCGTACTCCGCGATGCCGCCGCCGAAGAGCACCGAGAGCGAAAACGGCGGATCGACGGTCGCGAGCGGCGTGCTGAGCTTCTCGGTGTTCGTGAAGCCGAACCAGCGCACGCCGCCGGGCAGTTGGTGGCTCCACTGACCCTCGGTCTTGTACTCAAAGGCGTCGATCTCGCGATCGGGCGGGCGTTCCGCGAGGAGAGAGCGCGCGCGTTCGGCGAGATCGGCGGTGGATTCGGCGAGTTCGATGCGGTCGCGATCGACCTGGTCGTAATACTTTGGCTGCGTACTCGCGAAGTGCAGCGGATTCATCACGACATCGCCGTCGATCGGTGTTACTTCGACGCCCGGCAGCGCGCGGTTGAGCTGCGGCGACTCGTGGTCGCAGACGTGGCGCAGGCTGCAGATGCCGCAGAGCGGACCGAGCGCGCGGATGGTTTCGCGGCGGCGGCGGTTCAGCGTTTTCTCCGCGCGCAGTTCGTTTTCCGGCGCGGCCGTCGGCACGCTGCGCAACATGCGCAGATGGCCCGTGACCTTGTGCCACGCCACGATGCGCGCGCGAAGCCACGGCGAATCGAGTAGCCACGGCAGCAGCTTGTTGTCGATCGGGTTGTTGAACAGCGTGTACTTGCCGAGATAGATCGACACGATTTTGCCGGCAAGCGCCGCGGGACGCTTGCGCAGCATCAGCGCGAGGTCGTGGCTGTCCTGCCGGTAGTGCTGGTGATCGGCGAAGAACTGCCGCGCGTTGATCACCATCGGCCACTGCGCGCGATCGACGAGGCAGAATGGCACGCCGAGGATATTGCACTCGATGCCGAGCGCCGTCAGCGCGTCCGCGAAGATATTTGCGCGCTCGAGGCTCTGCACGCTCTGCGCCTTGTTGTGGCAGCCGGTGGCGTCCACGAGCGGGTCGTAGGCCGCGAGGTTTACGACCGTCACGCCGGCCGCGGCGAATTGCTGCGCGAATTTTTCCGTGTCCAGTGTCGGGTGGAACGGGAAGGGGAGCTGCAGGCGGATCGGCAGGCCCGCGAGTCCAGCGACCACGAGCCAAGATTGCAGCGCGGGATCGGTCAGGCGCTGCGGCGTCAGGAAAACGTCGAGCAGCCCGAGGCTGTGCAGGCGGCTGAGATCCGGCGGTGGACCCGCGCAGGTGCTGCGCAGCGAGATGCGCAGGTCCAGCGTGCGCGCATAGCCGAGCAAGTCCGTCACGCGGCGCGTGGTGTCTTCGGCGTCCGCGTCGCAGAGGTAATCGAGCTTGTCCGTTTTGTAGACCATGCGATTCAGGCGGACCCAGCGACGGATGTCGCGTGGATTGAACGGCCGGCCTTTGTCGTTCGCGTCGAGTACGAGTCCACGCGCGGGCGCGAGGCGATTCGTGCGCGCTTCGAGCCGGTGCGGCGCCGCGGGGGCGGGCGGCTCGGCTACATATGTTTCTGTGTGCCGTACCATTGGCTACCGCCGTGGTCGAGGTGAATGACGGGTGTGCCGGACAGGCGCGTCTCCTGGCCGAGGTGTTTTTTGAGCTGGCCGCCGAACTGCATGTCGGCGGTTTCAAAGTGATCGACTTCGAGATAGGGGAACATCTGCAGGTACTTCGCGCGGAAGGTCTGGCAGAAGCCGACCGGGATGCCCCAGGTTTCGCGGTGGCGGAACTCGCCCGCGCCGCTGAGCAATTCGGTCCAGTGATCCCATGGCGCGATTTCGCCCATGAGGATTTTCGCGGTGACATCCTTGGGCAGCAGCTTGCGGCCGTCGGGCGCGATGAAGTCGGACGTCGCCGAGCAGGCCTCGATCTTCGCGAAGTAATCCGGCGGCAGCAACGTGTCGGAATCGAGCAGCATGATCCATTCGCCGCGCGCGATCTTGAAGGTCTCGTTGATGAGGAAACCCTTGGAGTTCATATACCGCTCGGGGAAGGCCGAACGCACAATGTGCATGTGCGGATACGACATGGCCACGCTGTCGATGAGGTCGTCCGTCGCGTCGATGCCGGGCACATAGCAGATGATCGTTTCGACTGTGTTCATGTCGAAGTTTTTCTGGTGTGCGAGCGAACGCAGGACGGCGTGCAGGCGGCGGGTAAAGCGCGTGCTCACGATGATGATCGAATACTTCGGCGGTTGCGCGGCGGTTTTCGCGCCGGCGGCCGTCCAGATGCGCACGTTTTGCGTGGCGATGCACTCGTCGATGTTCCACGCGGAGATGCGCGGTTCGAGACGGTTGCCCAGGCGCGCCGGGAGATAGAAAAGGCCTTCGAATTCCGACGGGCGCACGGGCTTGCTGTCGCGCAGCAGGATGTAGCGGCCGTCCTCGGCGACGTGCAGCGTCAGGTTGTGGCGATAGGCTTCCATCGGGCACACGAGCTTGCAGTGCCGGCCGAAGCTGAAGCCGACGTAGTCCGCGATGCCGGCGCCGATGTCCACCGAAATCGAGAAGGGAGGCGTGAAGACGCCCAGCGGCGTGCTCAGCTTTTCGGAATTGGTGACGGACCACCATTTGAGTCCGCTTTCCATGCGATCGAAATGTGTTTCTTCGACGCCGTAGTCGTGTGGACCCACGAGCACATCGGGCGGGCGATTGGTGATGACGGCGAGGGCCTCGGCGGTCAAATCGCCGCGGCGTTCTTCGATGTCCAGCCGCGCGCGGTCGAGCGCGTCGTAGTATTTCGGCTGCTGCACGGCGAAGTGTTGTGGCGACACGACCTGTTCGCCGGGCACGGCGCGAAGTTCAACCCCCGGCAGCGCGCGGCGCAGCTCTGGCGTGTCGCGATCGCAGATGCGCTTGAGCGAACACGCGTCACAGGCCGCGTTGGGATGCGCGTCGGCGCTCCGGCGCGGCTCGCGGAGCACGCTTTCCTGGCCGGCGGGCGCTTTGGGATCCGGCGCGCTGCCGAAGATGCGCAGGTGCAGCGAGAGCCGGCGGAAAATACGCGCGAAGAGATAGGCGTAGTGCCGGTGCAACAGCCCCGGCAGCATCCAGTTGTCCATCGGTTGCTTGCGCAGCGTCGCATTCGATTGCAGGATGCGCAGGATCATGCCCGCGACGGCGGGGCCGCGATCGTAGAGCTTCACCGCGAGACGCTGCGCATCGCCGAGGTAGTGCGCGTGGTCCATCGGCATTTGACGCGCGCCCGCGATGCGCGGCCACGCGGAGGTATCCGCGAGACAAAAGGGAATGCCGAGAAGGTTGGCTTCAACCCCGCGCGACTCGAGTTCGGCGGCGAGCGACTGCATGGCGATCAGGGCGCGATTGGATTCAGAGACGTCGGTGCAGCCGCGCGCATTGCTGAACGGATCGCTCACGACCAGGTTCACGCGCACCACGCCCTCGGCCGCGAGATACTCGGCCACGTCGCGCGCGTTGAAGGGTTCCGTGAACGGCGGTTGCAGTTGCACGCGCGTCGGCAATCCAGCCTCGCGGCAGGCGCGCATCCACGGCCCAAGCCGACGCACATCAGTGTGTGTGGGGCAGAGGAAAACATCGAGGAGTCCGCCGCCGGCGAGCGCGCGCAGCGCGGCCGTCGGGCCTTCGCCATCGGTGCGCAGCGACAGACGCAGATCGATAGAGGCTGCCGTGGACAGCAGCGGCATCAACAGGTCGATGGCCTCGCCATTGGCGAGCACATCCGCTTTGTCCGCCTTAAACAGATGTCGCGCGAGCCGCAACCAGCGGGCAAGGTCGACCGGATTAAATGTGCGTCCGATGCGGTTGTGGGCGACGATAAGTCCGCGCGAGGCTGGAATGCGGCGTTCGACCGCCAAGAGCGGTGATCCGGTCGTCGCAATCGGGGCGGTGGAGAGCGAAGTCGTCATTAGTAACCGCCTAGTGTGAAAGGACTTAAGGCGTTGGTCGCATGATAACGGCGACGGCGGGGAAGTGTCAAAAGTTTTTCCGCCGTAAGGGAGTATTTTATGGACGATATGGACAGCGTGGACGCAGTGGACTGCACGGTCAGCTCAGTGAGTCGCGCAGGTGCACGGCATCGGCCAACGAGAAGCGATGGTGTGGCTTGTAGCGACTATTTTCGAGCGCGGCGACGTAGTCGCGGGCCCATGCGCGGGCCGTGACCTTGTCGAACACGGCGAGCATTGCTTCGGCCACCAACGCGTGGTCGGTCGGCATCAACGGCATCTGGCGATTGCCTTCTTTCCAGTCGAAACCCGTGATGCGGTGCAACAGCGCGACCGGGTCGATGTGATCCCACAAGAACGGGCAGCCACACAACACGACGCGCGGTTGTGCTGCGTCGCGCATGTTCACGCGCATGGCGCCGCGCACGAGATCTGGCGGCGGCATGGCGGTGTGCGTGCGCGGGTCATAGGAACGCAGACACAGTTCGATCACCTGTCGTTTCACATGGTCCGTCGCGTCCACCGAGAGCAGTCGCGGCGACGCGGTATACGCCATCATCTGATCGCGTTGCCCAATCCCGCCGTACACAGAATCAAGAACGGCGGTCGTTGCATACGCGGACACGCGGCGGCTTTGCGCTTTCTTCGTCTGATTGCGCTCGGGAAGCAGTAGCACGCCGGTGCGCAGCATCGTGGGCGCTGCGGACTTCAATCGCGGTGCCAGCGCCGTGAGATTTTTCGCTTCCGCGCGCAGCATTTGCGAAAAGTCTTCGCCGTTGCGCGCGACGAGCACGCGCAGGTTCGGCAGGCGTCGTTTTGCCGCGCGAAACCGGATCGCGACTTCGATCGCGTAGGTATTCTCCGCGACGAGCACGCCCGAGAGCGCGCTGATGCCAGCCGTCGAGCCCGCGCCGCCGGGTCCCTCGAAAAGGAATGGATCGCCGCGATACACGGCGACATCGAGCGCGCTTGCGAGTGAATCGCGGCTGAAATAATGGCGCATCGATTCAACGGCGGGGTGGAGGCCCGGGTTGTCGAGTTCCCAATCCGTCTTGACCGCCGGTGTGGTATTTCGCGTGGTGGTTCGGCCGCGTGTCGGTCGTGGATTGGTTCTCTTCATGTCGTACGTGATCCCAAAACGCGGTGGGGGATGGCGTGCCGCTGGCGGCGGACGCGGCGCTGAACAAGCAGCGGAAGGATAGCAGCTTGCGAAAACCTTTGGTACTTGTGGGGTTAGGAAAATGCAATTTGCTTTTCGCAGTATTCAACGTTTGTTACATTCGCTTAACTTTAGAATTCGTGTCATACATTAAGTCCCACCAAATGTTTACGAGAATTTCATTCGATTTGAACCGGTGATAATTACTATACTTCGCTTGGGAACAGTCGCTCCGGTTGCGGGGTTTAAGGTTCCAACCTCCATGGCCCATCTCGCCGGGAGGTTCTCAGCGCGCGAACGGAAAGGAGGGGGCGGGCGCCTGCAGTGATTCACCGTGTAGTACGAGTGTTGTAGTAAAGCGTATTGATTGGCGTGGTGCCAATTCAACCATAGACGGGTCGTCCGGCGACACGCCGGAGGACGATAAGGAATTATCATGAAGAAGAAAGGCTTTACCCTGATCGAGCTGCTGGTCGTGATCGCGATCATCGGCATCCTGGCGGCGATTCTGCTGCCGGCCTTGGCGCGTGCCCGCGAAGCGGCGCGTCGCGCGAGCTGCGCGAACAACCTGAAACAGATCGGGTTGTCGCTGAAGATGTACTCCAACGAAGACAAGGGCGAGAAGATGCCCCAGATCCAGTTCCAGTGGTTCTGGAACCCGAGCCAGCCGCGCGATATCGCGCCCGCCGACAACGTTGGCGATATGCTACTGGTTGACTACGGCCCCCGCATCTCGCAGATATATCCCGAGTATGCTCCGGATCCGAATATCTTCATCTGTCCGTCGGACCAAGATCATGATTGGCGCGAACTGAAGAACACGGGTTGCGTGGCGCTGAACAACGAGTACCCCTGCGAAGGCGACGGCGACGGCCAGATCGATGGCGTGGACTTCAGCTATCTGTACTTCGGCTATGTGTACGACAAGCTCGAGACCCCGCAGACCTTCGGCACGAACGTGAGCGGCGATGGCTTGTCGGTGGCGCTGATTCTTGGTGCGCTTGGCATTACGGGTACGGAAGACGTTGCTGCGCCCTCCCAGTACGTGCAGCAGTCGCAATTGCTGCTGAACCGAATCCTGCAGTGCGCTATTCTCGCGCCGCCGCCGACGATTATCGGGCAGCAGGACTGTGTGAATTCCGCGTCCGATCGTGATGAGAGCCCGGTTCTTGATCCGGCTGATGCCTCGCAAGGTTATGGTAACGGCGATTCGGACACGGTCTATCGTTTGCGCGAAGGCATCGAGCGCGCGCTGATCACCGACATCAACAACCCGGGCGCGAGCGCTCGTGCCCAGTCGGCGATTTGGATCATGCTCGACACGATCTCGACCGACGCTTCGGACTTCAACCATGTTCCGGGCGGTTCGAACGTGCTATACCTCGACGGCCACGTGGACTTCTTGCGTTACCCCGGCCCGGCTGACAGTCCGGTGACGCGTTCGTTGGCCAGTGCGGTCGAAGCGATCAACGCCATCTAGTCACGATAACGACAGTACGTTGTCTCCGGAGGGTGCAAATCCTCCGGAGACTTTTTATTTATTTTTCGCTAGGGGAGGCGAAAAGTCGATAATCTGCTCACAGGTCGAGGGTTTCTCACACTGTTATGCGGTTAAAATGCGATTTTTCGCTCACATTGCATATTTCTGCGAGGTGTGACAAAAGATCACCCCTTGACAGGGCTTTTTCTGGACTTTATGCTTGATTTTGCTGGTGCTGTGGTTCTCGATTCCGGACGCTATATTCCCCGGGGAATCACTCGCCTTGTGTGTCGCCGGGCATGGTTGCGCATCGAAAGGAGGGCATTCGCGCGCAGTTCGTCGGAGCTTAGATGCTTAAGGCGGCCGAAAGGTTGAGTGTTTGACGGTGAAATAGGCGAGGAAGAAGGGGCCGGGTATCCGGCATGTGAATCGGCCTGTTGCTGGTTCAATGTACTGGCAAGTTTGGTCTCAAGATTCTTGAGGCTATACAAAAAGGGAATCATCCATGAAGAAGAAGGGCTTTACGCTCATCGAGCTGCTGGTCGTGATCGCGATCATCGGCATCCTGGCGGCGATCCTGCTGCCGGCGCTTGCACGCGCCCGCGAAGCTGCGCGTCGTGCGAGCTGCGCGAACAACCTCAAGCAAATTGGCTTGTCGTTGAAGATGTACTCCAACGAAGACAAGGGCGAGAAGATGCCCCCGATCCAGTTCCAGTGGTACTGGAACCCGAGCGCGCCGCGCGACGTTGTTCCGAACTCGAACCTGCTTTCGAACTCGGACAACCTGCTGTTGAACTTCGCGCCGCGTCTTTCGACGATGTACCCGGAATACCTTCCGGATCCGAACATCCTGATCTGCCCGTCGGACCAGGACAACGGCATTCGCGAGACGAACAACGCGTCTTGCATCGCGATGTCGGGCGACTGGGAATGTGTTGGCAGCGGCAACGGCGGTGAGTGCGGCGATCAGTGCGGCATCATCGACTTCGCTGGCGAAAGCTATGCGTACCTTGGCTGGGCGTTCGACAAGCTTGAGACGACTCAGGCGATGTCCGACAACCCCTCGGGCGAAAACATGAACATCTTCCAGGTCATTGGTCTCACGGACCCGAACCTGGACCCGAACTTCGCCAACGTTCAGGCGCCGACGCAGACCACGCAAGTGTTCGCGAAGTTCCTGAACCGTTGGGTGAGCGACTGTCTTGCTCTCGTGACCTCGGACCCGATCGCGGGCCAGGATTGCTGGAACAACTCGGCCGACCGCGATGAAAACAACGTGGTCGACCCGGCCGACACCACCCGTGGCTACGGCAACGGGGACTCGGACACGGTCTACCGTCTGCGCGAAGGCATTGAGCGCGCGCTGATCACCGACATCAACAACCCGGGCGCGAGCGCTCGTGCCCAGTCGGCGATCTTCATTGCGTGGGACATCACGTCGACGATCGCCGCCGGCTTCAACCACGTTCCGGGCGGTTCGAACGTGTTGTACCTCGACGGTCACGTGGATTTCATCCGCTACCCCGGCCCGGCCGACAGCCCGCTTAACCGCGGCTTCGCGGCGTTCACCGGCGGTCTGGGTAACCTTGACTAATCCCAGGTCCTGGTAACACAGTTAGTTGCTCCCCGGAAGGCAAGTCCTTCCGGGGAGTTTTTCTTTTTCCGGCGCTCTTCGAGTCGAATTACTTGCACGGGGCCTCTGGTACTGTCTGTTAAGCCTTGGGAATTATGCGTTCGTACGCTTGATTACCCTAGATCGCCCCTTCAGGGCTTCATGAGTAAGGGGCGACGTAACCCAGGG
>CAZUJL010000013.1:0-111198 GCA_964620045.1 uncultured Nitrospirales bacterium
GGGCGCTGTGCGAAACACGGACTCGCCAGCGCCACCAGGCTCGCCACCAAAATCAATTGCTTCATGCAATCTCACTCCAAAAGGATTCACGCACGATACCATTCGCGCAGGTTGGGCTTCTCGCTGCCATTCACCCCAATAGTTGCGCGGCATGGTAAAACAGCCTACCCTTGCCCTTTCATGCCGACCACAGGAGTGCCACTGTCCGTGTCTGAAACAAAGCGCACTTCGCGCTTGTTGACATTGGTCTTCACCGATGTCGTGGACTCGACCGCCCTCAAGGCGAAGCGTGGCGATTTTCGCGCCGAGGAACTGCTCACGCGCCATCGGGCGCATGTGGAGCGGATTGCCAAACAACACAGCGGCCGGATCATCGATTGGGCGGGCGACGGCTGCTTCCTCACGTTCGAAACTTCGAGCGAGGCCGTGCTCTTTGCGGTGGAACTACAGCGAGAACATCTCTCCGATTTGGACCTCCCCGCCATCCGCGTCGGCATTCACATGGGCGAGGTCACCGAACTCGTCCGCGCCGACGGCACTGTTCGTGTCGAGGGCTTGACCGTCGACCTTACCGCGCGCTTGGAGTCGTTGGCCCATCCCAACCAGATTGTCATGTCGGAGGCGGTATACAAATCCGCGCGCCAGCGCCTGCGGCATCGTGAATCCGAACTCACGCTGATTTGGAAGCAGTACGGCGAATTTCATCTCAAAGGATTCGACGAGCCGATTGAAGTGTGCGTGGCCGGTCTTGGCGAAAACGCGCCACTCGACGCGCCCGTCCGCTCCGAAAAGGCGTGGCCGGCAACATCTCCCGCGAAAGCGACTGCCGTTTCAGACGAAGACGATCTGCGTCTTCTCCGCCGTCTGTTCCGTCGTCCGCAGGGCGTCGCCGCCTTCGTTGTTCTGGTGCTCGCCGTGGTCGGGGGCATGATCTATATCCCGACATTGCAGAAGAATAAAACCGAAGGCCGCATGAAATGGGCCCGCGATGTCGTGCCGGAGATTCAGAAATCCATGCAAGCGGGCGACTTCAAAAAAGCCTACGAGCTGGCCACTGAAGCCGACAAGTACATCGACGACATGCTGCTCGATCAGTTGATTGGGCAAACCTCGGGCGAATTGTCGTTTGTGACGAGCGAACCCGGTGCTCAGGTTTCGTATAAGCCCTACAACGAGCCGAATTCACCCTGGCAATCCGTGGGCAAGACCCCGATTGCCGCGCTGCACCTCCCGCTCGGCATTTATCGCTGGCGCGTCGAACTCGATGGATATGCAACGCGCGAGTTCGTGCGTCCGGTGTTTCCGCGCGGCGCCAGTGAATTCGCCGGCCAGGACAGCGCGGTCTACAACCTGCAACTCGCGCCGGTGTCGCCAGAAACCGACGGCATGTCGTTCGTCGAGGGCAGTGTGTTCTTTCCGAGCATCACGGGCATTGGCATCGTCGAATACAATATCGATTCCTTTTTTATCGACATCACCGAAGTGACCAATGCCGCTTACCGTGAATTCGTCGAGGCTGGCGGATATACCGATCCGAAGTTTTGGACTGAGCCCTTCGAGTTGTCCAGCGAAATCCTGTCGTTCGACGATGCGAAGAAACGATTTGTCGACAGTACCGGCCGGCCCGGCCCCGCCTCGTGGGTTATGGGCGACTTTCCCGCCGGAAAAGAAAATTATCCGGTCCAGGGCGTGAGCTGGTATGAGGCGATGGCCTACGCGAAGTTCCGCGGGAAGATGCTACCCACGTTTTATCACTGGGCGCGGGCCGCATTTCCCATCATGGAAGCCGGCATGCTGGTCTTGACGCCGCAGATGATTGCGTACAGCAATCTCGAAAGCGACGGACCGATTCCCGTCGCCTCCACCCCCGATCTCAGCAGCACCGGCACCTACAACATGGCCGGCAACGTCCGCGAGTGGTGCCTCAACGCGCGCGGCAACTTACACTTTACGATGGGTGGCAAATGGGACGAACCGGAGTACATTCTTTTTAGTCCGACCCCGCTCGATTCTTGGGATCGGACGGAGGGAAATGGATTTCGCTGCATGCGAATGCCGGACGGCGCGCAGGTGCAAGAGGAGTTCCTGAAACCGCTCGGTGAATACACTTTCGAAGCCAATCGTAAGCGCTATACGCCAGAAACCCTGCGATCCACGTTGGCGGTTTTCGCGACGCCTGCGCGCACCGATTACGCCGTCAAGATCGAATCCACGGACACCACGCCGCGTCACTACAACCGCGAAAAACTCAGCATCGCCGGGGTTGGCGACATGGACAGCCGCCTGCCGATTGAGTTGGATACGCCGAAGACTGGCAAAGGGCCCTGGCCGGTCGTCATCTTTCAACCGGGGATGGATTCGCTGTATGTGAGGGACCCACATGCAGGACTCGCCGATTCGGCGCAGTTTCTGACTCAGACAGACCGAATTCTGGTTCGTCCGATCCTGGCAGGCATGTACTACCGCAACACCGGTAACACCGCACGCCAGTTCGCCGAAGCCCAAGCGCGCGGCGTCTACTTTCGCACGTGGATACAGGAGCTGAATCAGACCGTTGCTTATCTGAAGACCAGGCCCGATGTCGATCCGAACGCCATCAGCTTCTATGGAATCAGCCTTGGCGCGACAATTGGTGTCGTGTTTGGAGCCGAAAATAAGGACGTCAAGTCGGTAATCCTGGCGTTGGCTGGACTGCCCCCGCTTATGAAGGAGGCTGTCAACGGAATCGCGCCCCTCATTGAAGAATACGCGACACTGATACGGCAACCCGTGCTGATGTTGAATGGACGCTACGACTTCCTGATGCCCGTCGAGGAGAGTCAAAATCCGTTGTTTAATCGGCTTGCCGCTGATCCGGCCCATAAAAAGCATGTGCTATACGACGAAGGGCACTCGCTGCCTTCGCAATCCGAAGTGATCCGCGAAGTCACGGCCTGGCTGGATCAATACGAACACGGCGTGCCCGAATCGCCGGCGGCCGCTGTGGAAACCAACGCGCAGTAAGAGGCGAGAGTTATTCTTCGCGTCGGCGTGTCTTGAGAATATCGAGCAGGCCTTGCGCCTTGCCCTTCATCACCTGCTCACGCTTGCGCATCTGCGCTTCCTGCAATTCCTGTGTGAGCTGCCGATCCAGATCCAACAAGCACGACGCGCACAACCGTTGCTTGGGCCCGATCGCCTGCGCGCCGCACCGGCCGCACACCTGATCCTCGTCGTTCGCGTTCGCGATCAGGCCTTCGTCGAGCATGCGCAACACGCACGCTGCCGTCACGCTCGCGCGTTCGGCCAGTTCATCCAGCGTCAGCTCCGGCGCGCGGTTCAGCTCCTCGCGAATGCGACTGAAATCCGCCTCTTCAACCGCCAGGCAGCTCTCGCACACGTTCCAGCGCATACGCACAAAAAGGCGTTTGCACCGGGCACAATGCGCCAATTGCGGCTCTTCCTGACGAACGGGCATAGGCAACCTCCCAACTGGGGAATTTTAACATATGCCTGAAAAAGGCCCATTTTTCGACATTTTTGATCGTTTGGTGTCGATCAATAAAACCGTACGCAATATGCCCTAGCGATCTATACTGCATGTGGCTCTTGGGGACAGGCTATGAACGTACTTTTACGGTCGGCGATCGCCATTGCGCTGTTCGCGCTTGCGCCTTCCTCGTTCGCGCAGGAACCGTTTGACGTTTCCGATCGCGCGACACGGGTCGTGATGGTTCAGGTGGAGAACTCGGCCGATCCTGCCGTCATCGGCCAATCGTTTGGCGCGCCCGTTTCGGCGACGTACTACGTTCAAGGCAATACCGGTCACATTGTGTTGTCGCCGGCGTCTCATGGCGAATTGCGCTTGGGAGGTTCAACAACCGCCTCTGCCAATTTCCCACAACTGGACCTCGAAATTGACCTCGCTACACTTGAGGTATCCAGTCAACCGCAAACGACTTGGAGCCATATTAGGTTTAATGATTATTTTGGTACAACGGCGTCCATCCAGCAGCACGGAATGAGTACGGATGCTGCGGCTGGAATTATTTTACCGGATTTTAGCTACAGCTATTGCCCGAACCAAGCCTACATCGACCAGCAGTGTAGTGATGAGGGATTGTTTTGTGGGCAAACGTGCACTCCGCTCGGATTGCCATATGACCCTGATACGGGTTTGGTGAATCTTGTCGGATCGGAAACCAGGCAGACCTGTGCTCGGTGCTGTTGTACTCCACTGTACGAATCCTTTACAACCCATGGCGACTTTTTAATTACGGAACTTGATTCGCTTAGCGGCCTGCCCAACCGTCCCTTGGCCGTCATCCCGGTTGCACTGATTGTGGCGCTCATCGCGGGCATAGTCCTGTTCCGCATGCGTGCGGTTGCTAAATATTTACCGTGTCTGATCGCGGCCGCGTTTTTTGTTGTAGATGCGGCGGCATCCGCGCAGGAACCCTTGGATCTGTCTAACCAAACAGCCCGCACGGTGTGGGTGCACTTCGAGGAATCATCTGATCCCACGGTCATTGGTCAAACCTTTGGCCCGCCGTTTCCGGCGACGTATTGGGTGGAAGGTAACACGGGGAAGCTTCAGGTCGCATCCACCTGGCATCGGCAATTGCGCATGGGAGGATATACCTCGGACTATTCGGTGAGTGCCTCGGCACTTCAATTCGAAATTGACCTGACGACATTGGAGGCTTCGAGCCGGCTGGCCACTGCACGCCTTGTAATCATGCGCGGTGCCGGTATTTTTTATACGACGGCCATGACGCAGTCCGCACTCGGCACTAACACCCCGGCCGGCCTCATTTCCGGGAGTCACACAACCAGGTTCTGTCCGGACCAGGCGTATGTCGATCAGCTTTGCAGCGAAGACTCGGACTATTGTGGGGAGACCTGCACGCCGATCTCCGGCCTGCCATACGATCCGGATACTGGGTTGGTGAACCTTGTCGGATCGGAACGCAACCAAACTTGTGACCGATGCTGCTGCGGCCCGCAACTATCGTATCCCGCGACCTTAGGCGATCTGATGCTCACGGAAGTCGCGGAAGCGCCGGGTCTCCCGAACCGTCCCTTGGCCGTCATCCCGGTTGCGCTCATCATGGCGTTCATCGCCGGCGCAACCTTGATCCGAATGCGGTCCGCGCCGCGCTAAACCAGCGCTGAAGTCCGTTCTTCAGGAAGTCCCGGAATCGCCTCGTTCACCACGTCCACGATCCGATTCTGCGCATCGACATGCACCGACCGCGGGCGATGCCTGTCCGCTTCTTCCGGCGTCATTTGTGCGTAACTCACGATGATCACGAGATCCCCCACCGCCGCGAGTCGCGCGCAGGCGCCGTTCAGGCAAATCACGCCGCTGCCGCGCTCGCCCTCAATCACGTAGGTCGTGAAGCGTGCGCCGTTGGTGATGTCCAGCACATCCACCTGCTCGTACACGCGCAGCCCTGCGGCATCGATCAAATCGCGGTCAATCGTGACGCTGCCGACGTAGTTCAACTCCGCCTGCGTCACCGTCGCCCGGTGAATCTTGCTCTTGAACATCGAAATCAACATCGCTTCCTCCAATACAGGCCCAAGCGGGTCCCGTTTGTCTTCTAATTCTTTCCGGTAAACCGGACGTTATCAATCAACCGCGTTTTCCCGACAAGCGCCGCAACGGCCAGCATCACCGGCCCTTTAATCTTTTCTACCGGCTTCAGGCCAACTTGGTCCACAATCTCCACATAATCCACCTGCACATCGCCCAGCATTCCGCGCACTTCCTCAACTACCTTCACGGCATCTGTCTCGCCCTTTTCCAGCAGCGCCCGCCCATGAAATAGCGCCCGCGACAGGCTCAACCCGCGCGCACGTTCCTCGGCACTCAAATATGCGTTCCGCGAGCTCATCGCCAAGCCGTCCGCCTCGCGCACGGTCGGAATGGTCACGATCTCTAGCCCAAAATCCAGGTCCTTCACCATGCGCTGGATGATGACCGCCTGCTGTCCATCCTTCTCGCCGAAATAGGCGCGGTCTGGAATCACGGCGTTAAACAGCTTAGTCACCACGGTCGCCACGCCGCGGAAAAAGTGCGGACGCGTCTTCCCGCACAGGCCGTCCTGCAGCCCCCGCGCTTCGACATAGGTCGCGTACCCTTCCGGGTACATCGTCTTCGCATCCGGCGCATACACAACGTCGCCGCCGGCGACTTCGATCAGGCGGCAGTCGCCCTCGAATGCGCGCGGATACTTGTCGAAATCTTCGTGCGGCGCGAACTGCGCCGGGTTCACGAAAATGCTCGTCACGGTGTAGTCGTCGCGCTCGACCGAGGCCTCCACGAGCTTCCGATGCCCGGCATGCAGCGCGCCCATCGTGGGCACGAGGCCCACGGACTTTCCGGCCGCGCGCTGCTCAAAACTCCAGCGCCGCATTTCGTCCGGCGTGCGAAAAATCTTCATTGGAAGGTCTGCTCCTTCGCCGGAAACGCGCCCGACTTCACTTCGTTCACATAGCTCGTGAACGCGCCCGCCATCAGGCCTTTCACATCGGCGAAGGTCTTGGTAAACCGCGTGAAGCCCCAGCCGAGAATATCGTGCATCACCAGCACCTGACCGTCGCACCCCGCGCCGGCGCCGATGCCGATCGTGGGGCATGACACCGCCGCCGTTACTTCCGCCGCGAGGTCCGCCGGTACGCACTCGAGCACGATACCGAAACAACCGAGCCGGTCGAGGCCCTTCGCCGCCTGCAGAATTTTCTTGCGACCCGCCGCGTCACGACCCTGCACCTTGTAGCCGCCCATTTGATGGATCGACTGCGGCGTCAGACCGAGATGGCCCATCACGGGAATGCTCGCGTTCAGGATGGCGCGGATGGTGTCGCCGAAAATCTCGGGCGGGCCTTCCAGCTTTACGCAATGCGCGCCACCCTCGGCCACGAGCCGGCCCGCGTTGCGCACGGCTTCCTGCGGCGAGACTTGGTACGAGAGGAACGGCATGTCGCCGATCACGAGCGCGCGTTGCGCGGCCGCCGACACGCAGCGCGTGTGGTGCACCATCTCGTCCATGGTCACGCCGAGCGTGTTCGCGCGGCCCATGACGGTTGTGCCCGCGGAATCGCCGACGAGGATCGCGTCCACGCCGGACGCATCGAGGAGTTGCGCGGAAGGAAAATCGTACGCGGTCAGCACGGCTAGCTTGTCGCCGCGTGCCTTCGCATCCCGAAAAATCGGGACAGTTACCCTGTTCATGCACTGCCTCCTGAACCGGTACTGAGTCGTCCCGGTCCCTGATGGGCTCCAAGCGGAGCGGCTCAGGAGTTACTTACACCAACTTCAAGCGCATATTTGCCACGGATGAACACAGATAAACACCGATAACCCCGGAAACCCGTGGGTTTTGGCTCACGCCATTCATCCAAAAGCGCGTCAGTATAACACCAAAATTGGTAAAAATTCCTTCAATTTTACTGGAATTACAATCCAAATCCCTTCTTCGTTCTCTCTGTTGCCTTCTGTTTTCGATCTTGACCTTCATCCGTGCTTATCTGTGTTCATCCGTGGCCAAAAGGGTTTTCCCTTCGTCGCGGCTCCCTCAACCTCCGGCCGCTTCAGCAATTCCGCCACCGTTAACCCGGTCGCCGGATCCACAGCCTCCGCCGCGATCTCCGCCAACGGTGCCAATACAAACGCCCGCCGTCGAAACTCTCGATGCGGCAACGTCAGTTGCGGCCCGCTCATCTGCACATCGCCCCACAACACGATGTCGATATCGATCACCCGCGGCCCCCACTTCACCCCGTCCGGCGCGCGACCCAACCGACACTCGATGTCTTTCAAGGCGCGCAACAACTCCAGCGGCTGCATTGTCGTCCCAATCGCCGCCGCCGCATTCAAAAACGCCGGCTGATCCGCCACGCCCCACGGCGGCGTTTCATACGCATGCGACACGCGCGCCACCCGCGTCCCCGGCAAGGTGTTGATCACGTCCACCGCCGCCCGCAGGTTCCCCGCCCGATCGCCAAGGTTGCTACCGAGAGCGAGGAGAACGCGTGCACGCGAACCTGATCGGTATTCATCACTTTTCATCGGTGGTCAATTCGCGGTTCGCTCTTTCAATCGCATCCAGTACAAAGCTCCGCGCGTTCGTCTCGGTAACATTCCACTCATCCTGCGCCGTCCCGCGATTCAACCGCCAGTCGAAATTCCAAACGGCGGCAAGGGCTACCTTGTGCTGGACGAAGGCTGTGAGCATCGCGTCGAATTGTTCGCGCGTGGACGCGTCGGCGCCGGGCGCGCCGAATTCGCCGATGAACAGAGCTTTCTTCGCTGACCGCGCGGCTTCGACACAGACCGCCACGAGTTCGTCGTGCGTCGCCATATGGTCCGGTGCGAAGCGCGGTGTGGTGACGTCGTCGCGGTACTGATGCACGCTAATGACGTTGACGGGATCTGGCGTGACGCGCGCGAGATTGGCCTGCATCTCGGCGTACGAATCGAGCGGCGCCCACACGCCCTCCAGCCGCAAGCGTTCCGATGGCGGCCGTGGCAGGCTGTTGCCTGTCGTTATTGGACGTATCGGATCGACCTCGCGCACGGCCTCACCGAAGGCGCGCCACGCGACGACCATGTCCGCCGTCTTTGGCTCATCCGCGGCCGAGCGTTCGGCCGGCGTGCCGAGTTCCGGCACGATCGGCGGCCGCGCCTGCACGTCCGCCGCGAGGCTGAACTCATTGCCCAGTTCCCACACCCACACCGCCGGCGAATCCGCATATCGTCGCGCGACCGTGTGTGTGTATTCGCGCATAAAGGCGATCGTTTTACTGTCGGTTCTCCCCCACGCGTTTACGGGTTCGCCGACGAGGTCCGGCACGGCCGAGATCGCCCAGTGCAGGCTCAGCACCAGACCGATGCCGTGCCGCTCGGCTGCGCGCACGACGCCGTCCAGTCGCGCAAAATAGGCCTCGGGCTCGTTGATATACAGGGCGTAATCCTTGGGCCAATACGGACTCGCCGCGATGCGCGCGAACGGAATTTTGTGTCGCGCGAGCGCCGCAAACGATTCCTCGTAGCTCGTGTCCGCCGGATTCGCCATCACGCGCCAGAAGGCATCGGCGACGTTCACGCCGATCGCGCGATACGGCTTGCCGTCGCGCAGCAGCGTGCCGTCGGCGCCGACGGTCAGGGGCGCCTGCGCCGCGGCCGTACACGCGACTAATAAGACGCCAAAAACGATGAAATAAATTGACCGCATACCGCGCCTTCAGTCCATTGATGACTTGGACAGTGCACCAAACCCCGGCAGCGTCTCAAGAAGTGCGCCGCATCCGCAACTCCCGCAATCCGCCACGCAGGCAATAATTCTCTCGATGTTTTCGCCCGCGCAGCATGGAAATCGCGCTTGTGGCGCTTTACCATTTATATCCGCGTTGAATAGGCGGAGTACGTCCGCCGTCGATTCGATGCACACGAGGTCCTTATGCCGCGCGGCCGCTTTGTCGGATCATTTCGATATGCCTTGGTTGTTGCGTTATCCGTCACGTTTGCAACAACCGCCCAAACCCCAGATCCGGCCAAGGCAGCCGCGTATTATAAGGAAGGCCAAGACTTGCTGGCTGCGGGCGATGCGGCCAATGCGATGAAGAAATTTCTTGACGCGGCGCAACTCTCCAGCGGCGACGCGGAGAACGAGATCGGCAAGCTGTACCTCTTCGGGAACGGTGTGGATCAAAGCAGCGACGAAGCGACCTATTGGTTCAATCGTTCCGCGCAAAACGGCAACATCCGCGGCATGACTAATCTTGGGCTGATGTACTTCGGTGATCGCGGCTACCGTGCCGACTTCGACAAAGCCGCCGAGTGGCTCGGCAAAGCGGCTGAACAGGGTCAGCCCGTCGCGCAATGGAAGCTCGGAACGCTGTATCAAGTTGGGCAAGGTGTGGCGCAAGATGCCGCCAAGGCGGCTGAGTGGTTTGCGAAGTCCGCGGAGCAGGGAAATGCCGAGGCGCAGAACGAGTTGGGGTTGTCGTACTTGAACGGTACAGGCGTCCCCAAGGACCTGGAAAAGGCCCTGCACTTGTTCACCGATGCCGCGGACCAAGGTCAATCGATGGCTTCGTATCAGATCGCGTTGTACTACGAAGATGGAAAGGGAATGAAAAAGGATCATGTAAAGGCTTTCCAGTGGTACCTCAAATCCGCACAAGATGGAAATAAAGACGCGCAAATTTTCGTGGGCGATCGCTACATCGCTGGCTCCAAACGGGCCGGCGTGGCTCAAGACGTCAACACGGGGATAGAGTGGTACAAGAAAGCCATGGTAGGGCGCGAGCCGCGCATGGTGGCCCTCATTGCCACGCGCATGTTGGACAATACCTCCCCGATGTTCGACCCCAAGACCGCGCTGGCGTTGTATACCGAGTCGGCGAAGGCCGGCGATGCGGTCGCGCAATTCCACCTTGCGAATATATGCCGGCCCGGCGTGACGGATCTCTTGTACCAGGATCCAACGTTTTCGGAGAAGGATCCTGCCAAGGCCGTCGAATTCCTGCAGGCGTCCGCAGCACAAGGCTTCATGCCGGCGCTTAGTGATCTCGCCGAGATGTATCTCGCGGGTGACTGTGTTGAGAAAAGCCCGCTCAATGCCTATGTGTTTGCTGTGCTCGCGATCGAACGCGGAGCGCCTTGGGCGGAAGCGGAACGGGACAAAGCGGCTGCCGAACTAACGCCAGCCCAACTCGAAGAAGCGAAGGCGGAGATCGAACGCAGGAAAGCCAACTGGAAATGACTCTACCGCGCCGATATGCCGTTGTATTGATGTTGATCGTGTCTGTGTGTGCTCTCGCCCAGGAAAACGCTGTGTCCCCCGAAGCCAAAGCCTTGTATGAAGATGCGGAGAAATTGGCAGAGGCGGGAAAGTTCGCCGAGGCGCAGTCGAAGCTGAAGAAGTCCGCCGAACTCGGCTACGCCGTGGCGCAATTCGAACTGGGCAAGGCATTCCAATCCGTTGGACAATCCGCCGAGGCGATCAAGTGGTTCGAAGCGGCCGGCAACCAGGGAAATTTCGACGCCATGCACGCGCTCGGCCGGCTCTATGCCAGTGGCGCGGCGGATGTTCCGAGGAATCTGCTGAAGGCCAAAGAATGGTTGGAGAAGTCGGCAGCGACGGGTAACGCCGAAGGCAACACATTGGTCGGGATTCTGTTTGAGAATTACCCGATGGGTGAGAACATGAAGTGGGCCCTGCATCACCTGCAGATCGCCGCCGACATGGGCTACGCGCCGGCGCAGGCGGAACTGGGCCGGCTCTACATCGAAGGCAAGGATGTCCAGCACGACAACGCGAAAGCGCTCGACTTGTTGAACAAAGCGGCGGCGCAGCAGTATGCGCAGGCGGAGTTTATGTTGGGGATACTCAACGGCACCGGCGGCGCGGGTCTGAAAGCGAACGTGTTCGAAGCGCAGTCGCTGTTCGACAAGGCCGCCGCGCATGGCGACGCGAACATGAAGATCGACGTCGCCATGTGTTACATGACGGCGCGTGGCGTCATCTACTTGCCCGACAAGGCGATTGCGTTGCTTACGCCCTTGGCCGACCAAGGTCACTTGGAGGCGCAGACACTGCTCGGCGAGATCTACTGCCGCGATGAGCTCGTGCTGAAGCCGAACTATCCGAAAGCCTTTGAACTCTTTAAAAGTGCCGCGGACAAAGGACACATTCGCGCGCAGATCAACCTCGCGAAGATGTACTTCAACGGCCTCGGCACAAAACAGGACTACCAGCAGGCGTACTATTGGGCCAAGATTGCGATGATTAAGGACAAGCTGGGCGCCTACCAACTCGTGGACGCCGCAGCCAAGCAACTAACTCAGCAGCAGATGTCTGAATTAGATGGTTTCGTACAGCTCTGGTTGGCCTCACGGCCATTTTAAGGGGACATATGAAAATAATTCCTATTACGACCGCATTTACGTTTTCGTTGATTTGTTCAATGGCCATTTACGCACAGGAGAACACCGTGTCGAATCAGCTTGGCACCACCGCCTACGAAACAGGAATGTCGATTCTCAAGATCGTGCAGGATCCTGTTACTGCCAGCAGCGTTGACGCGGCTGGGATGTACAAAGTGGCGGCGGAGGCGTTCGCCAAGGGCGTCGAACAAGGCAACTCGGATTGCGCGAATGAGCTTGGCAAGCTGTACATGCAGGGCCTCGGTGTGGCTTGGGATCCCGTGAAGGCACGTGATTTGTTCCAGCAGTCGGCGGACGGCGGCAACATGCGCGGCATGACGAACCTCGGGATGATGTATAAGGGCTATCGCGGGATTCCGTCGGATTGGGAGATGGCGGCGAAGTGGCTGACCAAGGCCGCAGAACTGGGATTCGCGATGGCGCAGTATGAACTCGCCGAGCAGTATGCTTATGGCCTCGGCGTCGAACGGGACCACAAAAAGGCGTTTGCGTGGTTTTCCAAGTCTGCTGAACAGGGTTTTCCAAAGGCACAACTTGAAGTCGCGTATTACTACCTGGATGACGACGGTCGTGGCGCCGTAAAGAACGATTTGAAACTTGGCACGGAGTGGCTGCAAAAGGCAGCCAAATCAGGAGATCCCGCAGTTCAGGCCGATGTCGCCGCTCTCTTTCTGGTCGAGAATGATCCGATGTACGACCCAAGCATCGCGGCGGTAATACTGCCCGACGCGGCGAGGGCGGGGAACTGGCATGCGCAGTATCTACTCGGAAAGCTTTATTACGAGGGACTTGCTGTAAAGAGGGACGACGCGGTCGCTTTCAAGTTGCTCAACGCATCCGCGGGGCAGGGGCGTCCAGAAGCACTTGCGCTGATCGCCGGCATGTACCTGCGGGGTGAAGGCACGGAAAAGAATCCGCAGGCGGCATATGTATGCGCCGAGATGGCGGCCGATGGTGGCTGGCCGTTTGCGACGTTGGAACGCGAGGACGCCATCAAGCTAATGACTCCGGAGCAGTTGGAACAAGCCAAAGCCGTGGTCGAGCAGCGAAAAGCGGCTAACGCGCAACGGCGCGAAGCCGAGCAGGGAAAACTGAATCCGAAGGCGCCCGACAAGAAGTAGCGGGCGCATGCTTTTACTCCGCCGCGCGCATTCCCTGCCAGCGATTGGGATGCGCATCTGTCTCAGGCGCCGGCTTGAATCAACACCGGCTTGTCTTTGATGGATTTTCGCTCCCGAAGCGCGAGCAGGTCGGCGATGCTGTTGACGACGTGATCGGGCTGATAGGCGTAACGCTTGAGATCAGCCGAATTCGAACCGCCCGTAAGCACAAGGACCGTCTCGTAGCCCATCTGCACGCCGCCGAGGATATCCGTCTCCATCGTGTCCCCCACCATCACCGTCTCGCTCGCGGTGAGCCCCAGTGCCTTGCGCGCCGCGCGCATCATGATCGGGCTCGGCTTGCCCACGCTGAAGGCCTCGACGCCGGTCGCCTTTTCGATCATGGCCGTGATCGCGCCGCAGCCGGGCCGCATGCCGTGCTGTGTCGGACAATTCGGGTCCGGATTGGTCGCCACCAGTTTGCTGCCCTTCATCACGTTGTTTACGGCGCTCTCGATCATCTCAAACGTGATCGTGCGCCCCTCGCCCACCACGACGTAATCGGCGTCGCTTTCGACGATGCCGTACCCGTGGGCGTGCAGCGCGTTCAGCAGGCCACCTTCGCCGATGACGTACGCCGTGCCGTGCGGCTTCTGGTGCGCGAGGAACTGCGCCGTCGCCATCGCGCAGGTAAAAATATGTTCCTCCTCGACGAGAAAACCCATGCGCCGCAGTTTGATTGCCACGTCGCGCGCGGTGCGCTGGCTGTTGTTCGTCAAAAAGATGAACGGCGTATCCGTCTCGCGCAGTTGATTCACAAACTCCACCGCGCCGGGAATCGGCTGCATGCCGCGATAAATGACACCGTCCATGTCCAACAGATATCCACGCATAAAGCGACACTCCCCCCGGTGCTTGTCCGGGCGTTACTGCCTGAGCGATCAGTTTCCCCCTGATCCCCGCGAGCGCCTTGGGCACACGGCAATGACGGAACATCGGCCCGCGCGCTCGCTGCGATAACTACGCAATCACTATGCCTGCGAATCATTTGATGACCATAAGCCCATTGATAGAAACAGGTTAAGAAAAAAGTGCACGGCGTGCGGTGTCAATAATCTCCTTCATTCCGGATGTTTCTGCGGGAAAATCCCACTGATTTGTAAGCTTCGTTTCGCCGCGCACCCCTGTTTTGCTTGCGTTGAAGTGTGCGCACCCGGATTGAGGTGTAGGGATGTGCTGGGAATATAGGAAACCCGAATAAATCGGCTGATCACGCGCGGCACGAACTATGCTCGTTCGATCGCATTCCTCGTCGACCTGGGGTAATTCGGAGGAAGCGAACGTAGATGCGAAATATCCACACACCCACTGCACGCGCCGTTTGAAACTCAATCGGCTCACGTATTCCCGACCAGCATTGATTCGGCCCGCGGCCCAGCGAAATGGTTTCGCTTCGATTCCCGCCGAAACACAACAAGTGCACGACACGAAAAAAGGATGACGACCATGAAAACGTTTATGACGAGTTTCGCGATTGCGGCGATGTTGCTCGCCGTTCCGGTGTTTGCTGCGGACAGCAAAGGCACGCTCGATGGCAAAAGCTATGCCGTGGTGGTGAAGTCGGCCGATGGCAAGACGACCAACGACGATACCATCGTGTTCAAGGACGGTAAGGTCGAGTGGGCCCTGTCAAAGGCCGAAGGGTTCACACCGGCGGTCTACACAGCGAAGACCGCGGGCACGGAAACGCACATTGTTGCCGAGCTGAAAAACACCAAGGGCGCGACGCAAAAACTCGAGGCGATGATCAATGGCGATAAGATGACGGGTTCCATTGAGGCCAAGGAAAACGGCACCGCAAAGCCCTCTCGCATGCTGATTTCGCCGAAGCCGGCCAAGACCGCCGCGGCCGCTCCGGCGCCCGGTGCAACGCCCGCACCCACGCACAACTAGCGGCGATTGCGCGTACAGCGGTGTGAAGGTCGGCTCGGCCCGTTCAACACGGGCCGGGCCGAACCGTTATTTTTTGCGTGCTGCGACCCACGCCGCGGCCTGACGTTGCGCCTCGGCGATTTCCGCCGCGCTCATTCGACTTGCCGCGAGATCGCGATTGCCCGGTGCGGCCTGGGTCTTTCCGTAGTCGGCCGCGATCGAGGACCACATGTAGGCCTTCACGTTGTTCTTTGGCACACCCTCACCGCGCAGATAGAGCAGCCCAAGATTGGCCATCCCCATCGCGTTGCCTTGTTGCGCGGCGCGCTCGA
Organism: uncultured Nitrospirales bacterium; assembly: GCA_964620045.1. Taxonomy (GTDB): domain Bacteria; phylum Hydrogenedentota; class Hydrogenedentia; order Hydrogenedentales; genus VFKU01. The sequence continues at coordinate 15,303 of CAZUJL010000013.1, forward strand.
GCATCACTGCCGCATTCGCGAAGTTTTGGGCGACGCCTTTGCCCGTCATATACATGCCGCCGATGTACGCTTGCGCCTGCGCGTCGCCGAGCTCCGCAGCGCGCGAGTAGCACGCGGCCGCGCTCGCGAAGTCCTGCGGGACGCTCTTGGCGAACTCGTAACACATTCCCAGTCCGACCAGCCCGAGTGCATTGTTCTGCTGCGCTGATTTCGTAAACCACTCAAAGGCCTTCGCGTGATCCTGCGCTACGCCGTCGCCGTTGTAATAGAGCGTAGCCAGTTCCGCCTGCGCCCGCGCGTCGCCTTTCTCGGCGGCTCGAGTGAACAGTGTGAACGCGGTCTTCGAATCTTTGGCGACGCCGCGGTTGCCGCGGGCCGCAAGCACACCGAGGGCGTACTCCGCCTCTGTATTTCCTTGCTTTACTGCCTTCATATACGTGTCAACCGCCATGGCGGCATCCACCGGCGTGCCTTCGCCATTGAGATACATTTCCGCGAGATTGACTTGCGCCGTCGCGACTCCTGCCGCAGAGGCCGCGGTGAGGTGTTGCAATGCGGTGGCAAAGTCCTGCGGCATGCCGTGCCCACGGCGCGCCATCAGGCCGAGATTTGCCGTACCCTTGGCGCTGGCCTTCATCGCTGATTTCTTGAACAGCTCCACGGCCTTAGTAATATCCTTCGGCACGCCCACGCCCGCGTAGTACAACGATCCTAGATCGTTCTGCGCTTCCGCGTCGCCGGCCTCGGCCGCTTTGCCAAACCACACGGCGGCCTGCGCGGCATCCTCCGGGATGCCGAGGCCGCGCAGATAGGCCCTCCCAAGCTCATACTGTGCGGCCACATCGCCTTGCTCCGCGGCCTTGCGCAGCCAGTCGGCGGCGGCTTTGTCGTCTCGCGGAACGACATCGCCCGCGCTGTAAAACAGGGCGACCTGGCGCTGTGCCTTGGTGTAGTTCTGCGCCGCCGCTTTGGAGTACCACTGGAATGCCGCTGATGGATCTTTAGTAATCCCGATCCCGAGCAGGTATTTGTTGCCAAGCATGTACTGGGCTTCGGCATCGCCCAGGTCTGCTGCTTTTGCGTAGTACTCGACGGCCTTCTCCGCATCCTTCGGCATTCCGTTGCCGGATTCGCTCATGGCCGCGAGACGTTTTAGCGAATAGACATCTCCCTTTTCGGCGCCACCCTTGTACCAACTCGCGGCGTTTCGGAGGTCTTGCGGGACAAGTTCGCCGGCTTCGAACAAATGCCCCATGCTGCCGTTGGCCGAGATCCATCCGCCGATCGCCGCGAGCCGATAGTACTCGATGGCTTTCTTGCCGTCTTTGGGCACACCCAGGCCATGTTCATACAAGACACCTATATTCGATTGCGCGATGTTCCAGCCCTGGTCCGCCGCCTTCTTATACCACTCCATGGCTTTGGCGTAATCCTGCGGAACGCCTAATCCGTTGTGGTACATATAGCCCATCTGGCTCTGTGCGAGGCCGTACCCCGTTTCTGCGGCCTTCGTCAGCGACTTCAATGCGTTCGCGTAGTCCTTCGCCTCGACGAGTTTCAGGCCTTCTTCATACAGCTTCACCACTTCCGCGGGCGGATCAGTATTGGTCTGTGCCATCGATGCTTCCATGGTTATGGTCAGGAGGAACGCTGCAACGTTCGCGGACCTAAAAAATCTACCGAACGGACTCGGTGCATTCATCTCGATCTCCTCGATCAATCAGGCCATGCTATGCACTTCGAGTGCGGCGCATCAACCGCGTGAAGAAGACGGAGATTTAGAGCCGTTTATTCAGGTAGACGAATAAGACAGACGAATGCACACGGGATGCATTCGTGACGGGTGTGATTACTCGGCCGGGGACGAATCGGTCGGCGAGAGCTCGCGGATACCGTTCGAGTTCGCGTTCTTGGCGCGCTCGAGCTGGCTGCGCGTGCAGGTTGCCTCGCGGAGATCCGCTTCGCTCAGGTCCGCGCCATCAAGCGACGCGCCCTGAAGGTTGGCGTGCTGCAAGTCAGCCGCATGCAAGTTCGTGTTCGCGAAACTCGCGCCCTGCGCGTCGATCGATCGCAGATAGGCGCCTTTGAATTCGCTGCCGTCGAAAATCGCACGGCGCACGTCGGCGTGCTTCACATCGGCAATCGAGAATTTGCTCTGCAAGACGGACGCTTCGCGGAATTCGGAGTCCTGCAAATCAGCGCCCGAGAAATCCGCGCGTTCGATCTTGGCATTGGCAAAGCTGGCGCGCTGCGCCTTGGCTTCCTTGAAGCGGGCATCGGCGATCTGCGACTCGTTGAGCCGCGCATCTTCGAGGCTGGCTTCGAGGAGGTCCGCGCCCTGCAAATTCGCGCGCGTCATGTCCGCGCCGCCGAGCTGCGCTTCTTTAAGGTCCGCGCCGTCGAGCTGCACGTCGCGCAGAATGGTCTTTTTCAGGATCGCGCGCTGCAGGATCGCCTTGGAAAGCTTCGCGCCTTCGAGGTTCGCGCGTTGCACCTTGGCTTCATAGAGGTCCGCGCCGCTAAGGTCTGCGCGGGCGAGCTCCGCCTTTTGCAGGTTGGCGCGCTGAAGGATGCAGCCCCGCAAATTCGCTTCTGTCAGGTTGGCGCCCTGCAGATTTGCCTCACGAAGGTCCGGGACAACGCCGGGCGTTTTGTCACGCCAAGCGTTCCACCCCGTCACCCCCGCCTGCAGGATCGCCAGATGTCCATCGTCTGCCACGTCTGGCTTCCCTTCACGGACCCAAGAGCAACTTCCGCGTACCCATAGAATACGTCATTGCATGCGCAGGCTCAAGTCCGCAAATTCCGCGACACCATTGTTAAGTTGGCGCAACATAGGGGCTTAGCCCAAGGCGACATTCGCCTTGAGCGGCGACCGGCTGTTACCATAGAGACACGCTTCTCGGGGGAAAAGCGAGCATGCTTGTTAGTGTTCTCATTTCATTAGCACTCTGTGCACAAGCCGAAGCGCCCGCGGAACCCGTCGTCGCCATGGAGCCGCTGGAAGAAGTGGCGCCCGCGCCACGGCTTGGGTTGGACGCACCCGGCTTCTCCTCCGCTTTCACCTCGTCCGATGACGCGATCGCGGCCGCATGGCAGCGCGCCGTGGCTCAGCTCAATGCGCGCGCGGCATCCGGATTCACAGCCGAACTCACAGCGCCCGCGGGACCGTTCTGGGGCGATATGGCAACCACGGGCCGCGCGTATTTGTGGCATGCCGGCGACGCGAGCGTGTTGCGCGCGGCGATCGAGCGAATTTTTCATCCGTCGCCCGTGCCGCAAGGCGATGGCCCGCAGCGTCCACTCGCGGAGTACTCGCTGCGCTGGCCGTATGCCCTGCACGTGTATTACCTGCACACGGGCGAGGCGGGATACACGCGCGCGGTGGCCGAGTTCGCGTTACCAGAACTCGTCGCCTATTTCAACGCCGCGCGCACTGCAGATGGTCTGCTCGATGGCGCGAAATTGCCGGCATGGCCGGAAGAATTGCAGGCGGGTTTTCCGCCGGAAGCGGTCGCGACGCCAAACGCGGCCTTGAACGCGTTTTATTACCACGCACTCACGTATATGAAAGTGCTGGCAGCGGAACTCGGATTGCCGTCGACGCAATATGCAGACGTAGCCATCCAAGTTCAGCAGCAGTTCAACGCCGCATTCTGGGACGAGGCGGCCGGGCTCTATCGCGATGCGCCGGGTGCGGCGAGTCATTCGATGCTGTCGAACGCGTTGGCGCTGGCGTTTGGACTGGTGCCCGAAGATCGGCGCGCGAATATCCTCGCGCTGATTCGGAATGAGGGCGGGACCTGTGCCGATGTGTTTCGTCCGCACGTGATCGAGGCGTGTCTGCGCGCCGGAGATGTGGAGCTTGCGCAGACGCTGCTGTCGGCAATGCCCGAAACCTCGACCGACATGAGCATTCTGTATTTAGTGCCGGAATACATCGCCGGGCTGGGGCCGGCTGGATTCGGCTGGAACGGCGTGCAGGTGGCGCCGCGGATTCCTGCCGGCATGGATGCACTCTCGCTATCGGTGCCGCTGCCACAGGGGCGCGCGTCGATGCACTACGATCGCCTGACCGGCGCACGGCTGATTTTGCCGCCCGGCGTGGGCGCGTGGGTGGAAGCTGGACTTGGAGATCCCATCATGGTGAAGAACGACCTCAGCCACGCGCGCGGCGAAGTGACCGCGGCGCAACTCGAATTGCTGAACACGAAAGACTGGGCCGCGCGCGCCGGCAATCAGGCGGCGGTCTGGGTATCCGTCGGCGAACAGGTGCTGCGCGTGGTGCAGGGCAACACGCTGCTCTATCAAGCGCGCTGCGGCACGGCGCTGGCCGGTATCGGCTCCGAATCCAACAGCATGAAAACGCCACTCGGCTGGCACAAGATTGTGAAGAAGCTCGGCGACGGCGCCGTGCGCGGGCAGGTGTTCCGCTCTCGCCAGGCCACGCGCGAAGTGTGGCAGCCGGGCGAGCAGCCGGCGGAGGACCTCGTGCTGACGCGCGTGCTGCTGCTGGATGGGTTGGAGCCCGGCCTGAACAAGGGCGGCAACGTGGATTCCTACGCCCGCAACATTTACATCCACGGCACGAACGACGAAGCGAAGCTCGGTACGCCGTCGTCCCACGGCTGCGTACGCCTGAGCAATGACGACGTCGTGGAAGTGTTCAACATGCTGCCGGAAGGCACGCCGGTGTTGATCACCGAAGAGTAATCAGCGCGTGACCGGTTCTTCGTTCGCCTTGTTGTACTCCGCCTTGTCCTGCGAATCGAAATAATAATTCGTCTGCGGACCGAACCACCCTATCCCCCAAGCGGCGTTTTTGCCGTTATAAACGTTTGTCTTTTTCGTCCAGCCGAATTTTTCGCTGCTGACGTGGCCGTCGGCCCAAAGTACATTCGCGCGACCGTTGTGCCGGAAATGGATCGACGGCGAGGCATATCCCCATTCGGGGTTGCCGCGCGGGAACTCCGGACTCGCAAAGAACGGCGGTTCGATGAAGCTGTATTCGACGACATAGTTGTCCTGTGCAAACGCCGCGTCGACGAACATGATCGTTTCGGACGGCAGTCGCACACGCGCGTCGAGTGTGCCGTGCCGCAAACAGTCCGGAAAATCCTCGGCATAGCTCGTGCTGCCGATGTACGCCGCGTTATAGCCGTAGCCGCCCGTGCCGGACTCGAAAGCGTTCGCGCCGTTCTCGCGCTCGCGGAACTCGAAAAAGACGGGGCATTCCTTGATGCGCTTGTCGGGCAAATATTCCGCAAGCGGCCCCTGCATCGGGTCGAAGTCTTCCTGCGTAGTTTTGCGCGCGCCGTGCCAGCGCACGAGGCCTCCCCCGTTCGCGTCCAAATCGGACGCGGCAGGCACGTAGCGACCATTGTTCTCATCGGCGTACATCGTGTTCGCGAGATAAATCTGGCGCAGGTTGTTGACGCACTGCACGGAGCGCGCTTCCTGACGCGCGCGTGCCAGCACGGGCAATAAAATCGCGGCGAGGATGCCGATGATCGCAATGACGACAAGTAACTCTACCATCGTAAAACCCGCGCGCGACGCAACGCGGCGCCGTGAAGCCAACGCGCCGGCAACGCCGAGCGCGATTACGATACCGATCGGATTGAGCGGCAACGCAGGCGCGCCACGCGTATCGAAGGACGCGCTGCGCACTCCACCAACGCCGAGCCGAACAAGTCCGCCGGTGGATTCGATGCTTAGCGCCGTGTCGATGGTTGGCGTTTCGCCGGAACTACCCGCCGCGATGCGCAGCGTGCCCAAATCGCTGACGGCCGCGATCCCGTCGGCAAGCGACACATAGGGTTCGTCCTGCGAACCGTTTTGCGGGCCTTCGTAAGCAAAATCGATATACACCATCGGATTTCCAGCGTCGCCCGAGCCGGGTTGTCCTGCAATCGCGAACGTTCCGGGCTGAGTGGTTGTAAAGGTTACTGAATTTTCGGTGGCGTTGCGCGTGACGTTGGCGATGCCGGTCGACACATAGCTGCCCGCGTTCAATCGGAAGACGGTCAGCGATGATTCGTTCAAGCCTTCGATTTGGGACGGCAGATACCGAATTGTGATTTCCGCCGGGGAGACCTGCGCCGTCGTGAAATTGACAACGGACGATTGCACGGCCAGTGCGATATCACCCAACACCCAGCCTCCCGCGGGCGGCGTTCCGGCCGGCGGCGTCGTGCGAATCAGGTCCACATTGGCCGAATAGGTCGTGTTCGTGCGCGGGCCGGACGAATATAACCGTAGCCGATCGCCAAAGGGATGCTGCGCCTCGCCGAGCAGCGTGCCGACGGGGCTGCCTCCTTCGATCGCGGGAATCTGGAGTGCGAGCACGGTGCTCTCGCGTCGCGCCGGATCAGTGCCCGAGACACGCGTCTCGAAATCGTTGAGGATGCCGTCGCTGTCGGTGTCGACATTTGGCGCGACATCGGCGACGGCCATGATCTCCGGCGACGCGAAGCCGACTGCGAGCGTACGCGAGATAAAGGGACTCAGGCGAATGAAACGGAACTGCGTGAGGTTCGCGGGCGCACCGTTTTGCTGAATCGCCCACGCAATGTCGAAGGCATCTCCCCCGCCACTGCGCGGCGTCATGCCGACGGCGAAGGGATCGTCGGGCCGAACATAGTTGTCGAGATACGGCGCAAGCGTCGGGCTCAGTTCCGCGTAGCCCCAGTTGTATTCCTCTTCCGGCTCGCCGGTCGCGCCGTCAAGTGTGTTCGGATTGGTAATCGTGCCGGCCATGAATTGCGATTGCCCCGGCATCAGGTTGGTATCGCCCGTCGATTCGCTAACGAGTGGCAACGCGCCGCCGGTGTATGGAAAATTCCGGCTCCCGGGAATCAAAAACCAATTCACGCCGTCGTTGCTGATCTCGATGATCGCGGGTTCCTCGAATTTTCGCTGCTCGAGGCCGCCCACCCAGAATGCGTTTGAGTACACGATGAAATCGAGGCCCATCGGGTTGAGCGGATCGTTTGTGATGGGTGTGTTGAAACGCAGCACGAGCCTGCCGCGGTTCGGCGTCGGCACGCCGAGACTCACGAGGGTCTTTACGCCGTTGTCGTCGTTGAAGGGTTCGCTCGGGCCGAGGCCGCGCGGCGGACCCAGCGCGACACTCGCCGTCTCGTATCCGGCGACGGGGCTGGTGGCCGCGTAATCAATCACCGTATCCGCCCACGGATCATCGGGCGCTTGTGCGTAGCTTCCGGTGCAGCAGAGGCTGGCCGTCCACAGCATCCACGCAGCGCAACGACTCGCGATCGCGCGCGCGGGCGAATATGGACGGCCCGGATTCATTTGCGCTGCACAGCCCCCGCGGTGTTACGGCGCACGGCGATTGCGCACACGGCACCCGCGATCACAAGCGTCAACGCGAGCGCGATATTTCGGCTCACCAGCGGCAGAAGCACAACGCGCGTCGCGGCGCGCATGGCCGGGCGTTCAGCCAGCCACGCGGCGGCGGGCGGACTTAGCCGGTAATAGGCATCGACAAAGGCTGCGCCCAGCGACGTACGAAGCAGTGCGTTGTCGCGCACCGCGCGCAATCCGTCCAACTGCTGCGCCATTGGCGTGCCATAGGCCGCCGTTGCAATGAAGCAACCACCGCCACTGGAGCCGGTGTCGATTCCGCCGGTGCCGTCGAGCCGGTCGCTGGCCGCGGCGATGGCGAAGTCGTCGTCGTCGCCACCCATGTCGACCACGTTGGCGTATTCCTCGTCATTCAGCACACCGTCGCCGTCCGCGTCGCCGGTGCCGAAATACGGTTCATACACACCGCGCGCGATCATGCGGCGCGTAACGGGGTCTTCTATGAATTCGGGCAAGCAGTTTTCAATATCCGTGCAGGTCACGGTGGTGTAGGAACCGGAAAGCGGCGTGCTGGCATTGCTCAGCAACTGCAGCGTGGCGCTCTGCATTGCGGAGTTCATGAAGAGCAGGATCGGAATGATGCGGTCGTACTCCGCCAGCGCCGCGGCCGAGGCCTCGGTGGCAAACACTTCGCGATTATCGTCGTAGGCCGTGTTCGTCGAGAAGGCGAGCGGCACTTCTTCGTTCGCCTGGCACGCGTAAATGCCGATCAAGGCTAGCATCGCGGAGTCCGCCACAGTGTCGGCGTCGAGATCGGTCGCGGCCGGACTGAACTGTTCAATGAACGCGGTGAAATCCTCGCGGATTGCGTCAAATTCGTCGCAGGGACTGTCGGGCGGAATCACGGGGATGAACTCCGTCGAGGCCCAGGCGTTGGGCGGGCTCGTCGTCGGGTCAATCGCGATCACCTGGTCGAGTTCACGGCTGTAAATCAGCACGTACGGCGGTCCGCTGCCGGCGGGATCGAGTGTCGTCAAAATCGCCGGCGGGGTGGCATCGGCGTCCACCCACTGAATGCCGCCCGTACCCGCGACGTTCTCGTCGCCGCCGAGGATCACTTCGTTGTCCGGCGTGACGCCATAGACGCCGCCGTTCAGGAATTGCCCCGTGGCGCCAAAGGGCGTGCCGTCGGTCCACTCCAGCGGTGTCGCCAACGCGAATGCATCCAGGATCGCGTTATCGTCGAAATAGCGCAGCTCGCGCGTGGTCGGGTTCATGATATAGACGCGCCCGGAGCCAGACACGAAGATCGACGCGGTGCCTGAACCGGCGGGCTTTTGCACCACGGTAAAGGTCGTGACTGGATCGGTGGTAATGTCCACCAACACGATTTCAGCGCCGCTCAGATCGTCGCGAATGCGATCGAGCAGTAGGTAGCGATTGCTCAGCGCAGCGCCAGTCGCATGCGTCGGGATTTCGATTTCATCCCCCGGCACAAAGTCGAGTTTGTCCCGAATGTCATCGATAAAATAAACGAGGCCGTCCTCCCCGCTACCGAGCAGGACCGTACGTCCGTTGTCCTTGAGCACCACGAACGACGGATTGCCGAGGTATCCCTCGCCGGAGGGAATCATCGTGCCCGTCAGATCGTCGGTGTCTTCGTCTTTTTCCTGGTAATACACGGTGTTACCGTCCCAAAAAATCAGCCGGCCCTTGTCGTCGGCCGCGCCCCGCGTCAGGTCCGCGCCTGCCACGGGGGCCGGGTACTGTGGCGCGATGCGGAAGGTGTCGATGTCGGGCACCTCGGCAAACACCGAGAGCGCCGGAATCAGAACCAGGGAGAATGCCAACATAAATCGCATGCGTGTGCTCCTTGAAGCGAGAACGACGGGACATGTGGCCAGTCACGGGTCCCGCGCACAGGAGCATTGCCGGAAATGAGAATGTCCCCCGCGCGGTCCGCGTGGAAAAAGCGCAGCCGCCCGCCACGCGCGAAAGTCTACGCATCCCGCGCGGGACATTCAAAGCCCGGATCATGCGATTCGCCGGCATGTTATGCGCGCACGCGGCGGCGCAGCGCCATCGCGGCCAGCAGCGACACGAAGGACGCCATCGTCGCCAGGACGATCGGCGAGGCGGCCGGCAGCGATGCAACCTCACTCTCGGTGGCGTAAAAGGTCAGCGGATCGCCAAAGGTCGGCGGGAACTCGATCGCGATGAAGTCCTCGGTGATGGAGTTATAGATCATGCCGTAAAACGGACCCGTGCCGGCGGGGTCATAGGTATCCAGGATATTGCCGGTGCCGGGATTGACGACGGCGATCGAGCCGAAGCCGGACATCAGCAGATCGCCGCCCGCCGTGATGCCGGAGACGCCGTTCATCGGGTACTGAAACGGCGTGCCGATGTCCGTGCCCGCGGTCCACGCGACCGTGTTGCTGGTGTTGTAGGCATTGACGATGTCGGCGACGGGAAAACTTTTGTACTGTCCGTTGCCGGCGTCGGCTACGTAGAACGTTCCGCCACTTACCGCGATGGACGCCGAGAAGGAACCGAGCGGCTTGGTGACGATTACGTCGCGCGCGGAAGACGCTGGCCGGCGCAGTACGGTGACGGGGGCCGTGATCGAACGGCGCGCGAGCGAGAGATCGATGACGGCAATTTCGGCGGGCGAGCCGAAATCGCCTCGATCGATCGCCAATAGGGTTGCCGTCAGGAGTACGCCGGAGTAGTGGCTCTGAATGACGAGTTCACTCCCGCTCTGATAGTCCTGAGGATTGGAGTAGTCAAACGGGTAAACGTTGGCTGTCACGCCATTGCCGAAGCCCTGACCCAGGAGTACGGAGCTTTCGTCGAAGCTCAGGATCGCGAAGCTGGGGTCGCCGATATAACCCGTGGCGACGGCATCGAAAATGCCGGATCCCGATTCGCGCTGGATAAAGACCGTGTTGCCGTTCCACAACAGATAACGCCCGTCTGGCAGACCGCAGCCGACCATTGCCGTGGATGGCGGTAGGCTTTCGACAACGCGAAAGTCCGATTCATCGGGCAGTGCGAAAGCAAACGATGAAATGAAGAGCGAGAACACAAAAAAAGAAAAACGCATGATGACAATTTTCCTCATGGACGAGGTTGTGTTCCGCCGGTGCGCGCGTGATGGCCGCGGACACTTTGGGCGGAACGATTCCGTTACGCTCGGTCCGTGGAAAAGGGGGCAGAAAGGGCGCGTGGCCCGATGCTGCATCAACTTTTTCCGCGAAGTTGTTGCACGATTGGTGTTGTGGGCAGGTCTTCTGGCTTCCGAGTCGTCCTAATCCCCGCGCCTTCCCGTCCCGGTGGGACAGTGGCGAGTGGCGGGTTTCGTCGTCGGTTACAGCAGCGCGACTGCGGCGGATTTGCACCGCCTTCCCTGGGCCCGTTTACGGTTTTTGGTGTGTGATCCCCTCCTTTTGTTCCGATTTAAGCGCGACCATACTCCGGTGAACACCGGGTGTCAAGAGGAGGTTTTTTCCGCGCGGGCATGCAGCTCGAAGTACTTGGTGCCGGGGAAAAACTGCGGCCGGCGCACAACGAGATCCCAGAATTTGCACGCATGGATGCCCGCGCGCTTGCGCGCGGCGCGCTCGCGCATCGCGGCGGGGATGTACGCGAAAAATTCGAACCACGTGCGGATGTGCACGCCGACCTTCCACCATTCGCGGTTCAGGATCGCGCGGCCGACGGCGCGGATCTCGCCGATCTTGAAATCAATCAGCGATAGAAACAAACGGTTCGCGGGAAAATTACGCAACACGATGCGCGCGCGGTTGCGGGTGTTCAGGTGATATTTGCGGCGCGCCTGCTTCCCCTCGCCCATCGTGGCGCTGAATTTGTGGTAGATGATGGCTTCCGGACACGTGATGATGCTGTAGCCTGCGTTCCAGATGCGCAGCGAGAGATCGAGGTCGTCGAGATAAATGCCGAAGTCTTCCGGCAACAGGCCCGCTTTGCGCAGTGCCGCGCTGCGGATGAAAAAACCCGCGCCGCAGACGCCGATCACCTGCATCTGCTCGTCCCACTTCGGGTTGCCGTTGACTTCGCCGAGGCCGCGGTCCCACGCCGCGCCGATCCTCGACGCGATGAGCCCGACCGAGTTGATAAAGCGCGGCTCGTTGAACATCAGCAGCTTGGGCGCGAGTGCGCCGGCCTCGGTTTCGTTTTCGGCTAATGCCACGAGCTTGTGCAGCACATTCTGCGCGACGCGGGTGTCGTTATTTAACAGAAGGATATAGTCGGCGTTCGCCTCGAGCGCGCGACGGATGCCGGCGTTATTGCCACCGGACCAGCCCAGGTTCTTCTCCAGTTGGAGAATCTCAACACGCGGATCGTTTCCGAAATGCTTGCGCACGAAGTCGATAGATCCGTCGCTGCTGGCGTTGTCGACCAGCACGAAGCGCGCTTCGGGATACTGAATCGCCGTCAGTGAACGAAAACACGCCTCCAGATGCTCCAAGCCGTTCCAATTGATCACGAGAACGTGGACAGTGGGGTTCGTCATGCGAACTGAAGTATAACAATGTGGGTGTTTGAGGAGATATAGCCGTGAAGCTACTGGCCAACATTATCTGGTTCATTTTCGGCGAGGTCTGGGCCGCGATTGGTTACGTACTGGGTGGCATTCTGTGCTGCATCACGATCGTCGGCATTCCCTTCGGCGTGCAGTCCTTCAAGCTGGCGGGCGCCGTGATCGCGCCGTTCGGCAAGGAAATCGTCGAGCTGCCGGACGCCAACAGCCCCTTGCGGATCGTGTTTAACATACTGTGGCTTCTGTTGATCGGCTGGGAGCTGGCGCTGAATCACCTGTTCTGGGCGCTGTTCTTTGGGATTACGATCATCGGCATCCCGTTCGCCATCCAGCACCTGAAATTGATCCCTCTCTCCCTGCTGCCGTTTGGACGAGATTTGCAGTAATTTATGAGGTGCGAAAGAAACATTCACTTAAAAGCATTCACTAGCGTTTTGAATTCCGGCGGAACACGCCCAAAGCCATTCAATGCCCATAGGATGCGTCGGGTAGCTTCCACGCAGGCCTCTTTACGTTTATCCGAATTCGCCAGAGTCCGAATTCGTTTTTTAAATTCGCTCGCTTCACGCCACGAACGAAGTTCGGATTCATTTGAGAAAATAATTTCGTTAAACGTGTTTTGAATGGATCGGCGCTTGAACTCTTGAAACTTACTGAAGTTAATTTCTTGAATCCTCCAGTTTTCTGGTGTGCCTGCAATCCTCATATCTATTTCTAGCAAGAGCGACGGTGAGATTGTTGCCATAATTGAATCGCGATTTATCATTACTGGAGAATCGCAAAGTGGAAATCGGCGCGTTGAGTTACGGTATAAAGTCCAACGCGATACTGCTAGAGGTGAAATTGGCCGCGTTAGAGTACCGGGTTCTTCTAACCACCTCTTAAGCAGCAGCATATATTCCCATTTAGATACTCCGATCGTGGCTGCATATCGGAGTATGGTCGTAAACATCTCAAAGCTTCTCATGGCATGAATGATGAGCATTCCTGCCAGAAATCCTTTGTCCTCTATGTTGTCTAGGCGCTCCTCGCGAGCTAGTTTTAACAGGTGATTGTATCTTGCGGCTGTTTCTACACCAGTCAAGAAGGCCTCGACATCGAGGATAAGCGGACCAGAAATAGCTTCGCTTTTTTTGTCAGAATCATGAGGAAAATGCCGCTTGTAAAAACTCGCTAGCGATTCCTCGGTGATCTCTGCTTCTCCCAGTCCTTTATGAACGTGAATACGCTCGAGTGTAGATGAATAGCTTTTGTTTGCGTGTGCATTAAGTACCGTTACAACCTGTTTTCGAGCACGTAGGGAATCCTGTTCATTTTCCAAAAACTTTTGAAAATACTGCTCGTTCCAAAGGGCTGTCCAGAAACATGGGTTATAGTGACTTCGCTTGGCCACGTTTCGTTTGAACCGCGCTAGTGCCGCGGTCCCTTTTGCACGCGTGACTGCGTCGCGCGGGCGCGCTCATCCAGAATCCGATCGGCGATGTTGTGCACCTGAAGTTCAAGCCACTTCATCGTGTGGCTGCCGTCGCGGTAGTCGGCCGCGCCATACATGTCGACGCGCTCCGATTTATGCAGCGCGTCGGCTTGCTGTTGCCGCTTGCGATCGTCTGCATCATAAACGGCTAGCGTCATTCCCCCATTCTGCTGCACAACCGAAAACGACGGAATATCGCTCGGCCCGTCGGCGATGTAGATCATGTTTTTGATCGGTACGCGCCGATCTTCTTGCGGGATCGAATCGTTCACGGACATCTCGGGACTTTTGTTCACGCCCTTGTTGATCTCGAAGATCGCGCGCGTCTTGGTCGTGTTGTCGAGCAGGCCCGCCACCTGGCTGATCACGCCGCTGCCGGGCTGGCCCTTCGCGTCATAGCCCGGCCCCGCGGGTTCCTCGATGAATCCCGACGCCCACACGCCGTCCACCTTCGGAAAAATCGCCGAGCCGCGGATCATGGATTCAAGACCGGTGCTGACAATGTAGTGCTCGAGTCGCAGGTCGGCATCGCGGTATTTCTGCGGCGAGAGGAGATTGCGCAGCCGATCAAAGGCCTCGGGCAGGCCGGGGAACAACGTGACCTTCGCCCCCAGTTCGCGCAGTCGATCATTGGTCAACCCCGGCAACTTCCCGGCTTTCACGTAAGACAGCAAGTGCGTGAGATAGCACGTGTCCGGCTGCACCGTGACATTAACGCGTGCGTAATATGCGGGGAGCGCGTTGACTTCGGCCCAGAAATCAGCCTCGATTATCCCGTAAGTCTCGAAAATCGGGCGCTGCATGTTGTCGGGCGACAACGTGCGATCGAAGTCCCAGATCAGCGCGATGACATTTTGTTGGAAGAGGCCGCGTTCGTCCACGAGTTGTTCCGTCGAAAGTCCTTGGCGCGCCAGACTCTATCATTCCGCGCGCAACAGGGCCAACGCGCATTGCAGAGGCCGCCCGGCACAGCGTATGGTGCGCGTGGGTTTCGAATCGCAGACTGCGGCACGTCGTTCCGGTGTCAAGAATTAGCCCTTGTTAACTAATTTAGCGTGAATGAATGTTTGCCACCCTCGTCTGTATGAATACGTTACAACCCCGTGGGACGGGAAGGGAGAAAGTGGTTATGAGCAGAAAGTGGTTTGCAAGTGCAGGATTGGTGTTGGCGGTGAGCCTGGCGCTCGTCGGATGCGGCGGTCCCAAGCCCGGCGCAACGGTGAAGGCTTGGACGAGCGCGATGAACTCCGGTGAGTACTCGAAAGTCGAGCAATTCCTCTCGAAAAGTGTGGTCGCGCAATCGAAAGAAGCCGGCGGCACGGACGCCATCAAGATGATGGCCGATATGCTCACCAAAAACGGGCAGATGACAAGCATCGATATCACCGAAGAGAAAGTCGAAGGCGACACCGCCAACGTTAAGTTCACGGTTCATTACAAAGACGGCACGACAGAACCGGGTGACGTGAAATTGGTCAAGGAAGACGGTGGTTGGAAGATTAATTTCTAAACCTCAACCAAAATTTCGCATAGCGAATCGGGAGAAGGAAAACATGTTGAGCAAACGGATGATGGTTGGCGCGGTGATGGCCTGCGCGATGAGTGTCGCGTTGGTGGGTTGCGGTGGCGGTGGTCCGGACGGCACCGTGAAGAGTTATTACAACGCGATGAACGCCGGCAAATACGCCGACGCGATCGAGTACCTCGGCGCGACGATGGCCGAGATCGCCAAGTTCGACGGTGGCAAAACCATGTCGGACGAGTCGACCCACAACGGCACGATGACCAAAGTCGAGATCCTGGAATCCAATGTGCGCGGCGAGGGCGCCGAGGTCAAGGCCCGCATTCATTTCAAGGATGGCGGCGTTGAAGACCATGACTTCTCGCTTGTGAAACAGGATGGCAAATGGAAAATCACGGGGTTCGGCGGCTTCTAAGTCCCCGTGTTCCGGAGACCGCGTATGAGACACAAGACAAGCATTGCGAGCATCGCGTGCCTTCTCTGTGCGCTGGCCCTCATCGGCTGCGGCGGCGACGGCGGTTCCTCGGGCGGCGGCACGGCCAAGGGTGTGCCCGATTCCGACGGCAAGGTGCCCTTCGAGATTCTGAAGGCGGGCATCATGGCCGGCAATGAGGGCGATTACGACAAGGCCGCAACCTTCGTGGTGCCCAGCGGCGGCATGGTGGGCGATAACTTCATGCTGTGGCAAAAGGCGACCAACAACGGCACGGTTAAGTCGGTCGAGCAGACGGACGAAGAATACCGCGGGCAGAGCGTGGCCGTGGGCTATACCCTCCACTTTGAGGACGGCCAGTCCAAGAGCGACCGGGCCAGCATCGTCAAGGTGGACGGGCGCTGGAAGATTGAGTGGCTCAGCACAGGCTTCAATTTCTGACGGTCCTTCCGCGCGGCCTTGATCGCTCCGGCCACCGGGAACAATAATACGGCGTCGGCCGGTCCATGCGGGGGCATGGACCGGCGCGACGAATACAATCGGGGGAGCGTCGCCACGCATGGCGCACGCGCTGGGGGCTCGTCGCACCGCGGCGGGAATCGTCTTCGTTGTCGCGCTGGTCGCGGCCTTCGTGTGCCTGTGCTTCGCCGCTGCCGCATCGTGGGTCGTCGCGGGGCTCTTTTTCACCGGCGCGTTTGGCGAGTCCGGCGACTTTGGTCTGAAAATTTCCGTGAAGGCGATCGCGTTCACGGTGGCCGCGATCGGCGCCTTCTGGGTGATTCGCTCAAAATGGCTCACGCCGTTTGCCGCCCCGGCTGAAGCGTTTTCCAAAACCGAATCCGCTTCGCTGTGGGGCTTCCTCCCCGTTGCGCTTATCGCAGCACTCCTCTTTTTTACGAACCTCGATCGTCATCCCTGGCCCGCGCCGGACGAGCTTCATCACCTGATCGTCGCGCGCAACCTCGCGGAACACGGCGCGTATGCCTCCGGGCTTGCGCCGAACTTAGTCTGGTTCGATCATTACGATTCTGTCGGCGCACCCGTAATTGGTCTGGTGGCCGCCGCGTTCAAAATCTGGGGCGCAGGGCTCGAACCGGCGCGCGCGATCATCGCCGCGTTTGGTGTGGCCTTGGTGACGTTGATCTATTTCCTGTTCCGGCCCTTGTACGGCGCGCGCGCGGCCGGACTGGCATCGTTTTTTTCGCTCGCCGCGTTTGGCACCATCTACCTCTCGCGCTCGTTGTACGGAGAGGTCCCCGCACTCGCCTTCATCGTCCTCGGCCTGCTCGCGTGGCGGCGGGGAATTGGCGAAGGTGGCCCGCGAACGATGCTCGCCGCCGCCGGAGTCTGCTTCGGGCTGGCCGTCCTGACCAAGGCCTTCATGGCCGTCACGCTGCTGGCCGTCGTCGGGATATACGTCTTCGACCGGGCCACCCACCGGCGGATTCCCGTCCGCGGTATCGTGTTGCCCGCCGTTGGAACAGTCGCCGTGCTCGCCGCATGGCGGGCAGTCGAGTTTTCGCTCAGGCACCTCGTCGCCGCTGACAAACCCTCGCTCGCTCTCTACTATCGCCACAGCCTGACCTTCGGCTTCGAACCGATCTGGGAGAACGCCGGAGCGATTCTGATCGCAATTCCCGCGATGGCACTGGGCGCATACGCTCTCTGTTTTCTTGTTCCAAAAGTGTTCCGCGACCAATACGATCCGGCCTTGGCCGTATTGCTCATGCTCGCGCCGCTCTTGGTGTTTTGGTTCGCGTTCTTCACGCCCATGCACCTTCCCCGCTACCTTTGGTATCCCGCCGTCATCGCCGCGATGTGCTGCGGGCCGGTCGCCGATGCAGCACTGCTCCGTGTACCGGTCGATCTCGGCGGCCGCCGGTTCCGCTTGCCAACCCGAGTCGCCATTGCGGGACTCTTGCTCTGGGTGTACCTGCTACCGACCACTCAGATGGTCGAAAAAACCTTCGCGACGGACCAGGCCGGGCCGGATTTGGCCGTGGCCGAATCCTTGGCCGGTCTTCCCGCCGATACCCGGATCGCGACGACCTACTGGCCGGCCGAACGGCTCGTGAATTTCTTGCTGGAGCGGCCGGTGGCGGTGCTGTCGTCGGATGATCTCGCGGCGGCGGACTACGACGTGCTCATTCATAGCGACCGCGCGGGCGAGGCTGCGTTTGCCGAGGTATCCGCCGGTGAGCGCTTCGGGCACTACGTGATTTATCGGCGGGCGGCGCGGCTGGCGAGTTCGGAGGGGACGGAATGAGTGACGGCGCGAAATCGGTCTCGATTTTCTATCCGTGCTACGAGGACTGGGGCACGATGGGCAGCATGGTGCTGCTCTCCGTGCAGACGGCCGAGCGGCTGGGTCTGGATTACGACATCACGCTCGTCGACGACGGCAGCGGCGAGCAGACGCAAGACGTGCTCCGCGAAATCGAGGCGCGGTTCCCGAAGGTGCGTGTCGTGCATCACGCCAAGAACCGCGGCTACGGCGGCGCGCTACGCAGCGGATTCGCCGCCGCCACGCGTGAGTGGATTTTCTACACGGATGGTGACGCGCAATACGACGTGCGCGAGCTGGACAAGCTCATCGAGCGCGCGGGCCCGGATGTCGATGTCGTGCAAGGGTATAAAATCACGCGCCACGATCCGCTGCATCGGATCGTGATCGGGCGCATCTACCACTGGCTCGTGAAACTCGCGTTCGGCTTGCGTCTGTGCGACGTGGATTGCGACTTCCGCCTGATCCGGCGCACGGTGTTCGATGAAGTGAAACTCGAAAGCGACAGCGGCGTGATTTGCGCCGAGATGATGGTAAAGATTCAGCGCGCGGGATTTCGCGTGGTCGAGGTGCCCGTCCACCATTACCAGCGCGCGCACGGCAAGTCACAATTCTTTAATTTCCGGCGTATCGCCCGGGTCGGCTGGCAGTTGTCCGGCCTCTGGCTGCGCCTTGTTTTGTTGCGTTCACTCCCGGCCGCCGCGCCCACGCATGATCCCCTTCCTCGAGCTCAAGACCCAGTTTCAGGCGATTGAGCCCGAAGTTCGGGCGGCGATCGATCGCGTCCTCGCGCGCGGATGGTATGTCCTCGGTGAGGAGGGCGCCGCGTTTGAGCGCGCGTTCGCCGCGCACATCGGTATCGAGCACGCGATCGGTGTAAATTCAGGAACGGACGCGATTGGCCTCGCCTTGCGCGCGCTGGGTGTCGGGCCCGGCGACGAAGTGATCACTGCGGCGAACACCTGTGTGCCCACGGCCGTGGGCATCATGTCCACCGGCGCGACCTTGGTGCCGGCCGACGTCGATCCGCAGTACCTCACGCTGGACGCGAAGTCCGTCGCGGCCATGATCACACCGAAGACGCGCGCAATCGTGCCGGTGCATTTGTACGGTCATCCGTGCGATCTGGATCCCGTGCTTGCGCTGGCACGCGAACGCAATCTCGTCGTGGTCGAAGATTGCGCCCAAGCGCACGGCGCGCAGTATCGCGGCAAAAAATGCGG
Organism: uncultured Nitrospirales bacterium; assembly: GCA_964620045.1. Classification (GTDB taxonomy): domain Bacteria; phylum Hydrogenedentota; class Hydrogenedentia; order Hydrogenedentales; genus VFKU01. The sequence continues at coordinate 34,129 of CAZUJL010000013.1, forward strand.
GACCATCGGCGACGCTGCAGCTTTTTCGTTTTACCCAAGCAAGAATTTGGGCGCGTTTGGCGACGGCGGCGCCGTGGTCACGGGGGATCCCGAAGTGGCCGCACGCTTGCGACGCTTGCGGTTTTATGGGCAAGCCGATCGGTATCACCACGTCGAGCAAGGCGTGAACAGCCGGCTCGACGAGATGCAGGCCGCGATCCTGGCCGCAAAGTTGCTGCACTTGAACGCATGGAACACGGCACGGCGCGAGCGCGCGTTGCGATATGTGGACCGTCTCCGTCACAGCCGCGCGCAAATGCCGGCCCAGGCGCCGTGGGGCGAATCGTGCTGGCACTTGTTCGTGCTGCGCACGCCCGAGCGGGACAAGCTGCGGGGCCACCTGACCGCGCGCGGAATCGCCACCGAGATCCACTATCCCGTGCCGCTGCATATGCAGCCGTGTTACGCGCCGCTTGGTTACCAGGAGGGGCGCTTTCCCATCGCGGAGCGCGCTTGTCGCGAGGTGTTGTCTCTCCCCCTCTATCCCGAGCTCTCGTTGGCTGCCGTGGACGAGGTATGCGCCGCGATCGAGGACTACTTCGCGTGAACCGCGATGAATACGCGCGGATGTATGCGGTGGAGGATGTGCACTGGTGGTATCGCGGCCTGCGCGCATTGCTGTGGCAGGCCTGGCGCGGCGCCGAAAAGCCGGACGGCAACGTGCTGGATATTGGCTGCGGCACCGGCGGCACGCTCGCGGGAGCGCCCGTGCGCGGCGTTGGTGTCGATTTCTCCGCTGAGGCGGTGCATTTTTGCCGCGAACGTGGACACCGTCTCCTGGCGCGTGCGAACGCCGCGAATCTACCTTTTGCCGAAGGGAGTTTCGCCGGCGCCGTCATGCTGGACGTGCTCTATCACCGCGCCGTGGGCGATCCGGTGGCCGTGCTGCGCGAGGCGCGGCGCATTCTGAAACCGGGCGGCGTATTGATCGTCAACGTGCCGGCTTACAATTGGCTCCAATCCTCGCACGACGCCGCGATTCACACCGCGCGACGCTTCACGCGATCAGAAGTGCGTGATTGCGCGCGGGCAGCCGATTTCAACGTCGAACGAATCTCATACTGGAACACAATTTTGTTTCCAGCGGCAGCGGGTGTACGCCTGATTCGAAAATCGACGCACCGCACGGTGTCCGATCTTGCCGACTATCGCCCCAGCGTGGCCGCACAAATTGCAGGTGGGTTGCTTGCAGCCGAGCGGGGAATACTGAACTTGATCGACCTGCCATTCGGATTATCGATCTTCGCTGTACTGCGCCGCGCAAATTAGTACGTGGACTCGTTTGAATTTGAGATGCGCGCGCCGGGAATACGTCTAATAATGCAATCGCGCGCCGCGCGATTCAGTACGCGTTGACAATCCCCCGCCAAACCGTTTGAAAGCCTATCCTTTGTTGGTGCATGCCTCATGAAGAAACCTCATTTAAGTTCAAATTCCGCGAGCACTGAATTAATCACAACAATCCTTCCGGCTTTTTACACGCGCAGACAGCGAATTCCCGACTGGTTCATCAAGAGTTTTCCTTCGACCGATATGGCACTCAAGTTGCTCTTGCCATAACGACTACAGCGGAGGAACAAAAAATGGAAAACGTCGTGCTCATCGGGCGATTGAATGCCCTGACCGAAGACATGACTGATTGCCTCTTGGACGATGGCATCGATGTCTTTTCCACCGACGATTCTCAGTCGGGAATAATCGCCGGACTCAGCAGGAGTCCGTCCGTCGCATTTGTCGAGGTTGACTCCCCCCTCAACGACAACTTCGAGGCGGTGAGCCAGTTGCGCGAGGAGTGCGGCGAAGCGTGCCGGATTGTGGCGGTGTGCAACCGCTATTCACCGTATGTGGAAGAGGTGTGCACAGCCTTGGGTGCGGATTTCACGATCCCGCAGACGGAGGATCGTTCAAGTCTGCTCCTGCTCATTCGCGGGCTGCTGTGGCTCGATCGTGCGCGGGCGCAGCGTAACTGGAATCCGGACGACGACGATCCGGACGATTCGTCGGGCCGGCCGGCCAAGCCCCTGCCGTTTACCCCGATTCGGCGCCAGCCCGCGGCGGCGATGTAAGTGGGACTCTACGGTTTACCGACGGACGCGCGCAGGACGACTGCGCCGTTCGCATCGGTGAACGTCAGCACCGAGTCCTTGATTGCGTATCCGGCGACGTTTCCAAACGCCTGCAATACGGCGAACTCGATCTTGTCCGCATCGCCAATGCACGCCATTCTCGTCGAAATGAGCGGCCCAAGTTTCAGCGTGCCGTCCTTCGCTTCATAGCCCCCGTTGAAGGTGTTGCAGCCTGAAAATCCCGTCACGCGCTTGGCGGTTTCGTCGAACTGGATGAACACCGTGCGCGCGCCTTCGGGCGAAGCCACCTTCTGGCCACCGGCCTCGTCAATTTTCCAGTAGGTACCGCTCAAGGCAGGCATCTTGGCCTCCGCGGCCGGCGCCGCTGTCGATGCTTCCTTGGCCGGCGCGCAACCGCATACCGCGGCAGCCAGCAGAAGCACGAAACCCGCAACAGCGTATGCGCGCATGTTCACGCCTCCTGCAGACGTTTCCGTTTTTCGCCCGACAACAGCGCGTGTGCCTCGGCGAGCGCGGCCGGGATGCGATCAGCGTGCGGCGAGTGGCCAAGCACCGGCCGCAGATCGAACTCGTCGAGCTTGTCGGCTTTCTGCCCTGGGAACCAGTTGCCGCCCTGACCAAGCATGTTGTAGCGCATCTTGCCGTATTCGACCATGTCGTAGGCCAAGGCGAGATTGCGAAGCCGCAGGATCCAGCGCATGTTGATCTCGCCCGGGGTTTCGTCCCAATCCGGAAGCCCAGCGTCCCAAGTGCTCGCCCAAGCATCGCCGAGTGTCGTGACGAGTTCATCGCGCAACCGTTTCTCGATCGCGGGCAACAGTTCATGCGCACGATCGAGGTTCTTCACCGCGTCCATATGAATGTCGAAGTCGCTGGGCCGCGCGACACCGCAGGACAGCGTGTGTACTTGCGGCCGCGCAAGACAGAAGAGCGCGTTGAACACCATCGGATGCAACGGCGCGCAAAGTTCAACAAGTTTTGGACTGGGCTTGTAGAGCAAACCGCCCTTGTCGTTCGGGCTGATGATGAACACGCCCATGTCGAGGCGCGTGCACTCTTCGATGGCCGGCCAGTTTTCCTGAAAGATGTAATACCAATGCAGGTTGACGTGGTCGAAGTGCCCCGTGCGAATCGCCTTTACGATGATCGAGCAGGGGCCGTGCGTGGAGAAGCCGATGTCGCGAATGCGGCCTTCCTTCTTCCATTGCTGCGCGAGCGGCATGCACTTCAGCGTGTTTTCCAGGTCCTGGTCGTCGTTGATGCCGTGGAACGAGAAGATATCGAGGTAATCGACATTCAGCAGACCGATGCTTTTCTCGAAGGTGGCCTCAAATTTTTTCGGATCGGCCATCGGGCCGACTTTGGTCTGCAAAATCAGCTTCTCGCGCGGCAGTTTCGGAAGGATTTTGCCGAGCTGGAATTCGCTGGTGCCGTAGCCGCGCGCAGTCTCGACGTGGGTGATGCCGAGTTCCCATGCGCGCCGAATGCACGCTTCCAGGTTGCGCTGGCTTTCTTCGGAAACAGGGTCGTCGCTCTTCCACGATTGCTGGTAGCGCATGCCCCCGCAACTGATGACGGGCATTTGTAGGTCGGTCTTGCCAAAGCGGCGATACTTCATGGGCTCTCCCCTGCGTTCCGGTGATCCTACATCATTTCGTGGAATGTTGGGAGGGGCAATCGTCTATTTCGCCGCGGCGCGCAGTTCGAGCCCATGCACGAGTTGCACGAGATCTTCCGGCCGGAAGGGTTTGAGCAAAAAACCATCCGCGCCGCATTCGCGCAGCAGGTCGAGGTTGCGCTCGATGGGCTTCGCGGTGACCATGTACACCTTGATGCCGCCCAGCGCCGTATTGCTCTTCAAGCGGCGGCAGGTTTCCCAGCCGTCCATGCCGGGCATCGAAATATCGAGCAGCACAAGGCCAAATTCCCGCGTCCGGGCCCGCGCGAGACCGTCCTCGCCCGAGGTGCAGGTCTCCGTTTCGTAGCCTTCGGCGGTCAGGCAACGGTGGATGAAGGTCAGGATTTCCGGGTCGTCGTCGATACACAGGATCTTGTTCCCGATCAGCTCGCCCGTATGCACGCCGCGGTTCATCGCGTTGTGGATGCCGCTCAGCAGCGTGCTCTTGCGGAAATTACTCTTGAGGCGCGCGGCCACGGCGCCGCGGTGGCGCTCGTAGATCGCGTCGTCGGCGGTCAGCAGCAACACCGGCACCCCGTTCGCCTCGGGACTCGCCAGAAGAGACGTCAACAGCGATTCGTCCTGCGCGGGGGCGTTGGCGTCAAACAAAATACAATCGGGGCTATGCCGGCTGAGCAGATCGACCGCGCGTTCGAGCGTGGTCGCGTGGATCATGTCCATGCCCTCGGCCTGGAGCAGATGGCGAACTTGCGTGCTGAGCGCGCGATCGCGCGTAATGAGCTGCACGAGAATGTGCGTGTCCTGATCCGAGGACGCATCGTCCGATTTGCGGCTGGGCTCGGCCAGCGCGAGCACGAAACGGAACACACTCCCCTTCCCCACTTCACTTTGCACGGTGATGGTGCTGCCGTGCAGGCGCACAATGTCGTGCACGATGGCCAGACCAATGCCCGTGCCGCCGTATTTGCGCGTGGATGAGGCGTCGTACTGGTAGAAGCGCGTGAAGATCTTGTCCAGGGCTTCTTTCGGAATACCGATACCCGTGTCGGACACCGTGACTTCCACTTCGCGTGGGCCGACGTTGAGCCGCACATCGACGCGCCCGCTGGGAGAATTAAACTTGAGGGCATTGGACAGCAGGTTGTTGAACACCTGCCCCATTTTGCCCTTATCGCCTTCCACCAACACCGGCGTAGACGGCGCAACGAAACCCAGCGTGAGTCCCTGCGTATCGGCCAGCGGCTTCACCACCTGCAGACTCGCGCGGACGCAATCGACGAGGTCGAAGGTGTCGAAAATCAGGCGCTCGTCGCCGCGGTGCAGACGCGAGAAGTCGAGCAGGTTTTCGATAAGCGTAACCAGCTTCTCGACGTTGCGCAGGCTGATCTCCAGGAATTCCTGCTGCGTTTTGTTGATGGGCCCCGCCTTGCCGGCGAGGATCATGTCCGTGTAGCCCATCACCGAGACCAGCGGCGTGCGCAGTTCGTGTGAAACGTTGGACAGCAGGTTGGTCTTGAGTTCGTCCAGCGTCTTGAGCTCGTCGTTCACTTCCGCGAGTTTCTCGCGCGCGCGGCTCACTTCTTCGAGCGAGAGCTGCAGGTTCACAAGCAACTGCGCGTTGCGGATGGCCGCCGCGAGGTGCGGCGCCATTTGTTCCAGCGTTTCGGCGTGCGCGACCGTGAAGGCCGCGGGCATTTTCGCGCCGAGGTTGAGCGTGCCGATGATGCGGCCGGTGGCGTACAGCGGCACGCACAGGCAACTGCGGATGGCCTCCGGGAACTGGCCTTGCGGGAAATCCTTGGAACCGCGCAGGTCCTCGATGCGCAAGCAGCGCCGCTCGCGCGCGACCCATGCCGCGTAGGAATCCAGACCGTCGAGCGTGAACACGTGCCCCGGCCCCGTGGCTTCTTCGGGCCACAACTGCCGACAGTCAAAGCTAAGTCCCGTTTCACCCAACAGCGCCACCGAAACATAGTCGAAGCCCACAAGCTTGCGGAGCTCGGCCACGAGGCTTTCATACAGGCGCCCGGCTTCCAGGCTGGAGTTGATCACGTTTGCGATCTGGTTGATCGCGCTGATGCGCTCGGAACGTTCGCGGGCGTCCTGCTCCAGGCGCACGCTCTTCGTGATGTCGCGCATGTTGCCTTCGATGCCGACGGCCTGGCCGCGGTCATCGATCATGCGGTTGCGGGTCAGCTCTACGCAGATCGTGCGACTGTCTTGCCGCCGCATCCACACCCGCGCGCGTTCGTCGCCCTCGGGCAGATCGAGCCCGCCTGACGACGGGTCCAGGTCGACCGGATCGATGAACATGTCGTGCAGATTGCGGCCGATGGCCTGCTCGACGCTTTCAAAGCCGAGAATTGCCACGCCGGCCGGGTTCAGAAAGGTGATGTCGCCCTGACGATTGGCTTGGTAGATACCGTCGCGCATCGTATGCACCAGCATGCGGTGCTTTTCTTCCGAGGCCTCCAACTGCTGCATGTTCTTGTTCAGCGTCAGCGCCATGCGGTTGAAGGACTGCGCGAGTTCTTCAATTTCGTCGCCCGTGCCGATTTTGAGCTTCAGGTCGAAGTCGCCCTGGCGGATGATCTGCGCGCCTTCGTTCAGCAGCGACAACGGCCGCACGATGTTGTTGTGCACGTCGCGGTAGGCGCGTAGGCACAGCACGGCGATCAGGATCACGCAACCGACCAGCGCGAGCACCGAGTAGCGGTTGATCTGTGTGAAGACCAACTCCGTTGGCCGGTAGGTCATGAACCAGATACGCGCGCCCTGAAATTGAATTCGATCGAGTTGGTGGTACGCGAGCAGCACATCCGTGCCGGGCGTGTCGGGCGTCGCCTTGTATTCGCGAATGCTCGCCGTGCCCGAGAGCGGCTGCGCGAAGAGTCGTTCCTTGAGTTGCTCATCCACCGGCGTGATGCGGATGGACAGATCCTCCGTGCCCGCGATGGGTGTGAGCGCCGCGGTGAGGATCATGCCGGCCGGAAATTCGATCACCATGCGGTAATGGTCGATATCGTTGTTCGCGTCGCGATCGTTCATTGCGGCGCCGAGCGTGTATTCCAGGATTGAATCGATGCCCAATTCCAGCAGCACGTAGCCGGCGGGCTGCACGGCGGCGGCTTCTTTCACGGGGGCCAATACCACGCCGACAAACTCGCGCAGATTGCGATCCGTGAAATCGACGTAGGTCGCCTCGGTGAGCGGCTGATCCTTTAGCGCCGCGAGGTATTGATGGATGTTTTCAGGCGGGACATAGCCCCCCACGCTGAACAGCAGGTTGCCGTCGGGGCTGTACAGGCCTACATCGGAGTCGGCGTCGCGGGTGTCGGCCGCCTGCCACAACAGCAGCGGCGTAAAGGCTTCGCGAACGGCCGTGGCTTCCGGGGTCTGGGGATCGAGCTTGCCGCTCTTGGCCGCCTTGATGGCCGCGAGGCTGGAAGGGTGCACGCTGAACGCGCTCGCGAGCCGCAGGCGATTTAACGACTCCTGCACGATGCCGTCGGCGGTCTTGGCCGCAACAGTCGCAAGGGTTTGTTCCGTGGCGTTGCGTTGGCCGAAGCGCGCGCTAAAGTACCCAAAAACAATCGCGACGGTCATAGGCAGGATGCTGACCCACACGATCGAGGTCAGAATCTTCCGCTCTATGCCCGCCCGCGATTTGCGCCGACTCATTACACCCCCGGCGTTGTGTGGTTACTCGGCGGTTCTGCCCTTGCCGATGAGATCCTCGACCTTCTCGCGGATTTGATCCACTTTGAAGGGCTTGGGCAGATACTCGTCGGCGCCGCATTCGAAAATGCGCTCGATGTCTTCTTCCTTCGTCAAGCAGGTAACCGCCATGATCGGGATGCTGCGCGTCAGTTCATTGGCACGCAACGCCTTGCAGACTTCGAAGCCGTTAATTTCCGGCATCAGGAAGTCTAGCAGGATCAGGTCCGGCGTCATTTGGACCGCCTTCAACCCGACCTCGGTCGCGTTGCTCACCTTGACCAGCTCGTAGCCTTCCTCGGTCAGGATATTGCTCATCAACGCCAGCGCATCCGGATCGTCGTCCACCACCATAATGCGCTTTTTCGACGGCTTTTTCTCTCTCGGGAACATGTCGTACTGCTCCCGGAAGGTGTCGAGATCTTCCTCAAGAATACGGTAGTGCCCCCCCGGCGTACGCGACGCCCGGATGAGCCCCTGCTTGATCCAATTCTTGATGCTATGGTGCGTAACGTGACAAATACGCGCCGCTTCAAACGTCGTGTACGCACGCTGCTCGTGGTCGCTTACGGTCATGTGACCTCCGCATGTGTTGGTTACCCGGGTTTGTATCCGCAGCCTTGCTCCCCGGGCCTCACTAATATTTTCAGTTTGCTTAGTTTCTCAGAGTATAGGGACTCGCACCATACGAGTCAATAGCTGACAAGAAGCAAACAAAATTGCCAAGAACTATTGTTCCTGATTTGTTTCAGTTTCAACAAAACCCCGTAAATTGGCCTATTTACAGCCAATTCTGGAGCATTATCCCGCTCGCCCGCCGCCGGCGCGGCGCTCAAGACTAACGACCACGGGACGTGCCGATCGCTTCGGCATGCGAAGTATTTGTCCGGCAGGCTGGGGTGTACCGACGACATCGTCGGCGGTTTCGGATGAGCGCACGGCGGTGGTTTCGCGGGTCAGCGCGATGAGCCGTTGCAGGAGACCGGGGTTCCGGCTCAGGGCCGTCTCGACCGCGATGGCCTCGCCCGCTTCAAGCGCCCCGGTGCAGTACAGCGCCAGGGTCTCATCGTTTATATCGACTTCCTCGGTAGACGCTGTCGCAGAGCTCAGCGCCGCATGCAGCAGCGCGGCTTCGGTCTGAAATTCCTGCAAGGCGGCTCGGCACTGGGTGCAGGTGGCCGTATGGTGTTCGAGTTCCAAGCGGATGGCCGAATCGAGGCGACCCTGTACATATTCCTGCAGGGCGAAGTCCGTGAAGCATTCGCGGTCGGGTGTGGTCATGCGTCGGACTCTCCCAACAGTTCGCGCAGCTTTTCCTTGGCCCGGAGGAGGCGCGAGGCCACGGTATTGATGTTCATGCCCAGGCTCGCGGCAATCTCAGAGTATTTTTGATTATAGAGGTAGTAAAGCTGCAGCACCAAGCGATCTTTGTCTTCCAACTGAGCGATCGCCGCCTGTACCCGAGCCTTCGCTTCCTGCTGGATTGCGGAACTGTCCGGATTCCGGTCATACGGCGCGGGCGTCTCGGCGGCGTCGCTCTCCGGGGCCTGCTCAAGCGCAAGCCGCTTGCGCATATAGCTGACGGTGTGGTTTTGCGCGACGGCGACCAGCCACGACTCCAGTGAATGCGCGTTCCGCACGGTTTGGAGCGCCTTGCAGCGTTGTGCGAAGAGTTTGATGTAGACCTCTTGCCGGATGTCGTCGGCTTCGCTGCTAAATGCGCCGCGCGGGTTGTACCGATTCAGGCGCCGTTGCACGGCGCGCTGCAGGACTACGTCGTAGACGTTGATGAATTCGGCGCGCGCGGCGTCATCGCCGGAAAGGCAGCGCGCGACTAGCCCGGAAGGATTGGGGACGGTAGACGGCACGCTGTGTTTCCCACACTTAGGACAGTAACTCAATTACCGAGCGTACCACTTCCTGTTCCTGCTGGATCAAGCCGTTGGCCAACAGGTTAATTTGCATGGGATAAAGCCCGTAGAGCACGCGGTAACTGAGAATCCACAAGCAGGCGGCCGAGAAATAGATCCCGCAGAGGATGCCGTAGTATCGCACCACGAAGGCGGCGTAGACGCGGCGATAGGTCTGCCGCGCGAGGCGCACGACCTCGGGCATGTCCTCCAGCCGGCCGGATTTCTTGCTGACGTCTTCCGGCGACGCCAGGCGCAGACCGGGATAGATCAGGCCGAAAGCCACGAGGACGGCGGTGACCCCCCACCACGCCGTGCTCAGCGCGCTGAGATACCACAACTGATCGAGCGGCGAACGCTGCAACACGGCCATGAGCATGAGCAGCACGAGGTACGCGGCAGCGCCGACGCCGAGCACGGCCTTGCCAAAGAAGCTGTGGTCGAGCGCCCACGCGGTCTTGCGGTAGCGCAGCACCGAGTGCATGCCGCGCGCGAACAGATACGCGAGGATCAGGATTGCGGCCGTGATGCTGGTGAGTTTCAACGGCCGCAGGAATTCTTCGGTGAGCCCGTCAACCTGTTCGTCGCGCAAGGTCTCGAAGTCATTCAACATCTTCAGGCTCTGCTCAAGCTTCACGCGTTTTTCGATAATGGGCTTGAGCGCGTCGGGATTTTCGCCCGCGCCGTCCGGCTGCATCTTCTCAAGCAGCGCGAGCGCCTGAAGCTGGAACGTAATGCCTTCAATGGCCTGCAGCGTGCCTTCGGGGTCGGTGTCGTTCACAAGCCGCTCGCCCATCGTCACAATCTGGTTGAGCCAGGTGCGCGCGTCCTGCCCGGCGAGCATCTCGCCGTCTTCCTCCACCGCGCGCAGCACCTGCTGCACAAAGGAGTGCAGCGGCGCACAGGATTCGGCATAGATGTCGCGCGAAAGCACGGCGTACTGCGTGCCGGTCTGCGGGAATCCGGAGAACCAAATCGGCTTCGGAAACACAAGCGGATCGCGCGTGTTGTTCGCGCGCGACAGCAGCACGATCGCATCGCTCAGCCCTTTGGGCGTACGGTCGGCGCGGGCCGTGGCGGCTGCCTCCAGATAACGCGGCAGCGCGTTCGCCGGTGGCAGGTTCCGCGCATGGCGGAACTTCTCGAGCGCGTCGCCGGCGCGGCCCAGCAGATATAACTTGCAGCCGTACCGAATCGCGAAGAAGGAACTGTTCGGATCCATCGTGAATCCGCGTTCGTAGGTCTCCAGGGCAGCATCGTCTTCCTCACGCACGGCGAGCGCCTGCGTATATTTGGACGTCGGCGTCGCGGAGGTCGCCGAATCGAGTTTGATCGCCGATTGCAGCAGCACGCGCGAGGAGTCGCGCGGCAAGGTAATCCCGCTGCGGAAATTGCGCTCGGCCGCGCTGTAATTCAGATAATTTTCCGAGAACCACGCGAAGAAAGTCAGCAGCATCAGCGAGAGCACGCTGAGCCGGAACGCCCAGCGCGCGCGGTGCGCGCCCGCGACATCTCCGTCGTCCCCATAGTCGGGAAAGCGGAGTTGCGATGTGGTCATTTGCCCTGCCTCATGTATTGCCGCGTGTACACCTTGATCGCCTCCACGGCCGGCTGGTCGAAAGCATCAACGCCGAAGAGCCGGCCCGCCATCGCGGTTTCGACTTCGAGCATATAAAGCAACTGGCCGAGCGTGTGCTCGCGTACTTCGGGCAGTTCCACGGTAATCACCGGGCGCTGTGCGGCCTTGAGCGCGTCGCGCGTGGCAGCGCACTCCGCCTGGATCAGGCGTGCCATCGTGCGGCCTTCGAGATAGTCCACGCCCGGCATCCCCTTCGGGCCGGCCGGTAGCGGCAAGGGTTTGGAAAATTTACGCACGCTGAGCAGCGTCGTCAGCTTATCGTTCGGGCCTTCGAGATAAAGCTGCAACTGAGAGTGCTGGTCTGTCGCGCCAAGGCTTTTCACCGGGGTCTGACCCGTGAAAAGATCGTCGCGCTTGCCATCGAGGCTGCGGCGCTTGCCAAGGCTCTCGGCCCAAAGCTGGCGATACCAATCGGCGACGTCGCGTAACTGATCCGAGTACGGCATCATGACGGCCATCGACTTGCCCTTGTCGCGGCAGGCGAGATAGTGATACGCCGCGCGCGCATAGGCCGGGTTTGTCGTCAGCGACACCTTCGACGCGCAGCCGTCCATTTCCTTGCAGCCGGCGAGCAACTCGTCGATGTTCATGCCGAGCATCGCCGCCGGGAACAGGCCCACCGGCGAAAACACCGAGAAGCGTCCGCCCACATTCGCCGGCACCGGCAACCACGGCAGGTCGTAGGCCTGGCGCAGCACGTGTACCGGGTTCGCCGCCATCGCCTTCTTGTCGCCGGGGCCCGTGATGGCGACGGCGTGGTTCTTCACTTTCGCTTTGCCGACGGCCCTCTCCAGTTCGTTGAACACGACCAGCGCTTGCGCGAGTGTTTCGGCCGTGCCGCCGGACTTCGAGATGATGACGAACAGCGTCTTTTCCGGCGCGCAGACTTTCAGCATGCCGCTGAAGGTGACCGGGTCGATGTTGTCCATCACGAAGACACGCGGACACCCGCCGCGCGCCTTCGCATCGAGCAGATTGTAGTAGGGCGGCTTGAGCGCCGTGACCAGCGTCGTCAGACCCAGCGCCGAGCCGCCAATGCCGAGCACGACCATATTTTCATAGCCGCGTTTGGCGCAGTCGGCCGCGAGCTTCTTCACATCGCGCACCATCGTGCGGTCGTTGTGCAAATCGAAAAAGCCGTATTTCTTCGCGCGGCGATCGGCTTGCAGGGCCTTGTGGGCCTTGGCGACGTCCGGTTCGATTGCTTTCAGGTCTTTCGGCGTGATGCCGTGATCGGCACCCACCGCGGCGGATTTCGCAAAGGAAAGATCAAGACGCAGGCTGAGGTTCAAGTTGTCGTCCTCTGTTGCTGGAAGAATTCGTCCAACGTGGCCACGATTTCCGCCGAGGGTCCCGTCACTCGGTTCAGCGGCGGCAGCGAATCGAGGAACATCCGACCATAACGCTGCGTGAGAATGCGCTGGTCGAGCACGACCACGGCCCCCCGGTCGGTCCGCCGCCGAATCAGCCGGCCAAAGCCCTGCCGGAATTTAATCACGGCGAGCGGCACGGTGTATTCGATAAACGGGTTCCCCCCCGCCGCTTCGATCGCTTCGCACCGCGCTTCAAAAATCGGTTCTGTCGGCACGCGAAACGGAAGGCGCGTGACTATAACACAGCGCAGCGCGTCACCGGCAACGTCGACGCCCTCCCAGAAGCTGTCGGTGCCGAAGAGCACGCTACCCGGAATGCTGCGAAATTTTTCGAGCAACTGGTGCCGCGGCACGGCGCCCTGTTTCAGCGGCGTGAGCCCAGCGTTGCGCAGTGCCGACTCCGTGCGCGCGTAGGCGTCGTTCAGCGCGCCGAAGGCGGTGAACAACACGAAGGTGCCGCCGCGCGCCGTGAGCACGATCTGTTCGATCAGCGCGGCGGACTCCGCCGCGAACTGCGCTTCGTTCGGCTGCGGCAGGTCTTCCGGCACGCACAGCACGGCCTGTTCTTCGTAGTCAAAAGGGCTCGGCAGCGCCTCGGTGTGCACCTGCGGCTTCGCCAGCAGATTGAGCCCCGTGCGCTTCTCGAAGTAGTCGAACGCGCGATTTACCGTTAGTGTCGCGGACGTCATCGCAACGGCCTTCAGGTTCGGGTACACCCATTCCGCAAGCGCGTGGCCCGCGTCCAGCGGACAGCGCACAAGTCGCACAATATGGGAACGATCGGCATCGATTTCGATCCAGCGGACAGTGTTCGGCGCGAGGGTGGCGCTGGTCACTTCGCACATCACATCGGCCAGGCGCGTGAGCCGTGCGCCGTAGTTCGTGAGCTGCGTCATGTCCAACGAAAACGGCGGCTCGTCGTTCATGGCCGCCGGCTGAATGTCGCGCAGGATGGTCACCAGCATGCGGCACTTCTGTGCGAGCTTGGTGAGTTCTTCGCAGGCAGGCAGCACGGCCTCGACATGCAACTCACGTAAGCCGATCTCGGCGAGCGCCTCTTCCGTCAGTCGCCATTTGATGTCGCGACCCACCTGCGCGCAGCGCTCCGCCGCGTAGATGCGGATGGACTGGAACGCCTCGCGCACGAGGTCGCGCGCCACCACAACACCCGGCACGATCTGGTTGTCGATGAGGTCTAGCGCGGTTTCCGCTTCAGACCGCGAGGCAGGGTGCGATTCCTTGATCAGGCGTGTCTTCAGAAACGGCAGCAGACCGCGCTCGTGTCCGCGTTCCACGCGTGCAAAACGGCCCAGCAGCGCCAGTGCGCCGTTCTGCGTGGCCTCGGCGCCGAAGTATTCGGTGGCGGAGTCCTCAACGTGGTGCGCCTCGTCGATGATCACGCGCTGGAATGCCGGCAGCACGGCGGCCGACGTAAAACTGCCCGCCTCTTTCTTAATTGCCAAATCCGAGAAGAGCATGTGGTGGTTCACGACGAGCAGGTCGGCCTTGGCCATTTCCCGCCGCGCCTTGGTCAGAAAGCAGTTTTTCTGTGCGAGGCACTGTTGCGGCGTGCACGTATCCGACTCCGAGCACACGCGCTCCCAGAGGTCCGTCGGCGGCATGAAGGGCAGGTCTGAACGGCTGCCGTCTTCCGTGTGCGCGGCCCATTCCTTTAGTGCCTTCAAGCCGCCGGTCTCGGCGTCGTCGCCGAATAGCGCGGATTCGGACAACGCGCGCTCCAGCCGGCGAGGGCACAAATAATTCGAGCGCCCTTTGACCAAGACCGCGCTGAATTTCTGCTCGATGCATTTCTGTAGCATCGGAATGTCGCGTTCGACGATCTGTTCCTGCAGGTTAATTGTGCGCGTGGACACGATCACACGCTCGCGGTTGCGTGTGGCCCACTCGATCGCGGGCAGCAGGTAGGCCAGCGTCTTCCCCACGCCCGTCGGCGCTTCCACGACGGCGATCTCGTCGCGGTTGAACGCCGTCGCGATGCAATCGAGCATGCGCGCCTGCTGCGGACGGACCTCGTATTCGGTCAGCGTGCCCGAAAGCTTGCTGTCCGGTCCGAGCACTGCGGCGAGTTTGCCCGCATCCAGCCGCACGCGGTCTTTGTCGAAGAACGGCTCGACAACGACGTACACCTGCTCGACCTCATTGTCGACGATGTAGACCCCGTGTCCGTTGTGGCTGTAAACGACGGCCAGCTCGAGATCGGCGTCGGACGGGCTCGTGTCGCCGCCGGGATGGTTGTGGATGACCACGTCGCGCGGTTCGAGGCCTTCAAAGATGGCGGGAACGGCCCCCTCCGTGCCGCGCGCGAGCACGCGGGCTTTCGCGACCAGCCCCTGCGGGTCGAGCGTGCCCGCGAAGAACACCTCGCGCCCGCCGGTCTCGGCGATGGCCGCGCGCATGGTCTGCGCGGCTTCCTCGCGAAAGCGGGTACGGGCGTCGGGTGCGCGCTGGGCGTTCATCCGAATAGGGTACGCGACCGGCCCGCGGCGGGGCGAATCGCGGCCTCAGGCGCCGCGCGAAATCAGGTTCATGAACTCCGCGCGCGTGGCCGGGTCGTCGCGGAAACTGCCCAGCACGGACGACGTCGTCATGATCGAGTTCTGTTTTTGCACGCCGCGCATCATCGAGCAGAGGTGCTGGCACTCGACGACAACGCCCACGCCCTCCGCGTCCGTAAGGTTCATGATTTCCTGCGCGATTTGCGCGGTCAGGTGTTCCTGAATCTGGAGCCGGCGCGAGTAGAGGTCTACGATCCGCGCAAGCTTGCTGAGGCCCAATACTTTCTTGTCTGCAATGTATCCAATGTGGCATTTGCCGAAGAACGGCAGCATGTGGTGCTCGCACATGCTGTACACCTCGATGTCGCGCGAGACGATCATGTTGTTCGATTCGGCGCGGAAGATGGCGCCGTTAACGATTTCGTTTGCACTGCCCGCGTAGCCCGACATCAGAAATTCAAACGAGCGCGCGACGCGCGCGGGTGTGTTGCGCAGGCCCTCGCGGGTCGGGTCTTCGCCGAGCTCCATGAGCAGTTGGTGTATGAGTTTTTCGATGCGTTCTGTGTTCATGCGTTGAGCAACTCCCGTAACCGCTTCGTCAAGGCCTCGTCCGCCACGAGGCCTGCCTTGCCTAGTTTATCCGCCACTTGCGCGGCCGTTTCGCTGTTGGGCAGCCGCAACGTTGGCGCGAGCTCCGCCAGCGGCACGGCGATGAAATTGCGCTGGAGCACTTCATCATCCATCCAGACCGGCCGGCCATCCTCGCAGTATACGGCCAAATCGAGATCGATTGTGCGCGCCGCATGCTTGTCCGCCGTGCGCTCGCGTCCCAATGTGGCCTCTATCGGTTTTAATAAGTCCCGCTCGGCTTCCGATCGTTCCAGCAGTATTCGCACGTGTACGACACCGTTCCGATAATCCGCTTGTTCTGGCCGCGTCAATGGCTTGGTGCGATAAAAAGTGGATACCGCGATTTCTTCGGTGCGTTCACGCAATTCCGCGACAGCGGCAACGATATTTTTCTCCGGTTCAATATTCGATCCAACCGCGATATAGATGTCGGCAACCTTCATTTCCGCGCGCGGGAAATATCGACCGCCACGCTTCGGGCGTAGCGTAGGGCCCCCGGCTTGTCGATGCTGACGTCGACGCGCTCAATCGGGAATCCCAGCGCGATCTCCGCGATGCGCTCGGACAGGCGCTCGATCAGGTGGAACTGCGAGGATTCGACTTCCTTCAGAATTGCCTGCTTCACGGCTTTGTAGTCGATCGTATCGGCCAGCGCGTCGCTGTGGCAGGGTTTGCTCAGGTCGGCGTGCATGGTGACATTGATCATGATCAACTGCTTGCGCACGCGTTCGTCGGGGTTCACCCCCACAATGCACTCCACCGCCAGATCGCGGATGTGGATGCGGTCCAGCCGGCGCTCAGTCATACAACCCTCCCAGCATGTGGCGTCCGCCGTCCACGTAAATCACCTGCCCGGTGATGAAGGCGCTTTGCAACAGAAACACCGTCGCCAGGGTGAGATCCTCGAGGCTGCCGTGGGTATGCAGCGGATTCGTCGGGGCGAGATCTTTCAAGTACTGCTCATCCTTCCCCGCCGGCGGCAACACGAGCCCCGGCGCGATCGCATTCACGCGCACCAACGGCGCGAATTCCAGCGCCGTCATGCGCGTGAGCGAGAACAGCATGCGCTTGCTCAGGTGATACGACACATGCCGCGCGTCGTAGTCGCGCATGCGCGTGTCGAGAAAATTCACCACGCCGACAGGCCGGTTTTGCGCTGCGACCGCCCTCGTGAGCAGAAACGGCGCCCACGCATTCACGCGCACGTTGTTAATAAGGCTTTCTTCGCTTAGCTCGCTCAGGCGATCTTCGGGATAGATCGAGGCGTTGTTGATTAGCGCATCGATCGCGCCCGCCGATTCGATCACGCGCGCGGCGAGCCGCTGCGTTTCGGTAGGCTCCGCCAGGTCCGCCGGGAACGTCCACGCGCGGCGCCCCATGCCGCGGATTTCGTCCGCCAGCGTCGCGGCATCGTCCGCGGAACTCTGGTAGTGCGCGGCGATATCCCACCCGGCGCGTGCGAGCGCCAGCGCGACCGCGCGGCCAATGCGTTTGCCCGCGCCGGTGACGAGGGCGATTTGTGCAGGTGCGTTGGAGGTTGACACGACCCCTCCCTTCTTTTCTTCTACTGCGTCTTGGCCCCGATGCGAAGAAAACCGGGCGATGCCGGTGCTTATTCCGGGTACTTGGGGGCCTGCGCCGCCCCTTCGCGGATGTCGGTCGCCGGGACGATAACACCTGCGATATTGTCGGTGCGTCCGCCCAGCATGCTGCCGCCCCCGCCGCCGCTCACCACGCGCAGCAGATTGATGCCGACGAATTTGCCGTCGACCGTGAACGCCGGCGAGCCGAGGCCCGTCTGCGTCGGGTCGAGGCCCGGCACGTACAGCGTGCGCGGGCGCGTGACGATCGCCGAGATGCGCTCGATCGACGCGGCATGTTCGCGGCCCGCCACCTGGCCCAGGCGATTCAGTGTGATCACAGGATCCAGGTGCTTCGGCGAATCCGCGTCTTCGATGTTTACAAATTCAAAGGTCTTCGACTGCTTTTCCGTGGGGCGAACAAAGGCCATATCGAGGTCCTTGTCGCGCAGGATTACTTCCGCGGCAATCTCCGTACCATCAAGTAGCATGATCTTGATGTCGCGCACTTCGGTTTCCATCTGCATGCCGGACTGCCCCGCGGCGGCCATCATCTGTTCCATCACCGAGGACGGGTCGGTCTCGGAGAGCGACATCACGATCAGGCCTTCCGGCGAAATCACGGTGCCGGTGGCTTCTACTTTGGATTCACGGCTCTGCGACGATGCGCCGGTGAACGAGACCTTCTGATTGATCACGATCGCCAGCGTGACGACCGCGGACTTGTGCTTTTCCAGGATCGCGCGGCCCTTTTCGGCCAGTTCATCCGCGGACACCAGTGGCGTGATTGCGCCGGCGAATGCCAGCACGGCTCCCACTACCTTCAATTTCATCGTATGCATGGCGCTGGCCCCTTGTCAGTTGGCGTCCCACTTCGGTTCGAGTTCAACATATATCGTGTAAATGCCGCGCAATACCTTCACAATCACCGTTTCGGCTTTGCGTTTTTCCACGTCTTCCATCGCGGCCTGCAGTTGCTCGACCGAGTTAATCGACTTGCCGTCCACTTCCTGGATCAGGTCGCCCACGCGCAGCATGCCGAGCTCCGCCCAACTTCCCGGCTGCAGCTCGGTGACCAGCACGCCCGCCTGGCTCTCGGCCCACTGCTCGTCCGCCTTGTCGAACATCGTGATGTCGCGCGCGGTGAACTCGAAGTTCTCGTTGCGATACTTCTTCATTTCGCGATCGAGCATTGGCGCGCGGCTAAGTTCCACCGGCACCTTGACCTCCTGTCCGTCGCGGCGAATGGTCAACTCGGCCTTGGTGCCCACCGAGTAGTTGCGGATCAGCGTCGGCAATTCTTCGTAATGCTCCGGCGCAGACGCAGTGAGTTTCTGTCCGTCGACCGCGAGGATGAGGTCGCCGACCTTTACGCCCGCCGTTTCCGCCGTGCTGCCCTTGAACACCTGCACCACGCGGAAGCCCGTCATCGTGGGATCGCCCATCAGCTCGGCGAGGTCGCGCGTGATCACCTGCGTGTTCACCGGCAACCATGCTTTCTTCACTTCAAGGCCCGGATCATTCAGCTCGCGAATGCCGACTTTGATCGCTGTAACATAGCTGCCCGCCTTGCGTTCGAAGGTCGCCAACACAGGCACCGGCCCTTTGGCGTCTTTGAGCAGCTCACTTGTCAACGCGGTAAGTTCCTCGATGCTTTTCACGGGCTTGTCGCCGACGTGCACCAGGATGTCGCCGCGGCGGATGCCGGGTTTTGCGTCGCCCGCCGGCCCGCCCGGTCCCACGCTGGTAATGAGCACGCCGTCGGTCGTGTCGCGCTTTAGCTCTTTGGCGATCACAAAGGAAATGTTCTGGCCCGTCAGGCCCCATTCCTTGTATTCGCGTTCCTTCGGCTGGCGCGGCTGCCGCTGCGTGGTCGTCATTTTCACGGGCACTTCCTTGCCCGCGCGCAGGACCACCGCGTCCACTTCCTTGCCCATCGGCAAGTTGGCAATCAATCGATTGAACTCCGGCAATTCCTCGTCGTACTGCACGTTCGTATCAACGCCGTTGAGTTTGATCATGACATCGCCCGACTTCAGCCCCGCGAGGTCCGCGGGAGAACCGGCGATCGTGCCGGAGATCAACACACCATGATCGCTTCCGCCGTGTTTCAGGCGCGGCTGCGCAGTGAGCCCAAGCCAGCTCCGCTGCACGTCGCCGCGCGCAATAATCTGTTCTGCGATTTGTTTCGCGAGGTTGCCGGGAATCGCACCGCCGAGACCGAGGCTGATCTCGTTAATGCCGACAATGTCGCCCTGCAGATTCACGAGCGGTCCGCCGGAGTTGCCCGGATAGATCACGGCGTCGTGGGCAATCCAGCGCACGAGCGCGCCGACATCCTCGCCGTCGAGTTCAAAGGAGCCAAAGCCGCTGCGCCGCGGCATCACCATTTCGGTATTGCTCACAATCCCCGAGGTGACGGACTGCGACAAGGCCAGCGGACTGCCCATCGCGAGCACATTGTCCCCAACCTGGATCGCATCAGAGTCGGTAAATTTCACGAAGGGATAGCCGTTGTTCCGCTTGGCCAGCTTGATAACCGCGATATCGGTCATCGGATCCGTGCCGATCAGCGAGGCTTCCACTTCGCTACGGTCCGCGAGGGTACAGAACATCCGCTTGGCGTGGCCCGCTACGTGATGATTGGTCACCACATACCCGTCAGCGGAAATGATGGCCCCGCTGCCGGAAATCTGAAACTTGAGTTCACGGCCGTCCCGATAGTCCGTCGTGACCACACTGATGCGCACAAGGGCCGGCTTCACCGTCTGGACGGCCTGTTCGAGTACGGCTTTTGCGGGGTCCTCCGCGGTCGCCGGAAAAACACTGGCCAGGATCACTGCTGCAAAACAAAAAATCCGGGATTCCGAGAGTCGCATAAGCCTCACTCTAGGTGTTGGAAATAATAGTCGTGCCGGGCGTGTGCCCGGCGGACAATGAGCCTAACAGGTGCGCTATGCCGAGACAAAAATACGCAGAATCACTCACTATGCGAAGTGGCGAAATGTAATAAAACGCGAGAGGGCCCCCACCTCTCGGTGAGGACCCTCGATCGCCCTTGCGGGGATGAACTACCGGTGATACACTGCCGATGCTGGGTTGGGCCCGATTGTCTGGTCGCGAGACTGTCAACAGGCTCAACTTTGATCGACAGGCGCCAAGGCACCCCGACGCTTTGGCGCCTTTCTCTTTCTGGCACTGCTCTCCATTCGTCCCGTGAATCGCCGCTGCCCGGCGATTCTCAGGCTGCTCAAGAGGTAGGCTTGCGAAACGCCACTTGATTGCAGTTACCCTTGGGGAAGGAGTGACTTGAGATAGACATCAAGCGTGTTTATCTCACAAGCCCACCTCGTGAACAGCCTTAAACTGTCTAGTGCGCGCTTCCGGCGCGTTTGTTACTTCTCCGTTCCTGATCCGATGCGTCCATTGACCTCGCGGAATTCCACGCGGCTGGTCTCCGGCCCGCCCACCGGCACCAATTTGACGAACACCGTGGGATGACCGGTTTTCAGGTCCCCGGTGTTCGGTATCTCCAATTCAGACATGCGCGGATCGCTAAAGGTTGAACCGGGCACCTTGGCCTTGAATACCGCGCTGTTGTCCGGCGAGTACACGAAAATCTCGTAGTCGCTATAGCGCGTGAAAGGCGATACCGCCGCCCACGTGATGTGGAGCGCTTTCAGCGGTTTGCCGTAGGTTTCGATGAAATACCCACCTTCGCCCGCGACCTGCTTCGTCTCGCGCGCAGGCTGCACCCGTTCCGCGAAAAACTCCCGGACATCAGAATCGGGATGGATGCTGTCGGCCCACGCGAGTTCAAAGCGGGCATCGACTGTTTCCACGGGAACGTCGTCCAGACCGTGTTCCACAAACGCCCGCTGATCGGGACGCAGGATGCGGAACACGCGTGTGTTCTCGCGATGACTCAACTGGACTTCGCCTTCCTGCACCAACACCGTCGTGCGGTTCGGTTCGGCGAACACCTCGAAACGTGTTCCGAACACCGTTACTTCGCCCATCGGCGTGATGACCTTGAACAACCGCTGGCTGTGCGCAACATCGAGGAACACGCGACCGCGATCAATCGTGATCGCGCGCTCGCTGTCCACCCGGACTGAAGTATTCTCTGCCAATCGAAGTTCAGAAGGGCCGACCGCCAGGAGGGCAAGTCGATCCTCGGCGCCTGTTTCAACCTGATCGCCCGGCTGTACCCAGACGCGTTCCCGTACCCGAGAGCGCGTGCCGGACGTTGCCGCGATGCGGTTGGCCGAGCCTTGAACGGCCGCGACGAGCGCAATCGCGTCTGACGGCACCACCGGATCCGGCCAGCGTGCGTTGATCACGCCCGCCAACACCAGCAGCAGCGCGGCCGCGGACAACGGCATCAGGCGGAACAGGCGTTCGCGCCACGGCGTCGGGTGTTTCGCGCGCCGGTTCAACTGCTGCACATCCGCCGGGATGGATTCCATCTCCGGCAGATGCGACATGACGTATTCGGTCAGGTCGCGCTTGAGGCGCACCGGCGCGTACACCTCGAAGAGGCTCGCGTTCGACCGCTGGTGCTGGCGCAACGCACGGACGCAGTCCGGGCATTCCGCCAGATGCTGCTCCAGGATCGCGCGATCCGAAAGCAGCAGTTCACCGTCCAGATAGGATTGAATCTGGTGGTCTATTTGCGTGCACGATGCCAATCCGTGCCCTCTCCCGTCGCGGGGTTGTCATCCGCCAGGATGTCCCGCAGTTGCCTGCCTGCCCGTTGCAAAATTCCCCGCACTTCGTCTTTCGTCTCGCCCGTGTACTCGCTGATCTCCTGATAACTGAGCTCCTGCAAGTACCGCAGCACCACCGGCAATCTGTACCTCTCGGGCAGCGTGTCAATCGCCCGCTGCACCTGATCGAGCCGTTCGCGACGTTCCGTCCTTCCGCGGGGGCCTTCGCGTACATCCTCGATTGCAACTGTTCGTTTGTACGGCAGTGGTGTTTCGGTAGCGAGCCGGTCGCTGTTTTTCCGAAGCCAGTTTGCCGCCGTCCGGCACGTGATCTGTTTCAACCACGGGCCAAACTTTTCCGCGTCCCTCAAACGCGGCAGGCTGCGATACGCCGCCAGCAGTGCGTCTTGTGCGATGTCTTCCGCCGCCCCGTGCCGGCCTACGTAATAAAAGGCCGTGGCGAACACCGCGCCTTGGTAGCGTTGAACCAACTCGCTATAGGCGTCTGTGTCACCCCCGAGGCAACGGCGGACGATCTCTGCATCCTCAAGACGCATTAGCCGACTTCTCCGCCGCCTGGCTGCACCAAATACAACCGGTTTGCGTTCGGTGTAGCCGGCGTAAAAGTGGCATGCAGAATGGGACTAAGCACAGAAAGCTCCAAAATGGAGCAAGATGGTTAATTGCGCTCAAAGCGTAGCACACCCCCGGTGTGACCACTGCGCACTTCCCCCGCTTCTTCCATTAATTCCAGATGCCCTACGGCAATCGACAGACCTAAGTGAATCTGCGGCGTTGGCAGCGTCGGAAACAGCGCGCGGCTCACGTCGTACGGCGAAGTAAGTCCCTTCGCGAGCAGACCACGGACCTGATCAGTGCGGATGGACTGCCGCCGCAGAATCTCGTCGATTGCGGCGACGCCGTCCGCGATCGGGGTGCCGTGTCCCGGCAGGCAGACGCCGTACACATGCTGTCGCGCGCGGCGCAGCGACGCCTGGTACTCGACCAGCGATTTCGCGCGGGGTTGTCCGGCTTCGGGGCGACGCAACAGCGGGTTCGGATTGGTCGCCAGCAAAATATGATCACCCGCGATGGTATAGCCCGCGGAACGGTTGATGAACAGGGTGTCCGACGCGCTGTGTCCCGGCACGAACAGCACCTCGTGGCCCAGCGCCATGCCGCTGTCCTCGACAATGTGGGTCAGCTCGAACGGTTCGGAGAACGCGCGGAAACGTTCGTACAGCGAGTTCGCCTCGGTGCGGATCGCCTCGGGCACACCGAACTCTTCGAGGATGCCGACGAAGAACGACTTGCGGTCCTCGGGGTCCTTATCGACGCTCACGCCGAGGTGCTGCACCAGCGGATGGCCATACGCCGCGCAGGGATGCTCGCGCAGCAGTCGCCCCAGCAGGCCGATATGGTCGCGGTGCCCATGCGTGACAATGATCGCGCCAAGGTCCGTGATCGTGAGCCCATGCGCCGCCAGCGCCTTGGTCAGCAGGCCATACGTCTCGTCGCCGTTCAGCCCCGTATCCACCAACACCGGCGGATCGGACTTAATCAGGTAAACAACCACCGGCCCCACCGGAAATGGCGTAGGCAACGAAATCGGCACAATGCCGAATTCAGCTTCGATATCGATGGGCGTAGCTTGTTTCATGATTTATGAACCGCAAAGAGCGCAAAGAAACGCAAAGTAAGTAATTGCGAAGAGTTTAATTCTTTGCGTTTCTTCGCGTTCTTTGCGGTGAAATCTTCCCTACATCACGCCGGGGACGTTGATGTATTCCAGATACGCCTCAATAATCTGCGGCCCGAAAAACAGGTGCGCGAATCCCCCAAGCACCAGGAACGGCCCAAACGGCAAATAGTGCCCGCCCGGCGTCATCGCGTCGTCGTCCACTTCCCCTTCCTTCGGCGCGGGCGCGTCAGTCGGCTTGCCCTTCTTAATCATGATCATCGCAATGCCAATAATGCTGCCGAAGAACGAACCGATCACGATGATTACGAGCACGCCCAGCGGGCCAAAGAACGCGCCCAGCATCGCGAGCAGCTTCACGTCGCCAAAACCCATGCCGCGCTTCTTGAACACGACGCCGCTAAAAATATCGAGCAGCCACAACGACCCGCCGCCAATGATGAGTCCGAGGAACGACATCAGCGGGTCGTCAAGCAGCAGTCCGCTCTCCGGGTAAAGCATCGCCACGATGCTGCACACGACGCCGATCGGAATGCCGGGAAAAGTCACTTCGTTCGGGATCGTCCAGTCGGCGAGGTCGATAAACGTCACCAGCACCAGTGCCGCCGCAAGCACCATATAAATTGGGCTGGCGATCGTCATGCCGAACTTCCAGTACACGGCCAGGAACAGCAGGCACGTGATCAGCTCGACCAGCGGGTACTGCCAGTGGATCGGATTTTTGCAGGTGCGGCATTTCGCGCCGAGCGCGAGCCAGCTCAGCACGGGGATATTGTCGTACCACTTAATCGGCGTGCTGCACTTCGGGCATGCTGACCCCGGCCGCACCACCGACAGGTTCTTCGGCATGCGGTACACGCACACATTCAAAAAACTGCCAAGCATCGCGCCGATCACGCCGCTCACGATGAAAAAAAACGTGTACAACGCTTCCAATTGCCGTGCGTCCATTCAGAACCCCATCCGATTCACGTCCAAGAGCGCGGGATTCTAGCAGATTGGGTGGTATTGGCGTATCAGGGGACGGCCACTTCAACGAGCCGTTGAACACCACACATACACGGCGGTCGGCAAAGCCGGTAAGGGCACAACCAGCGCACGTCGTCCCATGGCGTCGGCGCCGCCCAATGAGCTGTGGGCGACGAATAGATTGTTATCGACGTGGCTTACCCAAAATCCGCCGGTGTCGGCATTCCAATAGACGCCGCGTACCAGAAACAACCGGTTGCCTTTGGTGGCGGCGATTCGCTTTCCCGTGAGTTCCGCCGCTTGGGTCTCGGAGATCTCAATCGCTGGGACGTCTTTAAGCAGTAACTCCGCCTCAGGCATCGTTGCCGCGGTTACTTCAACAATTTGGTCATGAGAAACTTGGAACTCGTCTTGCGGTCTTCGACTCTCTGGGCAATCGGTATACCAAGGATCGATTTGCCCCAGTCCTACTTTTTGTGCGAGCACGTTTGGTGCAACGTACTCGTCGACAAACGATTGGTAATTTTTCAGCCTTTCGTTGACTTGGACGCGGTCCCAAATGACATCTAACTTCGCGTTCGGGGTAACACGGGCAACAAGCACAAGCAGCGAAAGCGCAAACCCACCTTGCTCATAGTGCACTACAAAGTATTCACCGTTGGTTACCGCCCAGATGAGGCGGCTGGTCGGTGTCTTGCCATCCACAGTACAACCTGCTTCCCACTTTTTGCCGGGATCGGCGAGAAGCCCGTCGGGATCGGCGCATAGCTTGGCAATGGATTCGGGAAGCTGGCTCGTCAACGGAATTTCACGGAATTGGTTAGGGGCCATCAACGTATTGGCGTGGATATCCGGGATTTTCTCGGTCTGTCCCTGGCAATGAACCGCGTACAAACCAAGAACTACCGCAAGTACTGATCGTCTCATCCGAAGCTCCCCACTGTCGATAGTATATCCTTGCGCCGCTGTATCGGATTCATTTGACACCGAATGTGCTGTGAGGTTCGCTCGTGAGGCCCTTGACCCGTAGACAGTTTTTTGCACAGACGGGCGTTGTTTTTGCGGGTATCACATTCAGCCACTCGGCACGCGCGGACGATGCGACCACTATACTTCGCGACGCCACCATCCTCGACGGCACCGGCGCGCAGCCGTTTCGCGGCGACATCGCGATTTCCGGCGATCGGATTGTGGCCGTCGGCAAAGTGGATGTCCCCTACGCCCGCGTCATCGACGTCTCCGGCCTGCACATCTCCCCCGGCTTCATCGATATGCACTCGCATTCGGATCAGTCGATCCTCGCGTGCCCTACGGCGGACAGCCGCGTGCGGCAGGGCATCACGACCGAGTGCACGGGGAACTGCGGCTCCTCGGCCGCGCCGAAGGCTTTGCTGCGCGGCGAGGAGTCCGCGGGCGGCCAGAGCCTGCGCGACTACGTCGACACGCTCGAGAACGTCGGCATTTCGGTGAACCACGCGCCCCTGATCGGCCAGGGCAGCCTGCGCGCGAACCAGATCGGACTGGTCGACCGTCCGCTCAGCGAAGACGAGCGCAAGGGCGTCTCGCACGAATTGAAGAAGTCGCTGCGCGCCGGCGCCTTCGGCCTCTCCACGGGACTCGAGTACTCTCCCGGCCGGTTTACGCCCGCAGACGAAATCCACGAGCTCGCGCGTATCGTGCAACAACAAAACGGCCTATATGCCTCGCACATCCGCAACGAAGAAGCGAAGCTCCTCTCCGCGATCGAAGAAGCGCTGCAAGTCGGCCGCGCGACCGGCGTGCGCGTGCAGGTCTCCCACCTGAAAGCCGCGGGCAAACCGAACTGGCCGCAGATGGAGCGCGCGATTGTGCTGATCGAGGCCGCGCGCGCCGAAGGTGTCGATGTGATGGCCGACGCCTATCCCTATACGGCGTATTCCACCGGCCTGAACATCTTCCTGTCCGATTGGGCGCTCGACGGAGGCGCCGCCGCAACCAACACACGCCTGCAATCGCCGACTGATCGCGCGAAGTTGCGCGAGGAAGTAGCGCCGCGCGTGATGAGTGACCCCGGCGACTACGACCTCGTCGTGATCAGCAGCGTGTCCGCCAAAGGCGATCCCGCCTGCGTCGGCAAGAACCTGCGCGAGATCGCCGCGATGCGCAACATCGAGCCGGTCGAGGCCGTGCTCGCGCTCATCGAGGAAAACGACGGCGAGGTCTCCTTCGTCGGCCACGGCATGAGCGAGGAAAACGTCGCGCGCGTGCTCCGGCATCCGCTCGTCATGATCGGCTCCGACGGTTTTGCCCTGCAGCCACCCGCCGCGGGCCAGCCGGCGACGCAGCCGCACCCGCGCTCCTACGGCACCTACCCGCGCGTCCTCGGCTACTACGTCCGCGAGAAGAGCGCGCTCACGCTGCCCGCCGCCATCCGCAAGATGACGTCCATGCCGGCCGCGCGCCTCGGCCTGCGCGATCGCGGGCGCATCGACGTCGGCATGAAAGCCGACCTGGTCATCTTCGACACCAAAACCGTCGGCGAGCGGTCTACTTTCGCGGCGCCGCATCAATACCCCACAGGCATCGAGCATGTTTTTGTGAACGGCGTCGCCGTCGTCGAAAATGGCACCCACACCGGCGCGCGCCCCGGCCGGGTTCTGAGGAGAAGCTGAATGGTGTCCCGCACGCTCGGCGTCATCGCCGCGTTGATGTTCTGCTCAATCGCGTCGGCCGAAGGCACGGACATCGACGCGAAGATCGACGCTATCTTCGAGCGCTACACCCTTCCGGATTCCCCCGGCGCCGTTGTCGGCGTCGTGAAGGACGGCGCGCTGATCTTCGCCAAGGGCTACGGCATGGAAAACATCGCCGCGGGCAAGCCGCTCTCCCCCGCCTCGCACATGAATCTCGGCTCGGTCTCCAAACAATTCGCCGCGGGGTGCATCATCTTGCTCGCGCAGGACGGCAAGCTCTCGCTCGACGACGACATCCGCAAGTGGCTGCCCGAAATTCCGGACTACGGCACGCTCATCACCATTCGCCACCTCGCGCACCACACCAGCGGCCTGCGCGACTACCTGACGCTGTTCAATCTCGCCGGCATCGGCGACGACAGCGCCTTCGGCAATCAGGAAGCCTTCGACGCCGTCGTGCGGCAAAAGGAACTCAATTTCAAACCGGGCGACGAGTACCTCTACTCGAACACGGGCTATCTGCTGCTCGCGATCATCGTAAAACGCGCCAGCGGCAAGACGCTGACCGAGTTCGCGCAGGAGCGCATCTTCACGCCGCTCGGCATGACGGACACCGTCTGGGATACAGACCTCTCGCGCTATACCGATGTCCGCGCACTGAGCTATGCCACGCGCGGCAAAGGCGCCGCGCCCGCGAACCGGCTGGATACCGTCGAAGGCGACGGCAACGTGATGACGACCGTCGGCGACATGGCCAAGTGGGATCAGAATTTCTACGACCCGAAGGTCGGCGGCGCGGCATTTGTCACGCAGATGCTCGAGCGCGATCCGCTGAACGACGGTAAGATGAACAACTACGCCTTTGGTGTGTCTCACGGAACGCTGCTCGGCCGGCCCGTCGTACGCCACGGTGGCTCGTGGCTCGGGTTCCGCTCGGGCTTCACGCGTTTTCCCGACGAACACCTGAGCATTATCGTGCTCGGCAACCTCGCCACCATGGACCCGGAAATTTTGATCGAGCAGATCGCAGAGGTCTACCTCGGCGGCGCGAAGAACGAGCAGCCTGCGGAGAAAACCGCCGACGCCAAAGGCGTCAAGCTCAAGAAGAAGGAACTAAAGTCGAAGGCCGGAAAGTATTTTGTCGACGAGGCCGGCACCTTGGCGATCGTAACCGCGGACGACGAATCTCTCAGCGTATCGGTCGACGGCGCCGCGATTCCGCTGGTCGCCACCGATTCAACCCACTTCACCCCCGCGCACCCCACGTCCTTCGCAGAACTCAGCTTCGATGCCGACGAGCCGACGGCGATGACGGTCACGTCCGCCAGCGGACGCACCCAAGTCGCTCCGCGCGTTCCGGACGACGCCCCCGCGCCGAAGCCTGAAGAGTTGGCGGGCACGTACTTCAGTCCCGAGGTGAACGCGACCTTCACGATCGCCGTCAACAACGGCGCCGCTGAAGTGACGCGCCCCAACACGAAGCCCAGCAAACTCGAACCGATCTACGGCGACTGGTTCCGCGCAGGCTCCCGCTACCGCTTCGAACGCGACGCCGCCGGAAAAATCACCGGCTTCCGCATCAGCGCCGGCCGCGTGAAGAACATCCTGTTCCAAAGGAGCAACTGAGCCGCGCTTTGCGCGCTGGCCTACCGCGAACCACTCACCGCCGCGTAGTGCTCCACGACCGGAAACGGGTCGTAAAAATGATGGAGCAGCCGTTTCCACTCCTGATATTGCGGCGACTGCCGGAAACCGACGGTGTGGTCTTCCAGGCTGCGCCACTCGACCAGCAATAAATAATGATCGGGTTTCTCTACACACCGTTTCAGTTGGTGTGAGATATACCCAGGAATCGACGCAATGTATTGCTGCGCCTCCTCAAATGCGGCCTCAAATGCCCCACTTTGCCCCGGACGCACCGGCAGAATGGCCACTTCAAGAATCATGCGCGCTTCTCCAAGGTTCGACGAGCCCGCGTCTTATTGTGCGCTATGCGCAAATTCGTGAACGTTGCCGGAGTAGTCTGCGCTCAGCTTTCCCGCATCACCTGCATCAGCCCGCGCGCGAAATGGATTCCCCCGCCGATCAGGGTGGCCCACGCGGCGAGATACCCGGCGGTCAGGGTGGTGGGGTCGTACATGATAAAGGCGCCCAGAATGCCGAGGAGCAGCCAGACTCCTCCAAGCGTCAGTTTTAGGCGCGCCCCACGCATGATGTTCCCCCGGACGAAATTATACCCGTGAAAACGGCAATGCGTGGCGCGGCCGGCGTTACCGGCCTTTGGTCGCGTCCGCGAGGGTTTTTACGAAGCTCCCCACCTTGGCCGCCGCGCCCGGGGTATCGCCGAGATCGCCAATGAGACGCACGATGGCACTCCCGACGATCACGCCGTCGCCGTAGACCGCGACTTCCTTGGCCTGCGCGGGATTGCTGATGCCGAAGCCTACCGCGATGGGCAGCGGGGTCTTTTGCTTAATGCGCGCCACCATACCCTGCACATCCGCTTCAATATTCGTGCGCTCGCCCGTGGTGCCCGTGCGCGAGACGTAGTAGATGAACCCGCTGGAATGCTTCGCAACCAGATCGATGCGTTCCGGTGTGCTCGTCGGCGCCAGCAGAAACACCGTCGCAAGATTGTGCTTGCGGAACGCCGCTTCGTACTCCGCCGCTTCTTCCGGCGGCAGGTCCACGCACAGAATGCCATCCACGCCCGCCGCCGCGGCGTCCTGGGCGAGCTTGTCCGCGCCATACGCCAGCACCGGGTTGTAGTACGTGAACAGTACGATCGGAATTTCCGTTTTCGTGCGCAGGCGTTTCACCAGCGCGAGGATGTCCGCCAGCCGTACGCGGTGTTTCAGCGCGCGCATCGCGGCTTCCTGGTTCACGGGGCCATCCGCAAGCGGATCGGAATACGGCACGCCGAACTCGACGATGTCCGCGCCCGCGCGATCGAGCTCGAGCACGATTTGCTCGGTCAACGCGAGCGTCGGATCGCCCGCCGTGATGTACGGAATGAAGGCCTTGTGCCCCCGCGCCTTGAGGTCGGCGAACCGCTTATCAATACGATTCACGCGAGCCCGCTTTCGTCGTTGAGGATAAAGCGCGCGGCCTGCACGACGTCTTTGTCGCCGCGGCCGGACATGTTCACGATGACAATGGACTGTTTGCTCAGCGTCGGCACCAGCTTGGCTGCGTACGCGATCGCGTGGGAGCTTTCGAGCGCCGGGATAATGCCCTCGAGCCGGCTGCAGAGCTGGAAGCCCTGCAGCGCCTCGTCGTCGGTCGCGTAGGTGTACTCGATACGACCCGCTTCGCGCAGGTGCGCGTGCTCAGGGCCCACGCTCGCGTAGTCAAGACCCGCCGAGACGCTGTGCGTGCCAAGAATCTGGCCGTCTTCGTCCTGCAACACATAGCTCATCGCGCCCTGCAGCATGCCGAGCGTGCCGCCGGCGAAACGCGCCGCGTGTTTGCCGGGCTCGATCGAAGTCCCTCCAGCCTCAACGCCGACCATGCGGATGTTGGTATCCGGCAAGAACTCAAAGAAGAGGCCGATCGCGTTGCTGCCGCCGCCGACGCACGCGATCAGGCAATCCGGCAGGCGGCCCTCCTGCTCCAATATCTGTGCGCGTGCTTCGCGGCCAATCACGGCCTGAAAGTCGCGGCAGATCAGCGGATACGGATGCGGGCCGTGGACCGTGCCGAGCACATAGTGCGTCGAGCGGACGTTGGTTACCCAGTCGCGCAGTGCATCGTTGATCGCGTCCTTCAGTGTCTTGCTGCCGGTCGTGACGGGGTTCACCTTCGCCCCCAGCAGCTTCATGCGGAATACATTGAGCTTCTGGCGCTCGATATCGTCCGAGCCCATGTAGATCTCGCACTCGATGCCGAGCAGCGCGCACGCCGTCGCCGTCGCCACGCCGTGCTGCCCCGCGCCGGTCTCGGCGATGATGCGCTTCTTCCCCATTTTCTTGGCGAGCAGCACCTGGCCGAGCGCGTTGTTAATCTTGTGCGCACCGGTATGCGCAAGGTCTTCGCGCTTGAAGTACACGCGCGCGCCGCCGCAGTGCTCGGTGAAGCGTTCGGCGAAGTAGAGCGGCGTCGGGCGGCCGACAAACTGTTTCAGGTAGTGCTGGTAGGTGGTCTGAAAAACCGGGTCTTCCTTGGCCGCGGCATAGGCGGCCGACAACTCGTCGAGCGCCGGCATCAGGATTTCGGGAACAAACTTGCCCCCGAACCGGCCGTAGCGCCCGTGATCGTCAGGATATTGGTAATTTTGCTTCGTAAATGAAGCGGCGGATTTTTCCATGATCTTTCTTTCCTGGTTCCTTCTCGACGCCGCCGGCGACGTCCACACCATACGGCCGAACTATGCGCACAGCCTCGGCAACGTTCTCCGGCGTCAAACCGCCGGCGAGCAGCACTGGCAACGACGTCGCCGTGACCGCGTGACGCGCGCGCGACCAATCGGCCGTCTTGCCCGTGCCGCCGCGCGCGTTTGTGTCGAAGGCATCCAGCAAAATCGAGCCAACATTGTAGCGATTTATCGCGTCCGGGGCGAAGTCAGGGCCGATGCGCAGCGCCTTGATGGCCCGCGGGCCGAACTCGGCCGCGAATTCCGGCGTCTCTTCGCCGTGCAACTGCACGCGATCCAGAAATTGGAGATACTCACGTACCTGGGCCGCCGTGGGATTCACCGTCACGGCGACCTTAATGACCGACGTCGGAAGCTGTGCGACGATTTTCTGTGCGTCGCTTGGCGCGATATAGCGCTTCTTGGGTTTCGCTTCCTCGGCGAAATTAAACCCGAGCGCATCCGCGCCGGCATCGACCGCGGCAAGCGCGTCGTCCAGCGTCGTGATGCCGCAGATCTTAACGATCATCGTTCCCTAGCAGTTCGCGCAACTTCGCGCGCACATCGTCGCTGGTCACCAGCGACTCACCCACGAGCATCGCGTCGACGCCGCTGTTCTCCAGCGTCCGCACGTGCTCCCGCGTGTGAATGCCACTCTCGGCGACGAGCACTTTCCCGCCGGGGATCAGCTTGCGCAGCGTGAGCGTCGTGTTCAGGTCAACGTTAAACGTTTGCAGGTCGCGGTTGTTGACACCGATGATCGCCGCGCCGCTTTCCAGCGCCCGGTGCACTTCCTCGGCGTCATGCGCCTCGACCAACACGCCCATGCCCAGCGATTCGGCCAACTCGCGATACTCGCGAAGCTGCGAATCGGTCAGAATGCGCACGATCAGCAGGATGGCGTCCGCCGTGGCCACGCGCGCCTCGTAAATCTGGTACGGGTCGATCACAAATTCCTTGCGGATACACGGCAGCTTTACGGTCCGTCGCACGGCGATCAGATCATCAAGCGATCCACGGAAAAATTTTTCATCCGTCAGCACCGAGATCGCCGAAGCGCCGCACTCTTCATAAATGCTCGCGAGTTCGGCCACTTCCATGCCTTTCAACAACGTGCCGCGCGACGGTGAGGCGCGCTTCACTTCGGCAATCAGCCGGATGCTGTCCCCGCGCAATGCGCGCCGGAAATCGCGCGGCTTCGGCGCCTCCTTCACCCACTCCTGAAGCTGCGCGAGCGTCCGGCGGCCCTTGGCGGCCTCCACTTCCCCGCGCTTGTGCTGGCAGATTTCGTCGAGAATCATAGAGCGCGTCTAAGCCGCCTTCGTGGTCGTGAAGCGGACGAGCGCTTCGAGTTTTTCGTTCGCGGCGCCGTTGTCGATGGACGCGCGCGCCTGGTCGACGGCCGTCATCCAGTCGTTCGCGGCGCCCGCCGCGCGAATCGCGGCCGCGGCGTTCATCAGCACGATGTCGCGCGCCGGGCCGGCTTCGCCGCCGAGCACCGCGCGCAGAATCCGTGCATTTTCGGCGGCATTTCCACCCTTGATGGCCGAAATAGGACTCGGTTTCAAGCCGAAATCGGCGGGTGTGACTTCAAATGTGCGCACGCTCACGCCCGTCGCCTCGGCCACAAAGGTCGGCCCGCTCAACGTAATCTCGTCGAGCCCGTCACTGCCCGCGACCACATAGGCGCGCCGCGTGCCGAGCCGGCGAAGCACCTCGGCCATGTCCTGCACGCGCCCGCGATCGAACACGCCGATCACCTGCGCATCCGCCATGGCTGGATTCGTCAACGGCCCGAGCAGATTGAACACAGTCCGAATCTTCATTTCCGCGCGCGCTTGCGCCACGTGTTTCATCGCGCCGTGTAGGGCCCGCGCGAATAGGAAACCAATTCCGACTTCGTCAATGCAACGGCCCACGGTGTCCGCCGTGACATCGAGGTTCACACCGAGCGCTTCGAGCACATCCGCGCTGCCGCACTGGCTCGACGCACTACGGTTGCCGTGCTTGGCGACCGCGATCCCGGCACCCGCCACAACAAACGCCGCCGTCGTGGAAATGTTAAAGGTCCCCGCCCCGTCGCCGCCGGTGCCGCAGGTGTCCACGAGCGGCCGACGCTCGGTGCTCACCTTGGTCGCCAATGCGCGCATCGTCGAGGCAAAGCCGGCGAGTTCGTCGACGGTCTCTCCCTTCATCCGCAGCGCCGTGAGCAGCGCGCCGATTTGTGCGGCGGTCGCTTGCCCGGTCATGATCACTTGCAGCAGATCGCGCGCCTGATCCTGTGACAGATCACGGCGTTCGGCGAGCAGGGCGATGGCGTCTTGTGCGGTCATACGGAAACGGTCAAAACCAAAGGTGAACGCGCGAATTTAACAAGGGGTACACGGAATTTCAATGCGCTACCGGGTCGACCAGGTGTTGCCCTCTTTCGGGCGGAACTCATTGGACTTCCCGCGCGCGATGGACAGGTTACGCCATCGGTCGCCAACGCGCTCCTTGCTGATCTGCACAATTTGACCAATATGGTAGGCCACGTGCATGAGCTGGCGGTTGATGGCATCGACGAGCGTATGCGCTTCACCACGAATGTAGATCGTGCGGGTGAGGTCTTCCGGTTTGAACGACGCCATCGCCGCGAGCAGCACGCCCCAGCCCTGTTCCCACAGCGCCATGATTTCGTTGCGGCCCATGAAGCCGTCGGCGACGAATTCGCCGTCGCGATCCCGGGTCGGTTTGTCGCCGTCGGTCGTCAGCGCATCGGTCCAGCGGGAAACCATGTTCCCGCGCAGGTGCTGCACCTGGATGCGCAGGCTGTTGCACTCTTTGTTCGCCGCCCAGGAGAAATCAGCCTCGTTTACTTGCTCCATGGCCCCCTCGCCCACGCGCTTGAGCGACTCAAAGCGCTTGCGTGCGCTATCCAGGAACATTTCCGCTAGCGTTGAGTCTGGCACAGCACCCTCTTTCCTTTATGCGGCAAGATGCGCATTTCTCCACAGCAGCAACAGTGTCGCTCCGCCCAAGGTGAGCAGGAATCCCGCCATATCCATAACCGTCGTGAGCATGGGTGACGCCACCGCAGGGTCCAGACCCAGCCGCCGGGCCACCAGTGGAATACACCCGCCCAGAATTACAGCAATGATCATATTGAGGGTGAGCGCCAACGTGACCAACACCGAAAACACCAGGTCGCCTTCCCAAACATAAACGATCGTGCCTAGCAGAATGCCAATGCTCAGGCCATTCACCAACCCCACCATGAATTCCTTGTTCATCACGCGCAGGATGTCGCGCGGATGGATGAGGCCCAGCGTCATTTCGCGGATCGACACCGCCACCGCCTGGTTGCCCGAGATGCCGCAGACATTCGATTGCACGGTCATAATCGCGGCGAGCGCGATCATCTCGGTGATGGTTCCCTCGAAGAGCACGATGATGGACGCGGACACAAAGCTCAGCACAAGGTTCAGCACCAGCCACCACAAGCGACCGAGCGAGCGGGTCTGTAGCGGCAAGTGGCGGAGCTCGTCGCGGCCGAAGATACCACTCCACCGCATGAAGGTCCGCTCAGCACGCTCGGACAGCGCCTCTTCCGTGTCCACGCGCTGCACCACGCCCACGATGCTGCCGTCGTGTTCAACGACAGGCAACGCGGAGAACTGGAAGCGATCGAAAAGCTGTTCGAGCTCGTCCAGCGGCGAATCCACGAGCACACTGATCGGATTGACAATCATGGTTTCCGTCAGCGGTTTATCCCCGTGCGACAGCACAA
This sequence comes from uncultured Nitrospirales bacterium, assembly GCA_964620045.1. Taxonomy (GTDB): domain Bacteria; phylum Hydrogenedentota; class Hydrogenedentia; order Hydrogenedentales; genus VFKU01. The sequence goes on from CAZUJL010000013.1 coordinate 69,428, forward strand.
GATCATGCAAGCGCAATACGCCGACCAGTCGCCCCGCTTCGTTGGTCACGTATGTGTACTGCACAGCGTAGTCCGCGTATTTCGCCGCGTTCATGCGCAAATCGTCGAGCACATCCTGCACGTTCAATTTATTGCCGTACGACACGAACTCGGTGATCATCAAACCGCCCGCCGTGTTCGGCTCATACTCCATGAGCTTGCGCGCGTCGGCGGCCTCTTCGGGATCCATCTGGCTCAGGATCGCGTCCGCGTCCTGATAATCGAGCTCGCTCAGAATATCCGCGCGGTGATCGCTCTCGAGTTCGTCGACGATCGCGGCCGCTTGTTCCGCGGGCAGATCTTCGATGATCTCGGCGCCTTGCGATTCGGGAAGTTCTTCGATCAGATCGGCCGCTTCGCGCGGCTCGATGAGCATTAGCAGTTGGCCGCGGCTCGCTTCGCTGAGGCGTGAGATCGCGCGCGCAACATCTGCCGGCGGGAGCGCGGAGAGATACGCGAGCACCTCGCTCTCGTCGCGTTTCTCGACGAGCAGTTCGAGGTCATTCCACGGCTGGTCTGGAATGGAATCGTCTGACATAACGCACTGTCCATGGTCGGGTCCCCGAATCCGGGGTCAGCCTCGTATACATACCAAGTCGTTGCCACGGCGCATACTGTAGTCCGGCGGCCAGACGCGCCGCAAGCCTTGTGTGCGCCAATATCCTGTCGCGCAAGCAGTTGTGAGGGTAACCGCCCCTCGTTTATACTCCTGTGGAGACCTTGGGGAAACGCTGGTACGCTGTCCGCATGTCATCTTTCGACGACGACTTCCAACCCGAAAACTTCGCGAAGCGTTTCCCGACGCTTGCCGGCATCAATTCCCCCGCAGACCTGAAGCAATTGCCCATCGACCGGCTCGAAGTGCTGGCCGAAGAAATCCGCAAGATGATCATCGAAGTGGCCGCCCACAACGGCGGGCATTTGGCCTCTCCCCTCGGCGCGGTCGAACTGGCCATTGCGCTGCACTACGTATACGACTTTTCGCAGGACTTCCTGATTTGGGACGTCGGCCACCAGGCGCACGCCCACAAGATTCTTACGGGTCGCCGGGACCGCTTTCATCTGCAGCGGCGCAAGGGCGGCCCGAGCGGCTACCCCACGCGCTCTGAAGATCCGATTTTTGATCCCTTTGGCACGGGCCACAGCAGCACGTCCATCTCGGCCGCGCTGGGTATGGTGACGGCCTCGGACCTCGCGGGCCATGAGCGGCGCGGCGTGGCCGTGATCGGCGACGGCGCGCTGACTGCCGGCATGGCGTTCGAGGCGCTCACGCAGCTCGGCGACATGAAAAAGCACGTGCTCGTGATTCTGAACGACAACAACATGTCGATTTCGAAGAACGTCGGCGCGTTGTCGACCTACCTGAGCCGCCTGATGACGGGCGGCGCGTACAACCGTGCCAAGGGCGACATCAAGAGCATTCTCGAACATACGCTGGGCAACCGGCTGTTTGAGAAGGCGCGGCGCGTCGAGCACCAGATCAAGGGCATGCTCGTGCCGGGCACCTTCTTCGAGGAAATCGGTATCCGCTACATCGGCCCGATCGACGGCAATTGTCTCTCGACGCTGATCGAGTGCCTGCAAAATCTGCGCGACATCAAGAAACCGTTGCTGTTCCACTGCGTGACGACCAAAGGCAAGGGCTATCCCTACGCCGAGGAAGATCCGCTCGCGTACCACGGCGTTGGACCGTACGAGATTTCGACCGGCCAGATGCGCGGCAAAGGCGCCGGTGCCGCGAGCTTCACCGATGCCTTCGCCGAAGCGCTGATCGATGCCGCGCGCGAGGACAAGCGCATCGTGGGCATTACGGCCGCGATGCCGACCGGTACCGGCTTGTCCAAGTTCGCCGAGGTGTTCCCGGACCGCTGCTTCGATGTGGGTATCTGCGAGCAGCACGCGGTGACCTTTGCGGCCGGCCTCGCGACGCAGGGCATGAAGCCCGTGGCCGCCATCTACTCCACCTTCCTGCAGCGCGGGTATGACCAGCTTATTCACGATGTCTGCCTCCAAAACCTGCCCGTGGTCTTCGCCATCGACCGCGCGGGCCTGGTCGGCGAGGACAGCCCGACGCAACAAGGTGCGTTTGACGTTTCCTTTCTGCGCGCGATTCCGAATGTGAAGGTGCTGGCCGCGCGCGACAACGTCGATCTACGCCAAATGTTGCACTGGTCGCTGAAGCAGGACGGACCCGTGGCGCTGCGCTATGCGCGTGACAAAGGGCCCGTTGTCGGACCGGAAACCGGCCGCGACATCACGCGCGGGCAAATCCTGCGCGAAGGGCGCGACGCCTACTTCCTCTCCATCGGACCGATCGCGGCGAAGTGCCTGCTGGCTGCGGAAGCGCTGGAAGAATTTGGACTCTCCGTCGGCGTGGCGGACGCGCGCTTCGTAAAGCCACTGGACGCCGAGTTGCTCGAAACGTTGAGTCACTTCCCGATCATCACCGCCGAAGAGAACACGCTCGAAGGCGGCTTCGGTTCGGCCGTGCTCGAACATTTCGAAGCCTTGGGCCGACTGAACGAAGTCCGCATCAAGCGCGTCGGCGTCCCCGACCGCTTCCTCACCCACGCCACCCGCGCCGAGCAACTCGAAGACGCCGGCCTCAGCGTGCCCGCGCTCATCGAAGCCGTGCGTGGCTTCGTGCCGGCCTCCGAAGCCAAGCGGGTCTAGATTTTTCCAAAATTGATGTAGGGGCGGCCCACTGTGGCCGCCCTCTTGCTTTCACCCGGCATGGACAGCATGGAGTGCACCTCGCTCAGCACCACGGCCAGCCCGAGGCGCTCGGTGACTTCGCGCTCAATCGGCCCGAGCGGCATTTTTCGGGAAGTGCTCGGCCAGGATCGCGGCAAGCATCGCTTCGGAAGCTTCGTAACACAGATCGAAGACGTGGTCGAAGCCTTCCTGCCCGCCGTAATACGGGTCTTCGACCTCGCGCTCTTTGCGGTGCGGCACGAAGTCGCAGAAAAGCTGGATGCGCCCGCATTTGTCCTTCGGCTTGCCCATGTTCAGGACGCGGACATGCCCGCGATCCATCGCGATGATGTAGTCGAAGCGCGTGAAATCGTCCTTGCACACTTGCCGCGCGCGCAAGTGGCTGAAGTCATAGCCGCGTTTCTTCGCCGTGCGCAGCGTGCGCGAGTCCGGCTCCTGGCCGACGTGCTCGTCCAAAATGCCGGCGGAGTCGGTCTCGATATAGTCCGCATGCCCGCGCTGGCGCACAAGGTGCGCAAAAATGCCCTCGGCCGTCGGACTACGACAGATGTTCCCCGTGCAGACAAACAGAACCCGGATCTTTTTCATTGGAGCCCCCGAACAACGTAGATACTTTGGCAGCGTGCCCAGCGCCGCGCAAGCCGACGTCCCACGAGGGTCCCTATACCTATGCGCAGTCTGTTGCCATCCGCGCGCGGAGGCTTGAGAGAAAACGCTAGGTGCGAAACAAGGTCCTTAATGGAATAAATCAGAATTCGCATCGGGTTCGGTGCGTTTCAGCAAGAGAATTTCCCGCTGCTTCCATCCGAGCCACGAGAAATACGGTTCCGTTCCGATGACCTCGAAGCGCTTGTTCGGGCGTAGCGAGACGCGGTACTCGTCGCCGCGAATCCACCAGCCCTGCGGCCCAAAGATTTTCTTGCCGGTCTTGCGCGATTCCTCCGCGTAAAAATCGCTGTGGAACCACCCGTTGAACTCGTAACCGCCATTGATTTGCTCGATCGGCGCGGCATGATCACGCTGGAGCGCCGTGAGTCCCTTCCAGCGCGCGGCGTTCCACGCGAAGTAGTCCTGCAGGCAGACGACGGAAAATATCCAGCAGAGCCCAGCCACGATGAATGTCATATGTGCCGGTCGAGGCAACCGAACTGCGAACCAGCAGGCCGCCAGAATCGATGCGGGCACTAACGCGGCAACGAAATAGCGATCGAAGCGCGCCAAGACGGGCGGCGTAATTAGAATAAGGAGCATACCGAGCGACCATAGCGACAAGAAAAGTTCTCGCCGGCGGTTTGGGTCATGAAATCGCGAATAGATAAAGATTCCGGCCGCATCGCGTGCATGTATCGCCGCCATGCCGCCCGCCCATAGGATTGCGGCAGCAGTAATCACCCACCATGCTCCCGCACCGATCTGCACCGGCGCAGCCAAATTTGTTCCGTTGACGATACCCGGCAATAGAAGCGGACCTGTGCCTAAGTCGTACAGCATATTTCCAAAATTCGGTAGTCGATACGGCCATTCGGAATTGAGGAACAGCGAAATGATTACGCATAGAGCAATGACCGGAATACTGTGCACGGTGGAATCTCTGAAAAGAAATGGCCAGCGCACCGAAGCATCCCATCGATCGGTCATCCTGCGTTGTAACAAAACCGAGAACCACGCACATCCTACCGGCAGCGTGAACAACGCAACGTAGACGAAGGAAACAGAAAGGTGTTGAACTACCATCGCCGCACGTGCCGTCCACGTTGTCCCAAGAACATTCCAGTCCAAGTTTTCTGTGGGACTTAGACCGACCAACGGGAACATCTCGTAAAAAAGCATGACAATCAACATTGGTGCGAGTTGGCAGACTAAATATTTCCAGGTTTTTCGAAAAGAAGCGTACGGATACATCAAAAGTGTCGAGAAGAATGCCAAATGTATAACTAAGGAAAATTGCCTGATAAGGAAGGCTGCCAACATGATGGAGCAGCCTATGATGAGCCACTTGAAGCTCTTGAGCCGGATATGACGAAGGTACGCCGCCCCGGAAAGAATGCACAGCGCAAGAAAAGGCACATCGGTCATAAACGTATACGACAAATTCAGAAACAGCGGATTCACGAGCAGCGTCAGCGCGACGAGGAACGCCCAGCGTGTTGTGAGTCCCGCCTCGCGCGCAGCCCAGTGCGCCGCCCACACAGCGACCAGCGCGAGGACCAGCGTCGAGATGCGCAGGGTCTCGAAGCTGAAGCCGAGCAGCTTCACAAAAGCCGCGCCCCAGTACGCCTGCAGGATGAAGGTCGGGTCGGCGTACGGCGTCGGCTGGTACTCCCCCGTTTCCATCAGGTGCTTCACGACCTTCGCGTACATGAAGTCGTCGTTCAGCGGAAAATCGCCGCGCGGCGGCACGATCGTGAGCGTCAGCAGCCAAATCCCGGCGAGCGCCATGTACGGCGCGAGCGGCGCGGCCGTGCGCGGGAGTTGGATGCGGGGCGCGCTCAACGCGTGGCGCTCACCGAATTGATGTAGACGCGATTGTCGACCTGCACGCCCTCGAAATTGCAGCGGTAGGTGAAGTCTTTGCCATCAGCGTCCTTCAGCGTGCGCTCGACGGAATACGCGATCAGCATCGTGCCGACGCTCGCGGGATCAGGCCCGCCGAGTAACGCCTCCTTCAGCACGCGGCCCGTCATCGATTTCGGCGGCGTAATGCCGAGCACCTGCAACACCGTCGGCGCGAGGTCCGGGTTCGCGCTCGCGACATAACTGCGCTGCTTCGTCTTGAACATCGGACCATACGCGATCAGCGTGTTGTGAATGTCGAACGGACTCGTCGAGCCGTGCCCCGCGACGCCGCCGTTCGTCGTACGTCCGGCGAAGCCGGCCTCGTTCTTTTCGCCGTCCCAGTTCTGGCTCACGAAAATATCCGCCGAGCGCGCGTGCTGCCACCGGATCGTGCTCAGCGCGAGCGTGCCCGGCACCCAGCCTTCGTTCGCGTTCGGACCTACGGCCTCGGTGAAGATCGCGCCGATGCCCGGCTCACACTGGAAAGCTTCGACGATTTTCTGAATGCGCTGCTTGTCGTGGTTATCGACATAGATCGCGCCGTCGGCGATGTGCACGCCCCCTTGCAGGCCCTCGCGCGTCAGCGTGGCGAAGGGGTTGTAGCCGCCAGTGTGCGTCGAGAACCCGTGGTCCGAAGTCACCATCACGTTCATCTGATGCGCCACACCCAGGCTCTCGTGCGCCTCCAGCACGCGCGCGATCTGCGTATCCGCCGCACGCAACGACTCCACCGTCAGCGGCGCGCCCATGCCGTTCGAGTGCGCCGTGTGGTCGGGGTCCGTGAGCCACAGGAAGGCGACGTCGGCGTCCATTTCGCCGCGCGCGATCTTGATGTACGCGTCCGTGGCCCACGCCATCGCCGCGGTCGCGGGCATAGTTTCTTCCGCCGGCGCCGGACCAACCACCTCGCGCACATGCGCGGCCTGCGACTCCGGCAGGATGAGGTCGGGATGAATCACGCCGCCCCCGGCCACAGTCGAGTTCAGCAGAAACGCAGAGCCGGTCGATCCAGAGCTGACCGCGACAAATTTTCGCCCAGCGGCCACTACGGCTTCGGCGAGCGTGGTCGCCGTGAGCAGGCGTCCGCCTTCCGACGCCGCAATCTCTTTCAGGTTCTTGTAATCGCTCGTGTTCAGCGCCTTGTCGGGGCTCACCTTCGGGAAGTACACCGAGTTGCCCAGCAAACCGTGTGTTTCGGGATAGGAACCTGTCGAGAACGACGACGAGTTCACGCGCGTCACGGTCGGGATCACGGAGTGATGATTTTCGAAGAACACGCCGCTCTCGCCGAGGCGATGCAGCGCGGGCATGTTCTCCGCGGTGATGTAGTCGGGCCGCAGGCCGTCAACGACGATGATCAGAAATTTTTGCGGCGCATCTTCGGCGTGTGCGGCTGTCACGAGCGAGAGGAACGCGAGGGCGAGCGCAGTGAGGCGCATGGGGACCTCCGATCAGGTTGTGCGGTTCAACGCGCGGTGGCCGATATCCCGGCGGACGTGCGCGCCCTCGAAGTGTATCCGGTCGACGGCCTCGTAGGCACGGGCGATGGTCGCGCGGATGTCGGGCCCCGCGGCGGTGACGTTCAGCACGCGTCCGCCGTTGGTTAGCAGCGTATTCGATTCGCGTTTGGTGCCCGCGTGGAACACGGTCACGCCTTCAAGTTTCTCGGCCTCGTCGATGCCCGTAATCGCCTTCCCCTTGGCGAAGGCGCCGGGGTATCCGTCCGAGGCCATCACGACGGTAACGCAGGCGCCCTCGTGCCATTGCACGCGATGATTTTCGAGACCCGTGTGCGCGCAGGCATCCAGCAGCGGCAGCAGGTCGGACTTCATCCGCGGCAGCACCACCTGCGTTTCTGGGTCGCCAAAGCGGCAGTTGAACTCAATCACTTTCGGGCCGTCTTTGGTAATGATGAGGCCCGCGTATAAAACGCCGCGGTACGGGTGGCCGTCCTCCGCCATGCCGTCAATCGCGGGCCGAAGCACGCGCTCCTCGATTTCGTCGAACAGCGAACGTGTGACGATCGGCGCGGGCGAATACGCGCCCATGCCGCCCGTGTTCGGGCCTTGATCGCCGTCGTTCACGCGCTTGTGGTCCTGCGCGGCCACGAGCGGGAGGATCGCGTTGCCGTCGCTGAGCGCGAAGATCGACGCCTCCTCCCCTTCCAAAAATTCTTCAATGACAACGCGCTGGCCCGCCGCGCCAAAGGCACTATCGACCATGGACTGATCGATCGCGGCGACGGCTTCGGCGATGTTCATCGCCACCGTGACACCCTTGCCTGCGGCGAGACCGTCCGCCTTGATCACGATCGGCGCGCCGTTTTTCTTCACATAGTCGCGCGCGGCGTGCGCGTCGGTGAACTCGGCGTAGCGCGCGGTCGGAATACCGTAACGCGCCATGAGGTCTTTCGCGAAGGCCTTGCTCGATTCGATGCGCGCGGCGGCCGCACTCGGCCCGAAAGCGCGCAGACCGGCATTATTGAAGCGATCGACGATGCCCGCCGCGAGTGGATTTTCCGGCCCGACGACCGTAAGCGCGACATCGTGCTCGCGCGCGAAATCGATCAGCCGGTCGAGGTCCATCGCGTCGATGGGCACGCACTTGCCGTGGCGCTCCATGCCGGGGTTGCCGGGCGCGCAATAGAGCTTGCCGAGGTGCGGCGACTGGCTCAGCTTCCAGGCCATCGCGTGTTCGCGGCCGCCGGAGCCTACCAGCAGGACGTTCATCGTCATTCCTTCGGCGGCTCGCTGCGTTCGAGCCACTCCGCGAGGAAGCGGTCGTAGCACGCGGTCTCGGCGAAGGCTTCCTGCGCAAGGCGGAAGCGTGTGGCGAAGGAGACGGCGCCGTCGTGCGCCTGCATCTCGTGCATGATAAGCGGGTAGTGCGCCGGGCTGGTGGCGACGGTGACGTAGCGGAAGTTCTTCGCGGCGGAGCGGATCATCGCGATACCGCCGATGTCGACCTGATCGACCACTTCATCGACCGTGATTCCGGGAATTTTGATGACTTCTTCGATGTGGTGAAGGTTGACCGCGAGCAGGTCGACCCAAGGATACGCAAACGTGTTCAAATCGTCCTGGTGCAGCTTGTTGTCGCGGATCCCAAGCAGGCCGGCGTGCACTTTGGGGTGCAGCGACTTCACGCGGCCGCCGAGCAGTTCGCGCACGCCCGTATACGCGGCAACCTCCGTGCTTTCGATGCCGGCGGCGGCGGCGAGCGTACGCTGCGTGCCTTCGGTGGAAATCATGTCCACTTTGAATGAATGCAGGACGCGTGCAAAATCAACGAGCCCCGTCTTATCATGGCAACTGAAAATGGCGCGCCCAATTCGCCGCATGCACTCACCTCGACTTCGTGACCCCGGCCTTCGCCGTCCAGGGGGCGCCAATGATACGTCATGCCATGCCGGTTTGCGAAGCGCATTGGCGATCCTGCTTCTGACGCTGGCGTCAGCGACGGCCTCGGCGCAGCCCTCCGCGGCGGAAGTCCAGAAGAAAGTCGATTCGGTGGCCGCGGCCGAGCTGTCCGGCGGGCCGACGGCGGGCATCTCGGTGCTGGTGGCGCAGCGCGGGACGATTCTGGTGGCCAAGGGTTACGGCTTGGCCGATATCGAACAGCAAACGCCGACCACGGAAAGGACCGTGTACCGGTTGGGGTCACTGTCCAAACAGTTTACGGCGGCGGCACTGCTGAAACTGGTTGAGCAAGGCAAGGTATCGCTGGATGAGTCCATCCGAACCTATCTGCCGAACTACCCCGAGGCCGGGAATGCCGTGACCGTGCGGCATTTGCTGCAGCACACGTCGGGGCTGACGAACTACACAGCGCAGAGCGATTACTGGAGACACATGAACGATGATCTGCCGCGGACGGAGGTACTGGAATGGTTTGCGTCGAAACCACCGGTCTACACGCCGGGCACGCGGTATGTCTACTGCAATACAGGCTACTTTCTGCTGGGTCTGATCATCGAAAAAGTCAGCGGCGAGAGCTACGAGGCCTTCGTGCAGACGAATCTGCTCGATCCGATCGGATTGAAGGCGACGTACTACGACGGCGGGAAACGCGCGATTCCGGAAGCCGCCCGCGGGTACATGCGCGACGCCGGGAAACTGGTGCCGTGCCGGCCGTTGAACTTGGAGCTTGTGGCGGGCGCGGGCGCGATGGCGTCGACGGCGCTTGATGTATACGCGTTTCACCAGGGCCTGCGCGCGGGGAAAGTGCTGTCACCCGAGATTTATAAACTGATGATTACGCCGCCGAAGCTGGCCGGCGATGAGCCAAGCCACTACGGCATGGGATTCCACGTGGATCAGGTCGGGAAACACACCGTCCAGCGCCACGGCGGGCTCGTGTTCGGCTTCAAATCGTGTTACTACTACTACCCCGAGGAAGACCTCACGATCATCATCCTGATGAACACCGAAGAGGCAGAATACCGGCCGATCCAGGACGCAATCGTGAGGCTATTCTTGCCCGATATCCCCCAGGACGTCGTTTGGGAGTAGATCTACTTTTTAGTCAGTGCCGCGCGCGAAATTATTTCAAACGCCGCCATGGGCAAGTTGTGCTTGAGGAAAGAGCGACGTAGCCGGCCGACGCTTAATGTCGTTCGTGCAATATCTGGCGTGGGCCACACGCGGGCGTTGTCGAAGTCGATGATTAACGCCTTGCCGTCGCTGATGAGAATGTTTTTCACCTGCAGGTCCGCGTGATCAATCTTCGCTTCGTACATCGCATGAATCGCGTGGCCGCAGATTTCCAGCAATAGAGGGTCGGGCTCGAAATCCGACTGCAGATACGCGAGCAGATCGACCGCGTTCGCTTCGAGCGTGGCAAAGGCACCCGAGAAGAACGGGCCGCGTTGCTTCCACATCGCGCCGACCGGCAGCACCGTGGGCACGCCCATCTTCCACGCATGCTGGTGCACGTTCAGTTCGCGGTGCGGACGGTTTTCGAGTAAGTAATGTTCGCGCACGAATTTTCCGACGAATCCGCCACGGCGGTATTTGCGGATGAGCACGTTTCCGTTCGGCGTCGCGACGCGCTGCAGCTCGCCACGCCCCGCCATGTTCGCCGGGGTGACATCTTTCCCGTCGATCAGCGCCTCGGCCACGATCTGTGCAAAATCGGGATGCACGAGCGCGTGACGCCTGCCGCGATGCGCGCGGGTGTACTCCGGCAACTCGCGCGGCTCGCTCACGCGGACTCCAGTTTGTCCGGCATCTGCGCGGGTATGTAGGTGTCGAGGTATGTCATCACGCCGGCGGGGGTGTCCGCGACGTGGTACAGCGAATGATGCTCGGCGCGTACAAATCCATCGCGCACCTGGTGATGAAAGAATTGAATCAACGGTTCGTAAAACCCTTCGGTGTCCAGAAACACAATTGGACGGTTGTGATACCCGAGCTGTTTCAGCGTAAGCACCTCCGCCGCTTCCTCCAGCGTGCCGAAGCCGCCGGGCAGCGCGACAAACGCGTCCGCGCGTTCGTCCATGATCGCCTTGCGCTCGCGCAGGGTCTCGGTAACGATGATGTCGTCCGCCGTGGCATACACGACGCCGTCGCGGTTCAGGCGGTTCGGAATGACGGCCGTGACCCGTCCCCCCGCCTCGTGCACCCCACGCGCGGCCGCGCCCATAAGGCCGATGGTGCCGCCGCCGAACACCATCTCCCATCCCCGCGCGCCAATCAGACGGCCGAGCTCCGTCGCGGCGGCGAAGTATATCTCCGCCACACGCTGACTCGATCCGCTGAATACGCATATCGTCTTGAACATGATGGCGCGTCCTCGGCACGAGTATAGCGGGCCGTTGGACGGTTTTCGCGGCGCTATGCTACGATAACGCGACTTTTTCTGGATTTTTCCCATGGCAAACCTGACGCTTAAAGACGTGGAATATGTGGCAGCGCTCGCCCAGCTCTCGCTGGACGACGCCGCGAAGGCGCGCATGCTGGACGATCTCGGCAATATTCTCGCTTATATCGAAAAACTGAATGAACTCGATACGACGGGCGTAGAACCGATGATGCACGTGCTCGACCTCGCGAATGTGTACCGCGAGGACGTGGTCGGCCCCTCCCTCGATCGCACGCTGGCGCTAAAAAATGCGCCCAATACCGACGGCGAATATTTCCTCGTGCCGCGCATTCTGGACGCGGAGTAAGCATGACGGCTCCGCACTACGCCGCCACGGCGCGCGAAATCCGTGATCAAGTCCGCTCGGGCGCGGTGTCTGCCACCGCAGTCACCGAAAGCGTCCTAGGCCGCATCAAGGCCGTCGACGGCGCGGTCGGCGCATACCTCAACGTGTGGGGCGACCACGCGCTCGGCATGGCGCAAGCCGTCGATAAACGCGTGAAGCAAGGCCAAGACCCCGGCCCGCTCGCGGGCGTGCCGGTCGGCCTGAAGGACAACCTCTGCACCAGCTACGGCACCACGACCTGTGCCTCGAAGATCCTCAAGGGTTTTGAAGCGCCTTACGACGGCACCGTCGTCTCGCGCCTGAAAGATGCTGGCGCGGTTTTCCTCGGCAAGCTGAACATGGACGAATTCGCGATGGGCTCTTCCACGGAGAACTCATCGGTTCAAAAAACGAAGAACCCCTGGGACCTCGGCCGCGTGCCGGGCGGCTCCAGCGGTGGCGCCGCGGCAAGCGTGGCGGCCGACCTCGCCGCCCTCACGATCGGCAGCGACACCGGTGGCTCGATTCGCCAGCCAGCGGCGTTCTGCGGCTGCGTGGGCATCAAGCCAACCTATGGCCGCATCTCGCGCTACGGACTGATCGCGTTCGCGTCTTCGCTCGACCAGATCGGGCCGTTCACGAAGAACGCCGAAGACCTCGCGCTAGTGATGAACGTGATCAGCGGGCATGACCCGCTGGACGCGACCTCTGCCCCGCTTCCTGTGCCCGATTACACGAAATCGCTGAAAACGGACGTAAAAGGCCTTACCATTGGCCTTCCAAAAGAGTTTTATACCGACGCGCTGAGCGGTTCGATGCGCGATTCGATCATGAAGGCCGTCGATGTGCTGAAAGGCCTCGGCGCAAAGGTGACCGAGGTCTCGTTGCCGCACACGGACTATGGCATTGCGGTCTACTACCTCATCGCGACCGCCGAAGCGAGCGCGAACCTCGCGCGGTTCGACGGCGTGCGCTACGGCTTCCGCGATCCGGCGGCGAAGAACGTCGAAGAAATGTACCGCCTGTCCAAGACCGGCGGCTTCGGACCGGAAGTGCAGCGCCGCATCATGCTCGGCACCTACGCGCTCTCCAGCGGCTACTACGACGCGTATTACCTCAAGGCGCAGAAAGTCCGCGCGCTGATCCGGCGCGATTTCGATCAGGCCTTCGCGCAGTGCGACGTGATCATCACGCCGACGACGCCGACGCCCGCGTTCCGGTTCAACGAAAAGACCGACGACCCGCTGCAGATGTACCTGAGCGATATTTACACGAACTCGGTGAACCTGGCCGGTGTGCCGGGCGTGTCGATCCCGTGTGGGTTAATCGACGGCAAGCTGCCGGCCGGCATGCAGCTTATTGGAAAACCGTTTAGCGAAGATCTGTTGATACAAGTGGCCCATGCGTATGAAAAAGCGCGCGGGTTTGACATGGGAAAGCCATCGATTCAATAGGACTTATACGACCTATAGGACCTATTTGACCGGATAAACGAGACAATGGAATTCGAAGCGACCATAGGCTTGGAAGTACACGTCGAGATCAGCACGCGCTCGAAGGTGTTCTGCGCGTGCAAAAACGACTTCCACGCACCGCCGAACACGAACGTATGCCCCATATGCCTCGGCATGCCGGGCGTCCTCCCCGTGCTCAACCGCGCGATGGTCGAGAAGACCGTCGCCGTGGGCCTTGCGCTCAATTGCAGCATCGCGCGCTGGTCGAAGATGGACCGCAAGAACTACTTTTATCCCGACCTCGCGAAGAACTACCAGATTAGCCAGTACGACCTGCCGCTCTGCCAGAACGGCTATCTCGACATCGAGGTCGGCGGCGTGACGAAGCGCATCGGTATCCGCCGCGCGCACATGGAGGAAGACACCGCGCGCAACACGCACACGATCGGCGCGGGGGTCAGCGGGGTCGACTTCAACCGCGCGGGCGTGCCGCTGCTCGAAATCGTGACCGAGCCCGATATCCACACGGCCGACGAGGCCTACGCATACCTTACGGCGCTGAAGCAGATTTTGATGTACCTCGACGTCAGCGACTGCAACATGGAAGAAGGCTCGCTGCGCGCGGAGCCGAACATCAGCATCGCACCCGTCGGCTCGAAGGAACTGGGTACCAAGAGCGAAGTGAAAAATGTCGCGTCGTTCAGCGGCGTGCAGAAGGCCATCGACTTCGAGATCAAGCGCCAGGCGAAACTGATCCGCGACGGCGGCAAAGTGCAGCAGGAAACCCGCGGCTGGGACGCCGATCGCGGCGTGACGCTGTCCCAGCGTCTGAAAGAATCCGCGCACGACTACCGCTACTTCCCCGAGCCGGACCTGGTGCCGGTTGTCGTGGATGAGGCATGGGAACAGCGCATCCGCGAGTCGCTACCCGAATTGCCGAAGGTGCGGCTAAATCGCTTCAAAACGGCCTACAGTCTCTCGGATTACGACGCGGACGTGTTGACGGCCGACGCGGCCATCGCAAATTATTTCGAAGCCGCCGTAAAAGCCGGCGCCGCTCCGAAGCCAACCTCCAACTGGATTCAAAGCGAGTTGCTGGGTCTTTTGCTGGAAGCGCAGCAGACCATCGGCGACTGCAAGATTAAGCCGGAACAGCTCGCCGCGCTGATCGGCCTGATCGATTCGGGTACTATCAGTGGAAAGATCGCCAAGGACGTAATTGTTGAAATGTTTAGCACCGGCAAGGACGCCAAGGCGATCGTCGATGCGCGCGGCCTGGTGCAGATTTCAGATACTTCGGCGATTGCGAACATGGTGCGCGACGTGCTCGCGCAGCATCCCGGGCCGGTGGCGGAGTTCCGCAGCGGCAAGGCGAAGGCAAAAGGTTTCCTGGTGGGCCAGGTGATGAAAGCGATGCAGGGCAAGGGCAATCCGGCGCTCGTGAACCAAATCCTCGACGAGCAGCTTGCGAAGGAATAGAACGTGTCTGGACTGGTAAAAAAAGCGCCGAAGGACGATCTGGAGTTTCTGCCGAACGCGCGCCGCATTGCGGCCGCCATGCAGGACTTCAAGGCAAAAAATATCAAAGGCTTCGACGTGCGCGCGCTGACCGTGATGACGGACTGCATCATGATGTGCAGCGTAACCAGCGAGCCGCAGCTCAAGGCCGTGTACCGCGGCGTGCGCGAAGCAATGGGCGAGATCAAAGTGTCTCCGCTGCATGCCGAAGGTTCCGTCGACAGCAACTGGCTCGTGCTGGACTATGGCACGATCCTCGTGCACTTCTTCCGCGAAAGCGCGTACGAGTTTTACGGGCTGGACAGCCTCTGGGGCGATGCGCCGGCGGTGGACTTGGCGCTCGAGGAATAGCCGCGAATGGCCGAGTACCCGAAGAAATCCGACCGCGCGACGCTGTATCAATACAAGCCGCAGATGATCGTCGGCCGTGGTGGCACGGGCACGGTCTATCGCGCGATTGATCCCGACTCAGGCAATACCGTCGCGCTGAAACTCTTCCACCAGAACTTCTTCCGCAACCGTTTCCATGTAATGGATCTGAAAGGCGCGGCGAAGAAATTCCGAAAGCTTGAGCACCCGAACCTCGTAAAAGTGCTCGACTTCATCGACGGCGACGAAGGCATCGTGTTGGTGCAGGAATTCGTGGACGGCGCGGATCTGCAGTGGTACATCACGAACCGGCCCTACATGCTCGAGGAAATGCTCGTCATCGCCGTGCAGATGTGCAACGGGCTGGGTTACCTGCACGACAAGGGCCTGATGCACCACGACCTGAAGCCCGGCAACGTATTATTCACGCGCAAGGGTCAGGCGAAGCTGGCGGACTACTCGCTGAGCGGCTCGGGCTTCCTGCTAAACATGTTCGACCGGGGCCGCGCGGAGCAGATCACGCCGATGTATGTGGCGCCGGAGCTGATTCGCAAGGAACGCGCCACGAAGCTCTGCGATATGTACTCGCTCGGCGGCGTGTTTTACTACATGTTCACGCGCAAGCTGCCCTTCCAGGTGGACTCGCTGCCGAAACTCTATCACTGCCATCTGAACGAACGCCCGATGCACCCCACGGTCGCGAACGAGAAATGCCCGCGAGCGCTCGGCGACATCATCATGCGTCTGATGGAAAAAGACCCCAAGAAGCGTTTCCAGGACTGCGACTCGCTGCGCGTGCACATTTCCGAAGTCGGCACGCGGCGCATATGAGCACCTCGGGAGGGTCGCGCTCCCGCGCGGCCGAGCATCATGACTAAGAACCGCCTCGAAGCCTTCAGCGACGGCGTGATCGCGATCATCATCACGATCATGGTGCTGGAGATGAAAGTCCCGCACGACGCGAGCTGGGAAGCACTGAAGCACCTGTGGCCCGTGTTCTTTTCCTACGTGATGAGCTTCGTGTACGTGGGGATTTACTGGAACAACCATCACCACATGCTGCACCTGGCCGGGCACATTAACGGGAAAATCCTGTGGGCCAACCTGCATTTGCTGTTCTGGCTGTCGCTGTTCCCCTTCTGCAGCGGCTGGCTCGGCGAGAATCATTTCGCGCCCGCGCCCGCGAGCGTGTACGGTATCGTGCTACTGATGGCGGCCATCGCCTACACGATTCTGCAGACCACGATCGTCGCCGCACAGGGCTCCGAATCGAAACTACGCCACGCCGTCGGCCGGGACAGAAAAGGCAAAGCCTCAGTCGTACTCTACATCGCCGGCATCGGCGCGGCGTTCATCAACGAATGGATCGCCGTAGCGATCTACACCTTCGTCGCCCTCATGTGGCTCGTGCCCGACTCGCGCATCGAAAAAGAAGCGCATTGACTACTACAGCGTCGGCCCAAAATGCTCCAGGCGCTTGCCTTCCGAGGTATCCGTGAAGGTTTTGAAGGCGTCGATGAACATTTTGGCAAGCTTGCGCGCGGTGGCGTCGTAGGCGCTGGCATCTTTCCACGTGTTGCGTGGGTTTAGGAGTTCCGCGTCGACGCCCGGCATCGTGGTGGGCACGGTGAGGCCGAAAATGGGCAGGGTCTCCGTGCCGGACTTCAGGATCGCGCCGCTCAGGATCGCCGTAATAATCGCGCGCGTGATGCGCAAATCCATGCGCTTGCCGACGCCGTAGCTGCCGCCGCTCCACCCCGTGTTTACGAGGAACGCGCGCGCGCCATGCTGGTCCATCTTCTTGCCGAGGATCTCGGCATAGCGCGTCGGGTGCAATGACAGGAACGGCCCCCCAAAACAGGACGAGAACGTCGCGGTCGGCTCGGTCACGCCAACTTCCGTCCCGGCAACTTTCGCGGTGTAGCCGATGAGGTACTGGTACATCGCCTGATCGCGCGAGAGAATCGACACCGGCGGCAACACACCGAAGGCGTCCGCGGTCAAGAACACGATGGTCTTCGGGTGCGGCCCCTTGGAAACCGGCCGCTTGATGTTCTCGATGTGGTCGATCGGATACGAGACGCGGGTGTTTTCGGTCTTCGATCCATCCTTGAAGTCGACTGTGCCTTTATCGTCGACCACGACGTTCTCAAGCAGCGCGTTGCGCTTGATGGCGCCGTAAATCTCGGGCTCTTTTTCTTTCGAGAGGTCGATGCACTTCGCGTAGCAGCCACCCTCGAAATTAAACACGCCCTGGTCGTCCCAGCCGTGCTCGTCGTCGCCGATCAGCGCGCGGTGCGGGTCCGTGGACAGCGTCGTTTTGCCCGTGCCGGACAGGCCGAAAAACAGGGCCGTGTCCCCCGCTTTGCCTTCATTGGCCGAGCAGTGGAACGAGCCCACGCCCTTCAGCGGCAGGAAGTAGTTCATCATCGTGAAGATGCCCTTCTTCATCTCGCCGCCGTACCAGGTGCCCGCGATGGCCGTCGTGCGCTCGCCGACGTTGAACGCGACAAACTCCTCGCCGTTCATGCCGATCAGGTCTTTCCATTCCTTGCACGACGTCTTCGACGCGTTGAGAATCGTCCAGTCCGGCTTAAAATTCTTCAGTTCCTCGGCGGACGGCCGGATAAACATGTTCTTGCAGAAGTGCGCCTGCCAGGCGACTTCGCAGATCACGCGCACCGCGAGGCGCGTTTCCGGATTTGTGCCGGCGAAACAATCGAGAACGAAGAGGCGCTTGCCATTGAGCTGCTTGAGCACGAGTTCCTTGCAGGACTTCCACGTCTCAAGCGGCATCGGCTTGTTGTCCGATCCGCGGCGGCCCGGGCCCGCCCACCAGATATTTCCCTGGCTGGACGGTTCCTCGACAAAATATTTCGCGCCGGGCGAACGGCCCGTGTGCTTGCCGGTGTCGACCGAGAGGCACTCGAAGCTCGTTTTCGTCGCGCGTTCAAGGCCCTCGAGACCCGGTTCGAGCTCGTACTGGTAGAGATCGTCGAAGGAAGGATTGCGGATGATGGACGCGGCGGACGTGATCCCGGCCTTGTCCAGTCCGAGACTTTGAATACTATCCAATGCCAACATCTCCTGGTTCGTTTGGGAGGATTGCGGCTGGTTCTGCGACGGGCGACAAAGCTACGAAAAAACGTGCGCCCATTCTAGTCTACCCCCTATTGCCAGAATCCGCAAACTGGCTAGGAGGAAACCTCCTGGCTAAGTTCTTCCCATTCGGAATAGAGCTCGTCCAGGTCGGCCTGATACCCCTTTTTTTCGTCGGCCAAAGCAGCCCACGGAGCCGGATCCGAGGGGTCGAGCGCCGCGAACTTGGCATCGAAGCCGTCCAGCAGTTCCTCAAGGTCGGCGATGGCCGCTTCGACCTCCTCCAGCCGCTTGGCGCGCTTGCGCTTCTCGCGTTCCTCGGTCTTGTCTTTCTTCTTGGGCTCGGTGGCTGTCTCGCGCCGGATTTTCATCGCATCGCGCGCCTCGACCTGCTCGGCCGCAATGCCGCGGCCCTCGTGCTTCCACTTGTAGTGCGAATAATTGCCGAGGAAGAACTCGGCCGTGCCGTTGCCGACGATGATCAGCGAATCCACGAGCCGGTCGATCAGCATGCGGTCGTGCGAGATCATCACGATACTGCCGGGGAAACCTTCAAGTGCCGTTTCGAGCGCTTCGCGTGACACAACGTCGAGATGGTTCGTTGGCTCGTCGAGCAGCAACACATTCGCCTCGCTGAGCACGAGTTTCGCCAGCGCCACGCGACTGCGCTCTCCCCCGCTCAGTTTGCTGATGCTCTTGAACACGTCGTCGCCGGTGAACAGAAAGCGCCCGAGGAAGCTGCGCAGATTTTGGCGCCCGTATTGTGGGAACGCGGCTTCGAGTTCGCCGATGACATCACGCTCGGCGTTCAACGTCATATGGTGCTGGTCATACATCGCGACTTTGCAGTTGTGGCCGTAGGTCACCGTCCCTGTGCCGCCCTCCAGTTCCCCGGCGAGCTGCTTGAGCAGTGTGGATTTCCCAGACCCGTTCGGGCCGATGATGCCGATGCGCTGGCCGCGCTGGACGTCGATTTTCAGGCCCTTGTAGAGCTGCAGATCGTCGTAACGCATGCCGAGGTTCTCGCCGCGCAACACAATCTGTCCGCTGCGGACGACCTCGCCCAGGCGGAATACCGCGCTGCTCATTTCGGCCAGCGGCGCATCGACACGCTCCAGCTTTTCGAGGCGCTTGATGCGGCTTTGCACCTGTTTGGCCTTGGTGGCTTTGTACCGAAAGCGGTCGATCCAGGCTTCTTCCCGGCGGATTTGGTCCTGCTGCTTGCGGAATTGTTCTTCCTGGTCCTCGATCAGGCGCACCTTCTCGCGCTGATAGGCCGTGTAGTTGCCGGGAAAGCTGCGCGTAACGCCACGCTCGACCTCGATCGTGCGCGTGGTCACTTCGTTCAGCACACGCCGGTCGTGGCTGATGATCACGAGTGTCTTGTTCCACGATTTCAGGAAATCTTCGAGCCATTCACGCGCGGTGAGATCGAGATGGTTTTCCGGTTCGTCGAGCATCAACAGATCGGCGTCTTCAAGCAACACCAACGCAAGCATCAGACGCGTGCGCTGGCCGCCGCTGAGCGCGCCGAAGGACATCTCGAATTCTTCCGTGCTAAACCCGAGGCCGCCGAGCACGCGGTGGACCTTGGAGCGGAACTCATAGCCCCCAGCCAGCGTAAATTCGTCTTGCGCTTTGCTATATGGCTCCAGCGCGGATTCGTCGCCGTCCGCGATACGATGCTCCAGATCCGTCAGCTTCTTTTCCAGATCGGCGATCGCGCTGAAGTGGCCGAAGACCGTGTCGTGAATGGTCTGCTCCGCGGGCACGGCCGGCAACTGCGCGAGCGAGGCCAAGCGCGCACGGCGCATGCGCTCGACCAGTCCGCCATCCGCCGTGATCTCGCCCGTGATGATGCGGAACAGGGTCGATTTGCCGGAGCCGTTGCGGCCGATCAGACCGATCTTCTCCCCTTCCTCGATACGCAGATCGACGCCGTCCAGCACAGGCTGGCCGTGGAAACTTTTGGTGATGTTTTCGAGGCGGACGAGGCTCATGAAAAACCAGTAATGCGTTCAGCGGTTGGCGGTATTGTCGCTGGCGAGGCGCTGCAGATTCCACGCCTTGGCATATTTAGTAAAGACGGAAAAGGCCGCCAGGCCGCAAAGCACGGCGCCGTGCAGCCCGTCGCGAAAGCCCTGCTGCAGCACGTACATCCGGAAGAACCGGAAGGTCGGCTTCACCAGCAACGCGAATAGGCCGATGCGCTCGCCGGATTCGAACAAATCCTCCGCGCTCCACGTCGTAAAGCGCTGGAACGTGCGGAAGTACTCATCAAAATTCCGATGCGTATCGTGGTACATCGGCTCATCGATCGTGCCGGTGGTGCCGTCGATCGCGACAAAGGAATGCACGCGTTTCTGCGCGTACTTGCCCTTCTTCGTGCGGAACAGGCGCAGGTTGTAGTCGCTCTGCCATCCGCAATAGCCGATCAGCTTGCCGAGGAAATAACTGCGGCGTTTGACCGAATAGCCATCTTTGCTCGCGGGATCGGCGATGACGCGCTTGATCCTCGCCGCGAGTTCATCCGACACCCACTCGTCCGCGTCGAGCACCAGCGTCCACTCGGTCGTGATCTGCGGCAACGCCCAGTTTCGCTGCGCCGCGGCGTTTTCGTACTCATGCACCACGACATGCTTGGAATACTTCCGCGCGACGTCGTCAGAGCCGTCCGTGGTCTTCGTATCCACAACGCAGAAAACGTCGTCTGCCCACGTGACGCTTTCGAGGCAGCGTGGCAGGCGATCGCCCGCATTGGGAACGAGCACGAGGACAGTGAGTTCGCTCACGGGCGGGTGACGGGCAGTGCCTTACTCGTCGCCGTCGTCCGGCTCGGACGATGCGGAGGGATCAGACTGCTCCACCGGCGTCGCCGCCGGCACACGGCGCGGCACGGAGCTGAAATCGGACAACAGCGCATCCACGCGCTCGGTCGTCGCGCTCAGATCGAGCATCGCGGCTTCGAGTTCCTGCTCGATGGCTTCCAGTTCTTTTTTCAACGGCTCAAGGCTCATGAAGTGACTCCTCCGCGACACGTCGTCTCAATCAAAGGCCAGCGCCGGGGCCTTCTCTATTTCGCCAATGAATCCCGAAAGCGTGGCGAAGCGAATGGTCGGCGTGCCGATCTGGTCGACGCCCTCAATCAACCGCCACGCGGGGTGTGAACACGATATCAATTTGAGCGGGTCATTGCCGCTTGCCGCGAAGTCATCGTGGGCGGCGGCGTTGGCAATGCGCACCAGCGCGGCCAGCTTCGGCGCCTTGGATACCGATAGATCGCGCCCGGGGCCGTCGTGGTGATTCAACAGCGCGGCGCGCAGGGAGTCCGGCAGATTCCACACGGACGCGAGTGCCGCGATGACGTCCGCGTGGTCAAATCCGAATTTTTCGCGCTCGACCTCGTGCAGCGTGCGCCCGGTGCGCTTGGCATCAAGGTAGAGGTTGCGATATTCGCCTTCCAGTTGCCGCCACAACACCATCTTGCCCACATCGTGCAGCAGACCGGCGATAAAGTCCTCGCCCTGAAACGCACCCTTGGTGTGGCTGCCGAGTTTTTTGGCGATCGCGGCCACGCGCGTCGAGTGTGCCCATAGGCCATGCTGATGCAACAGCATCTCGGTATCTTTGTCGCGCAGCGCGTCGAGTACCGCGACGCCAATCACAATATTACGCACCTCGCGCACACCGAGGATCACGAGTGCGAGCTTGAGCGTACCGACGACCTGGCGCATGCCGTAATACGGCGAGTTGCTGACCTTGAGCAGCTTCGCGGTCAGCGCCGGGTCGCGCTCGATCACGCGGCTGACATCCGACAGCGCGACATCCGGATTCGTCGTCAGCGCCATCACTTCGCCGACCACCGACGGCATCGCCGGCAAATCCCCTACTTTTGAAATGATCTTTCCGAGTGTACCGTTGCCTTCCGACATCCATTCCCCCTGAACTTCGTTTGCAGCAAAACAGAAAAACTAGCGCGTCAACAGCACGGGACAAGGCGCGTGGTTGATCACATACTGCGTCGTGCTCCCCAACAACAACTCGCGGACTTTCGAGTGGCCATAAGCCCCCATGACCAGCAAGTCCGCCTGGCGCTCGCGCGCGAAATCGACGATGACTTCGCGCGGGTCCCCTTCGCGCGCAGTATATTCTACCTGTAAGTCGTGCGCTTGGAGATATTGCTTGGCTTCGTCCAGCACGCCGTTGCCCGATTTCGACACAGCGAGCACTTCAAACGGCACGAGCCACGTCTCGCCGATACTTGTGGCAAATTGGAGCGCATGCCGCGCGTGCGCGCTGCCGTCGTAGGCCACGACGAAGCGGCGAATCTGCGCCTCTTTGCGCCCGGTCACGAGCACCGGACATTTCGCATGGCGCACAACGCTTTCCGTCGTTGACCCCACGAGGCCGCCGAGAAATTCATCAAACTCGCCGCCGCGCCCCATCACGACCAGATCGGCCAGTTCGCTTTGTTCCACGATCGCCTGCGTCACGGAGCCGGTGATCTGCAGCGGCTTGAATTGCACGCCGGACTTCTCCGCCCGTTGGCGGAAGTCCTCAAGTGCGGCCTTGCCCTTTTCTTCCAGGATGAGGGCCATGTTGTTTTGGTAATTCACGTAAGGCGCGGTGCCGAGCGAAGCAGAGATGTCGCGTAGAAATGGACCTTCGAGAAGGCGGATATCGATGATATGCAACCCGACGAGCGAGGCATCGTGTTGCTTGGCGAGGCCGACCCCATAATGCACGCCAAGGGAGGCGTGTTCGCTCCCATCGGTCGGCACAAGGATCTGCTTAATCATGCGGCCCTACCCCTTCCGCCCCCTAGACTTACAGTGTAGCGGAGGCCGCGCCCTGCATTACAAATTCGCCGAAGGCGCGGAGGATCGCGATGCCCTCGTGCTGGCTCTTCTCGGGGTGGAACTGTGCGCCGAAGACATTGCCGCGGCCAACGAGCGACGCAAAGCGAACGCCGTAGTTCGTCGTGGCGTAGATGATCGAGGGGTCGGTCGTGTCGGGGTGATAACTGTGCACGAAATAGACATACGGCGTTTGCGAGGTGTACTTGAGAAGCGGGCACGGACGGCTCGGAACCGGATCGAGGGTGTTCCAGCCCATCTGTGGCACCTTAAGGCCGGTCTGCGCGGTGTCCGGAAAGCGCACGACGCGTCCCGGCAAGATGCCGAGTCCGGGCGAGCCTTCGCCTTCGACGCCGTAGTCGAAGAGCAACTGCATGCCGACGCAAATTCCAAACAAAGGCTTGTCGTTCCGAACTTGTTTCAGGATCGGCTCAACGAAACCCTTTTCTTTTAGGCCGTTGAAACAGTCGCGAAACGCACCGACGCCGGGCAACACAATACCTGCCGCCTCGTCGAGATCGGCTGGATCGCCGGAAATCACAGCATCGAACCCGGCGCGTTCGAGACCTTTCTGTGCGCTGTGCAGGTTCCCCATGCCGTAATCGACGATGACGATCACGTCTGGATGACTCCCTTGGTCGACGGCACACCCTTTACGCGCGGATCATGGCTGAGCGCTTCGCCCAATGCACGGGCGAAGGCCTTGAACATAACCTCCACGGCGTGGTGAGCGTTGCTGCTGTACCGCAGGACGACGTGCAGGGTGATCCGCGCGTTCATCGCGAAGGCGCGCAGGAATTCCTCGGCCAGTTCAGTGTCGAATTCGCCCAGTTTCACTTTGGGGACATCCGCCCGGTACACCAGAAACGGCCGGCCGCTGAAGTCCACGGCGGCCTCGGCAAGGGCTTCGTCCATCGGGATCACGGAGTGACCGAAACGGCGGATGCCTTCCGGGGTGCCGATGGCTTTCAGAAAGGCCTGGCCCAAGGCGATGCCGACATCCTCGACCGTGTGGTGCGCGTCGATATGAAGGTCACCCTCGGCCTTCACCTTGATATCGAAGAAGCCGTGTTTGGCGAGGTGCGTGAGCATGTGGTCGAAGAATCCGACACCGGTCGAGATATCGGATTGCCCGGTGCCGTCAAGGTTGACGGATACCTGGATCTTGGTTTCCTTCGTCTGGCGGGATACTTCGCCCTGCCGCATGCCTGCTCCCTTTCGCCGGGTAACCCGGTGTGCCGGTCAGCGGCCGAGGAACAGCCGCTCCGCAAGGAACGCGGGCAGTCCGGCGCCGGTGATTTTGTCGGCGGTCTGCTTAATTGGATAGTTAATGCGCACCAACTGGAATATGTTGGTGGTGGTATCGAAGATACCAAAGGACGCGCGCGGGTCACCGTCGCGGGGCTGGCCGACCGAGCCGGGGTTCACGAAGTACAACTTGTCACCGCTGAGGTCGAATTTCATCTCCGCGTTGAAGCTGTACGCGCCGTCGCGCGAGAAAATACCGGGGCTGTGCGTGTGGCCGAAGAAGCAAATCCGGCAGCCTTGATCCTGCACCTGGCGAATGTGCGGCAGGATGTCCTCCCAGTTGAAGAGGTATGAGTTGCGGTTATTGGGTGAACCGTGGACGGCGAGGAAGTTTCCGAACTTCTGCACATCGGGCAGCCCGCGCAACCATTCGAGGTTGTCTTTGCGAAGCGTCTCGCGGGTCCACATCGCGGCGGAGAGCGCCACAGGATTAAAGCCCCAAGGCTCTTCGAGTCCGCAGGCGACTGCGTCGTGGTTGCCGCAAATCGTCGGGATGTTGCGCTGCCGCATGAGGTCGCAGCATTCGTTCGGGTTCGCGTTGTAGCCAACGATGTCGCCGAGATTAATAATTTTATCGACGCCAATTTTATCGATGTGGGCGAGGACCGAGAGCGTCGCCTCAAGGTTGGCATGGTTGTCAGAAATAATGGCGTAGCGCAACAGGTTGCCCTTCCGCTGTCCCCAATCGTTCAGGCGACAGGGTCCGTATGCTATGTAAACAGCAAGCCGGACGACGCGTTACCCGTGCGTCGCCCCGGGAATTTATCCGTCTCTGCCCTTCCCGGCAAAGGGCGGTAGTATACGCAAAAGAGTTCCAGATTTCTCAAGTACGTAAACCCGCCGTCGCGTTATGCGGGGGATGCGGGGCCCTTCAGCGAATCGTAGTCCACCGTCAGGTGTTTTCCACCGTCCAAATACCGGGCAAGCATGAACAGCGTATCGCTCAGACGGTTCAAAAAACTGAGGATATGGTCGCTTTTAAACGCCGGCACGGCCTCTTTCAATCGCACGGCCGCGCGCTCGGCATGGCGTGCCAGGGTGCACGCATAATCGATACGTGCCGCAAGCGGATTGGACGCGGACAGCACAAACTGACGCGGGAGTTTAGTGGTGGCTTCGAGGCCCGCCTGGAAAGCTTCGAGCTGCGCGAGGTGTTCCGGGCCGACATCCACCTTGCGGTATTCGGGTTTCTTATTCTCCGGATCGTTGCACTGGGAACCGATCAGAAAATAAATATGAAGCGCCCAGCGAAGGAACTCTGCAATGCGGTCAGCGTCCGCACGACCCGAGGCCAGCACTTCGAGGCGGCACAGCGCCGTATAAGAACGCAGTGCATCGATCTGGCCGCAGCATTCGAGAATCGGGTGCGACTTCGGCAGCGTGACGCCCGCGATCGTGACAGTGGTGCCTTGGTCGCCCTTCTTCGTCGTGACTTGCGATCGCGGTTCGCCGGCCATGGGTTATTTCAGCACAACGGAGACCGGGCAATGGTCTGAGCCGTTCACGTCACTGAGAATCTTCGCGGACTTCACGCCGGACAGGAAATCCTTGTTCACGCAGTGGTAGTCGATTCTCCAGCCTACGTTGGTCGCGCGTGCGTTGCCGCGGAACGACCACCACGTGTAGTGCCCCGGATCTTTCGTGAAGTGTCGAAACGTATCGACATATCCCGCGCCGAGAAACTCGGTCATGGCGGCACGTTCTTCGGGACGATATCCTGCCGTGTCTTCATTCTGTTTCGGGCGCGCGAGATCAATTTCCGTGTGCGCGATGTTGTAATCGCCGCAGACGACGAGATTCTTTCCCTGCTTCACCAGTTTGTTGCACAGCTTGGTCATCGCGGTGACGAAATCGAGCTTGTACTTGATCCGCTTGCGCTCAGGCTGGCTGTTCGGAAAGTAGGCGTTGACGACGGTGAACTTCGGGTATTCCGCGATGATGACGCGGCCTTCGGCATCGAATTCACCGATGCCCATGCCGATCACCGATTGCGGTTCCTTTTTCGTGTAGACCGCCACGCCGGAGTAACCCTTTTTTTGCGCCGGCATCCAGTAGGACGTGTAGCCCTTGGGTTTGCGATGCTCGTCGGAGAGGTCGTCCGGCAGCGCGCGGCTTTCCTGCAGGCAAAGAACGTCTGGCTGCGCCTTGTCGAGCCATTGCAGGAAGCCCTTGCCCAGCACGGACCGCATTCCATTCACATTCCACGAGATAATTTCGGTCGGCATCGGTCCCCCGCTCTATTTTTTGCAAACCGCGATCATATCGCCGTGCGCGGCGCGCGATCAATGGCCCGTCGACGTTGCCGTAGCCGCGCCGCCACACTATACTTTCTGAAACTTAACGAAAAAGCCTGCCGTGGATCTCATGTTTCTCGCCATTTTTCCTCTGCAACTCGCGCTGTTTCCCGGCGAGGCGATTCCCCTGCACATCTTCGAGCCGCGCTACCGCCAGCTCATCGCCGAGTGCCGAGACGAAGGCATCCATTTCGGCATCCCCACCTACGCGCAGGGCAATCTCGCGGCATACGCCACTGAGGTTGAGTTGGTGAACATCGCGAAGACCTACGACACCGGCGAGATGGACATCGTCGTGCGCGGGGTACGCGTGTTCCGCATCGTCGAAGTGCAACAGGAAGTGCCGAACAAACTGTACTCAGGCGCCAAGGTCGAGTATCCGCAGGATGATCCGGCGTTTGACGAAGACACGCGCACGAAACTTCTTGAAAAATTCGACGCACTCTTCAAATTGGTTGGCGAGAAGAAACCGGAACTGGATGAAACCCACGGCGCGGCCTACGCCGTCGCGCCGCATGTCGGGCTCGCGCTGTGGCAGCGCGTGGAGTTGCTGTCGATGCCGGCTGAACGAAAGCGGCAGGAATTTTTGCTCGCGCACATCGAAAAGGCGCTCAAGACCATCCGCGAGCAAAAAGGAACCAAGACCTTCGCGCGCGGCAGCGGCAATGGGAATGGCAAGAGCAACGGGAACGGACACGTGAAGCTATGAAAGTCGCCGACGTCATCAAGGTGATGGATGAATGGGCGCCACCGGCGCTGGCGTATTCGTGGGACAAATCCGGGCTCGCAACGGGTTCACCCGACGATCGCGTGACCAGCGTGGTGACCTGCCTCACCGTCACGCGCGAGGCGTTCGCGGCCGCGAAAAAAACTAAAGCACAGATGATCGTGTCGCACCATCCGCTGATCTGGGATGCGCTGGCGACCTTGCGCAACGACGACGCACGCGCGGCGCTGTGTCTTGATATTGCCGCCGCAGGGATCGCGTGCTACTCCGCGCACACGAATCTGGACGTCGCGCGATTCGGGGTCAATCGGCTGCTCGCCGCGAAGCTGGGTGCTGCTAATCCCGCGCCGCTGTTTCCAGTGTCGCACGCGGAAATGTGGAAGCTCGTGACTTTTGTGCCCGACACGCATCTCGCGAAGGTACGCGACGCGGTCTGTGGCACAAGCGAAGCCGGCGGTATCGGCAAGTACACGCACTGCACCTTCAGTGTCTCCGGCACCGGAACCTTCATGCCCGGGCCGAACGCGAAGCCCTTTTCGGGCGAAAAATCTAAGCTCAACGAAGAGCCCGAGCGACGCTTTGAAACGATTTTCCCGAAGCACGCCCTGCCGCATGTGATGCGTGCGCTGCGCGAAGCCCATCCCTACGAGGAAATCGCCTACGACCTCGTGAAATTGGAAAACGCGGACCCGAATATTTCATTGGGCGCGCGGTTCGCCTTGGAAAAACCCCGCGCGCTTGGTGACTTCGCGAGCCTGGTCCGCAAAGCGCTGTCGTTGTCGCATGTTCGCGTAACCGGGGACCAGAAGCGCAAGGTGCGCACGATCGCCGTGATGGGCGGCGCGGGCGGTTCGCACGCGGCCGACGTTCCGGCGGATGTGGATGTATTCGTCACCGGCGACGTGAAGTATCACGAGGCCCTGGATGCCGCCGAGCGCGGACTGGCCATCATCGATGCAGGGCACCACGGCACGGAACTGCCGATCGTGTCGCTCATCGCCTCGCAGTTGAAGTCCGTTCTGCCAAAACTTCGCGTCACTCCGTTCCTCGAACCCGATCCCTTCACCGCGATCACGGGCAAGCGATGACCGCGGCAACACCCGAGCGTTTGTCCCTCACGACGCGTTCCGCCGCCGAGACCCAGGCCGTCGGCCGTGCGTTGATGGACCTTCTCCCCCACGGCACGCTGATCGCCCTCTACGGCGACCTGGGCGCGGGCAAGACCTGCCTCGTGCGCGGCATGGCCGAGGCCGTCGGCATGATGGAGCGCGTCACAAGCCCGACCTTCACGCTCGTCCACGAGTACCGTGGCGATCGCACGCTCTACCATCTCGATCTCTACCGGCTCATGTCCCCCGAGCAAGTGCTGCACCTCGGCTACGAAGACCTTTTCGATCCGGGTGACGGCCTCTGCGTCGTCGAATGGGCCGAGCGCGCCGAAGGCATGCTGCCCGAGCGCCGCGTAGACATCCGCCTCACCCACAACGGCGGCGACGCACGCAGCATCGCGATCGAAAACCGCGGCGTAATGCCGATGGGCTGGGAACGCAGACTCGGCGACCACTAGGAATACCGCACGCGCGTTCCAGAAGGGAATTTTTCGTTTCACATCTCCGTTCGCTCGGATAGGAATCTGGTGTTCTGCGAACGTGATTGAGGAATGCGCGACGCGGCATTCCCGGAAGAACCGGCCATGGGATTGGTGCTGCTGATCGTACTGATCGTTTTGTTGGTGGGCGGTCTGCCCACGTGGGGCTATAACCGGAGTTGGGGATACGGCCCCTCAGGGCTGCTGGGAACAATCCTCATTATCGTGATCGTGCTACTGCTGCTGGGCTATCTGCCGCGCGGGTTCTAGTTACGCCATCCCTTCGACGCGATTGCCGTCAGGATCGGCAATCACGCTTTCGTGCGGCAGTGGCGGGTTTTTAAGCATGCTGCGACACACACAATGCCCAGAGCCGTCAGAAGCAGGCTCTTCGCGTCAGCCGCCGGAACGGGCGTGAAGCTTCGTGCGGTCACAATATCGCGGTCTGAATCCCCTCCCGCGCCGTCGATATTTTCGTTGGTCGGCCACACCGCGATCCACTGACCTGCCTTGTCCGTGGCAATCGCCGGCAACCAATCCTGGCCCACATCGGAAAGCGCCCCCGAGTTCAGATATATGGGCAGCGACCACGTCGCGCCGAGGTTGTAGCTTTCCGCCAACAGAATGTCGCGGTCGTTGTTGCCATCCGATCCAAATCCGGCGAGGTATTGCCCCTCCCAAACGACTACAAAGGTGCCTGCCCCGTCCGTGGCAATTTCAGGGTAGAGGTCATATTCCTTATCGCGGTAGGCGTTGCTGTTGACTTGGACTGGAGGACTCCACGTTTGTCCACCATCAGAGGTACGCGACGAGAATACGTCCCAGTCGTCGACAAAAATTACCCCCGGCTGGTTCGAACTCCAGACCACAAGGCAATTGCCATTATCGTCGGCGGCGAGTCGAGGAGTTCGATCCGAACCGTCCACCGGCCCGTTGGGACTGAGAAAAATCGGCGTACTCCATGTCTGTCCCGCGTCCGTCGATCGTGCGGCCACCACGTCTATTGAGGAATCCTCCTCCGCCAAAATCCACGCGACTATCCAATTGCCAAAGCTGTCGGCAACTACGTCAGGTGAAATCTCGCCAAAATTGTCGTGATCCAGCCCGGGATTGACCGGCGCCCGCGCGCTCCACGTCACACCGCCATCCGATGAATACGAGAACCAAACTTCATAGATGTTCACTTCGTTGTCGGTTCCCCAGACCACCATCCAATTACCCGCGCCATCAGTCGCAATTTGCACCTCGTCTTCGTCCCACGTGTCTACGGCGGCGTTGGAGTTCAGCGCGGCTGGTGCTGACCAGGTTGCCCCGTTATCCAAACTCCGCGTTACGAAAACGTCGTAGTCATTGCCCACCGTACCGCCCAGATCGTAGGCGGAGTGCCAAACTACTATCCACGTACCATTACCATCGGTTGTGATTTGGGGGCGCCAATCATTCCACGTTTCCGTGTTGGCATAGGGTGCAAGCGACGCCGGAGGGGTCCATGTGGCACCGTTGTCCGCCGATCGCGAATAAAGGATGTCTTCGTCATAAGAGAGCGTTCCGTTGAGCGCATCCGGCGCGTCCCACACGGCAATCCAGTTGCCCGATCCATCCGTGGCAAGTTGGCAATCGAAATCCGAGCCCTCGTCCGTCACTGCGTCGGAATTGAAAATGCTCGGTGACGTCCAGACGATTTGTGCGAAGGCCGGCAGCGACAATACGGAAAAAACAGCAACACATAGGCTTCGCATCAAATAGCGATCCTTTTTAAGCGTTGTGTAGCAGAACCATAGGACTAGCAACTATGCCCGGACGTGCCCGTAGGTGTCAATTTAGGCGTTGCTGTTGGTCTATTTTGTTTCTTTCGTCAGCACAACGCCCACTACGGTCAGCAGCGCCGCCGTGCTGAGATAGAGGCCCACAAACACAAGGCCGTAGTTTTTCGCGAGCCACACCGCGGCATACGGCGCGAGGGATGCGCCGAAGATCCCCGCGAGGTTGAACGTCAACGAGGCCCCCGTAAAGCGCACCTCGGCGGGGAACAGTTCTGACAACATCGTGCCCAGCGGGCCGTAAGTGACGCCCATCAACCCCAGGCCGAGCGCCATGTAGATCGTGATCAGCGTCGCGTTGCCGGAGCCGAACATCGGCCCCGTGCAGAAGCCGAAGGCCGCAATCGCGAGCGAGACGCTAATCAAAACCTTGCGTCGGCCCACCCGATCGGCCCAAATCGCCGAGATGGGAATCGTCGCGCCGAAGAACAGGATCGCGAAGAGCTGCATGCGCAGGAACTGCGGACGCGCAAAACCAAGCTGTGTAATCGCCCAGCTCTGCGTGAACACGGTCATCAGGTAGAACAACACAAAGGTGCACAACGCGATCAGCACGCCACGGATCAGCGCGCCGGTATGGTCCACGGCCACGGTAATCGTCGGCACCTTCACGCGCTTGTTCGACTTGAGCACTTCCTCGAAAGCCGGCGTCTCGGTGATTTTCAGGCGCACGTACAGCCCGACAAAGATCAGCAGCGTGCTCGCGA
Organism: uncultured Nitrospirales bacterium; assembly: GCA_964620045.1. GTDB lineage: Bacteria > Hydrogenedentota > Hydrogenedentia > Hydrogenedentales > VFKU01. Next base: position 100,665 of record CAZUJL010000013.1, read on the forward strand.
GGAACGGAATGCGCCAGCCGAAATTAAAGAACTGCTCGTCCGTGAGCGATTCGCTCAGGATCAGGAATAACCCACCCGACAAGATGAACCCGATCGGCGCGCCGAGCTGCGGGAACATGCCGAACCACGCGCGCTTGCCCGGCGGCGCGTTCTCCGTTGCCAGCAGAATCGCGCCGCCCCACTCGCCGCCCAGGCCCAGCCCCTGCCCCATGCGGCACAGCGCGAGCAGCAGCGGCGCGGCAACGCCAATCGTCGCATAGGTCGGCAGCAGACCGATCGCCACGGTCGAGATACCCATCGTGAGCAGCGCGGCCACCAGCGTCGCCTTGCGCCCCACGCGATCGCCGAAGTGTCCGAATATCGCCGAACCAATCGGCCGCGCGAAAAACGCGATCGCAAAAGTCGCCAGCGACTGCAGCATCGCGGCCGTGTCGTCCCCCTTCGGAAAGAACAACTGCGGGAACACCAACACCGCGGCGTTGGCGTAAATATAGAAATCGAAAAACTCAATCGTCGTGCCGACCAGGCTGCCGATGAGCACGTGGCGGACGGAGTTGCGCGGCGCAGAAGTAGTCGGATCGTTCGTCATGGCGCGCGAGTATAAGACGGCCTACACCAAAATGCGAAGTATCCCCGCGATTCAATTCCGTTTTGAGATTGCCCTCAAAAAAGGTCTTTCCGCTTCGGTGCAGGCAGCAATCGAAACGCAGCCTGCATTGTTTCGATCAACGAGTGCCCGGAGATGAGGGGCGCCTCTTTTGTTACGTCAACGGCAACGTCCGAATCGCCTCCACCACCTTCTTGCAGTTCTCAAAGCGGTCTTTCGGATCCTTCTGGATGCACTTGTAGGCGAACTCGGCAATTTCGGGCGCGATGCTTGGCTCGATCTCGTTCACCTTCTGCGGCATTTCGGTGATTTGGCGCGTGAGGATGTCGCCGTCGCGGAAGACGACCTTGCCGGTGAGCATTTCGTAGAGCACGAGGCCCAGCGCGTAGATGTCCGCGCGGTTGTCGACCTCCTTGCCGAGGGCCTGCTCCGGCGCCATATAGCACGGCGTGCCCATCACGACGTTGCTCTTCGTAATGCGGTTGTCCTCGGCTTTCGCGAGGCCGAAGTCCATCAGCTTCACGGTGCCGCCCTTGGCGATCAGGATGTTGTCCGGCTTGATGTCGCGGTGCACGATGCCGAGCGAGTGCATCGCGTAGAGCGCGCTGCACGCTTGCGCCATGTAGTTCAGCGCCTCGCGCGGATGCAGCTTGCCCTTCTTTTGCACATACTGGAACAGGCTCGTGCCTTCGACGTACTCCATCGCGATGTACGCCTTCCCCTGGCTCGCGCTGATGTCGTACACGGCCACGATATTCGGGTGGTTCACCTTCGCGGCGGTCTTCGCCTCGCGCACGAAACGTTGGCGGTACTCTTCGTTGTTGTCCACCAGCGTGCCGAGGAATTTCAGCGCCACCCTGCGATCGAGCTGCTTGTCCTTCGCGAGGTACACCACGCCCATGCCGCCGCGGCCGAGTTCCTTTTCGATCGCATAGCGCTCGCCCAGCGTGTTCTGCACCATGCTCATCACGGCGCCATCGCCACCCCCGCCGCCGTTGGACACCGGAGCGAAGCTCGGCTGCCCGATCTTGCTACCCATCAGCGAAATGCGCGAGTCGATGCTGGACAGGCGCGTGTCGAGGTCGCGGTAGCTCTTGTCCACCGCGCCGATCTTGAGGAGGTGTTCGCGCGAGGCCGCCAGATCGCCGAGTTGTTCGCGCGCGAGGGCGAGCATGAAGAAATAGTCCATGTTCGCCTTCTCGACACGCTTGCCGAGCAGGTGGTTGTCGAGCGTGGCGGCGCAGTGCGCGTAATCGTGCATCTCGTAGAAGCAGCGGCCCAGCAACGCGCGCGACGGGTCGAACTGCTTGTCCGTCTCGTTCACTTTCTGCAGCGCCGCGATCGCCTCTTGATAGCGTTGCGCCTTGGAGTACATCAGCCCCGCGCGCGCATGGTCGTTGGACTTTTCAAAGTACTCCGCCGCGCGCACGGGTTCGTTCGCCTTCGCAAAGCATTCCGCCGCGCGCAGGAATTCCTCGCCGCCGGCATACGCCATGCCCGCCTCGCGGAATTTCCCGGCCTTCTCATAGAACCGCCCGCCGATGCGCGCCGCCTCGCGCGGTTTGCCGGCTTGCTTGTAAGCATCCACCGCCTGTTCAAGCTTGCCCGCTTTTACGAAGGCCTCTGCCCCGAGGTCGAACTCCCCCGCTTCCATGTGCAACACGGCGGCAAGGTCATGCTGCTGCTCGGTGTCGAACGCCCGCGCGATCGCGGGCAATAGCGCCTTGCGATCCTCCGGCTTAATTTTCTCCTTGGCCTTCGAGTCTTCCAGCAGCGCATACGCACCGTGCGCGGCCGCGATCTGCGCCGCCGCTTCGTCGCGCGGGGCCGCGAAGTATTCCTTGAACATCGCGATCGCCTGTGGCGTCTTCCCCGCCTTGCCCCACGCCGCGGCCGCCTTCGCCATCTGCCCGCCCTTGGTATAGGCCTTCGCCGCTTGCGTGTATTTCTCGCCGCGATCGAAGAAGCGGCCGGCGTTTTCGAAGTCGCCCGCCTTTTGCAGCAACTTCGCGCCCGCGACGTGCTCGTCCACTTTCGCGAGATGCTCCGCCGCCTTCACATAGTCCTTGTCTTTGGCATAAAATTCCGCGGCTTTTTTATGAAGATTGATTGCGGCATACGCTTGAGCCAGACGTCCCCATTGCTTGCTGCGCTTCAACGCCGCCGTCGTCGATCGCAGCACGGCGGGATCCTGCATCGCGGCTTCAAGGCTCGCGTGTTTGCCGATCAGCGCGTCGATGTCCGCCTTGTCCGCGAGCGTGTCTTTCTTAAAGACGTGCAGCAGCGTGACGATGAGCCAGCGCAGAAATAGAATGATGACGATGACGGCCAGCGCGTCGTACGCCCAGACCCACATGCCGCCGAGCGAAACGCCCGTGGCGTTCTGTAGCCAAACGAATGGCACTTCCAGTGGGCCGAGAATGAAATCGGCTTTCTCGCGAAAACTTTCCATGCGCGCAGGCTCCTTCCCGAATACCGCGAAGGTCGAGTGTAGCACCGCAATCCTAAAGTGAGAAAGGGACGCGCGGTGTCACGCAATTGGCCATTTTCGAAGGCTACTTTTTCGCCAAGCAGCCCTGTACAGAATTGGACGCGATGCCCCGTTGAGTACAAAATTGGGCGTGAAAAATCGGACGGTTCCGGCGTCGAACACAGAAAAACCCCGTTAATAAACACCTTACAACTTCGCCCAATTTTGGCACTCGGCTTGCCTGTACGACCGCCGGGTGGCGTGCCTCCGCACGCCGGGTCGGTCAAAAAGAAAGGGTCGGTCAGTGCGTTTTCCAGGGCATGAACTTCGTCAGCGGCGTCTCGAACTCAACATGACGCCCGATACCGCCGCCGCCGCCTGCTCGATTCCCGTCGGCATGCTCGAAGCCCTCGAAAACAGTCAGATGGATCGCCTCCCCGGCGAGACCTACGCCGTCGGCTTCATCCGCTCGTACTGCCGCCTGCTCAACCTCGAATCCGAACACTATCTCGGCGCCTTGCGCGCCGCGCAGCATCCGACATCTTCGCGCGCGACGACAACGAAACCGAGCATCGTCTCGCGCGCGATGCGCAAACTGCCGATCCCGCGTCTGCCGCGCGTGGGTTCCGAAGCCAGCATGTGGGTCATCATCATGGTGTCCGTTGCCGCCGCCTGGGCAGGCTACTCCGCCATGTTCCGCCCGAGCACCCCGGCGACCGCCACCCAGGCGCACGCCGCGGAAATCGATCTCCGCCTGCCGGAATCGCTCGACCGCTAATCAGGGACTGACTGCGAATCCACCTGCGCGTGGCAGTCACTTCTTCATCTTCAACGCCGTTGCAAAAAAAGCGCGCACTATTTTGTTGGGGATTCGTAGTCTGTCCCCTGTCTTATCGCGCGAAGACCGGGGACAGACTACGAATTTCCACAATGGTAGTAATCGGTTTTAAGTGGACGTCATCTGCGCGGAAATTCGCAGTCAGTCCCCTACACGAAACACTGCCCCTGGCCACGATACGTAGGGATTTGTCCTACAACTTTGCCGCCTTCGATCTGCAGCAAAACGTTGAAGCGTTCGCAGAGTTCACCGGCTTTGGCGTGACGCATAAAAATCGGATCGCCTAGCTCGAGTTTCTCGGGGCCTTCGTAGGTCACCGGAGTCTGCACTTCACCCGCGCCTTCACCGTCGAGCAATGCCGCGCCTTCGGGCAAAAACACCTTCGGTAGTTTATCCGCGCCGAGCCCGCCCGAGGCCACATATCCCCCGCCGTTACACGTCACCATGCCGTCCATCGGCCGACGCACGATCTCGATCGCGTAGCCCGCCGCCGGATGGTGCTTGAAGGAATCGTAATAATCGAACAGCGTCGGCGTGTAGAAACCGGAGCCTGTCGTCACTTCCGTGCAAACTTCTTCCTCACAGGTCGACTCAATGCTGCCCGTGCCGCCGCCGTTCACGAGTGGCAGTTCAAAGCCGCGCGAGCGGATGTACTCGACGCACTCTTTGCGCCGCGCGCGGTACTCGCCCATCGACTTCCGCTTCAGCGTCGGGATCAGCATATTGCCCAGGCCGCGCGCGGGGTTCTTATCGCCCAACCCCGCCACCTGCGCCTCGTAGCCCATCAAGCCGTGCAACCGCACATTCGGCGTGGCTTTCACTGCATCCAGAATCGGCGCCAGCTCCGCCTCGCTGCGCACCGCCGAGCGCCGCACGCCGAACCACATGCCGGGGAACGCAGAAGACATATCGACATCGATGCACACAGGCACTGTGACGCCCTGCGCCTTCGCGATCGAGCCGAGGATTCGCACATGTTCCGCATGATCGATCATGAAAATGATCGTCTTGCCCTTCGCGATCCACTCGCAGCACGCCTTCACATCGATCTCGCGCACGGTCGGATAGCCAAGCAGAATATCGTCGAAGCCTTCGGCCGCGAGAAACACCGCTTCGCGCGGATGGAACGCCATGATCCCCTGGTACACCTTCGACGCCTCGAACACGCGCCGCAGCGCCCACACACAGCGCACGCTCTTCGACGCGACGCGCAGGGTCTTGCCGTGCGACACGCGCCCCGCGATCACGCGGATGTTGTCGTCGAGCATTTCGACGTCCACAAAGGCCGCCGGCAGCGAGACGCCGCGCAGGGCGTCGCGGTAATAGGAGTAGGTGCGGGCGAAGGACTTCGCGCCGGATGAGGTGGAGGGAGCGCTCGTGGTAGCCATAGAACGGCAGCGTACTACACGCGACCGAAGTCCCGCATCCCGCGTTAAACCTGGTAACTAGATATAGTGTCGCCTTTGCCTTACATGGAAAGCAGTCTTTTCTCGAAATCCACCAGGTATTGCTGGACTTTTGTCAACAATTAACTTACAATCATAATACGACTGGTTACAACCTGTTGCGTAGTTTCGGCCACGCGGCGCTCCGGTGCCGCGTGGCAAATTTCAAGGTTTGCGGGTACAGTTCAGGAGTGACCGCCCGACCAGCGGTCCATTGGGGAAAACGTTACATGCCGCACATCCTGGTGATCGACGACGAAGTCCAAATCCGCGAAGTCCTCCGCACAGTGCTCGAGCGTGTGGGCTACTCTGTGAGCGAGGCTGGCGACGGCAACCAGGGCCTGCGCGTTTATTCCGAAGGCAACATCGACCTCGTGGTCACCGATATCATCATGCCGGAAAAAGGCGGTATCGACACCATCATGGACCTGCGCCGCGACTTCCCCGACGTGAAAATCATCGCGATTTCCGGCGGCGGCATGTGTGGCGAAGTCAGCTACCTCGACATGGCCATCGGCGTCGGCGCCGACCGCGCCATCGGCAAGCCCTTCGTGCTCGACGATTTCCTCGCCGCGGTTGAAGAACTGATCGCGGAGAAAAAGGGCATCCCGGTTAAGGTCAAGGTCTAAGCCCGTTCCTATACTTTCGCCAACCCTGCTCACCAAATAGGGACACTTTAGGGCACTCGCTCATGCCTCCGTCGCCCTGCCGGAACTAATCTGCCCTGAATTCGCACATCGGCTTTGATAGAATTGGCTCTCGGTACATCCGGAGCTGCCATGCACCAACCTCGACGCACGTATTCGACTTTTGCAGCATTACTCACGGCGTTTTCCACTGTCCTGCTGAGCACAGCCTTTGCAGACTCCCGGGAGCCCGTCGACTTCAACCGCGACATCCGGCCGATCCTCTCCGATCGCTGCTTCGCCTGCCACGGTCCCGACGCGAACAAGCGCAAGGCCGATCTGCGACTCGATGTCGAGGCCGAAGCGAAGAAAATGGTCATCTCGCCGGGCGACCTCGATGACTCCGAACTCTGGGCGCGCATCACGAATACCGACCCCGAAGAACGCATGCCGCCGGAGGAAATGCACAAGCCGCTCACGCAGGAGCAGATCGACCTCTTCGGCCGCTGGATCAAGGAAGGCGCCGTGTGGGCCGAGCACTGGGCTTGGATCGCGCCGAAGCGCGCGAATCCGCCCGCCGTCGCCGACAAGGCGTGGTCGCAAAACTCGATTGATCGGATCGTATACGCCAAACTCGCCAAGGCCGGCCTGAAACCGTCGCCCGAAGCCGATCGCGAAACCTTGCTGCGCCGTGTATCGCTCGATCTGATCGGCCTGCCGCCGACGCCCGCCGAACTCGACGCCTTCCTCAGCGACACCTCGCCGAACGCGTATGAAACAGCCGTCGATCGCCTGCTCGCCTCTCCCCATTACGGCGAACGCATGGCGATGGACTGGCTCGACGGCGCGCGCTATGCCGATTCCAATGGCTTCCAAAACGACTTCGAGCGGCACATGTGGCCGTGGCGCGATTGGGTGATCAACGCGTACAACACCAACCAACCCTTCGATCAATTCGCGGTCGAGCAAATCGCCGGCGACATGTTGCCGAACGCCACCGACTCGCAGCGGATCGCGACGGGATACAACCGAAACAACCGCTCCAACACGGAAGGCGGCTCGATCGAGGAAGAGTGGTACATCGAAAACCGCATCGACCGCGTAGACGCCACCGCGACGATGTTCCTCGGCCTGACCATGGGCTGCGCGCGCTGCCACGATCATAAGTACGACCCGATCTCGCAAAAAGAGTTCTACAGCTTCTACGCCTTCTTCAATAGTTCCGAAGACAAAGGCTTCTACGAGGAAACGCACGGCAATACAGGCCCGCTGGTCGAAATGCCCAAGCCGGAAGACGCCGCCAAGCTGGCGGAATTCGACGCTCAGATCGCCGAGTTGCGCGCGGCGGTCGAGGCCGAAAAAGCCAAAGCCCCTGAGGTATACAAAAACACCCTCGCGCATTGGGACAGCTCCCGCATTGCCGAATTCACGCCTGTCCCCGTGCTGCAGGTCGCCTCGGCCGACTCGCTGAAGGCCAAGAAGGCTCAGGCTCCGTGGATCGTCGATGGCTTGGTCGGTCCGGCCTTCTATTTCGATGGCACCAAGAGCATGCGTGCCTCCGCGCGCGCGGATGTCGCCTTCTCGAAAGACAAGCCGTTCACCGTGTCCGCCTGGGTGCGTCCCGAAAAGGCTGGCGCGTTGTTCAGCGTCGCCGAAAAGAAGAAAGACGTGCAGCGTGGCGTGGATGCCGTGCTCACCGGCGACGGAAAGATCATCGTGCACCTCACCGGTCTCGCGCCGGACGACGCGATCAAGGTGACCACCGACGCCCGCCTGAAAATGGGATCGTGGGCACACGTCGCGATTACCTACGACGGTTCCAGCAAAGCCGAAGGCGTTAAGGTCTATATCAGCGGACGCCCCGCCGCCGTTACGATCAATACGAACAAACTCACGCAAGACTTCGACGCCGACGAACCGCTCATGCTCGGCCAGTTGCTCGAAGCCGAGTACTTCAAGGGCACCCTGTCCGATTTCCGCGTCTATGATCAGGCGCTGGATGAAAGTAATGTAAATCTGCTGATCGAGACTACGCTGCGCACGACGCGCGCCCCTGAACCTTCTGATGCCCGCGTGGCGTCGTTGACCGGATACCTCGACCTGCAGCAGTCCTTCGATGTCCGCGCCAAGGAAGCCGTCGCGAACGGAAAACAGAACGAGCGCAACGAATACTACAAAGCCAACGTCCCGACCGTGATGGTCATGCGCGAGCTTCCGGCGGACAAGGTCCAGCCGACCTACCGCCTCGTGCGCGGGGCCTACGACGCGCCGGACACCACCGAGCCGCTTCAACCGAACGTGCCCGCTTTCTTGCCCTCGCTGCCGGCCGATATGCCGCACAACCGCCTCGCGCTGGCAGAGTGGATCGTCGATCCGAAAAATCCGCTCACCGCGCGTGTGCAGATCAACCGGCTCTGGGCAAAATTCTTCGGACAGGGTTTCGTCAAAACACCCGAGAACTTCGGCCTGCAAAGCGAACCGCCTTCCTATCCCGAAGTCCTCGACTGGCTCGCGACGGAATTCGTCCGCAACGGCTGGGACATGAAAGAAATCCAGAAGACGATCGTGTTGAGCCAGATTTACCGCCAGGCCTCCGACGTCTCCCCCGCGCTGCTCGAGCGCGATCCGGAAAACCGCCTGCTCGCGCGCGGGCCACGCTTCCGCCTGCCGGCCGAGATGGTGCGCGACAATGCGCTCGCGGCGTCCGGCCTGCTGTCGGCGAAAATTGGCGGGCCGTCCGTGATGCCGTACCAACCGGACGGCCTGTGGGCCGAGCTCGCCGGTGGCGCGGGCCAGGGGCCGTACGTGCTCGGCAAAGGCGAAGATCTCTATCGCCGCACGATGTACACCTACCGCAAACGCACCGTGCCGCATCCGATCGTGACCACTTTCGACGCGCCGAGTTTCGAAATCTGCAAGGTCATGCGCGCGCGCACGAACACGCCCCTGCAGGCGCTCGCGCTGCTGAACGACACGACCTACGTCGAAGCCGCGCGCAACCTCGCGCAGCGCATGATGCAGGAAACGAGCTCGCAGGAAATTTCGCCGCTGCGTTACGGCTTCCGCCTCGTCACGGGCCGCTATCCGTCCGCCGACGAAGAGCAGTTATTGCAGACCGGCCTCGACAAGTTCACCGCGACGTATAAGTCCGACACCGAGGCCGCGAAGACCTTTGTCTCCAACGGACAGTCCCCCGTGCCCGCCGATCTCGACACCTCCGCGCTCGCCGCGTATACCGCGCTGGCCAGCGTCATGCTGAACCTCGACGAAGCCATCACGCAGGAATAACGCCATGAACAAAACCATCGGACTCGCGCAAGAGATCAACCGGCGACACTTCCTCCGCGCCACCTGCGGCGGACTCGGCGCCGCGGCGCTCGGCATGGTCGGCCCGGGCATGGGCTTCGCCACGGCTGACGCCCCGACCCCCGGCCACGGCGCTCCCCATTTCCCGCCGAAGGCCAAGCGCATCATTTATCTTTTCCAGTCCGGCGCGCCGTCGCAGCTCGAGACCTTCGACTACAAACCGGGCCTGCAGAATCTCCACGGCACCGAGCTACCCAGCGAAATCCGCATGGGCCAGCGCCTCACGGGCATGACGTCGCGGCAGGAAAAATTTCCCGTGCTCGCGTCGAAATTCTCGTTCGCGCAGTACGGCCAGAGCGGCGCCTATATCAGCGAGCTGCTGCCGAAGACCGCCGGCATCGTGGACGACATCTGCATCGTGAAATCGGTGCACACCGAAGCCATCAACCACGATCCCGCGATCACCTTCTGCCAAACCGGCTCTCAACTCGCCGGCCGTCCGAGCATGGGCGCGTGGGTGGCCTACGGCCTCGGTACGATGAACAATGACCTGCCCACCTTCATGGTGCTCGTGTCCCGCGGCACAGGCCGCGCGGCCGACCAGCCGCTCTACGATCGCCTCTGGGGCGCCGGTATGTTGCCGGGCCAATACCAGGGCGTGAAGCTGCGCAGCGGCGCCGACCCGGTCCTCTACCTCGCGAATCCCGGCGGCTGCAACGAAACCACGCGCCGTGACATGCTCGATCTGCTCGGTTCACTGAACCGCACCCATCAATCGAAGACCGGCGACCCGGAAACCCTCGCGCGCATCGAGCAATACGAACTCGCATTCCGCATGCAGGCCTCGGTGCCGGAAATGACCGACATCTCCGACGAGCCGCAGAGCGTGCTCGATATGTATGGTCCGGACGTGATGAAACCCGGCACCTACGCGCGCAACTGCCTGCTCGCGCGGCGCATGGCCGAGCGCGACGTGCGCTTCGTCCAGCTCTACCACATGGGCTGGGACCACCACGACAACCTGCCGGATCACCTCACCAAGCAGTGCCACGATGTGGATCAGGCCTCGGCCGCACTCGTGACCGATCTGAAACAGCGCGGGCTGCTGGACGACACGCTCGTGATCTGGGGCGGCGAATTCGGCCGCACGGTCTACTCGCAGGGCAAAGCGACCGAGACGACCTACGGCCGAGACCACCATCCCCGCTGCTACAGCGTGTGGATGGCGGGCGGCGGCATCAA
>CAZUJL010000014.1:0-104880 GCA_964620045.1 uncultured Nitrospirales bacterium
GTTCTTTGCGGGATTCCAGGCCTTCGCGGTCGAAGCACACGCTGCGGCGGCCGTCGGGACTTTCCTCGGAGCAGTCGAAGAAAATGTAGGCGCCTGATTTTTTGTCGTGACCGACAACGTCCGGCTCGCCGCCTGTTTTTTCCATTTCCGCGAGCGACCAGAGCTTGTCCGCGTTCGCGTCCAGCCGGGCCTGCACTTTGGCCCAATCGAGCCCCTTGTGCCGGTTCATGTTTTTCTCGAACCGGGACTTCAGCGTTTTGAGGAGTTCATCGCGTTGTTTTGCGGGCAATTCTTTTTTGGCGGGCTTGGGCATGAGTGCGTTCATCCTGTGGAAGACGGGCGCCCATTCTAATACGAATCGGCGGCGGAGCGAGGTCCCTGGGCCTCTGCTCCGCCGCCGTTTGGTTGGCCGGCGCGATTGGTCGAAGTCGCGCCGGTCGTGTTGGTTACTGGAAGGCGGCCACCAGATTTGCGAATACGCGCGTGGCCGGGAAGTCGGACGGGTATTTTACGTGCGCGACGTGCCCATCGAGGTACAGGATGTTCGCGCCGCCGGGGATGTGGTTGTAATCCACGACGTCGGTGCTGAGGATGTCGCTTTCGAGCACGATGTTGCTTTGCGCCTGGGCGGACGCGCCGGGGTTGTTGATGTCGGTGATGAACACGCGCTCGATGCCTTCGCGGAGGCGATGCAGCGTGCGTTCCTCGCCGACACCGTTCGTGTACACAAGGTCGCGGTCATACAAGTTGGTGGTGTAGCCCGCGCCGACCTGCGAATACACGGTTGTGATGAGCGCCGTCAGGAAACCGGGATCGATCCGCGTGAAGAAATTCGACGCGTTGGCGGTCGGATCGTTCGGGTCCGCGCCGGGCGCGAGGTAGTCTTGGCCCGGCGCACCGTTGAACGCCCAGTTGTAGTAGACGTACGACTCGGCCGTGAACGCCCACGGGTCGATCTGATCCAAATTGGCTTGATCGTTCCACCGATGCTTGTCGAAAATTTCCAAGCTGGCGGTGGGGTCCGACGGGCACAACAGCACGTTCCAGTCGGGGAGATATTCGGGATAGGTCGCATTCCCGTCGAAGGTGAACTCGAAACCGCCGCCCGGACCGCTGGGGTTCGGCGGCTGGGCCGGGTTGGTGTAGCCACCCTTCACATAGTTGCTGTAGATGCGCGAGAAGCCGTCCTTCACGACGTCCCACGAGATGCGCGCGGAATAGGGCGGATACTTCTCGCCGTTGGATTCGCTCGCGTACATCTTGAACGAGATGCCGACCTGTTTCAGGTTGTTCTGGCACGAGCTGCGCCGGGCCGCTTCGCGGGCGCGCGCCAGCGCCGGCAGCAGAATCGCGGCGAGAATGCCGATGATCGCGATGACGACGAGCAACTCGATCAGCGTGAAGCCGCGCCGGCGTGGGGAGGAGGCTGGTCGCCACGGGAAGAACCCCGCGGTGCCGTAGGCGAGTGGTGGAATCGCGCCGAGCGGAATCACCTCGGGGAAATCGAGTACCGGCGGGAATTCATCGGAGAGGGGATTGTGGGTGTCCACTGTGGCGGACGTGTGTGCGCCCAGCAGACGTTCGAATAACGGATTCATGGCTAGAGTTCCTTGTTGTTGTGCACCTCCGGCGATCCGGTCGGAACTCTTGAGACGGATTGATTCACAAATGGCCGCGCGAGACCACGGGTCTTCGCGGCGTGGGCTGGTTCAGAGTACGGGCAAAATCGCGAGCAGGCTGACGAACCCCGTGAGCCGCTGCCAGAAGGGTAGCGGCGCCTCGATCATCAGCTTGGGCTGCGCGTGATTTTTTAGCGCGCGATCCACGCGCACGATCGTGACGCTCGTGGGCTGAAGATCGAGTTGATCGTCGATGTAGGCGACAGTGGCAATCGTTTCGGTGCGTTCGGTGGGCTGCTGCATGGCGAAATCCTCGAGGCGTTAATTCACGATAGAGAGACAGACGGGGAGTGGGGCGTACATCGATCGTGAATGCGCTGATGTCGGGCGAATGTCATGTGATCCTCTTCCTTTCGCTGGTTGAGCGATGTTCACCGGCGGTCCGGAAGACTAAGCCTATAAAGTCTATAGGATTTGTGGATATTAACATGCCGGCTTCGTTATGTCAAGAGGGTGTGACGCAGGGGCTATTGCACTGTAGGGAGGGCCTGGTGTATATTCTGAACGAGCGCTCAGTCGGAGTTACCCATGCCCCGGAAAACGGCAGCGGCAGCGAAGGTCGAAAACCAGCGACGGGACATCCCCACGCTGGTGAAGGACTCGTTGCTGGTCGAGGAGCGGCGCGCGGAGCTCGTGCGCGCGGCGGTCGGGCTGTTCATCCGCAAGGGCTACCACCAGACCACGACGCGCGAGATTGCGCGCGAGGCGGGCGTCTCGATCGGCTCGTTGTACGAGTACATCAAGACGAAGGAAGACGTGTTGTATCTCGTGTGCGACGCGATCCACCGCGAGATGGAAGAGCGGCTGACCAAAGGGCAGGGGCAAGGGGCGCGGGGCAAGGGGCAGGGTGCAAAGGGCGAGCTCGAAGGCGCGATTCGTGGCTACTTCGACGTGTGCGACGAGATGCAGGATTCCATCCTGCTGATTTACCGCGAGACCGCGTCCCTCGCGCGCGAGTCGCAGCGCTTTGTGCTGCAGAACGAGGCGCGCATCGCGGATCTCTTTGCGCAGATTCTCAAGCGCGGCGTCGCGGCCGGCGCGTTTCAGTTTGACGACACCCGTGCGCAGGAATTGATGGCGCACAACATTGTCGTGCTGGGCCATATGTGGGCGCTGCGCCGCTGGGCGTTGCGCGAGAAGTTTTCGCTGGACGAATACACCAAAGAGCAGGTCTCGCTGATTATGGGCGAGATCGCGAAATAACGCAGGAAGGATTTTCGCAATGAGCACGGTCGCGCAGGAAACCGCAGTCTACACGCCGAAACACCACGTCCGGATGGTTACGGCGACCTCGCTGTTCGACGGGCACGACGCGTCGATCAACATCATGCGGCGCATTCTGCAAGCGTCGGGCGCGGAGGTGATCCACCTCGGGCACAACCGATCGGTGGATGAGATTGTGAAGGCGGCCGTGCAGGAGGACGCGAACGCGATCGCGGTATCGAGCTACCAGGGCGGCCACGTCGAGTTCTTCAAATACATGGTCGATCGCCTGCGCGCGCTCGGCGCGGCGCACATTAAGGTCTTTGGCGGCGGTGGCGGCACGATCGTCCCGCGTGAAATCCGCGAACTCGAGGCCTACGGCGTCGCGCGCATCTACTCGCCCGAGGACGGCCGCAAGATGGGCCTGCAGGGGATGATCAACGACATGCTGCGCACGATCGACGCGCCGAGAAATCTGAAGGCCGCGATTGAGCACATCGAAAACCTTACTGCGAGCAACCACCTCGCCGTTGCGCAGTTCATCACGGCGGTGGAAGAAGCACAGGGCGAGATCAAGGAAGATGTGCTCGCGCAGTTGCAAATTCCGCTCGCGGGCCGCAGCGCGAAGGCGCCCGTGCTCGGCATCACGGGCACCGGCGGCGCCGGCAAAAGCTCGCTGGTGGACGAGATCATCACGCGCTTTCTGAATGATTTTGGCGACAAGACCGTCGCCGTGCTTTCGGTCGATCCGTCGCGCCGGAAGACGGGCGGTGCGCTGCTCGGCGACCGCATCCGCATGAATTCGCTGGGCCGCGAGCGCGTGTACATGCGTTCGCTCGCCACGCGCGCCGGCGGCAAGGAAATCAGTGGCGCGCTGACCGACGCGATCCAGGTGGTGCAAGCGGCGGGATTCGACTTGATCGTCGTAGAGACGGCAGGCATCGGGCAGGGCGACGCGGCAATCGTGCCACTGGTTGATGTGCCGATGTACGTGATGACGGCGGAATTCGGCGCGCAGTCGCAGCTCGAAAAAATCGACATGCTGGACTACGCCGAGCTGGTGGCGATCAACAAGTTCGACCGCAAAGGCGCGGAGGACGCGCTGCGCGACGTGCGCAAGCAGTATCAGCGCAACCACACGCGGTTCGCGGAGAAGCCGGAAGATATGCCGGTATACGGCACGATCGCCGCGCGGTTTAACGATGACGGCGTGACCGCGCTGTACCGCGGCGTGCTCGAGGCGCTGCACAAGAAGACGAAGGTCGCCTGGCTGACGCAGACCAAGATGGTGCTGCCGAAGAGCAAGGAGTCGAGTTCGCGCGCCGTTGTGATCCCCGGTGAACGGCAGCGTTACCTCGCCGAGATTGCCGAGACGGTGCGCAAGTACAAGGCGTGGGCGGAGTGGCAGGGGCAGATCGCGGACCGCATCTGGCAGCTTGAAGGCGCGCAGGCGACGCTCGGCGACGATTCCGGCGCGTTGAAGCCGAAACTGGACGAACTGCGGCATCAGTTGGCGCCGACCTGTGCGAAGCTACTGGAAGATTTCCAGAAACTGCGCGAAGAGTACTCGCAGCAGGATTATGTGTACACCGTGCGCGGCCGCGAGATCCGCGTGCCGCTGCACCGCGTGAGCCTGTCGGGCACGAAGGTGCCGAAGGTCTCGCTGCCGAAATACCGCAACGCGGGCGATCGCTTGCGCTGGCTGCTGCTCGAAAACGTGCCGGGCCGGTTCCCGTTCACGGCGGGCGTGTTCCCGTTTCGTCGCGAAGACGAAATGCCCACGCGCATGTTTGCCGGCGAAGGCGACCCCGCGCGCACGAACGCGCGCTTCAAGCTGGTCTCGAAGGATTCGACGGCGAAGCGCCTGTCGACGGCTTTCGATTCGGTGACGCTGTACGGCTGGGACCCGGACGAGCGCCCGGACATCTACGGCAAGGTCGGCACTTCGGGTGTGTCCATTTGCACCCTGGAGGACATGAAGACCCTGTTCGACGGCTTCGATCTGTGCTCGCCGAACACGAGCGTGTCGATGACGATTAACGGCCCGGCGCCGATGATCCTGGCGATGTTCATGAACACGGCGATCGATCAGCAGATCGACAAGTTCGCGGCGGAGCACAAGCGCCAGCCGAACGATGAAGAACGCGCGCGCATCCGCGCCGCCGCGCTGAAGGCCGTGCGCGGCACTGTGCAGGCGGACATCCTGAAGGAAGATCAGGCGCAGAACACGTGTATCTTCGCGATCGACTTCGCGCTGCGCATGATGGCCGATATCCAGAGCTACTTCATCCAGAACCAGGTGCGGAATTTTTATTCCGTGTCCATCAGCGGCTACCACATGGCCGAGGCGGGCTGTAACCCGATCACGCAGGCGGCGTTTACGCTCGCGAACGGCTTTACGTTTGTGGAGTACTACCGCGCGCTCGGCATGAAAGTGGACGATTTCGTGCCGAACTTTTCGTTTTTCTACTCGAACGGCATGGACCCCGAGTACGCCGTGCTGAACCGCGCGTCGCGCCGGATTTGGTCCGTCGCCATGCGCGATCTGTACGGGGCCGACGAGCGCTCGCAGAAGTTTAAGCTGCACGTGCAGACCAGCGGCCGATCGCTGCACGCGCAGGAGATTGACTTTAACGACATCCGCACGACGCTGCAGGCGCTCACCGCGCTCTACGACAACTGCAACTCGCTGCATACGAATTCATACGACGAAGCGATCACGACGCCAACCGACGAGTCCGTGCGCCGCGCGCTCGCGATCCAGATGATCATCGACAAGGAGTACGGCCTCTACAAAAACGAGAACATGGTGCAGGGCTCGTTCATCGTCGAGGAACTCACCGACCTGACCGAGGAAGCGATCCTGCGCGAGTTCGAGAGCCTCTCCGAACGCGGCGGCGTGCTCGGCGCGATGGAGCGCGGATACCAGCGCGGCAAGATTCAGGAAGAGTCGCACTACTACGAAGCGCTCAAGAGTTCCGGCGAGTATCCGATTGTTGGCGTAAACACCTTCCAGAACCCGCACGTTGACCACGAAGAACAGATGGACAAGATCGAGCTGCGCCGTGGCACCGACGACGAAAAGCAGAGCCAGCTCCGCCGCCTGCGCGCGTTCCAGGAGACGCACAAGGGCGATGCGCCCGCCGCGCTCAAGCAACTTACCGACGCCGCGCTCGCCGGCCGCAACACCTTCGACGCCCTGATGAACGCGGTCCGCGTCTGCTCGATGGGCCAGATCACCAAGGCCTTGTTCGAAGTGGGCGGGGAATATCGGCGCAATACATAAGTGAGCGGAAAGTCGCGATAGCCAATAGCAATATCTGACGCCCTCGCTCTGTCCGATAATCAGACAATTGCTGTACGAAATCTGTACAAATAGACTTTAATGGTAATTTCTATAAATCCGTTGTAACATTTTAGGAGAGTTACTGTGTAAGTCAGTGTATGTATTGAGTCAGGGCGGAGGGGGAACGCTTCATGGCTATATCGCAACCGCGCGCGGAGGGATTCGGCACCCGACTTGACGCGCTCGTGGTGCGAATCGATCAATTGCCAACGCTTCCGCAAGTTCTTTGGGAAATCGTTGCGCAGCTACAAGACTCGCAGAATGCGGCGGCTGATCTCGCTTCGGCGATTGAAGACGATCCAAGTCTGACCGCGAATGTGCTGCGCCTCGTAAATTCCGCACATTACGGATTCTCCGAACGCTTCATCAGCGTGCGGGATGCGGTCGTGGCGCTCGGGCGGCGCGAGATCGAGCGACTCGTGGGGGCCGCTGCGGTGATCGATACGTTCGGCAGCTCCGGGCCGAGTGGCGCGATGGACTACACCGCATTTTGGATTCACTCGTTGCAGGTGGCCGAAGCCGCCGAGCACATATCGACCCAGCACTACACGCTCAGCCCCTTCGGGCCCAGCGAAGCTTACTTGGCCGGCCTCCTGCACGATATCGGCAAATTGCTGATGAGCCAATTTTTGCCCAACGACTGGGACTGCGTGATCGAGCATGCCGCCCGCGAGGGCCGGGGACTCGCTTCCGCGGAGCGGACCCTGCTGGGCATGGATCACGGCGAGGTGGCGGCGCGCCTGATGGATGCCTGGGGGTTTCCGCCCGCAATTATCGAGGGCACGCGCTGGCACCATCGTGTTGGCGATCTGCAACGACAACCACAGCGCGCGCATCATGCCGAGGTCATCGCCCTCGCGAATGACATCTGCCACGACTTCGAGCGCGGTTTCTTCCCGGACGAGACCCACGCGCATAACCAGCCACGGCTGTACATCGATCATCGCCAGTCTGGTCTGCTCGCGCGCAGCCTCACCGGTGCGGCGAAGCGTGCGACGCTGTTGCTCTCCTAGACTTGCCGGGTCGCCTCTCGTGCTACGATGCCTTATCGACAGGCGAGGAGCACTCATGGATGCAAGGCGGATAGCAAAGGCGATACTCGGTACCCCGCTTGCGGCGTGGTTACCCGAGACGATGCGTGGCCGCTTTGTCGATGCCGTGCTCGAGGTTGCACAGTCAGACGACGTGCGCGCCGGGGAGGCGTTGTTCCGCATTGGCGAGAAAAATACGGACGAAGGCGTGTTCCTTCTTGAAGGCGCGGTGAAAGTCACGCGCGCGAGCGGTCAGACGTTTTTTTACGAAGCGCCGGACGTGCTCGGGGAAGTGCAGCTTTTCTCCCCAAGCGCCGAGCGCACAGCCACCGTCGAAATGGCGTATAGCGGGACCGTGCTGCGCTTCTCATGGAAAGAACTCGGCGCGGCCGCAAAGGAAATCTTCAACGAGCAGGAACTGTCCACATTGCGCGAAGCCATCAAGGACACGGCGGCCGCGCGCGAGAAAAATCTGCTGACCAGTCTCGCCAATCGACCGAAGTAAACGCCGAGCCGCAAATTTTTCATGAACGTGTGTCTGCGAATGAGCGCGTGCTTTTCAGCAGAAATACTTCTTCCAAGCCATCCGCGTCGTCAATTTGTTCGCCCACTTTCGTAAACCCAAAGCGGCGCGCGATGGCCTGGGATGCGACGTTGTTGGGGCCGATCGATAGAACGAATTGCTTGATCTTCGCTTCGCGCGCGGCCCAGAGCATCAATTCCTGCAGGGCTTCCGTGGCATATCCACGTCGGCGATGGGCTTCAAACACGCCATACCCGATCTCAACGGTGTTTGGACCGTGCCGGCGGAGATGGGGTGAATCGGGCGGCTCATGAAACCCAATGCGGCCGATCATCGCACCGGCCAGCACGATCGCGCGTGTGCACCACGGAACGTACTCCGGACAGGTGCGGCATTGATTCACCTTGCGCTGTATGAAAGATTGTTCGAGGAACCATTCATCGGGAATGGAGAACTCGCCAATGCTCTGCGCGCGCAAACCGTCGCGATCAAGACACGCAGAAAGCCATTCTTCGGTCATCAGAATGAGCTTGAGCCGGCGAGTCTCGATTATTGATGCGATCGGGGCCAAATGATGTTCAGTCGCTTCCAAATTTTTCAAAGTATATAATTTCGCGGCGGAAACAGCGTATGCGGAATTTTACTCTCAGAAGCCGGGCGATATGTGGATGGGCCGCGCTATCGTTGGCCCTCGCGGTTTTCCCGGCCCACGCTGCCGATTCCATTTCCTTCAACCGCGATATTCGGCCGATTTTTTCCGACACCTGTTTCAAGTGTCACGGGCCTGATGCGAACGCGCGCAAGGGCAAGCTGCGGCTCGACACGCCCGAAGGCGCGTTTGAGAACCGCGGCGGGTATTTCGCCATCGATCCCGGCAATGCGGAGGAGAGCGAGGCCGTTATCCGTATCTACACGACGGATATGGAAGACCACATGCCGCCGCCGGATTCGGGCAAGTCGTTGACGGAGGCGCAGAAGGCGCTCATCAAGCAATGGGTCGACGAAGGCGCGAAGTATGAGCCGCACTGGGCCTACATCGCGCCGGCACAAGAAAAACTTCCGGCGAAGAAGAAAGAAACGCCGAATCCCATCGACGCCTTTGTTCAGGCGCGGCTGAAGCAGGAGGGACTCGAAGCCGCGCCCGAGGCTGATCCCGCGCGTCTGCTGCGGCGCTTGAGTTTCGATCTCACCGGCTTGCCGCCCTCGCCCGAGGATGTGGATGCCTTTCAGAAAGCACACAAAAAGAAGCGCTACGAAGATGCCGTTGATCGGTTGCTTGCCTCGCCGCACTACGGCGAACGCATGGCGGAGGAATGGCTCGACGTTGTTCGGTACGCCGACACGACGGGCTACCATTCCGACGATTACCGCGACATGTCGCCGTACCGCGACTATGTCATCACGTCGTACAACGACAACAAGCCCTTCGACCTATTCACGATCGAGCAACTCGCCGGCGATCTGTTGCCGAATCCGACCACCGAGCAGATTATCGCCTCCGGTTACAACCGCCTGAACCAGATCACCTCCGAAGGCGGCGCGCAGCCGAAGGAATATCTCGCGAAGTATATGGCCGATCGCGTGCGCAATCTCGGTTCCGTGTGGATGGGCGCGACGCTGGGCTGCGCGGAGTGCCACGATCACAAGTTCGATCCCTTCACGACGAAAAATTTTTATGAACTGGGCTCGTTCTTTGCCGATATTCAAGAACCCGGAAAATACGATCACGGCGGCGACGGCTATGCGCCGGTGATTTATTTCCCGACGCAGGAGCAGGACGAAGCGCTCGCGAAGCTGGAAGCCGACAAGGCCGAGGCCGGGAAGCTTCCGCAGGAAACAGACGACGAGAAAAAGGCGCGCAGGGACGCGATTCGCAAGGTGGACGGCGACATCCGCACGTTGCGCGAGGCGACGCTGTCCACGCTGGTGACGAAAACAGTCGCGCCGCGCGAAATCCGCGTGCTACCGCGTGGGAATTGGCTGGATCAGACCGGCGACGTCGTGTCACCCGCCACGCCGGCCTTCTTGCCCACCCTGCACACGGAGGGCGGGCGCGCCACACGCCTCGATCTCGCCGAGTGGCTCGTGCGCGGAGACAACCCGCTCACGGCGCGCACGGTGGTGAATCGCCTGTGGGCGCAATTTTTCGGCAAGGGCCTCGCGCCGGTGTTGGACGACCTCGGTCACCAAAGCCGCGCGCCGAGCCATCCGGAATTGCTCGACTGGCTCGCCGTCGAATTCGTCAGCAGCGGATGGGACGTTAAATATATCGTGCGGCTGATTGTGACGTCGGAGACCTATCGCCAATCCACGCAACGCAGCGCCGCGGCGATCGAACACGATCCGGGCAACGCGCTGTTCGCCGGGCAGAACGCGCGCCGGCTTCCGGCGGAAATGGTGCGCGACAACGCGCTGTCCGTCGCGGGGCTGCTGAATCTCGACATGGGCGGGCGCAGCGCGAAGCCATACCAGCCCGAGGGCTATTACAAAGACACCTACCTCAGTGTCGGCAAGCCGCACATTTACACGGCCGACACGGGCGGGCAGCAGTATCGCCGCGGCGTCTATACCTTTTGGAAGCGCACGTTCCCGCATCCGATGCTGCTCGCGTTCGACGCGCCCACGCGCGAGGAATGCACGGCGGAGCGGGTGGTTTCGAACACGCCGCAACAGGCGCTGACGCTGCTGAACGATCCGAGCTACGTCGAATCGGCGAATGCCTTTGCCGCGCGAATTCTGGCCGAGGGTGGAAAAACCACGGAGGCGCGGGTGCGATTCGCGACCAAGCGCGCGCTGTCCCGCATGCCGACGAAGGACGAAGTGGAGATTCTCAGCGGGCTGTATGCGCGCCAGCAGGAGTCCTACGCCGCCGCGCCACAGGAGGCGCAGACTCTGCTCGCCGTCGGCCAGTGGCGCGCGCCGGAGGGCGCCGATCCGATCGAACTCGCCGCGTGGACGCAGGTTGCCCGCGTGTTGCTGAACACGCAAGAAACCATTACCCGGTACTGACGATGCATCCTTACGATCAATACCAACTTGAGCTTACCCGCCGGCAATTTTTCGCGCGGTCCGCGCGCGGCATCGGCGGACTCGCGTTGGCGTCGATGCTGAACCCGGTCGCGCGCGCCGCGGAACTGGCCGCGCCGGAGCATTGGGGCGGGGTCGTGCAGCCGTTGCATTTCCCCGCGCGCGCCAAGCGCGTGATTCATTTGTACATGGCGGGCGGGCCGTCGCATTTGGAATTGTTCGACTACAAACCCGAACTGGAACGTCTGAACGGCGAGGCCATGCCGGAGTCGTTCACGAAGGGCCAGCCGATCGCGCAATTGCAAGATCAGGTGCTCAAGTGCATGCGCCCGCAGTTCACGTTTGCCAAGCACGGCGCATCGGGCCAGGAAATCAGCGACGCGCTGCCGAATATCAGCACCATCGCCGACGACATCTGCATCATCCGGTCGATGCAGACCGAGCAGATCAACCACGATCCGGCGCACACATTCATGAACACAGGTACGTCGATTTCTGGGCGGCCGAGCATGGGCTCGTGGCTCACGTACGGCCTCGGCAGCGAGAACGACGACCTGCCCGGTTTCATCGTGCTCACCTCGCGCGGCGGGGGGCAGATGCAGCCCATCGCGGCGCGCCAGTGGCACAGCGGCTTCCTGCCCAGCCGTTTCCAGGGCGTGAAGTTCGAGTCTTCCGGCGATCCCGTGCCGTATCTGGGCCGGCCCGCGGGCGTGAGCGCGACGCAACAGCGCGACGTGATCGACACCGTGCGCGCGATGAACGAACAACTCGGCGAAAGCATCCACGATCCCGAGATCGAGACGCGCATCAGCCAGTACGAAATGGCGTTCCGCATGCAGACCAGCGTGCCGGAACTCATCGATTTCTCCGCCGAGCCGCAGAGTGTGCGCGATCTATACGGCGTGAACGCGGCGGACGGCAGCTTCGCGGCGAATTGCCTGCTTGCGCGGCGCCTTGCGGAGCGCGGCGTGCGCTTCATCCAGCTTTATCACCGCGACTGGGACCACCACGAGCGCATCGTGTCGGGCATCAAGGAGACGGCGGGCCATGTCGACCGCGGGTCCGCGGCGCTGATCATGGATCTCAAGCAACGCGGCATGCTCGACGATACGCTGGTCATCTGGGGCGGCGAATTCGGCCGCACGCCGATGGCGCAGGGCGACGGCCGCGATCATCATATTCGCGGGTTCTCGATTTGGATGGCGGGCGGCGGCATTAAGCCGGGCATTACCTACGGCGCCACGGATGAACTCGGCTATGCGGCCGCGGTTGATCCCGTGCACGTGCACGATTTCCACGCGACGATGCTCTATTTGTTGGGAATAGATCACGAAAGACTTACGTATCGTTTTCAAGGCCGCGACTTCCGTCTGACGGATGTACACGGCAAGGTGGTTAAAGGCATTCTCGCCTGAACGGAACAGCGGTGGCGTCCGGCAATTGAGTACGGCCGGTAGTTGGGGAATCATTCATGCAATTTCGCAGGTCCGGAAACTATGGCGGGGGATACCGGCGCCGGCGCGCGCCGTTGAACACCCGGGTCATCATGGCGCTGCTCATCGGCGGGATTGCCGTGTTCAGTTATTTCATGCGCTCGGACACGAACCCGATCACGGGCGAGAGCCAGCGCGTTGCGCTAAACACCGAGCAGGAGATCGCGCTGGGTCTGCAGGCAACGCCCGAGATGATGGCGCAATTCGGCGGGGAGCATCCCGATCAGCGCGCGCAGGACATGGTCGATGCCGTCGGCGAGGAACTGCTCGCCGCGCTCGACAAGGACCTGACGGCGCAGGGCCGTTCCAATCCGTATCCCTTCGAGTTTCACTTGCTGGCCGACGATAAAACCATCAACGCCTTCGCCTTGCCCGGCGGGCAGGTGTTCATCACGGCGGCGCTATTTGGAAAATTCGGGTCACCAGCCGAGTTGGCCGGTGTGCTCGGCCACGAAATTGGCCACGTGCTCTCGCGGCATAGCGCGCAGCAGATGGCCAAGCAGGAACTCACGCAAGGCCTCGCCGGTGCGGCCGGCGTCGCGGCGGGGGACTACGACTCCGCGCGCATGGCGCAGATGGTGGCTGGGCTCGTGAACATGAAATTCGGCCGCGACGACGAGCTCGAATCCGACAAGTGGGGAGTCAAATTAATGGGCTCCGCCGGTTACGATCCCCGCGCGATGATCGACGTGATGAAAATTCTCGACGAGTCCAGCGGGCCGGGTGGCCCGCCGGAATTTTTGAGCACACATCCGAAGCCCGCGAACCGCGTGCAATACATCGAAGGCGTGATCGCCGAGATCTATCCAAACGGCGTGCCGGACGGCCTGCGGCGTTAGTGCTTCGTCAGGTAGTCCCCGATCGCGCGGAAGGCGGCCACCGTTTCCATGTCGCGCGTGTCGAAGCCGGGGTCGACGCTGTTTTTCACGATGATCAGTTTCTTGCTGGGGTTCACGTACAGATATTGCCCCCAGACGCCGATGCCGGTGAACTCACCTTCGTTACCCGCGGGCACCCACCACTGATACTGATAGCCGATGTCCCAGCCTTTCCAGTAGTAGTCCGGCAGCTTTAGATAGTCCGCGCCCGGCGTGAGCGATTCCTTCACCCAGGCCGCTGGCACAACCTGCTTGCCGTTCCAGTTGCCGCCGTTCATATACAACCGCCCGAACTTCGCATAGTCGCGCGCGGTGACGTTCAGTCCCATGAAGGTCAGCACGTTGCCGTGGTTGTCCTTGCCCCAGACCGCGTCGGACTCCATGCCCAGCGGCGCCCAGATGCGCTCTTCGAGATACTGCGCCGGCGATTTCTTGGTCACGGCTTC
The DNA here is from genome assembly GCA_964620045.1 of uncultured Nitrospirales bacterium. Classification (GTDB taxonomy): domain Bacteria; phylum Hydrogenedentota; class Hydrogenedentia; order Hydrogenedentales; genus VFKU01. The sequence continues at coordinate 13,627 of CAZUJL010000014.1, forward strand.
GATGAGGAATCCCAGAATATTCGTGTCGATGCTCGCGTAATTGAACGACTGGCCCGAGGGCTTTTCCGATACCAGCGCTTTTGCGTAGTCCTTGACCGACTTGCCCATGCTGACACCGGCCACCATCGTCATGATGTCCGAGGTCTGGTCTTCGTACTTCTCGCTGAATTTGATGCCCGACGACATCTGCAGGATGTGTTTAATCGGCACACCGTCGTAGCCCGAGCCTTTCAGAAACTCGACGTACTTCGTGATCGGATCGTCGATGCTGTCAATCAGACCATCGCCCACCGCGATGCCGACCAGCGCCGAGGTGTATGACTTCGCCACCGACATCGACGTCGCCCTGGAATCCTTCGTGTTGCCGAGGAAGTACCGTTCAAACACGATGGTGTCGTCCTGAATCACCAGGAAGTTGGTTGTAATGGTTTCCGCGAGCCAAGCGTCCAGCGCGCGCGTTTTGCCGTTGTAGTCAAACGACACCGGCAAGTCGATGGGCTTCTCCTTGAAGAGGAAGGGATCGCCGGAGCGATGCACCACGGCCACGGGGAAGATCGTGTCCCAAGACCGGAAGGCCTCGATGCGATAAGGCTCCTCCAGCGCGACGGCCATTTTGGCCGCATCGATCGTGGTGCGGTTCTGGGCAGACGCTACAGTCGAAAAAAACACCATGCCGACAATAGTGAGTAAAACTTTACGGCGCATGCAGTGACTCCTGGTTGATTCCTAAAACTTATACCGGCATCGACTTTAGGAATGGGAATATCTGGCGTTACTAGGTTGAAAGTATCATATCGCGGTTCGTACCATCTCGCTCCATGAGTGCATCGTTTCAGGATTTGCGGTACTTTCGGGCAATCGTGACCCACGGTTCTCTTCGCGGCGCAGGGGAGGCCATCGGGGTAAGTCAGCCGGCCCTCTCCAAATGTCTGCGCCGCCTCGAATCGGCATACGGTCATCCGCTGATTCGCTTTTCCGAGGGCGAGGCCGTCATTACCGACGCCGGCCGGCTGGTCTTGCAGAAAACAGACGACATCCTGTTTCAGGTGGATGATCTGTCGCGCCAGATCGCGTCGATGGATGGTCACGGCGCGGAACTGCGCTTCGGGGCGGGGCCGTTCAATGCCGAGGCCGGGTGCAAGCATGCGCTGGCGCGATACATGACGCGCGTCAAGACTGCCCGGGTGTCCATGGTGATCGCGCCGTGGGATCGGCTGCTGACGCTGCTGCGCGAGGAGCATCTTCAGTTTTACGTCGCTGAAGTGGGCGATGCGATCCTGGATGCGCACGTTGATGTTCGCCCGATTCCAACAAAGGCGTTTCGCTGGATTTGCCGGGCGGGTCATCCGCTGGCGAGGGCGAAGCAGGCCGACGCCGCCGCGCTCACCCAGTGGCCCATCGCCGGACCCGCCTTGCCCACGCGCTTTTTCAAATGGCTCACGGACATGAAACGTTCTGGTGCCCATGCGCAACAGATCGCACCGGACACGCCATTGTCGGTAACCTGCGACAATTGGTCGATCCTGAAGCATGTGATTCGGAATTCAGACAGCATCGGCCTGGCGACGGAACATTCGATCCGCGCCGAACTGGCCCGTGGCGACCTCGCCATCATTGATTCCGTGGTGGAAGTGCCCATGGGTCAGAACGGGGTCGTTTCACGCCGCGGCGTGGAGTTATCCGCCGAGGCGCAGGCGTTGCTCGAACTCGTTGTCGAAGAACTCAAGAACTAGCTCCATTCTGATTCCGCCGCGCGCCCGCACGCCGCAGCCTGTCAGCCTTGATTGCCGCCGCGCGGTCGCCTAAGCTGGCAGGCGTATCTGGACTTAACCGCGCGGGGCGCGCGATGGGCGGAGGTGGGTGATGGCGAGCAGGCTAACGCGGCGACAATTCGTAGGGACGGCTCTGGCGGCGACGGTGGGGCCGATGATTTTGCCGAGCGGTGTGCTGGCGAAACCCGGCCGCCCCGGGCCGAACGAGCGCCTCGTGATCGGCCACATCGGCGTAGGCGGGATGGGCACCGGACACCTGAATTTCGTGCAAGGCCACAACAGCTTTGAGTCCGGCGCGCTGTGCGACGTGGACACCGAGCACCTGGCCAAGGCCAAAGGCATCGTCGGGCGCGACGTTCCGACGTACTCCGACTACCGCAAACTGCTCGAACAAAAAGATCTCGATGCCGTGATTATTGCCGCGCCGGACCATTGGCACGGACTGATGACGATTCATGCGTGCCAGGCCGACAAGCATGTGTACTGCGAGAAGCCGCTGAGCCTCACCATCCACGAAGGCAATGCGATGAAAGAAGCGGCCAAGCGCTCCGGCAGCGTCGTGCAGGTGGGCTCGCAGGCGCGCAGCACCGACGGCGGCCGCCAGACCTGGAACTGGGTCAACAACGGCAAAATCGGAAACGTGAACAAGGTCGTCTGCTGGCACGTCGATAATCCGACCGGCGGCGACTGGACGAAGAATGGGCCGTCGCCCGCGAATCTCGACTGGAACATGTGGCTTGGGCCGGCGGCGTGGGTGCCCTATAACCCCGATCGCGTGCACTTCAATTTCCGCTGGTTCCTCGATTTCGGCGGCGGACAGATCCGCGATCGCGGCGCGCACGTGTTCAACCTGGCCTCGTGGGTGCTCGGACTCGACGATCGCGATCCGGTGCGCATTTCGGCCACGGGTACGCCGCCGCCCAGCGGCATGTACAACTGCCCGCAAAACTTTGAAGTGATCGTCGAATACAAAAATCCCGATCTGCAGCTCATCTGGCGCCAGCCGGGCGAGAAGGCGGCCGATCACGACTTCGGCGCGACCTACCACGGCGACAAGGGCACGCTCGTCGTGCGCGGCGGCGACGGCGGTACTTTTGTGGACGATCCGGCGGTGAAAAACTTCGTGCCGGGTGCGGGCGAGAAGAGCTGCGAAGTCAGCACGGGTCAGCACCAGAACTGGCTCGAAGCCATCATGACCGGCAAGCGGCCGATCATGCACATCGAGGCCGCGCACCGCATCGCGACGAACTGCATCCTGGCAAATATCTCGTACCGCATCGGCCGGCCGATCGAGTGGGACGGCAAGAAGCAGCAGATCATCGGCGACGATGCCGCCAATCTGATGCTCGGGAATGCGGGCCGCGGCGAGTTCCACCTGTAGGCCGCACGTGCGGACGATTGTCGTAACGGGCGCCAACGCCGGCATTGGCGAGGCGGTGGCGCAACAACTCGCGCAGCAGGGGCATCACGTCGTGGCGGTGTGTCGCGACGAAGAGAAGGGCAAAGCGGCCGTCGCCGAGATTCGCGCGGCGGCCGGGCCTAACGCGCGCGTCGATCTCGTGAAGGGTGATTTGTCGACGGTGGCCGGCGTGCGCGAACTCGGCGTGCGGCTGCTTGCGCAGTATCACGCGATTCACGTGCTCGTGAACAACGCGGGCGTGTGGATGGCCAAGCGCACGCTGAACAGCGACGGCATCGAAATGACCTTCATGGTGAATCATCTCGCGCCGTTCCTGCTGAGCAACCTGTTGCTGGAGCGCATGAAGGCCTCCGCACCGGCCCGCATCGTGAATGTGAACGCGGGCCTCTATGCGATGGGTCAGGCCGATCTCGACAAACTCCCCGACGGCAAGAATTTCAAGCAGTTCAAGACCTATATGCACTCGAAACTGTGCAATGTGTACTGCACGACCGCGCTTGCGGAAAAATTGGTTGGCACTGGCGTCACTGTTACTGCGCTGCATCCCGGCGTCATTAATACCAACCTCGGCAACGTCGGCGGGTTGACGGGCCTGCTGCTCAAGGTGATCAAGCGATCCTGGAAAACACCCGACGATGGCGCCAAGCCCGTCGTGCGCCTCGCGGTCGACGGCGATGTCGAGGGCGTTTCCGGAAAATACTTTGATGAAATGAAGGAAGTTCCGCTCGCGGAGAATGCGAAAGATTCTGAACTCTCAAAGCGCTTGTGGGACTTGAGCGCGAAATTGTGCGGAATTGAAACCTGATTTCGTATAAAACATGGAAAGGATTTGACCATGTGCACAGTTGCCGTCACGCCGAAAATCACCGGTGACTACACCGTCACGCCGCAGATGGCTGCGGAGTATCGCGCCAACGGCCACGTGTTGTTGCGCGGGGTGTGTTCGCCGGAGGCCGCGACGCATTACAAGGACGCCATTACTGCCTCGGTACAGCGCCTGAACACCGAGCGCCGGCCGATGGAGCAGCGCGACACGTATGGCAAAGCCTTTCTGCAGACGATGAACCTGTGGCGCAACGACGCGGTCGTGAAGGAGTTTGTGTTCGCGAAACGCTTCGCGAAAATTGCCGCGGACCTCATGGGCGTCAAGGGCGTGCGGCTCTATCACGATCAAGCGCTGTACAAAGAACCGGGCGGCGGCCCGACGCCGTGGCACCAGGATCAATATTACTGGCCGCTCGACACGTCGAACACGATCACCATGTGGATGCCGCTGATCGACATCACGCCGGACATGGGCGTGATGACCTTCGCGTCCGGCTCGCAGAGGGAGGGCTATCTCTCCGCGCTCGAAATTTCGGACGCGAGCGAGTCGCATTTCCAAAAATTTATTGGCGATCGCGGCTTCGGCGTATCGCAGCCCGTCGCCATGCGCGCGGGCGACGCAACGTTCCACAGCGGCTGGACGCTGCACAACGCCACGCCAAACTCCACGCCGAAGATGCGCGAAGTGATGACGATCATCTACTACGCGGACGGCGCGCGCATTTGTGAGCCCGACAACCAGGGCCGCAAGAATGATCTCGCCGCGTGGTTGCCGGGTTGTACCGTCGGCGGGCCCGCGGTGAGCGACATCAACCCCGTGCTGTATCCCTGAGACTGGCCATCGACGTGACTGACGCGAAACCGACGTACCGTGAAGCGACACGCACGTGGGCCTATGTCGGCCTGAACAGCTTCGGCGGTCCGGCGGGGCAGATCGCCGTGATGCACCGCGTGCTGGTCGACGAGAAAAAGTGGATCAGCGAAGAGCGCTTTCTGCATGCGCTGAATTTCTGCATGCTGTTGCCCGGACCCGAGGCGCAGCAACTGGCCACATATGTCGGCTGGCTGCTGCACGGCTGGCGCGGCGGCCTGACGGCGGGTACGTTGTTTGTGTTGCCCGGCGCGCTCGTGATGCTGGTGCTGAGCATGATCTACGCGCAGTTTCAGGATGTGTCCGGCGTCCAGGCGCTGTTCTTCGGATTGAAGTGCGCCGTACTCTCGATTGTTGTCGAGGCCGTGATCCGCATCGGCAGGCGCGCACTGAAATCGAGGCAGGCGTACTGGATCGCGGCGATTGCCTTTATTGCGATCTATTTTTTCGGCATGCCGTTTCCGGCCATTGTGGCGATTGCGGGTGTCTACGGTTGGATTGCGGCCAAACGCTCCGGCGGAACGCACGGTGTCGCCGTTGATGAAATGGGCAAGCTGCCCACGCTCGCGCGTTCGGCCGCTGTCTTGGTCGGGGGCCTCGTGATCTGGTTCGCGCCCGTGGCGGCGGCGCTGCTCATCGCCGGCCGCGATTCAGTGTACGTGGACATCGGCCTGCTCTTTAGCAAGACCGCCGTGGTCACCTTCGGCGGCGCGTATTCGGTACTCGCGTACATCGCGCAGGAGGCGGTGGTTGCGTACGGCTGGATGAAGCCCGGCGAGATGGTGGATGGTCTCGCGATGGCCGAAACCACGCCCGGCCCGCTCATCATGGTCGTGCAATTCGTCGGGTTCCTCGCAGCGTACCGCGACGCTGTCAATCTTCCGCCGATGCTCGCCGGAATGCTCGGCGCCGCGCTGACCACGTGGGTCACCTTCGTGCCGTGTTTCCTGTGGATTTTCCTCGGCGCGCCATACATCGAGCGGCTCCGCGCGAACAAGGCGCTCAGTGCCGCGCTCGCCGCGATCACGGCTGCCGTGGTCGGCGTCATTCTGAACCTCGCCGTATGGTTCGCGTTGCACACGCTGTTCACGCATGCGGAAGGGCGCACATACGGGCCGTTTCGCGTGTTGCTGCCCGACGTGACCACGCTATACTGGCCCGCGTTGGCATTGTCGGCGGCCGCGGCGATTGCGACGTTTAAGTATCACGTCGGAATGTTCAAGGTGCTCGCGGGTTGTGCGGCCGGCGGGATGCTGTTCAAGCTTGCGTTGCAGTTCTGATCGCGGAGGGTTGTCCGATGGGTCGAATCTCGCGCCGGAATTTCATCAGGGGTAGCGCACTGGCCACCGGCGCGATCGCCGCAGGCGCGCTCACGCCCCGCGTGGCCGCGAACGAAAAAATTACCATGGCCGCGATCGGCGTGGGCGGCATGGGGCGCTTCGATCTCGGCATGTTCCTCACGCATCCGGAGATCCAGGTCGTCGCGGTGAGCGACGTCGACCGCGGGCGGCTCGAATTTGCCAAGAATACTGTCGATAAAAACTATGGCACGACTGACTGCGCGACCTACGCCGATTTTCGCGAGGTCATCGCGCGCAAAGACATCGACGCCGTGCTGATTGCGACGCCCGACCACTGGCACGCGTTCATCTCCATCGCCGCGGCGCAGTCCGGCAAGGATGTGTACTGCGAGAAACCGATGTCGTTGACGGTGGGCGAGGGCCGCACCGTGACCGACGCGATGAAACGGTTTAATGTGGTCTATCAAAGCGGCACGCAGCGGCGTAGCATTCCGTGTTTTCGGTATGCCGTCGACGTCGCGCGCAGTGGAAAGCTCGGCAAGATTCACGCGGTGCACACTTATCTTGAGCCCGGTCATGAGGTGGGGCCGCAGCCGGAAGAACCCGTGCCCGACGGCTTCGACTACGACCGCTGGCTCGGCCAGGCGCCGCAGAAGCCGTACACGGCCCGGCGCTGCCATACGAATTTCCGGTGGATCTATGATTATTCCGGCGGACAACTGACCGACATCGGCGTGCATTTCAACGATCTCGCGCAGTGGGGCGTCGATAAAGACCTCACGGCGCCGGTGGAATTCGAAGGCACGGTCACCTGGCCGAAGCCGGATGACTTGTTCAACACGCCCGTGCACTACAACGTGAAGACCCGCTATGCGGATGGCCTGACACTGGAAATGCACGACGGGTCGCCGCGTTCGGTGCGATTCGAGGGCGAGCACGGCTGGATCTGCGTGGACGACACCGGCTTGCTGACCGCCGATCCGATTTCCCTGCTCGACGCCGCGCCGAAAGAACGTGAGGCCTACACGGCCATTGCCTACCACCAGCGTAACTTCATTGATTGTATTGCGTCGCGTAAACCCACGATCGCGCCGCCCGAAGTCGCGCATCGTTCCGCGAGCATCTGTCACCTCGCGAATATTTGTCTGCGTCTCGGCGGTGGAAAGCTTGCGTGGGATCCGGAGAAAGAACGCTTCACCAATAGCGACGACGCGAACGCGATGCTCACGCGCGCGCAGCGCACGCCGTGGGGCTTGGACAAGTGGGACGGCACGTCGGATGTGTTGGCCGCATCGAAGGCTTAATGGGAAGGGATCGTCCGCAGATGAACGCAGACAAGTTGCTGAAAGCAATGGCCCTCGTTTTTGTAGCGATGCCCGGTATCTGCCTCGCAGAGGAAGAAATTCCTCCGCTTCCGGAAGTGGTGCTGTTCGACGGCAAGTCGCTGGAAGGGTGGGAGGGGAACCTCACCATGTTCCGGCTCGAGGATGGCGCGATTGTTGGTGGAATGTTGGACAAGCCGATCCCGAACAACGAATTTCTGTGCGCGGAAGGGGAGTGGAGCGACTTTGAGTTGACGCTCAAGGTGAAGATTAAAGGAAACGCGAACGGTGGTATCCAGTTGCGTAGCCAGCGTATCGCCGACCCGCCGCACGAGATGTCCGGTTATCAGGCCGACATGGGTTGGACCTTCTGGGGGGCGCTATACGACGAGTCGCGCCGCAATAAGGTGTTGCAAGCGCCGGACAAGGCGCTCATCGAGCGCATCCTGAAAAAAGACGACTGGAACGAATACAAAATCCGCTGCGAGGGCCCGCACATCCAGCTCTGGCTAAACGGCGAACAGACGGTGAACTACATCGAGCCGGACGACAGCATCCCGCGCGGGGGACAGATCGCCGTGCAGATCCACGGCGGCACGCCCAGCGAGTGCTGGTACAAGGACATCGCGATCCGGCCGATCTCGCCTACACAATCACCGGCAAAGCCGTAAACTCGCGGCCGAGCACTGTTTTCGGGTCCACCGCGAACCACTCGTTCAGCACCGCGGCGTACACCTGGCGGAAGTCGACCGTATGAATCAGGTCGCCGTGGTCCAGCTCGGTGAGGCTTGGGTACTGACCATAGATGCCCGGCTTGATGTGATTGCCGATCATGAACATCGGCGCCGCCGTGCCGTGGTCCGTACCGCCCGACTTGTTCTCCTTCACGCGCCGGCCGAATTCCGAGAACACCATCGTGGTCACGCGATCCGCCGTGCCGTCGGTCTCGATCCGCTTCTGGAAGGCGAGGAGCGAATCGCCGATGCCCTTGAGCAGATTGTCGTGCTGCCCGAGCTGATTCGCGTGCGTGTCGAAACCGCTCGCGGAGACGTAGTAAATGCGCGTCTGCAGATCGCCACGAATGAGCTGCGCCACCGTTTCCAGTTGCTGGCCCAGGCTCTGGCGACCTTTTAAATCCATCGGACCCGCGTGCATGGAGGCGTCCTGCACTTCCTTCGAACTCATGATCGCGTCCGACGTGACATGGCGCAGGAAGTCGAGGTTGCTGTTGTTGCTCGCCGGCAACTCGCGCGCGTTCGCCTTCGCGAAGTTCACTTCATTGTCCACGCCGTCGCCGGCCTGATAGCCGAAGCTGTTCGGATTCTCAAACGACACACCGAAGCCTTTTTCGCCGTCGAAGGCTTGCGGGCGTTCCTTGCCGATCGCGACGCCCGCCTGCGGACGCGCGGAGCCGCTGCACTCGTGGTCGAAATAGCGCCCGATCCAGCCCGTGCCGAGGAACTGATCCGAATCCGAGGCCGTGTGCCAGATTTCCATCGAGCGGAAGTGCGAACGATCCGGGTTCGGATAGCCGACGCCCTGGATGATGCCGAGCTTGGCGTCGTCGTATAGCCGCATTAGGCTTTCGAGGCGGTTGTTGAGGGAGACATCGTCGTTCAGCTTCAGCAACCGGTCGGACTTGAGCCCGATCTTGGGCCGCGCGTTGTAGTACGCGTCGTTGCTATGGGGCACGAGCGTGTTTAGGCCGTCGTTGCCGCCGCCGAGCTGCACCACCACCAGCACGCGGTCGTCCTTGAACCCGTGGATGGTCTGCATCGCGGCCTCGGCCGTGCGCGTCAGGAATTGCGGCGCTACGCCGAGCGCGGAAAACACGGCGGCGGTTTTGAGGAAGTCGCGGCGAGTGAGGATGTGCATGGTGTGCTCCTTTTCGTCCGTCAGCAAAGCTGGTATTCGGCCAGGCTAAACAAGATATGCAATGCGCTCGTCATGTGCTCTGTCGTCATCGATTCGCGCGCTACCTTGGTGTCGGGTGACGCGCCGTGCGATACCGCCTCGACGAGAATTGCGCGTTGGTCCGCGGCGAGCTGCGTATTCAGATAGCGCGCGGCGAGCGCATCCGCGCATTCGCCGGCCGTGTCGAAGGTCAGCCCGCCGAAAATCGCGCGTACGTTCCATCGCTTGCCATCGTCGATGTCGATCAGCGATTCTTCCATGATGGCGCGCGCAGCCTCAGGCGTGGCGGCCTCGGCCATCTTCGCGCGAATCTCCTTGCGCTGTTCCGGCGGCGCCGCATCCAGCGACGCGCGGGCCTTTTTTTGATACGCCTTGGCGGGGTCCTGCATCGCGCGCATGTCCATCATGCTCATCTCGTCCGGCTCGAAGAAATCCGCCACGACGATGTGCCGCGACATGTTGTACCGCGTGAGCAGCGTGTTCGCGTTGATCCACTGGCGGCCGCCGTCCCACCCTGCCACGTTCGGCGGATAAAACAGGCGCTGGCCAAGCTGGCCGCACGCGCGCGCGATGGCGACATACGGCGGCGATTCCAGCGCGAGGTCCTGCGAGAGCTGCACGAGGTACTGCACGGGACTTTTAATCTGTGTGCCCATGGCCTTCTCGGAGTAGAAGGCATCGCACGTGAACATCGCGCGCAGGAGAGGGGCGATCTCAAAGTTGTTCTTGCGCAGCACATGCCCCAGCGTGCGCACGAGTTCCGGTTCGGGGTCTTCGTAGGCCAGGAAACCCCACAACTCGGCCGTAATGAATTCCGCCGCCGCCGGCTGCTCGAAAATGATGTCGAGGATGTCCCAGCCGTCGAAGTCGCCCGTGCGGCCCATGAAGGTTTTGGGGCCGAAGTCGTGCCGCTCTTCGCGGAAGGTAAACTCGCCGCTGCCATTCGACGCCCAGCCGGTAAATGCCCGCGCGGATTCCTTGATGTCCTGTTCCGTGTACTGCCCCTGACCGAGCGTGAACAATTCCATCAGTTCGCGCGCCCAGTTTTCGTTCGGGCTGCCCTTCACGTTTTGCACATTATCGAGATAGCGCAGCATGGAGGGAGACTGGCCGACGGCCGTCGTCAACGCTTTGAAATTTCCGGTCGCATGCTGGCGCAGCAAATCGTTGAAGTGATAGTTCGCACGCGACATTTTCACTTTTTGCGCCGAGGTCGCGAAGTGGCCGTGCCAGAACAAGGTCATTTTTTCTTGCAGCGGCCGCGGTGAGTTTACGAAGCGCTCGACCCACCACGCTTGCAGACGCAAGATTGATGCACGTTCGCGCGCCTGCATCTCGTTGTTCAGCTTGCGGCGCGCGTCTTCATCGAGTCCCTTGATTTCCTCGCGATACGCCGCGTAGTCCTCGGCCGTCACTAGGAAATCCGGCGCGACGATCGTGTCGGGAACGCGGCCGTATTCCAGCAGCGAATCCACCGCCGCCGCCGGATCCATTTTGGCCAGCCGTGCGACTTCCGCCTCGGGCACACCGAACCCCGCGCGGTTCAGCAGGTGGCGCGCATGCCGCGGCGACCAATCCGCCGCACCGAGGGGCTTTAGCTTGATTTCCGTCGCCATTCGGACCTCCTTGCCTATTCTTAGTATAAGTTTACGGCGTGCATAAGCTTCTGGCCGCGTTGCGTTTACGACCGCCGCTCGACTACAATTTCACTGTGTCACGGTGGGGTCGCCGCTGTCACGGTTACCCTCACCAATTCGTCTAATCAGTGTTGTTTCCCCGGTCAGTGGTTACCGGGATTGGCTAGGTTGAATAGATCATATGGCAACAGTTTCAAAGGGTTTCTTGCGGTCGTCCATATTCCGCAAGCAAGTCATTGCGGTTACAGGCGTGGCGATGATCGGGTTTCTCGTCGCCCATCTTTCGGGCAATCTCCTGATTTACGCCGGGCCCGAAGCCTTCAACGCGTACGCCGAAAAAATACACAAGCTCGGTCCGCTCTTGTGGGTGATGCGCGTCGGCCTGATCGTGTCCGTCCTGCTGCACGTCTATCTCACACTGAAACTGGTGCAAGAAAATCGCCGCGCCCGTCCGCAGAAGTACGCGGTGACCGAGCCGAAAGGTCAACGCAGTTTCGCCGCGCTGATCATGCAATACACCGGCATCTTCATCCTCATCTTCCTCGCGCTTCATTTGTACGACTTCACCTTCAGCAGCAAGACCGGCGTGAAGTCGGTCGTGCCAGGCCTGAGCAACGGGGAGAGCATGGCGATCTTCGGCGTCGTGTGGAACTCCTTTAAGTTCACCGACCCAATCGGCTGGATTCGCATCCCGGTCTATCTCATCGCCGTCACCGGCGTCGGTCTGCACTTGAGCCACGCGATCCAGAGTGTCGTGCAGACGCTTGGGTTCAACCACCCGAAGTACACGCCCATCATTCGCAAAATCAGCATCGCCGTCGGCGCGGTGATCGCGTTAGGGTTCGGAATGATTCCGGTCTACGTCATGCTTGCGCCGCAACCGTTGGGGATCTGAACGATGTTGAACTCTCAGATCCCCGATGGACCGCTGGCCCAAAAGTGGACCAACCACAAGAGCCACCTGAAACTCGTCAACCCTGCGAACAAGCGTAAATTTAAAATCATCGTCGTCGGCACCGGCCTCGCCGGCGGATCCGCCGCGGCCACGCTCTCCGAACTTGGCTACAACGTCCACGCGTTCTGCTTCCAGGACAGCGCCCGCCGCGCGCACAGCATCGCCGCGCAGGGCGGCATCAATGCTGCGAAGAATTACCAGAACGACGGCGACAGCGTGTGGCGTCTCTTCTACGATACGATCAAGGGGGGAGACTACCGCGCGCGCGAAGCGAACGTGTACCGCCTTGCGGAAATCAGCACGGCAATCATCGATCACTGCGTCGCGCAGGGCGTGCCCTTCGCACGCGAATACAGCGGTCTGCTCGACAACCGCTCCTTCGGCGGCGCGCAGGTTTCGCGCACGTTCTACGCGCGCGGTCAAACCGGCCAGCAGTTGTTGCTCGGCGCGTATAGCGCGCTGATGAAGGAAACCGCCCGCGGCGGCGTCACCATGCACGCGCGGCAGGAAATGCTCGACCTTGTCGTGATCGACGGCCGCGCGCGCGGCATCATCACGCGCAACCTGAAGACCGGCATGATCGAGCGCCACCTTGCGGACGCGGTCTGCCTCGCGAGCGGCGGCTATGGCAATGTGTTTTATCTGTCGACGAACGCCAAGAATTCGAACGTGACCGCGAACTGGCGCTGCCACAAGCGCGGCGCGTTCTTCGCGAATCCTTGTTACACGCAGATCCACCCGACCTGCATCCCGGTGCACGGCGACTATCAGTCCAAGCTCACGCTGATGAGCGAGAGCCTGCGCAACGACGGCCGCATCTGGGTGCCGAAGCAGGCGGGGGACACGCGCCACGCGAACGACATCCCCGAGGAAGAGCGCGACTACTACCTCGAGCGTCGTTATCCGGCCTTCGGCAATCTCGTGCCGCGCGACGTCGCGTCGCGCGCCGCGAAGGAACGCTGCGACGCGGGTTATGGCGTCGGCTCGACGAAGATGGCGGTCTATCTCGATTTCCGTGACGCCATCAAGCGCCTCGGCCGCGACGTGGTGGAATCGCGCTACGGTAATCTTTTCGAAATGTACGACAAGATCTCTGATTCGGATCCGTACAAGGAACCGATGGCGATTTATCCCGCCGTGCATTACACGATGGGCGGGCTCTGGGTTGATTACAACCTCATGAGCAACCTGCCCGGCCTGTTCGTGCTGGGCGAGGCTAACTTCTCCGACCACGGCGCGAACCGCCTCGGCGCGAGCGCGCTGATGCAGGGCCTCGCGGACGGTTACTTCGTCATCCCGTACACGATGGGCGATTACCTCGCGGGCACGAAGCTGGAGAAGGCCACGGTCGATCATCCGGCCTTTGTCTCCGCCGAGCAGAACGTGCAGGACATGACCAAGCGCCTGCTCTCGCTCAAGGGCAAGAAGACCGTCGACGAATTCCACCGCGAACTCGGCCTGCTGATGTGGGACAAGTGCGGCATGGGCCGCACACGCGAAGGGCTCACCGAGGCCATCGGCCGCATTCAGCAAATCCGCAAGGCGTTCTGGACGGAAGCCACGATCCCCGGTTCGGCCGGCGAGCTGAACCAGGTGCTCGAGCGCGCGGGCCGCGTGGCCGACTACCTCGAATTTGCCGAGCTCATGGTGCGCGACGCGCTGCACCGCGAGGAGTCCTGCGGCGGACACTTCCGCGAGGAATACCAGACGCCGGATGGCGAGGCGCTGCGCAACGACAAGGATTTCAGTTACGCCGCCGCGTGGGAGTTTACCGGGCCCGATGCGGAGCCGAAGCTGAACAAAGAGCCGTTGATTTTCGAAGAAGTGCACCCGAGCACGAGGAGTTACAAGTGAGCGCGGCCAAGACGATCAGCGTGACGCTCAAAGTGTGGCGCCAGAAAAATGCCGGCGCCCGCGGGTTCTTTCAGAAATTCGTGCTGAAGGACATCAGCATCGAAATGTCCTTCCTCGAAATGCTCGACGTCGTGAACACGGAAATCGAGCGCGAGGGCGGCGACCCGATCGCGTTTGACCACGATTGCCGCGAAGGCATCTGCGGTTCGTGCGGCGCCGTGGTGAACGGCAAGGCGCACGGGCCCGACAGCGGCACGACGCTGTGCCAGCTCCACATGCGCCGGTTCAAAGACGGCGACGTGCTCGCGATCGAGCCGTTCCGCGCCACCAGTTTCCCGGTCATCAAGGATCTGATGGTCGATCGCTCGGCGTTCGACCGCGTCGTGCAAGCCGGCGGTTACATTTCCGCGCGCACGGGCTCCGCGCCCGAGGCGCACTCGGTGCCCGTGCCGAAGCACAACGCCGACAAAGCCTTCGACGCTGCCGCGTGCATTGGTTGCGGCGCCTGCGTGGCCGCATGCCCGAATGCGTCCGCCATGCTGTTCGTCTCCGCCAAGGTCAGTCACCTGAACCTGCTGCCGCAAGGTCAGCCGGAGAAACACACGCGCGTGGTCAATATGGTCGAGACCATGGACCATGAAGGCTTCGGCAATTGCACGAACCACTACCTCTGCGAAGCCGCCTGCCCGAAGAACATCTCGGTCGAGAACATCGCCCGCATGAACCGGCAGTACCTCGCGGGCAGCCTGCGCAAAGAGGCTTAACCCTTCGGTAGGCTCCGTGCGCGCGCCGCGCGTGCCGGAGTACACTGGCGCGGTCGCTTCATTCCACTGGAGACGGGCCGATGCCGAGCGCAGCGCGACCTCGAATCTGGCTGTGGGCGTTTCTGCTTTTTATCGCCGCCGCCGTTTCGCTGTTTTTCGTTGTCCGGTCGTCCGACCCGGCACCGATCTCTGCTCCAGTCGCAACGATATCGACTACGCCGAAATCCATCGTTTCCAATACCGATCAGGCCGAGACGCAATCCGCGCCGGCGCTCAATTTGCAAACGCCCACCGACGAATCCGGCGTCGTCGCGGGAACAGTGTGGTGGTTTGGCACCGACGCACCCGCGCCGGAGGTCCCCGTATTTGCCGAGGCCGTCGGAGCGCCCATACTCCAAACGATGTCCGCCGTTGATGGCACGTTTGTTTTCGATGGAGTGCTTGCGGGGATTCAATACACGTTGCGCGCCTACGGTGCGGACGGCGGGCCGTATGCCTTCGACGACCGGCAACTACAGGTCGGCGCGGATGAGTTGCTGGAGAATCAGAATCTGACGGTGTGGCCGGGGATGACGGTGCCCGGTGTCGTGTATCAAGTCGCGCCGAGCATCGATGTTGCGGGCGGTGCGGCACTCTCCGAGAGCGACGCCGAACGCTTATTCGCGGGCGTGAATCCGATTACGGAGGTGAAGCGCCCATATCCCGGCGTGCGCATTCGCCTGACGCGCCTTGAGCCATCGACGGATCCCGATTTGGCGCGCGCGGATTCTCCTGTCCAGGCAGTGCAGGCGAATTTCGATCGCGTCTCATCGGCACCCCGGCGCGAATGGGACGCCGTTACGGACAATGCGGGACGATTTGCGATTCCAAATGTGCCGTCCGGTCGATACAGCATTGTTGCGCTTACGCCTCCGGGCGTAGTGGCCATACCTCCAGATTCGAAGCAGACGCGCAATAACTTTTTGATTTGGCCCGGCCGTCCCGGCCGTGAGTTGGAATTTTCATTTCGTGTGGACGGCCTCAGCGCCGAAGGGCGTGTCGTGGACACGCAAACGAGGCCGATCGAGGGCGCACTGGTTCGGGCGACACCGCGAGCGCACGACGAAGGCGGTACTGCGAATACGGTAGGGACAGTCGAGACGATCACGGACGCGAACGGCCAATACAGGCTCGATGGCTTGGCTGCCGCCGACGTGAGCGCCGGACTTCAGTATGTGGTCGGTGGTGCACTTCGCCCGCAGCAAGCGTATACCGTAACCGTTGTCGCCGAAGGGTTCGCGCCGCGGCAGATGGAATTCCCCACGCTGAATGCCCCGCTGATCGAGGCCGCGCGCGCCTTGGTGCGTATCGCAGAGCGGCAGAACAGGGAAGGGTTCGACGAAAGCCAGCGGCGGAGCGCATTGCCGAAAAGCCACGGGCGCGTGATCGAACTTCCGGATTTGGTTCTGGAAGCCTCCGCGTCAATTGAGGGGCACGTAGTCGATACGGCGGGCCGCACGATCGCGCACGCTGGGGTGTCGCCGTACTACGCATTGCGGCCACGGTACGTTCCGTTGGAGTCGTCCCCCGTAAATTTGGAGCCGTTCGAAACCGATGCGGACGGAGCATTCCGCATGCACTCGCTCGCTCCGGGTGGTTATGAATTCAGTGTGTTCGACCCGGAGACGGGAACCATGGAGCCGCCCTTCGGCCAGCCGTTGCGCGTCCAGGCGGGGGAGAGGTTGAAAAATGCCAAGGTGGTGATCCCGGCGGCGGAAAGTCGCGGCGCGATCCGAGGCTTCGTGATCGATGCGCGAACGAAAGAGCCCGTCGAAAAGTTTGAAACGAAATTGGGGTTGCGCCAGTCGACACCGACTGAACGAAATCCCACGTGGGGGAATCGGTCTGACGAGAAAATGGAGCCGGGCCATTTTCTAATTCAGCGACTTTCACCGGGGCAAGTGGACCTGCGCGTGGAGGCAGAGGGCTATCCTGCGCATTGGTCGAATGTGGAAGTTCGCGCCGGCCACGAAACCGAAGTCACCATCGAGCTGTCGCAAGGCGCTACGGTCGAGGGCGTAGTGACCCGGGATGGTTCACCAGTGCTCGGCGCGTATGTATTGGCTCGACTGGTGGACAAAACCCTTAAGCAAGACGAGCACGGCGGTTCATCGGACGAGCATGGCGCATACCGGATGGAGAATCTCGCGCCGGCCGAGTATCTGATCTCGGCGCGGTACGAGGTTGGTCCGAGAGTGAACATTTGGCAACATGCCACCGTTCGCTTGAAGGCCGGGGACATTGCCCACCTGGACTTTCCTGGAATGGGAGGCGGTCGGGTCGTGGGGACACTTACGCTGCCGGAAAGTTTTGAGCGCGGCCTGGTGTACGTTGTATCTGCCGACCATTCCGGCCCGCTGTTTGTGGATGGGGATTTTGTCGCTCCGCCGTCGAGCATTATCGCGTCCGCTCAACCGGAACGCGGCAGTTCCTATGCGATCGACGGCATCGCACCCGGAGCGTACACCGTAGTCGGCGTCGGCGTCCGGCCCAAAATCATCCCGAACGGCACGACGACGCGAAAAGACTACGTCACCGTGGAGACGCGCGTTACGTTGAGCGAAGGAAATTCCACGCGCGTTGATCTGGAAATCCCTTAATGAAAACCCCGCCTAAGCTGCGCTTAGGCGGGGCACACAATAGAATGGCTTGGATTACTTGTACGCCGCCATGATCTGTTCGAACACCGCGCGCGAAGGGCGGGTCTTTTCGGTCGGCAGGGTTGCGAGCGGCTCGTCCATGAGGCCGATTTCGTCCGCAAACACGTTGGCCGCTTCGGAGTAGTAAATGAGGCCCGTGTAGAAGTGGCCCGTGCGCTGCACTTCGTGCAGCAGCAACAGCGCCTTGTCCTTGTCGCGCGGGTCGTGGTCGACGTGCAGCTTCTTCAGCGTCACTTTCGAGCCGTCGTGCATGTTCACCACCAGCGTTTCGCCGGGGTTGTAGTCCACCGCGATCGGCGCGAAGTGGGGGATGAAGTCCACCTGGTGCAGCGGATCTTCATGCTCGCGCGCGTAGGTCACGCTCTTGGTCGAGCCTTCGTGGTTGTTGAACGTTACGCACGGCGAGATGATGTCGAGCACCGCCGTGCCCTTGTGCGCGATTGCGGCCTTGATCAGCGCGCGCACCTGCTGCGTGTCGCCCGAGAACGACCGCGCCACGAAGCTGCAGCCCATCTCCAGCGCCAGCGCGCAGATGTCCACCGGCGGCAGGTTGTTCACATACTTGCCGCCCTTTTTCACCGAGCCGACGTCGGCCGTCGCCGAGAACTGGCCCTTGGTGAGGCCGTAGCAGCCGTTGTTTTCCACGATGTACACGATCGGCACGTTGCGCCGGACCATGTGCAGGAAGTTGCCGAGGCCGATGGATGCCGTGTCGCCGTCGCCGCTCACGCCGATGTTCAGCAGCGTGCGGTTGGCCGCGTGCGCGCCGGTCGCGATGCACGCCATGCGGCCGTGCACGGCGTTGATGCCGTGCGCGTTGTCCATGAAGTAGTTGGTCGTCTTGCTGGAGCAGCCGATGCCGCTCAGCTTCGCCACCTGGTGCGGCGCGACGCCGTAATCAAAGCACGCTTTGATGATCGAGCTCGTGATCGCGTCGTGGCCGCAGCCGCTGCACAGCGTGCTGTCGTGGCCGTTGTAGTCCGCCACCTTGAGGCCGATGCGGTTGAGCACATCCTTGCCCAGCGGCGCGGGAGTCGTTTCCGTCGTACCCATGTGCGTTACTTCCTTTCCGCGGCGCCGGTGACGCCGTCGACGATCGTCTGCGCATCGATCGGCAGACCGTTGTAGTGCAGGATGCTTTGGATTTTCGCGGCGAGCTCGGGGTATTCCACTTTCAGGATGCCCGCCATTTGCGCGTCGCGGTTCTGTTCGACGAGGTAAATCCGGTCGTACTTCGCAATGAACTCGCGAATGCTCGCGTTCGCCGGCAGCGCGCGAATGCGCAGGTAGCTTGTCGGCGTCTCGTGTTGATGCGCGAGCACGTGCCGCGCCTCGGCCACGGCCGGGTCGCTCGATCCGTAGGCCAGAATGCCCACGCGCGCGCCCGTGACGTGATCGACGACGGGCGCCGGCGTAAGCTGCCGCGCCGTATCAAACTTCCGCGACAGGCGGTCCATGTTCTGCTGCCAGTTCTGTGCGTTCTCGCTGTATTCCGCGTCCGGCTTGTGGCCCGTGCCGCGCGTAAAGTAGGCCGCCTTTGGATTGTCCGTGCCCGGCAGCGTGCGGTAGGGAATGCCGTCGCCGTCCACGTCGCGGTAGCGTTCAAACTTCGCGATCTTTTCCAGCGCCGCCGCATCGAGCACCTTGCCGCGCGGCACCGGCGCATCGCCCGGCGGCGTGAACGAGGGGCTGAGCCACTTGTTCATGCCGAGGTCGAGGTCGGTCATCAGGAACACAAGCGTCTGCATGTGCTCGGCGAGGTCGAGCGCCTTGATTGCGAATTCGTAGCACTCGGCCACCGAACCCGGAATGAGCAGCGGGTGTTTGCAGTCGCCGTGCGAGAGTTGATACGCCTTCGCGATGTCGCCCTGGTTCGTGCGCGTCGGCAGGCCCGTGCTCGGGCCCATGCGCTGCACGTCAACGATCACCGCGGGAATTTCCGCGAAGTAGGAGAGACCCGCCATTTCCGACATCAGCGAGATGCCGGGGCCTGAGGTCGCCGTGACGGCGCGCGCGCCCGCCCAACCCGCGCCGAGCATGAAGCCCATCGAGGCGATTTCGTCCTCCGCCTGAATCGCGGCGTAGGTCGCCTTGCCCGTCGCCGGGTCGACGCGGTACTTGTCGAAGAGGTCAATCAGGTTTTCGCACACGCTGCTGCTCGGCGTGATGGGGTACCACGAGAGCACCGTCGTGCCGCCGAAGAGCAGGCCGATTGCCGTGGCTTCGTTGCCTTCGATGATCAGCTTGTCGGCCGTCTTGTTCGTCGCGCGCAGGCCCAGCGTCGGGTGCTTGGGCAGGTGCGCCTTCGCCCAGTCGTAGCCCGCGTCCGCCGCGGCCTTGTTCAGCGCGACGGCCGATTTCTTTCCACCGAACTGGTGCGAGATCGCCTCGGTGATGGCTTCCATGTCGATGTCGAGCAGCCACGCGAGCACGCCGGTGTAGATGACGTTGATCACGCGCTTGCGCAGCTTGTGATCCGGGCAGGCTTCCGCGACGAGTTTGTTGAACGGCACTTCGTGTATGCGCAGGTCCGTCCGCGTCACGAATTTCTTCAGCACGTCGTTGATGATCGCCATCGAACCCGGCGCGAGTTCCGCCAGGTCGGCCGCCGCCGTCGCGTCGTTCATCGCAATGAGCACGTCGCTGCGCGAGCGGCGCGCGAGCCAGCCGGCTTCGTTCGCGCGAATGGTGAACCACGTCGGCAAGCCGGCGATGTTCGACGGAAACAGGTTCTTCCCGCTGACGGGAATACCCATCTTGCAGATCGCGCGCAACAGGATCAGGTTCGAAGACTGACTGCCCGATCCGTTCTTCGTCGCGATATGGACTACGAGGTCATTGAAAAGTCGTTGGTCGTCTTCGAGGGTTTCGTGGGGGGTGGATTGCGGCAGGACAGTGGACATTCAGTTCAGGCTCCAGGCTTCCAGGGGGACGGCGCGGGCGCCGTGTGAGGCCCGGTCCCTTTTCGGTTGGTTCACTTCGTGCACGGCGAATTCTTGCAGACCCAGCATCGCTGGGACGGTGACACCTTGTTTTAATTGGTATGGACTCTAACACGACCGGCGCGCATGCGTTTCATGCACTAACGCCAAGCAGGCCAAGGGCTTAACCTGCATTAAAACAAAGAAGATACGCTTTTGTCGGAAATGCTTCAAATTCTTGGGATTTATTGGCAAATCCGCAGAAAAAACGGCCCGCGGCGCGAAACTGCCACAGGCGCGCTAAGCCATGTTCCCGTAGGTGTTTAGCGGCCGGAAACGTGAGTCTGCAATCGCTTACTCAGGAGTTCAGCGGCTTGTCGAATGCCGCGAGCGCGGCTTCTTTCACGATCTCGGCGAGGCTCGGGTGCGCGTGACTCGTGTGTCCGAGGTCTTCGGCGCTCGCGCCGAAATTAATGGCGACCGCCGCCTCCGCGATGAGATCACCCGCCTGCGCGCCGAGGATGTGTACGCCGAGAATGCGGTCGGTTTCTTTGTGCGTCAGGACTTTCACGAAGCCTTCGGTCGCATCGAGCGCCTTCGCGCGGGCGTTGGGGAAGTAGATCGCCTTGCCGACCTTGTACGGAATGCCGGCGCCCGCGAGTTCTTCTTCGGTCTTGCCGACCGAGGCCGCCTCGGGGTGTGTGTACACGACGCCCGGAATCGCGTCGTAGTTCACGTGGCCGTAGCCCTTCACGATCGTCTCCACGCACGCGACGGCTTCTTCTTCCGCCTTGTGCGCGAGCATCGGGCCGCGGATGAGATCGCCGATCGCGTAGACACCGTCCGCCGTCGTGCGGAAGTGATCGTCTACAAGAATGCGGCCGCCTTTGTCGGTCTCGATGCCGACCGTCTCCAGGCCAATGCCCTGTGAGTTCGGCCGGCGACCGACGCACAGCAGCACGCGATCGCACACGATCGGTTCGCCGCCTTCAATCTCGACGGTGCACTGTGCGCCATTTACTTTTGCGCCCATAACCTTCGTGCCGAGGCGGAACTCAATGCCCTGTTTCTTGAAAATTTTCTGCGCTTCGAGGCTGAGCTCGCGATCCATGCCGGGCATGATGCGATCGAGGTATTCGAGTACGGTCACCTTCGCGCCCAGCCGGAGCCATACGGAGCCGAGCTCCAAGCCGATCACGCCCGCGCCGATCACGACCAGGTGCTGCGGCACTTCCGGCCACGCGAGCGCTTCCGTGCTGCCGCCGATGCGATCGCCGTCGGTCTGCACGCCCGGCAGGGGAGCGGTCACGCTGCCGGTGGCGAGAATGATGTGCTTGGCCGTCAGCGTGCCGGCGTCCTGGCCTTCGATGGTCACCGTCCCCGGACCGGAAAGTTTCCCGCGGCCGGTGTAGCGCGTCACGCCGTACTTCTTGAACAGCGAACCCACGCCGCGCGTGAGTCCGCCGACGATTTTGTTCTTGCGCTTCATCATCACGCCGAGATCGAGGCCCACGCCGTTCGCGGTCACGCCGTGCACGGCCAGATCATGCTGCGCCGCGTGATAGCGGTGGCTCGATTCGAGCAGCGCCTTGCTCGGCACGCACCCCACGCGCAAACACGTACCGCCGAGCTCCGCGTTCTCGTCAATGCAGGCCGTGTTCAGCCCAAGCTGCGCCGCGCGAATTGCCGCAATGTATCCGCCGGGCCCGGCGCCGATAACTACTAGATCGTGGTTGATTGGTGTCACTTGTTTATCCTGTCGAGTGATGTCTGAGAATGTTATTGACGCAAAAACTGGAGTTAGTTGTTCCTCGGATAGTTCCGATCAAGAAAAGCCTTAAACCGCCGGACGTTTTGGTCGCCCTCATAGTCAAGTACGAACGTCTCGCCAAACGTGATACCCAGTTCGCTGAGGCATAACTCAAGCATCTTCGAAGTGAGATTAATCATGTCGGAGTCATTCTGAGCTTCAAGATCAACAACCACACTGTCGCCGTCAAATCGAGTGCTATGCGGAAAAGCTGATTGCAGTGATGTTGAGAGTTGCGTCAACAGTCGCTTGTTATACGGTACTGCCTCGATTGCGGTTCGCTGCATTCCTTTTCCGTCGAAGATCGTTTTCTTGGATAAAGTCAGGCGTTGAACATTACGGTCGTTCGATTCGCTTAGAGTTGTCATGCCGATATCGGCGGCGAAAATAAAATTCACACTGGTGCCTTTCAGATAATCCGCTGTCAGCGTTTGCGGAATTGGCGTCGATAGCCATCGACACATCGGAATTGATAGCAAGAACGCCACCGTTATGCAGCCTGGTACGTAGTAGACCCGAGGCAGTTTCATTCCTAAACGCAACTCCTGCGTTTTTTATTGGGTCAGACTTCAACCAGAATGCGCGCGGGATCTTCGATGCATTCCTTCACGCGCACGAGGAATCCGACCGCCTCGCGGCCGTCGATGATGCGGTGATCGTAGGTCAGCGCGAGGTACATCATTGGCCGCGCAACGACGGCGCCGTCGACAACGACCGCGCGTTCCTTGATCGCGTGCATGCCGAGGATCGCGCTTTGCGGTGCGTTCACGATCGGCGTGGACATCATCGAGCCGAAGACGCCGCCGTTTGTGATCGTGAACGTGCCGCCGGAGAGTTCATCGAGCCGGATCTTGCCGTCCCGCGCGCGCTTGCCCATGTCGGAAATGACACGCTCGATCTCGGCGAAGCTCAGGCGCTCGGCATTGCGCAGCACGGGCACCACGAGACCCTTCTTGCCGCTCACCGCGATGCCAATGTCGTAGTAGTTCTTGTACACGATGTCCTGCCCGCGGATTTCGGCGTTCGTCGCGGGGTACTGCTTCAGCGCCTCGATCACGGCCTTCACAAAAAACGACATGAAGCCGAGCTTGATGCCGTATTTTTCTTCATATTGCCCCTTGTACTCGTTGCGCATCGCCATCACGGCGCTCATGTCGCACTCGTTGAAGGTCGTGAGCAGCGCCATGTTCTGCTGCGCGTTCAATAACGCTTCCGAAGCCGCGCGCCGCAGCGGCGTCATCCGCACAATTTCTTCTTCGCGACCACCGGCCGACGGAGCGGGAGTGGGAGAGGACGGCGCCAGCGCCGGATTCGGCGCCGGGATCGGCGCGCCCTTTGGTTCGGTCGGTGCATGCTTCAGGACGTCTTCTTTCAGCAAGCGCCCGCCCGGACCGCTCGCGGTGACTTCTTCCGCGCGCACGCCCTTCTCCGCAAGCACACGCTGCGCCGCTGGCATCACGATCGTGCCCGCAGGCACGCGCGCCGTGTCCGGTTTAATCGCTTCGTTTGCCATGGCCGCTGCCGGAATCGGTTTCGGAGCAGGAGTGGATGCCGTCTGCGCGGCGCCGCCATTGCCCGTCTTGCTTGGCGTAGGTGTGCCAGCGCCCGAACCGGCTTCCATGAATCCGATGACTTCGCCGACCACGGCCGGCGTGCCGGTTGGCTTCAAGGCTTGCGTGAGCGTGCCCTCGACGGGCGCGGAGACTTCCACCGTCGCCTTGTCGGATTCGATCTCGACGATCGGTTCATCTTTCGCGACGTGGTCGCCGGGCTTCTTGAGCCACGTGCCGATTTCGACTTCCGTGATCGATTCGCCGACCGTCGGCACTTTTAATTCAATGGGCATGATCGCAATCTCCAGACTGGCAACGCTCGCAGCTTAGTACCACGAGGTCCGTTGCGTTCCAAACGCGACGGACAGGATGGACTTTTGTTCGTTCTTGTGCGCGAAGGCCGAGCCGGTGGCCGGGCTGGCCGACGCGGGCCGGCTGGCGACCGTGAACGGGAAGCGGCCAAACATGCGCTCGCCGAATTTCCCCTTCATGCGCCGCCACGCGCCCATGTTCTCCGGTTCCTCCTGTACCCACAACACCGGAGTATCGGTCTCGTAATTCTCGAGCACGGCGTTCAGGTCCGCCGGGTGCAGCGGGTACAACTGTTCGATGCGGATGATCGCGATGTCGTCGCGTTTTTGCGCCACGCGCTCGGCTTCAAGGTCGTAGTAAATCTTGCCGGAGCACAGCAGAATGCGCTTAATCCCGCGCACACGGCCGCTCGGATCCGGAATAATCCGCTGGAACCGTCCGGCCGCGAGTTCGTCGATGGGGGAGATCGCCGCCGGATTGCGCAGCAGGCTCTTCGGCGTGAGCACGATGAGCGGTTTGCGCCACGGCCGGCGCACCTGGCGCCGCATCAAGTGAAACATCTGCGCCGGCGTCGACGGCACGCACACCTGGAAATTGTCTTCGGCCGCGAGCGTGAGGAATCGCTCTACGCGCGCGCTCGAGTGTTCCGGGCCCATGCCTTCGTAGCCGTGCGGCAGCAGCAGCGTCACGCCGCTCAGGCTGCGCCACTTGTCTTCCGCGGTCGTGATGAACTGGTCGATGATTACCTGCGCGCAGTTCACGAAATCGCCGAACTGCGCTTCCCAAATCACGAGTCCATCCGGACACGCGAGGCTGTAGCCGTACTCAAAACCAAGCACCCCGGCTTCGCACAGCGGGCTGTTCTCGATCGTGATGCGCGCCTGATCGGTGGTGAGGTGCTGCAAGGGCATGTGTCGCTGCCCGGTCTGGTAATCGTGGAACATAGCGTGGCGGTGGCTGAACGTGCCGCGTTCGCAGTCCTGCCCCGTCATCCGCACAGGAGCGCCTTCGGTCACGAGCGTGGCAAACGCCAACGCTTCCGCCGCGGACCAATCCAGCGCGCGCTTATCATCCGCCATTTCGCAGCGGCCTTCGATGAATTTCTCGAGCTTCGGGTGGATCTGAAAACCATCGGGCACGGTGCACAGTTTGCGCAGCAGGACCTGCAACTGGCCCTTGTCGACGCCCGTGTCCACTTCCGGCACGGTCTTGTCCGGCCCGCCGCGGTAGTTGCTCCACAATCCGCGCAGCGCGGACTCCGGCCGGATCTGCGGCTTCGCGCGCGCCTCGGTCAGCGCGGCCTCAAGCCGATCGCGGCGTTCCTGCGCGATGCGCTCGCCGTCTTCGTGCGTGATGCCGCCGGTGCCGACGAGGCGATCAAGATAGTTCTCGCGCACGGGTTTGCGCTTGGAGATCTCGCGATAGAGGAGAGGCTGCGTGAACGCCGGCTCATCGTGTTCGTTGTGTCCACGTTTGCGGTAGCAGTACATGTCGATCACAACGTCGCGCTTGAACTGCTTGCGGAATTCCATCGCCAGCGCGATCACCTGCGCCACCGCTTCCGGATCTTCGCCGTCCACGTGGAAGATGGGACTCATCAGCATGCGCGCGACGTCGGTGCAGTACCGCGTGGAGGAGTACTGCATCGGCGGCGTCGTGAAACCGATCTGGTTGTTCACCACGATGTGCAGCGTGCCGCCCGTGGTGTACGCCGGCAGCCGGCTCAGGTTCAGCGTTTCCTGAATGATGCCTTCGCCTGCAAAGGCGGAGTCGCCGTGGATCATCACGCACATGCCGCGCTCGTGGCGCTCGTCGCCGCCGCGTTCCTGCCAGCAGCGCATGCGCCCCATCGCGACCGGGTTCACATATTCCAGATGGCTCGGGTTAAAGCACAGTGCCAGATGCACCTTGCGGCCCTGCATCGTGTTCCACTCGGTGTGGTATCCGAGGTGATACTTCACGTCACCGCCGCCGAGGAAAGATTCCGGATCTTTGTCCTCGTATTCGCGGAAAATCTGCGCGGGGTCCTTGCCCATGATGTTCGCGAGCACGTTCAGGCGCCCGCGGTGGGCCATCGCGAACACGACCTCTTCAATGTTCTGGTCGCCCGCGCGCTCGATGCACATTTCCAGCAGGGGGATAAGGCTTTCCGCGCCTTCCAGCGAAAAGCTCTTCGCGCCCGGATATTTCTTCTGGATGAATTCTTCGAACACCGTCGCGTCGGTCAGGCGCGTGAGAATGCGCAGCTGCTGCTTGCGTTCGAGCGTGATGCGGTTTTCCGTCCGCTCCATCCAGCTTTGCAGCCAGTCGCGGATTTCCAAATCGTCCACGTGCATGAACTGCACGCCGATCGAGCGGCAATAGGTGTTCTGCAGGCGCACGATGATCTCGCGCAGCGTCAGCGGGCCTTCGCCCATGATCGACTGCGCCGCGAATTTCTTTTCAAAGTCCGCGGTCGTGAAGCCGTAGTAGGTCGGGTCGAGCTCGGGCAGTTCCACCGCCGGCGTGCCCACCGCGCTGCTGCACGCCATCAAATGGCCGCGCACGCGGTAGTTTCGGATCAGCATGTCGACTTTGTGCTGAAGCGCGGTCGCGTCCTGATGCGAGGCCGGCGCGGATGCGCCGTTGCCGTTCGCTTTGTATCCGTTGACGCGCGCGGGATTGAAGATCGACGTGGGGTGGAAGGAGGGGCCGATGCGCGAGTGCGCGGCGTGTGCCGTGCCGCCATTCAGCGACGCGAAATAACGCGCCCACTCATCCGAGACCGACGAGGGATCCTGCAGATACTCCTCGTAAAGCTCTTCGACAAACGCGAGACTGTGCCCGCTGGGATGCGATCCCTCGTTACTCATCCACCCGCTGACTTCTGCGCGCCGGGACGCAACACGCCTCGACGCACGTGGCTCGGGCCCCTGAAACCCGGCCAAAAGAGTTTCGTAGAACGCTTATTCTAGCGTATTTATAAGGAGATTTCGAGTGTCAAGAGATTACCATTTGGTAGGTATTTAAGCATCCTTGATTTTTCAGTAAAATCAGAATAAACTTATAAATAAGCAACGAGGAGTTCGACATGAAAAAGCCCACAGATACCTGCTGCTCGGTCCCGGGCGGATTCCAAGTCGATGCTGTTGTTTCGGTCGACGAACGCGGCCAGATGATTCTTCCCAAAGAGCTGCGCGCTCGCGCTGGCATTAAGCCGGGCGACAAGCTCGCGCTGATCTCGTGGGAAAAGGACGGCGAGGTCTGCTGCATGTCGTTGGTGAAGACGTCAGCATTCGCTGACATGGTTAAGGGTCTGTTAGGGCCCATGATGCAGGAACTCGGAACTTCCCAAACAGGAGAATCGCGATGACCCCCGACATTCGTGACGCCGTCAAGGAACGCTACGGCAAGATCGCGCAACGCCAACCCGCTTCGTGTTGCGGCACCGGCGCGCCAACATCGGCCGAGACCATGAGCGGCGCGGTGGGGTATGGCGCCGAAGAGATGAAGGCCGTTCCCGACGGTGCGAATCTCGGCCTCGGCTGTGGCAATCCTGTCGCGCTCGCCGCGTTGCGCGAAGGCGATACCGTGCTCGATCTCGGTTCCGGCGCTGGCTTCGATGCCTTCCTCGCCGCGAAGCGCGTGGGGGAGAAGGGCCGCGTGATCGGCGTGGACATGACGCCCGAAATGCTCGCGAAGGCACGCGTGAACGCGACGCGCGGCGGCTATGCCAACGTAGAATTTCACGAGGGTCACATCGAGGCGTTGCCGCTCGAAGACAATTCCGTCGACGTAGTGATTTCGAACTGTGTGATCAATCTTTCGCCGGACAAGCCGAAAGTGTTTCGCGAGATCCAGCGCGTGCTGAAACCCGGCGGGCGTTTCTTCATTTCGGATTTGGTGCTGCTGGAAGAATTGCCCGCGGCGTTGAAGGCGTCCGAAGCGGTTTATTGCGCGTGCATCGGCGGCGCGTCGCTGAAGAAAGACTATATTGCCGCCATGCTGGCCGCCGGTCTGCGCGACATCCAGATTGCAAAAGAGGCTGTCTATCAGTCGGAACTCTTCACAGCCGATCCGCGCGCCAAGGAATTACTAGGCAAGATGCCGGAACTCACTCCCGAGATGATCAAGCGCGCCGCAAATTCCGTCGTTAGTGTGCAGATTG
Organism: uncultured Nitrospirales bacterium; assembly: GCA_964620045.1. Taxonomy (GTDB): domain Bacteria; phylum Hydrogenedentota; class Hydrogenedentia; order Hydrogenedentales; genus VFKU01. Next base: position 41,704 of record CAZUJL010000014.1, read on the forward strand.
AGGGTAACAAAGGCCCCGGAGTGATCGGCGCGTGCTGCGGCGGTCACTGCTAGCCGCAACACGCGCTTTGTAATCAGAGATTAGCTAACGCCGAGCTTACGCTCCACCAGCGCCACGACATCGCTGATGAGACCTGCCACTTCCACGCCGTAGGCTTTCATCTTGGCAATCTTGGACGCGGCAGTATCATCTTCGCCGCCCACGATCGCGCCCGCATGGCCCATGCGTTTGCCCGGCGGTGCGGTTAATCCGGCCATGAAGCCGACCACGGGTTTGGTCATCTTTTCTTTGGCGTAGCGCGCCGCGTCGACTTCGTCCTGGCCGCCGATTTCGCCGCAGATCACGACGGCTTCGGTCTGCGTGTCCTTTTCGAAGAGCGGGAGCAGGTCGATGAACTTGCTGCCGATGACGGGGTCGCCGCCGATGCCGACACAGGTGCTCTCGCCGAGGCCGTGCAGCGTCAGTTCGTTCACGATTTCATAGGTCAGCGTGCCGCTGCGCGAGATCACGCCCACGCGCCCGGCCTTGTGGATGCTCGCCGGCATGATGCCGATCTTGCACTCGCCCGGCGTGATAAGACCGGGGCAGTTCGGCCCGATGAGGCGCACGCCGTTCGCGGTCAGCAACTCGTACGCTTCGAGCGCGTCGAGCGTCGGCACGCCTTCCGTGATCGCCACGAGCAACTTGATGCCCGAGGTGGCGGCATCGATCATCGCGTCCTTCGCGAACTTCGCGGGCACGTACATGATCGACACATCCGCGCCGGTCGCCGCGACGGCTTCCTTGCACGAGTTGTAGATCGGCCGATCGAGGATCGACTGGCCGCCCTTGCCGGGCGTCACGCCCGCGACGATGTTCGTGCCGTAGTCGATCATCTGCTTGGAATGGAACGAGCCGTCGCGGCCCGTGATCCCCTGCACGATGACTTTGGTGTTTTTGTTGACGAGAATGCTCATGCGCGGCCGCCTCCCAGTTCGGTGGCCTTGCGCGCGCCCTCGACCAGCGATTTCGCCGTGCCGAGGTCGGTTCCTTCAAGCAGCCGCCGTCCTTCTTCTTCGTTCGTGCCCACGAGCCGCACGACAATCGGCACGTTCACTTTCATCATTTCGAGCGACTTCAGAATCCCGCGCGCGATGTCGTCGCAGCGCGTAATGCCGCCGAAAATATTGATCAGAATCGCCTTTACCTTCGGGTTTTTCAGGATCAGGCGGAACGCCGCGACCACTTTGTCCGGCGACGAGCTACCGCCGACATCGAGGAAGTTCGCGGGGTTGCCGCCGACGTGCTTGATGGTGTCCATCGTCGCCATCGCGAGGCCCGCGCCGTTCACCATGCAGCCGATGTTGCCGTCCAGCGGGATGAAGCTCAGGCCCTGCGCCTTCGCGTCGAGTTCGTCCTGATCCTCGCTGTCCATATCGCGCAACGGCTCAAGGTCTGTGTGGCGGAACATTGCGTTGTCGTCGATGATCATCTTCGCGTCGAGCGCGACCACCTTGCCGTGGCCGTCGGCGATCAGCGGATTGATCTCGATCAGCGAGGCGTCCTTGTCGGCAAACAGCTTCGCCATCTTCGACATGATCTCGGTCACTTCGCCCGCCTGTTTCGCGTCGCTGAACAGCTTCGACGCGAACGGCATCAGTTTGCCGGGGGAGAGCGAGCGCAGTTCCTTCGCGGCGACCTCGTAGCGCAGGATCGCCTCGGGATTCGTCTTCGCCGTCTCTTCGATCTCCACGCCGCCGTCCGCGCAGCCGATGAACACCGCCTTGCGCGCGCCGCGATCGATCAGGATCGAGAGGTAGACTTCCTTTTTGATCTCGGCCGCCGGCGCGACGAGCAGCTTGCGCACGGGCAGGTCTTTAATCGTGAGGCCGAGGATTTTCTTCGCGGTCGGCTCGACTTCCTCCATCTTGCTGACCAGCTTCACGCCGCCGGCCTTGCCGCGCCCGCCGACGTGCACCTGCGCCTTCAGCACCACGGGCAGGCCCAGCGCCTTCGCCGCATCCACTGCCTCGGCCGCCGTACCCACCGCACGATCAGCGGGGCACGGAATGCCCACCTCGCGGAAGAGTGCCTTGGCCTGATATTCGTGTAGTTTCATCGATTCGCTCCGAATCAGTCTTGGGCCGGGAAACCGGCGGAGAACGCGACGCGCACCCCTGTGCCCGAGCGTGTGACAGGCCGCCAAGAGTAGCGGCCAGACGCATGGTTTTTCAACGTGGGCGTATGATGCTGGGCGCATCGTGTCGGAGCCTCGACTTTGTCAATCGCTCAGACAAATACGGGCTTTCATAATTTGGGCGCGTGAAATGACTTATATTTTTCTGGCATTCGCAATCATTTTGTCCGTTGGTTTTCTGTGGTGGTGGGTAATTACGCCGCAACCGATAGCTATGACGGACGAAGTCATATATGGAATGAGCTTAAATTTCATTTCCAGCGCTACAGATAGCAGTAGGTTAACTCTTCGCGGGTTGCACGATGATCTGTCGGCAACGGTGACCATTTCCAGGCTTTCACCGGGCCATGAATCGAACTATACCGTGATCGTGAGTGGTGGCCCTAGGCCGGAGGCTCTGTTGGAGTCAATTACCGAAGCGCTTCGTGGAGATAATTCGCGAGCCGAATTAATCGACGGAATTCTTCGCGTCGATTTGGATAAAGAAAACGACGGGCGACTCGTTCGATCATTTCGCCATGTTCTTGAAGGCTGTTTAAGATGCCTTAAAGTCGTTGAAAATGGTCGTTGTTTTGCGGCGCTGCGTGGAAAATATGACTTAGAGGCGTACAAGAACTTCATGTTGAAAAATCGTTAACGCTTTTCACATACGATGTACTGAAACAACCCGCCCTGCGCGATGCGATCTATCCGCCGCGCGGCCGACCATGGCCCCACAGGCAAGGCCAGAAAGCGGCAATGCTCGACAATCTGAAACGCATCGCCAGTGAGCCCGGCGAGATCGTCGTAGCCCAAGAAGGAATGCGGGCCCTCGGGCAACTTCAGCCGCAGCTTTTCCAGTAAATCGAGCAACCATTCAACGTCGCCGTTGGGCGTGACCGCGAGGAAACGTCCGCCTGCGCGCAACACACGCGCCGCTTCGCGCACGACCAGTCCCGGTTCCGGCGCATGCTCCAGCAGGTTGATGCAGAACACGCCGTCGAAGCTGGCATCGGCAAAGGGCAGGCGCTGCGCATCGGACACCGCGCGCGTAAACTGCCCGCCCGCGCGCAGCATGTCCGCGCTGAGATCGCACGCAACCTTTCGCCGCGCCGGCATCTCTGTCACCAGCGGCGACGATCCCGCGCCGAGTTCCAGCACCGCCTGCGCATCGGCAAACACGCGCCCGGCCAACTCGCGATACGCCGCTTTGCACGTGGCGTTCGCTTTCTGGTCATAGCTCGGCGCGAGCGCGCGGTAGTGCGCGCGCACCGTGCTCAGGCTGTGGCTTTGAGCGGCGGCGCGCTGCATGCCTCGTTCGCACTCCGGTTGATCTGGTCCGCGCATTCCCACGCCTTGGTGATCAGGCTGGACTGCGTGCGGTCTTCGGGATACAGGAACACCGAGTCGAGCAGGTGCAAGCCGTCGAGCGGAGACTGCTGCTTGGGCAACACGTCGAGAAATCCGGTCGGACACACGGCCTGCGCATGCGCGGCCTTGAACACCTGATGCGAAATCAGGTCTGAATCTTTCAGCGCCGGATTCAGATATTTCAGTGACTGCCACGACTGCTCAAACGCGACCTTCGCGTCGCTGGTGTACAACGCCGACGTGGTCGGCAGGTAATACGGCACGTAGACGATGTGCCCGTCCTTGCTCATGCCGGGATTCAGGTTTGTGAACTCGATGATCCCGTTGCACGCGATGCGCCGGTCGTTCACGTTCAGCCAGAAATATTTGGACACCGGCCGCTTGAGCTTGAACACGGCACACACGACGCCGACATACTTGATGCGCTCCAACTGCTGCGCGTATTCGTTCCACGTCGGCGGCAAGAGTTTCGCCAAAATGCTGATCGGCGCCGTCGAAATCACGCGATCGCACTCGACGACCGAACCGTCCGCCATGTCGAGACCGTGCACACGCCCGCCGGTCTCCAGAATCCGCTTCGCGGGCCGCCCGGTGTGGATGCGCCCGCCGCGCGCCTTAATCGCGTCGACCAGCCTCGAGTAGAACAACTCCGAGCCGCCCTCGAGGTAGCCCATCATGCCCTTCGAGCGCGCGACGCGGCTGATCCGGTGCCACACCCACGCGGCCGAGATCGTGCCGGCCAGCTCCGCGAACTTCATCTCCAGCAGCGGATGCCACACGACGTCGTACGCGCGCTTGCCGAGCCGGTCGGTGAGCCACGGCGTCGCGCGGATGTCGTCGAGCTGCGTCCATTCCTGGCGCGCCCGCGCCTCGAGCGCGAACAGGCCGAAGCGCACGCGCTGCGTGAACGGAATGGGGGAGAAGCGCAGCAGGTCGAGCGGCGAGGTGAAGCCATACGGCGTGCCGTCGTAGTAGAACCCCGTCGTCGATTTCACCCACCGCAGGCGATCCGCCAGTCCGAGTTCCTGTGCCAGCGCGACATAGCCGTCGTCGCCCTTGCAGAGGAAGTGATAGAACTTCTCGACTGTGTCGCCGTCGAGCTTGAACGAGGACACGAGCCCCGCCGTGAACGGCGACGCCTCGAACACATCCACCTCGTGGCCCTGGCCGCTCAGCTTGTATGCTGCCGCCAGCCCCGAAATGCCCCCGCCGATGATCCCAACCCTCATCGCGCGCTCCCCCTATGTATAAATTCGTTCTTTATGTAGTTCGTGGCGCGGGCATCCTGCCCGCGGCGCTTATCAATCGCTCGCGGCCGTAAACTTCAAATCCCCCGCGCGGTACAACGTCGCCGACTCGCCCGTCACCACCGGTTCCAACTCCAGCGGCACCCCCGCCGGCGCAATCACATACCCAATCCGATACTTCCGCGCGAGTGCCGCCCATTCCTGCGCCGACCGCGCCGCCCATAACTCCTGCCAGCGGGCGTCCAGGTCCGACGACGGCCGCTGGTCGAACCCATAGCCGTATAAATCCAGATAGACCTGCTGAATCCAAGGCCCCAGCGCCGGCAGATAGCTCATGAGCGACGCCGTCTGGGTCTCGACCAGCACAGGATTGCCGACCCGCGCCTGCAGCAAGAACTCGGACGGATGCGCGAGCAATACGGCGCCGCGTTCACCTTGGTCGCGGAGGTAATTCGCAACGTTTTCGTCGAACGAACTCCGCGGCAACGACGTGCGCGACGCGAACTGGTCGTAGTTCAACAGCATCGCGAGCGCTACCGCTGTTCCAAGGAACGCCCAGTGTGGAAGCGCCGGAATCGCCAAGCGGAAACGTTTCTGAAACAGCACGAACAGCGCCGCACCGGCGACGAAACTCGCCGCGCCGAGCTGATGAACGAAGATCAATCCGACCAAACCAATCGCACCGGCGGAACGCCACGCGAGCGTGAGACGCCACCGCCTCGGAAGCATCAGAGCGAGCCGCGCATAAGCCGCTCCGGTCAGCAACAGCATCACCAATTCACCGGACGCCAGGTAGCGGTCGACCAGTTCCTCACCGAAGCCGAGCCTCAAGACCGGCAGCCCGAGGTAGAGTGCCAGCGCACCCCCAACCATCCAAGCCCCGACCCGGCCGCGCTCATCGTCATTCCGGGCCAACACCCCAATCACGGTCGCCAGCCACACCGGCAGCAACAGGTTCAGGAGCCGGTAGGGCATCCAGCCGATGATGAGAAAGGGCGTCTCCGGACCGAGCGCGGCATGGATGCCCATCGCGACCCAGACCACCGCCACCACGCTCGCCGTATATATCGCCAGCCATCGGTACAGGGGTTCACGCGAGCCGAGCGTCAAGGCGGCCCCGATTCCGATCAGGAGCGCCGCAAATGCACCGACATGCGCGTTCACCGGCGGGAATTGCCGGTGCGGATCGAAGTACTCCGTGTATCCCTTCCAGATCGCGTCGACATTCGCCGCATCCGAAATCGTTTCGGGCCACGGCACATAGAACCCAAAGCGAATCAGCAGCCCGAACCCAACGCAGATCGCGACGCCCCCCGCGCCCCACGGCAACGCGCGCAGCAGCTCCGCACGATCACCGCGCGCGAAGGTCCACAGTAAAAACAATCCGCACACGGGCAGAATCGCGGGCAACTCGCCGATGTGGATCGCCGGCGCGAGTCCGAGCAGGAAGAATCCGCTGCGCCAGCGCGCGGTCAGGATCAAATACATCGTCAGCAACATGTACGCGCCGCCAAGGTACCCGTTCGTAAACGTGTTCGGCCAGACGGAGAGCGGATAGCTGCTGTCGAATTCGAGCCACACGCCCGCGAGCGTGAGCAACGCGGCGGCATGCCCGAACAAGGTATTGCCGGTGAGTCGTCGCGTGAACAAGTACGCCGGCAACACGCTCGCCAGCACAAACAACACATTGCGAATGCCGTTGAGTGCGAGGGGCCCCGGCATCAGCCACACAACCAGCGCCGAGAGATACGTCTGCGCGCTGAAGCCGTTGTGCACGTAGCGATACAGCGGATGATTTTCGGGGTAGGGGATTTGTCCGGCGAGAATCTGCGCGTGTTCGTAGGCTTCGTCCCACCGCACGCCGCGTACCGCCACCGCGACGACGGCGAACACGCACCAGAATAGAAGACCGTACCGTCCAGACGGATCTCGCCCGTCCAGATGTGTGGATACAGCACTCCCCCCGGAATGCACGCAGCGTTTCCCCCAGCGCGCAGGCCCGCAGCCCAGCGCACGCGCAGTATATCAGGTGGCGTCCGCGCCCGCATCCCCCGTACACTGCGCTCGCGCGGTTCGCACGGAGGGGAAGCATGAGCACAGCATCGAACGCACAAGTGCGGCAGGGCCACCGCCTGTTGCAGGCCGGCATCCTGCTCTTTTTGTTCGGCCTCATCACCGGATTGTTCTCGGGCCAGCTCGCGAATCCGCGCATGGGGCTCACCAGCCACCTCGAAGGTGTGATGAACGGCCCGTTCCTCGTCATCCTCGGATTGCTGTGGCCGCGACTGCGCCTCGGCGCGCGCACGCTGGCCGCCGCATTCTGGATGGCGCTCTACGGCACGTACGTGAATTGGGCGACGACGCTTTATGGCGCGGCGGCCGGCGCGGGCGAAAAGATGGCGCCGATCACGGGCAAGGGATTCACCGGCACGAGCTTTGAAGAAGGCGTCGTCGCGTTCGGATTTATCTCACTCACGCTCGCCATCATCCCGCTCTGCTTGATGGTGCTCTGGGGCCTGCGCGGCGGAGCGTCCGACGCACGGTGAAGGCACTGCTGCGTCAGTGGGGGAGCGATCCGGCCTGCCGCGCCGTGTGCGTGCTGGCGCTGCTCGCCGGAATCTTCGTGCTCACGCAGACCCCGCGCCCGAGCGACGACGCGTACATCACATTCCGCCACGTAAAGCACCTCGCCGAACACGGCGTGCCCTCGTGGAATCTCGACGGCCCGCGCGTGCTGGGTTCGACCACGCCCGCATACATGACGCTGCTCGCCGTGTGGAGCCGCCTCACATTCAATCCGGATCTGCCATCCGCGGCGCTGATGTTAAACGCGCTGCTACACGCCGCGACTGTCATACTCGCATTTGCGTGCGCGCGCGACCTCTCCAAAAGCGGTTTCATCGCGTTGTTGACCGTGATGCTCGTCGCCTTCAACTCCGTCGCGGTCGTCGTCGCCTCGCAAGGTTTCGAAAACCCACTACTCACGGTCACGCTGCTCGCCTGCTTCCTCGCCACGCGCCACGCGCGCTGGTCGCTCGCGCTCACACTCGCCTCCGTCGCGCCGCTGATTCGTCCGGAAGGGATTGTCGCCACGCCGATCGTGTGGGGCGCGTTGTTGCTGCAGCGCGCGTGGAAGCCGATGCACTTCCTCTACTTCGGCGCGATTCCGCTTGCTTGGCTCGTGTTCAGTTTTGCCTATTACGGCTCGCCGATCCCGCAATCCGTCAGCGTCAAGCGCTTTACGCCCATCGTCTACTGGCCCTACACCGGCGAGCCGATTAGCCTGCTCGACCGCGCGCTACATTTCCCGATGAATCTCTGGGCCGCGTTGAAGGGCTGGGGCCTCCGCATTTTGATCAACGGGAACCGCCTTGAGGCGGTGACGAACCCGCTGCGCATCGTGCTCGGCGTGCTCGTATGTTTGCTGATTCCAATCGTCTTGATCTTCCACTCCGCGAAGCGTCCCGCGATGCTCGTATATCTCCTATATCCCGCCGGATTTCTGTTCTTCTATGCAATCGTCGGCAAAACCTCGGCGTGGTATTTCCCGTCCTACACCATCTTCAGCACGATCCTGATCGTGGGCGGGGGAGGGGTGCTACTGCTCACGATGCCGAAGATCGCCGCGCGAAAAAATCTCTGGCGCGCGGGCGTTGCCGTGCTCGCGCTTGCGCTTCTCGCCGCGAACCGCTACACCTACCATCGCGGCGACACCAACGATCCGCGCCGCTGGATCTACGCGCGCGACGCAAACTCCGGTGACTGGCCCGGCATGGAGCGCGAACGTTACCGCAGCTATCGCGCGGCGGCGGAGCGTCTGAATCAGGAGCCCGACGCCGCTCAGTCGCTCGCGCTGATCTCCGAGATAGGTGTATTCGGCTATTTCTACAAGGGGAGCGTCTACGATCCCGTCGGCCTATGCTCGCCGACCGCGCCACGCTACTATCCGCCCGATCCATCGGAACTAAAGGACGCCGCCGGCGAGTGGTATCGCGCCGCGAACAACATCGTTCCCACAACGATGGTGGACGCCGAGAAGCCGGACTACATCGTGAACGCGTCGATTTATTTTCCGCAGTTATTGGTAAATGGCAGCGCATTCCTGCGCGACTACGAACGCATCGATGCCGACGTCGGCACGGCCTGGGGCGATCCCGTCCTGATATACAAGCGCCGCGCAGACTGATCTGCGCGGCGCCATAACCTGTCAGGGGATACCTTTAACGCGGTCGCCCGTTTTCGCGATCGTCCTGTTTGCCAACGCCTTTGCCTTTTCCACTGCGCTGTTCCGGTTGCGCTTGCTGTTCCTTCGCCTGCGGCGCACGCGCGCTCGGTTCCGGAATGTCAGGCTTTTTCGGCGCCTGCCGCGCACTCTTGTCCGGACGCGCCGCCACCGGCGACTGCCGCAACTCGCGTCGTTCCGGCTGGCCTTGGCTACGTTCCACTTGAGGCGCCTGTGGCTGCTGTTCGCGCTGCGGCTGCTGCGCGCGTTCCGGCGTCGGCGCCGGTTGCGGCTGTGCCTGCGGCGTGCGCTGCTGCGATGCGCGTGTTTGCTGTTGTTGCTCGCGCTGCTGGTCTTCGCGCGTCGTCTGCGGCCGCGCCGGTTGTTGCGGAGGCGTGCGCGTCGGCGTCTTCACCGTGGCCCGCTCGGGTCCACGCGCGGTGCGTGTCCGATTGACGGTCTCCGGCGCATTCTCAGTCTGCCGCGGTTGCGACTCTATCTGTCGCCGTTCGGTGCGGAATTCTTCCACCTCGCGACTGCGCGCCTGCAACTGACGGCGGTCCTGCATATCGATCTTGGTCATCGGCCGCTCACGTTCGCGTTCGATGACCTGTTCGGCCGGTTTCGCGAGCACGAGGTCGTTGCGATCGATCGTGCGCGGCATTTTCCGCTGCTCAATCTGTTCCGTCGCCACGAGTGTGCGCGGCGGCCGCGCATCGGAATGCTCGCGGCGGAATTCATACCGCTCTTCCATGTGACGGTCCCAATCCCGGTCGCGGCGCAACTCACGCTCGCGGTAGTTCACGAAAATCGGGTCGTAGTGGTAGTACCGATCGCGCCGTTCGTGCACGGAGTACCAGGGATCGTATCCGCGACGGCGGTACCGATCGCCGTAATAGTCGCCGAAGTAGTAGTGGCACGAGCGCGGCCGGACGAAGAAGTGCCCGATCGCGATGTTGATGTCGATCGCCAGCCGCGGCGTGTAGTAATAGCCGGTGTGCATGTAATACGGCTGCCGGTAATACACCGGCGCGTAGCACACGCCGCGCTGCGGAAGGTCATAGTCCCAATACCCACCGATGAACACATAGCCGCGCGGGGTATACGAGTAGTACGACGGCGTCCAGATCCAATTGGGCTGCGTGAGCACCCAGTAACCCGGTTGCCAGTAGTACGACCGATCAACCCAGCGCCAGCAGCCCGGCGCCCACACATAGCTGCCGCCCGGTGACGGCGAAGTTGGGCCGTAGTCGATTCGTTCGGGCGGTGCCGGCAAATAGTCGGACGTGCGACGGTTGATCTCGTCCCAGTAGCCCGGCACGTATTGATAGCCGCCCGCCGCGTCGCTCCAGTATCCGGGAATCCACTGGCGATCGGGCGGGATGTCGCGCCACACGCCGCTCACCCAGATAAAGTCGTCGTAGCCGTCGTCCCATGCCCAGTACCCGCCGATCCACGTGACGTTGTCGCCCGCGGGTTTTTCGTCCGGAGGCAATTCGTCGATGGCGGTGGGCGGACGGCGCGACACCACTTGCGTGGCTTCGCGTTCCGCCGGGCCGACGTTCGCATACGCTTCGTGAATAGGTCCTCGCGTGAGGACTTCACCGTCATTCTGTTGTTGTGCAACGGCCCCGAACCCCATCACGAATCCACTCGCAATGAGGAGAGTCGGTGCGACGATGTACCACGGTGCCCTGATTTTCATTGTAAATTCTCCTATCGTTCCCCACGCTTCCCCCAAAATGTAACGTCTGTCTTCAGTGGAAATTCCGGGAATACGTTCCAAATAGCGTGGCTACTATTCCCAAAGTACAGACGAGATCGGGTCTTCGCTATTCACGAAACTACTTCGCGCGAATCATGGGAAATGAAAAACCCTCGTGAAAACGAGGGTTGATGAGAGTGGTGCGGATATCGAGAACTATTGCGACAAAAGAATCGGCTTGCCGTATGCGTTGCGTGATTCCAGATCCTTCAGCGCCAGCGGCAATTCGCCGAATGGATATTCCTTGTAAATGATGGGGGAGAGTTTGCCCTCGCGGAACATTTGGTACAACGTATCCTGCGCCTCGTGCACCATCGGGTTGTGATACATCGAGTACCCGCCGAGGAAAAAACCCATGACGTCGATGTTTTTCAGAAGCAATCGGTTCGCGGCCACTTCTGGAATGCGGCCCGACGCGAATCCGATCACCAGGATGCGCCCCTCGAACGCCATCACCTTCGTGCTCTTGTCAAAGGTATCGCCGCCGACGGGGTCATACACCACATCCACGCCGTGCCCCTGCGTGATCTCGCGCACGACCGGCACGAAGTCGCCGTCTTTGTAATTGATCACGTGATCCGCGCCGCACTGGCGGCACACGTTCAGCTTCTCGCCCGAACTCGCCGTCGCAATCACCGTCGCGCCCTGCGCCTTGCACAACTGGATCGCCGCCGTGCCCACGCCGCTCGCGCCCGCATGTACCAGCGCGATCTCGCCGGCCTTCAAGCGCCCGCGCCGCACAATGGAGAAGTACCCGGTCTGGTAGTTGATCGTGAACGAGGCCGCCTGCGCGAAGCTCATCTCGTCGGGGATCGGATAGCTGCCGAATTCCGTGGCGATCGCTTTTCCCGCGCATCCGCCAACGACATTCACCGTCACCACGCGATCGCCAACCTTGTATGGCGATTCCGGCCCGGTCTGCACGACCACGCCCGCCGCTTCCATGCCCGGCGAGAAGGGGAAGGGGGCTTTGATCTGATACTGCCCGCGGATATTCAGGATATCGGCGAAATTAACGCCGCTCGCTTTTACTTCAATGACGGCGTTTGATCCGTCCGCCACGGGATCGGGTAAATCGCCGACCGACAATTCCTTGGTGTAGTCGCCAAACTGCTTGACCGTCCACGCGCGCATGGAGTTCTCCAAAGATTTTAAAGCCAGACGATATCAACACAGAGGCACAGAGTTCACGGAGAGACCTTAATCGGTTCTCTGTGTTTCTCTGTGCCTCTGTGGTGAAGAAATGGGGTCTTACGCGCGCGGCTTCTTGCCGTTCGGATAGTCCCGCTTCACCGGGCCGGTGTAAATCTGGCGCGGGCGGTGAATGCGATTGTCCGGGTCGCGGCGCATTTCGTTCCAGTGCGCGATCCAGCCCGGCATGCGGCCGATGGCGAACAGCGCCGTGAACATATTTACCGGGAAACCCATCGCGCGGTAAATCATGCCGCTGTAGAAGTCCACGTTCGGATACAGCTTGCGCTCGATGAAGAACGGATCCTGCAGCGCGACTTCCTCGAGTTTCTTCGCGAGGTCGAGCAGCGGATCGTGAATGCCCAGCGCGCCGAGCACTTCGTCCGCCGTCTTCTTGATGATCTTCGCGCGCGGGTCGAAGTTTTTGTACACGCGGTGCCCAAAGCCCATCAGGCGGAACTTCGAGTCCTTCTTTTTCGCCAAATCGACGTATTTCTGAAGGTTGCCGCCGTCCTGCTGGATCATGTCCAGCATTTCGATCACTTCCTGGTTCGCGCCGCCGTGCAGCGGGCCGGACAACGCGCCAATACCCGCCGAAATCGACGAATACAGGTCCGCCTGGCTGCTGCCCGCCATGCGCACGGTGGACGTGCTGCAGTTCTGCTCGTGGTCCGCGTGCAGAATAAATAGTGTGTTCATCGCGCGATCGAGGATCGGATTGATCGTGTATTCCTCGGCCGGCGTGCCGAACATCAGCCACAGGAAATTCGCGCAGTAGCCAAGGTTTCGCTTCGGATACACGATCGGCGTGCCGATCGAAGTCTTGAACGAATACGCCGCAATCGTCTTCACCGCGCCCAACAACCGACGGATATGGCCATCCATCCCCGCCTCGCCGTCCGCGTTCGGATAGAACGTGCTCATCGACGCGATCAGCGACGCGAGCACGCCCATCGGGTGCGCGTTCAGCGGGAAGTGATCCAGCAGGCGCACCATCTTCTCGTGCAGGAAGCTGGACTGCGCGATGTCTTCGCGGAACTTGCGCAGCGTTTCTTTGTCCGGCAACTCGCCGTAAATCAGCAGGTAGGCGACTTCGGAGAACGTGGAGTGTTCGGCGAGTTGCTCGATGGGATACCCGCGATAGCGCAGGATGCCCTGATCGCCGTCGATGAACGTGATCGCGCTTTTACACGACCCGGTGTTTCCGTAGCCAGGGTCGTAGGTAATCGCCCCCGACTGCGCGCGTAGTTTCGAAATATCCAGCGCGACTTCGTTCTCGCTTCCGGCGAAGGCCGGAAGGTCATAGGTCTTGCCGTTCAACTGAAGCTTGGCGTTTTCCATGAATGAATCCGGGAACAGGCTGTGCCGGCGAAGCGCCGAGGCCTCCCCAGGCCGTCGATCCGCGGCAGAAATGTGCGCCAAACGCTACACAATCGCGCGTCGGCCTTTCAACCCCGGCGCATCCGCTGAACGCGATGACATATACTGCACGGGATGCAGACGCACCCCTTCCCAAAGGATCGGAAACCGGGCAAACAGGGCCCGCCGTTGCCCGATCTCGATACGATTCCGCGCCTGCATCAATTCCTGCATCATGACCTGGTCGGGCCGGGGTTGCTTCTGGCCGCGGCCGCCGCGGCGCTCATTGTGGTAAATGTGGGCGGCGCCGAATGGTACAACCATCTCTGGCACATCGAATTCGGCTTCGCCATCGGCGAGCGCACCATCGTGCAGTCGCTGCACCACTGGGTGAACGATGGCCTGATGGCCATTTTCTTTTTCGTCGTCGGCCTCGAGATCAAGCGCGAACTCCTCGCGGGCGAACTTGCCACCTGGCGCCGCGCCCTCTTGCCGGCGGGTGCCGCGCTCGGCGGCGTGCTCGTGCCTGCGGCCATCTACACGATCATCAACCGCGGTGGCCCCGGTGCGCACGGCTGGGGTATTCCCATGGCCACCGACATCGCCTTTGCCGCGGGCTGTCTTGCGTTGCTCAAAACCCGCGTCAGTCCTTCGCTCATTGTGTTTCTCGTGGCGCTCGCCATCGTGGATGATCTGTGCGCCGTCGCCGTCATCGCGTTTTTCTACACCGACACCATCGCATTCCAGCCGCTCTTCCTCGGTGCGTCGCTCGTCATCCTCTCGTTCATTCTCGGAATCTTCGGCGTCCGCACGATGTGGCCTTACGCGGTGATTGGACTGGTGGTTTGGGTTGCCTTCCTCGAATCCGGCATCCACGCCACGATCGCCGGTGTGCTCCTGGCGTTTTCCGTGCCGCACACCGCCCGCTATGAAACGCACAACTTTTCCCGGCGCATGCACGATTTGCTCGGCCGCTTCGACAAGGCGGAGGAGGAATGGGCCAAGGAAGAACCCAAGCGGATTCACGACGTCATCGTAAACGCGCGCCAGCAGAATTTGCTGCGGAGCGTGCTCGGCGAAGTCCATCACGTCGAAGCGCCGCTTCAACGGCTTGAGTTCAACCTCGAACCTATTGTTGTGTTTATCATTTTGCCGCTCTTCGCCTTCGCCAACGCCGGCGTGGTCATTGACTGGCACGGGCTTGGCGACTTCTATGCACGCCCCATTACGATGGGCGTGTTTCTGGGACTCGTGGTCGGCAAACCGATCGGCATTGTCGTTGCGTCGTGGCTGCTCGTGAAGGCTCGCCTGGCCGATCTGCCGCGCGGCGTGCGATGGCCCGATATGCTCGGCGCGGGTCTGCTCGCGGGTATCGGCTTCACCATGTCGCTCTTCGTCAATGAACTCGCCTTCAAAAATTCAGTCGACGCCGAAGCATTGATCAACGACGGCAAGCTCGGCATTTTCTTCGCCAGTATTGTTTCCGCCATTGTGGGGATTGTTCTGTTGCGGCGCGTTTCGCGTCCTTTTGCGCCGGCTTCGGCCAGCCATGGCGCCTAAACACCTCTGGCTGATCGCGATCGTCTTTTTCGTCATCGGCCTGCTGGTCAGCATATTCACGCCCTTCAAAGTATTCCTGTTGTTCCTGCCGCTGGTCTTCGCGCCGGCGTTCTTCCGGCGGCGTGATGACAACGGAGACGACGACCCGCGCTAGTTCTTCCCGCGCGCCGACTTGCGGCCTTTCCTGCGGTTTCGTTACTTTGCACAGTGGCCGACCTTGGGAGGGCGAGCGTCCTCGCGAGCCGGGACCGGCACTGTCTTGCTTCTGGAGATGTACCCATGCTCGAGCAATTCGAAAAGGTCTACACCAGCCACCTCACGCCGCTGAGCTTCATCCGCCGCAGCGCCTTCGTATACCCGAACAAAACCGCCATCGTCCACGGCGACAAGCGCTACACGTATCGCGAATTCGGCGAGCGTGTGAACCGCCTCGCGTCCGCGCTGCAGCGTCGCGGCTTCAAGAAAGGCGACCGCTGCGCGGTGCTGCTGCCGAACATCCCGCCGATGCTGGACGCGCACTTCGGCGTGCTGCTCGCCGGCGGACTTATCGTGCCCATTAACTTCCGCCTCGCGCCGGCCGAAGTCGAATACATCCTGAATCACTCCGGCGCGACCTTCCTGATTTGCGACTCCGAATTTGCCAAGCTCGTCGAGCCGGTCCGGAAAAATCTCACCACGGTGAAGCACTATATCGACGTGAATGACGAAGCCGGTCACACCAACCTCGGCGGCACGGACTACGAAGCCTTCCTGAAAGAGGGGAGTCCTGATCCCGTCGCGTGGTGCATCGAACACGAAACCGAAGAAATCACGATCAACTACACCTCCGGCACCACGGGCCGCCCGAAGGGCGTCGTGTTCTCGCACCGCGGCGCGTACCTCAACGCGATCAACGAAGTCCTCGAAACGCACCAGCGCCCCGAGTCCGTCTACCTCTGGACGTTGCCGATGTTCCACTGCAACGGCTGGTGCTTCACGTGGGGTGTCACGGCCCTCGGCGGCACGCACGTCTGCCTGCGCCGCTTCGAACCCGAAGTGGTGTGGCCGCTGATCCAAAAAGAAGGCGTCACGCACTTCAACGGCGCGCCCGTCGTGCTCATCGCGCTGCTCAACGCGTCGAACCGCCCCGCGAAACTCGATCGCCCCGTCACCATCACCACCGCCGGCGCGCCGCCGTCGCCCACGCTCATCGAAAACGTCGCCAAACTCGGCGCCGAAATTGTCCACGTCTACGGCCTCACCGAAACCTACGGCCCCACGACCATCTGCGCGCCGCAGCCCGGCTGGGACAAGCTGCCCCTCGTCGATCAGGGCAAGCTCATGGCGCGCCAGGGCGTCGCGTACGTCATGTCCGACCCCATCCGCGTCGTCGACGAAAACATGAACGACGTCCCGCGCGACGGCCAGACCCTCGGCGAAGTCGTCATGACCGGCAACATGCTCATGAAGGGCTACTACAACGACGTGGAAGCGACGACCAAGGCGTTCAAGGGCGGCTACTTCCACTCCGGCGACGTCGCCGTGTGGCACCCCGACGGCTACGCCGAACTCCGCGACCGCTCGAAAGACATCATCATCTCCGGCGGCGAGAACATCTCCAGCATCGAAGTCGAGCAGGCGATCTACCGACACCCGGCCGTGCTCGAATGCGCCGTCATCGGCGTGCCGCACGACAAGTGGGGCGAATCCCCCAAGGCCTTCGTCACCCTAAAACCCGGCGAGACCACTACCCAGGAAGACATCATCAAGTTCTGCCGCACCCACATCGCCGGCTACAAACTCCCCACCAGCGTAGAGTTCTGCGCACTCCCCAAAACCTCCACCGGCAAAATCCAAAAATTCGTGCTGCGCGATAAAGAGTGGAAGGGCAAGGAGAAGCGGATACAGGGCTGATTGCCCTTTGGTGGCAAGGGATTCCAGCCCATACGGGAAGGCGGTCCGTGCGAGAGGGCGAGCGTACTCGCGAGCTAACGCGCGCAGATAATTCCAGCTCGCGAGTACGCTCGCCCTCCCGTGTCATCCCCGCGAAAGCGGGGACCTCTCGCAAAACGCCCTTAATGTGGAAGCGGCGTCTCGCCGCTTGACCCTTGTCTCGCGCCTTCGCTTCCGGAGTGCAACAGACCGTAGATAGATATAGGCGTCGTCGGCATATACTGTGGCCGACCGGGCGTCGCGAGCCCCGCGCGAAATATTCATGCGCGGCCCGCGGTTATCCCGGCAGCTTCAGCGAAGGAGACACGCATGACGCCGAACGAACCGCAGCCCACGCCACCGATTCCACCCGCGGTGCCTGTTACATCCGCCCCGCGCACGGTGCAGGACCACATCAACATGGGCCAGCAGCTCCTGGTGCCCAAGAAAATGTTTTTCACCAAGGGCGTCGGGTCGCACAAACACGAGCTGCGCTCCTTCGAGTTGGCCCTGCGCGATGCCGGCATCGAGAAGTGCAACATCGTCCACGTATCGAGCATCTTTCCGCCGCACTGCGAACTCATCTCCAAGGCGGAAGGCGTGAAGTACATCTACCCCGGCATGATCACCTTCGCCGTCACCGCGCGCCTCGCGTCGAACGAGAACCATCGGCTCATCGCCGCATCCATCGGCGTCGCGATTCCGTCCGATAAAACGACCCACGGCTACCTCAGCGAGCACCAGGCCTTCGGCCAAACCGAAAAGGAAGCGGGGGATATGGCCGAGGACCTCGCGGCCGCCATGCTCGCCTCGACCCTTGGCGTCGAATTCGACGAAGACAAAAGCTGGGACGAAAAAGAACAGATCTTCCGCATGTCCGACAAGATCGTAAAGACCACGAACATCACACAGTCGGCCATCGTAGAACGCGGCCGCTACACCACGGTTGTTGCCGCCGGCGTGTTTATTTTCTAGCCACTCGAACTGCAACAAGCCGCGCAATATACGTAGCGCTGCCGTCCCGGCGGCAAAGGCGTGCTACGGTGCGCGAGGAAATCGACGATTTGGGTGCGGTGTAGTTTTTCTCGCGCGTTGCGATCCGCCATGGCCGCCGAGACGGCGGCGCTACGAATAGACTTGCTCTGTAACAACCCGCTTCACCCGCACATCGTGCGGCTCAATCGGAAGCACATCCGCGCGCTGCACCTCATACGCCAGCGCGATCGTCGGTCCATCAAACGCAGCCAGAAACCGATCATAATGTCCGCCACCGCGCCCGAGCCGATCGCCCTGCGCCGTGAACGCCACGCACGGCACGATCGCCACGCCCGTGTGCGCCTCGTCCGCGTGCCGCGACACCGTCGTCGGCTCATAGATGCCATAGGTTCGCGCCACCAACGCATCGAGCGCGCGCACTTCGCCCCAATGCATGTGTTTTCCATCGACGATCGGCGCAAACACGCGCCTTTCCTCCGCAAGGAAGGCATTGATCAGCCCGCGCGTCTCGGGCTCGTTGTCCGCGGCCACGTATATATAGACGTCGTCGGCATCCATTACTTCCGGCAACGCGCGCACTCGCGCCTGAATCGCAACGCTCCATAGCGTCACCTGCGGCGGCGTTAGCGCCCGCCGCCGCGCCAGATACGCGCATCGAATCTCCGCCTTTGTGGCATTGCCCATGACAACGTCCCGCCTTATATATAGGAGCGCACCGGCACCCGCCCGTACCCGTGGCAGCGGAAAAATATGCAGCCCACCGGAAAATCCTGCTACCTGCTTCCCACTACCCGCTACTTCTACACCACCCCGCAACCCCTTTTCACACATTCTGTTACGCGTCTTTCCGCCCCGTGGCACGCCCCTTGCCATTCCCAGCCGCACTAGGGGGAAGAACCGTGATTCAGGGGTTATACGCTGCCGCCAATGGCATGCTCGCCGTCGAAAGTCGGCAAGCCGTCATCGCGAACAATATCGCGAACGCGAGCACGCCCGGCTTCAAGCGCCAGCTCGCCGTCCAGCGTGGCTACTACCAGGGCTACTCGCTCGACGGGCGCAATCCGATCCACTTCGATCGCATGCTCGCGCCCGGCGGCGGCATCCGCACCACGGAAACCTTCTCCGACTTCGGCAACGGCGTCACGCTCGGCACGTCGAACCCGCTCGACATCGGGCTGTCCGGTCCCGGCTTCCTGACGGTCGACACACCGAACGGCGAGCGCTACACGCGCAGCGGCCGATTCTCGATGACGGAAGACGGCACGCTCATCACGCTCGCGGGCGAGACCGTGCTCGACACCAACGGCGAACCCATCGACGTCTCCGGCGGTGAAGTCGAGTTCGATGCAACAGGCAGCATCTATGTAGACGGGGAACTGCGCGGGAAGCTGGGCATCGTTGAATTCAATGATCCGCACGCACTCACGCGCGAGGGGTACACGCTGTACCGCGCGCCGGACGACGTGGCGGCTGCGGCAACGCCCGCGTTGACCACGACCGTGTTGCCCCAAACGATCGAGAACAGCAATGTGCAGCTTCCGATCGAGATGATCAGCATGACCACGGCGCTGCGGTCATATGCGGCGAACCAGCAGGTGATTCAGGCGATCAACGAGACGGCGAACAAAATGATCAATCAGGTCGGCGGGTTATAGGCCGGCTTCAGGGGATTACGGGGGAGTGAAGCAATGATTCGTGCAATGTTCACCGCGGCGACGGGCATGATCGCGCAGCAAACGGCGATCGACACCATCGCGCACAACCTGGCCAACGTCAACACGACCGGCTTCAAGAAAAGCCGCGCCAACTTTCAGGATTTGTTGTACGAGACGATCAAACCGGCCGGTGGCCAGACCGCCGCGGGCAACACCGTGCCCGAAGGCATCCAGATCGGCCACGGCGTGCGGCTCGCGTCGGTTGCCAAGCTTTTCACGCCGGGCGCGTTGATCCAGACCGGCAACGAACTCGATCTCGCGATCGAGGGCGACGGCTTTTTCCAGGTGATTCTTCCGGACGGCACGACGGCCTATACGCGCGACGGCAGTTTCCGCCGCAGCGAAGACGGCACGCTGTTGACCTCGGACGGCCTGCAGCTTGAGCCGTCGATCACGATTCCAACCGATACGATTCAGATTTCCGTGAGCCAGGCCGGCGTGGTTTCTGTGCGCCAGCCGGGCACCGAGACGCTCAGCGAAGTCGGCACGATTGAACTCGTGCGCTTCCCGAACCCGGCCGGCCTCGATGCCAGCATGGGCCGCAACCTGCTGCAGCAGACCGACGCCTCGGGCGATCCGACCACGGGCGATCCGGGGACTGAAGGTATCGGCTTCATCGCCCAGGGTTTCCTGGAGAACTCCAACGTTCAGACCGTCGAGGAAATCATCAACATGGTGATCGCGCAGCGCGCATATGAAGCGAGCTCGCGCGTGATCCAGACCTCCGACGAAATGCTGCAAATTGCCAACAACGTCCGTAGCTAACCGGGATAACGCGTGATGATGCGCAGTGCATGGTTAATGATCCTCGCGGTAACGCCCGCGGTGTTCGCCGATACGGTGACGCTGCGCGATGAGGCCTATGTTCGCGGGCCGCAGGTGAAGCTCGCGGAACTGGCCGAGATCGACGGCGAACACGCCGATGCGCTGCGCGACCTCGATATCGTCGGCGCGGCGGCGCCGGGCGTCGCCAAGCGCATCAGCCTCGCGCTCGTGGAGTCTCGCGTGCGCAGCGCCGGGTTCGATGCCGCGCAGGTGGCGGTGAAGGGTGCCCCCGCGGTCAGCGCGACCACGATGTGTCTCGAAATTACGCCCGGCATGATCACCGAAGATCTGCGCGCGTACATTCGCAAGGAAATGCCGTGGGACCCCTCCGCCGCGCTGGTGGATGTGACGGCGCCGGAGACGCAGTATAACGTCGCCGACGGCAAGGTGTCGGTCGTGTGGCGTCCCGACCCGCAATACGAGTACCTGGGCCAGGGCAATTTCCGCGGCGACATTCTCGTGGACGGCGAAGTGCAGCGCACGGTGTTCGCGCGGGCCAACATCGCCGCGTATGAAACCGTCGTCGTTGCCGCGCAGCCCATCGCGCGCGGCGATTTTATTAGCGAGTCCAACGCGCGCCTTGAAAAGCGTGAGCTATCCGCGCTCGATCCGGGCGCGTTCTTCAGCATGCACGACGTCACCGGTCTCATCGCGAAAACGACGATTCAGCCGGGCCAGGCGCTCACGGCGCGGCGTCTCGAAATGCCGACGCTGGTCGAGCGCAACCAATTGGTGACGGTAGAAACCCACGTCGGCAAGCTCATCATCCGCGGACAGGCGAAGGCGTTGTCCGATGGTGCGGCCGGCCAGATGATTTTGTTGCTCAATGTGGCGTCGGACCAAAAACTCAGCGGCATCGTCCGGGCGGACGGCGTCGTCGAAATACAGTAGAGGAGAGTGACCATGCGCAGTCTGTTGATCATCGCGTTGTGCGCCAGCAGCGCCACGGTGTGGGGCGATTCCCTATTTTCCAAGCAGGCCGCGAATCGCGGAACGCTGATTTCCGAAAACAACGCCCGCTTCAAGGTCGGCGACGTCGTCACCGTGCTGGTGCGCGAAAACATCGACGCCCGCACCCGCGCGGAGTTGGACACGGAGAAGAAGTCGGAGCTTTCCGGCCAAGCGCCGGTGGCCACGAACGGATCGATAACGGGAGATGACGCACTGATCGATCTTCCGCAGGGGATTTTGCCGAACTGGGACATCGACGTCGAGAACAAGCACGAATCTGACGGTTCGACCCGCCGCCGCAACGAAGTAACGTTCACGGTCTCGTGCACCGTCATGGCCGTGCAGCCGAATGGAAACATTGAGTTGCAGGGTGAGAAGAAAGTCACCGTCAACCGTGATGACTCGTTTATCAAGTTGAGCGGGATCGCCCGCACGCGCGACGTGTCCGCCAATAACACCGTCGATTCAAACATGCTCGCGAACGCGCAGATCGAACTCAAGGGCCAGGGCCCGCTGTGGAACAGCCAGCGGCGCGGCTGGTTTAACCGCCTGTTCGACTGGTTCTCGCCCTTCTGAGAATTTGGAGACGTGATGATGTTGATGAAATCTTCGATACTCGCGGCGCTGACAGCAGTACTGCTCCTCGCGCCCGCCGCGCACGCGGTGCGCCTGAAAAACCTCTGCGAAGTGCAGGGCGCGCGCGGTAACTCGATGAAGGGCGTCGGCATGATCGTTGGCCTCGCGGGAACGGGCGATAGTTCCGCCGACGCGATTCGCGCGCAGGATGAAGTGCTGCGTCGGATGGGCGTGGAGACCGACGGCCGGAACACGCTTTCTTCCGAGAACGTCGCCATCGTCGCCGTCACCGCCACCATTCCGCCATTTGCGAAAGAAGGCACCCGCATCGACGTGATGGTGAGCTCGATGTACGACGCGGAAAGCCTCGAAGGCGGCACGCTGCTCGAGACGCTGCTCATGGGTATCGACGGGGAAATTTACGCCGTCGCGCAGGGCCCGATTTCCGTTGGTGGGTTTAACGCCGACGCCGGCGGCGGCAACGCCGTGCGCAAGAACCACGTGACCGCCGCGCGCATTCCGATGGGGGCTTACGTGGAACGCGAGATCCCCTCGACGATCACCGACGGCGAGCGCATTATGCTGCTGATTAAGCAGCCGGACTTCAGCACCGCCGAAAACCTGCAGGCCGCCATCAACACGGAGTACGGCGCGGGCACAGCGGCCGCTCTGGGCGCCGGCACGGTGAATGTGCTCATTCCCGCCGCGCGCCGCCAGAATCTCGTGAGTTTCATTGCCGAACTCGAAGGTCTCGATGTGCGTCCCGATGTGCGCGCGCGGGTCGTGATCAACGAGCGCACGGGCACGCTGGTCGTCGGCGGCGAGGTGATTGTGCGCCCGTGCCAGGTGGCGCACGGTGGACTTACGATCAAGGTCACGAGTGTCCCCGTGATTTCTCAGCCCGAGCCGTTCGCGGAGCGGGGCCAGACCGTTGTCACCGAAGACGAAATGGCCGAAGCCGAGGAACAGACTGGCTCCGTAATGCCGCTAGGCGGCACGAGCGCGGCCGAGATCGCCGAAGGCCTGAACCGGTTGAAAGTAACTCCGCGCGACATGATCACGATTTTCCAGGCGCTGCGCGAAGCGGGCGTGATGGATGCGGATCTGGAGATCATGTGATGGATGCGATCAGCGCTGTCACGCCGCCGCATGGCTACGACGACCTGGAACGCTTCCAAGCGGAGCGCTCTGATCGCGCGTATAAATCGTTTGAAGCGATGTTCGTGCAGATGATGCTGAAGGAAATGCGCAAGACCGTGCCGGAAAACGATTTCTTTCCGAAGTCGCCCGCCATGGAAAACTACGAAGAAATGATGGATGGCACGATGGCCCAGGCCATCGCGGATAGTGGCCAGCTGGGTATCGCCGCGCAGCTTAAGGCGGAGGCGAAACGGCTGGAAGACGGAGCCGCCCTGGCAGCCGATCGGGCCCGCCAGAGGCTGGGTTTGGAGCCGCTCAAGGCCGGTGCCCAACCTGCCGATAATAGGAACAGCCTTGGAACGGGGGAGTGAAGTATGAGTCTCTTGGCAGCCCTATTGCCCGCGAAAGCCGCGATTGGCGCGGTGAATACGCTGGCCCGCGCGCTGCGGCCCAGTCCCAAGGCGGACTTTTCCGCGGCGCTGGAACAAGCGCGCGGCCAGGCCTTTGTGAACCGCTGGGATGCGGATAAAAACGGCACGATTTCTCCCGATGAGTTTCCGGGGAAGACCGAACTTTTCCAGCAGTGGGACAGCAACAGCGACGGCGTGTTAAATCCCGCCGAAGCGCACCTCGCGCTGACGGAACTGTCCGAGACGGCGCGCCACACGGCCGCCGCGCAGGAACGCTGGAATCTGCTCGATTCAAATGGCGATGACCTGCTCTCGCAAACCGAAAGTGGTTTGCGCGACGTTGAATTTTCTTCGATGGATGCGGATCGCGACGGCTCCGTGAGCCGCAACGAATGGATGTCGGCTTACGGCATCCGCGATAAGGGTGTTGCGTAATGCCGTCACCGACCGCCATTAATCCGGCCGTGCGCGAAGCGCAGTTGCTCGATCAGTGCTGTGCGCAGCTCGAATCTGAACTCGCGCGACAGGAACGCGTGCTTATGGCAATGAAGGAACAAGGCCGCGCGGCCCGCGCGCAGGATCTCTCCGCGCTCGATCGCGTGACGCGCGAACTGGCGACCATGGCCACCGAAGGCCTCCGCGCCGAGGGCGAGCGCCAGGCCTTGTCGGCCCGGCTCGCGACGCATTTCAAGATGAATCCCGCCGACGTGAAGATATCCGCGCTGATCGCGCGGGTACCGGATCCCTGGCGCGGCCGTCTGGCGCAGACGCAGCTCAAATTGCGGGAAGCGCTGGCGGTTATTCAGAAATTGGTGCAGTCGAACGGCCGTTTTCTGCGCGATGGCGTGCGGACGGCCGATCGGATTCTGGCGGACGTGTTCGGCGCGCCGTCGTCGGCCAAGGCGTACGACAGCGATGGCCGGCAGCCGGCGCGCGCGGAGAGCATCTCCGCCGTGCTGAACGTGGCCGGATAAGGATGTTGTAGTCATGGTTACCTCGCGCATAACGCCAAGGCTGATGACCGAGCGCTCGTTGAACGACATCAACGCGCAGCTCGCCCGCATCTCCAAGTTGCAGGAACAGCTTTCGAGCGGATTGCGCGTGAACCGGCCGTCGGACGATCCGATCGACGCGCGGCGCGCGATCAATGTGCGCACGTTGTTGCAGCGGAATGAGCAGTTCGTCGGCAACATCGATGATGTACAGCCGCAGGTGGATGAAACCGCTTCCTCGTTGCAGAACGTCGTTGATATTTTTCAGCGCGCGCTCGAACTGACCACGCAAGCCGCGAATGGCACGAACAGTCAGGAACAGCTCGACGCGCTTGCGCTTGAAATCAACGAACTCATTGAATCGGTGTTCACCACCGGAAACGCGCAGACGAACGGCCGCAGCATTTTCGCCGGCACGGCGACACTCGACCCGGCCTTTAGTGCGACGCGAAATGTAGCCGGCGAGATTACGGCCGTTACGTACGAAGGCAACACCAACCTGTTCTCGGTCGACATCTCCGAGGGCGCCTCGATTAGCGTGAACCTGCCCGGTTCCGAAGCATTCCAGGGCAGCGTGGACGTGTTCGCGGTGCTCGTCGGCATTCGCGATTCCATGCGCGCCGGCAATCAGGCCGATCTGCAGAACGTGCGTCTCGATCAGCTACAAGATTCGCTCGATCAGACCCTCTTCGGCATCGCGCGCGTCGGTGCGGTCCAGAACCGGCTCGATCGCGTCTCGAACAACCTCCAGGACCGCAACCTGTCCCTGGAAGGGTTGCTCTCGGACAAGATCAACGCCGACTATGCCGAGACGGTGCTGAACTTCAACGTCGCAACGAATGCCTACCAGGCGGCGCTGAGCGCGGCCGGGCGCATTATGCAGACGAGCCTGCTGGACTACATCAACTAGTCTGATGTGCCCATACGGCGGATTTTTCGCCGTGCGCCGGCCTTGCTATACTTCCGCCACATTCTCCGGGGGCGGAAAAATCATGCGTATCTTCTCCAAATCCATTCAGCGAGTCAGCGTGGCAGTTCTGTGCGTTGCCGCGGCGGGCTGCGGTTCCACGGGCAACAAAGTGCTGCAGGATTTCGGCATACAGGATCGGCCCGAAGACTATGTCTCCGGCGCCGACAAGGTCATGGTCACCATGCAGGACGTCGGCAAGGTCGAGATGGACCGCATGAATGCGGCCCAGCGGCGCGGCGAACTGCTCTACGACAACTCCGATCCGTTGAAGGGCACGTATTACCGCCGCGTGCGCACCTACGAGTCGTTCCATCCGCTAGACGCGAACGCCGCCACGCGCACGTCACAGAATCAGCCGGTGAGCTTTGTCGGCTATATCGAATACGACTATCAGGTGTACGAGAGCAGCCGGGTGGAGAGTAAGGCCGAGGCTGCCACGCTGGCGACGGACATCCCCACGGGCCGCCGCGGGCGCGAGACGTTCCGCTACAAATTTGATTCGGGCGGCACGTGGAACGGCGGGAAGGGCGAGCCGTTCAAGGAAAATAAGTAGCATTCTGCCGCAGAGGCTGCGCGGCTCTTTTCCTGTAGTGTGCGGTTTGCTATACTTTCCAAAACCACAATATCTTGTGGCGGCGGGGGTCAGCGCCGCAGCATTAGGGGGAATTCTTGAACGGACTGCGCCGTAAGGTGCACTTTGTCGGCGTTGGCGGGATCGGCATGAGCGGGTTGGCCGAGATCCTGCTCAATCTGGGGTACGAAGTTTCCGGTACGGATCTCCACGCGTCGGACATCACCACGCGTTTGGAAGATTACGGTCTGCGTTTTCACGAAGGTCATGCGGCCGAGCATCTGGGTTCGGCGGAAATTGTCGTCGTGTCCGCGGCGGTGGCCGATGAGAATCCCGAAGTCGCCGAGGCGAAGAGCCGCGGCATTCCCGTGTTGCACCGCGCGGAACTCCTCGCCGATCTGATGCGCCTGAAGCCGAATGCGGTGGTGGTCGGCGGAAGTCACGGCAAGACCACGACCACGTCGATGGTCTCCTCAATTCTCGATCGCGCGAACCTTGGCGCGACGACGATCGTCGGCGGCATCCTGCACCGCAGCGGCACGAACGCGCGGTGGGGGACGGGCGACTATATTGTTGCCGAGTCGGACGAACACGATGGGTCGTTTCTGCGATTGCATCCGACGATCGCTGTCGTGACGAATATCGATGCGGAGCACCTCGAATACTACGGCACGCTCGATCGCATTCAGCGCGCGTTTGTCGATTTCTGCAACGGCGTTCCGTTTTACGGCTACTCGATCATGTGCGCCGACGACGCGAATACGCGCGCCGTGATGCCGCAGATTCAGGGCAACGTAATCACGTATGGATTTTCCGACGGCGTGTCGCTGCAGGCGTCGAACGCCAAGCTGGTGGGCGAGACTTCGCGCGGTACGGTGGCGCAGCGTCTGGAGCGGCTGCGCACGCAGTTTGAGGTGCAGGCGCACGACGACCGCCTGCATTTTCCGACACGCAAAGGGCGCCTCGAAATCCGCGCGCTGGGCGACGATAACGTGCGCAATGCCATGGCGGCCTGCGCCGTGGGGCTGTGCCTGGGGCTTAGTTTTGGCCTGATTGCCGACGGTCTACGCGACTTTTCCGGTGTGCGGCGGCGGCTTCAACTCTGCGGCGAGGCCGGCGGCGTGACGGTGGTGGAGGACTACGCGCACCATCCGACTGAAATCGCGAGCACACTGCGCGCCGCGCGGCTGCTGAATCCGGGCCGGATCATCGTGGTGTTTCAGCCGCATTTGTACACCCGCACGAAATTTTTCAGCCGCGAGTTTGGCGAATCGCTCGGCGCTGCCGACCTCGCGCTGGTGACGGACATCTACGGTTCGCGCGAAACGCCGATGCCGGGCGTTGATTCGACGTTGATTGTGGATGCTGCTCGTGCCGCAGGACACACTCAGGTGGAACTGCTGCGCGACAAGGCGCGTGTGGCGGAGTATCTTGCGCCGAAGGCGAAGCCAGGCGATCTCGTGCTGCTCATGGGCGCGGGCAGCATCAATCAACTTGCGACGCCGTTGCTGTCGGCATTCGAGGCGCGCGCATGATTTCCAAACGCAAAGCCACAGTGCGTCGTCGCCCGGTCACGCGGCGCCGCCGGGCTTTGCTCGTGTTTGAAGTGCTGCTGTTCGGCGCCGTGATGACGGCGTTCGGTTATTTTTTCATGCGCTATGCGAAAGGCTCAGTGGACTTTAGCGTAAAGAAAGTTGCGATTCACGGGCTGGGTTATCTGGACGAAAAAACGGTGCTGGCGGCATCGGGCATCACGCCGGACGGCAACGTGTTCGCGTTCAACGAGGCGGACGTCACCGCGCGCATCAAGGCGCTGCCGTATGTCGAAGAGTGCACCGTGAGTCGCGTGTTTCCGGATACGGTGTCCATCACTGTGCGCGAGCGCGTGCCCTCGGCCAGTTTGCTGGTCGGCAGGCATACCTACGAAATCGATCGCAACGGCGTGGTGCTGCGCGAATACACGGACACCGAGATGCCGATGGAGCCGTTCATCTCGCAGGCGCCGGGCGTCGAGTTTGCCAAGCCCGGCGACAAAATCAGCGAACCCGCGCTGCAGTCCGCGCTCGCGATTTGGGACCGCGTGAACGCCGGCGCGCTGAAAAAGAACCTGCGCGTCTCCGAACTGGCCGCCCTGCGCGGCGACGACGTGCGTATGTACTGCGCCGGCGTGAATTACGAGATCCGCTGGGGCAACGAGGACGTCGACGCCATGGCGGAGCGTCTCGAAGTGCTCTGGAACAAGTTCGACGGCGCGCTGCCATGTATTGAGTACGTTGACCTGCGTTTCGGCGCGGACGTGGCGTGTAAGTGACCTCAGCGCGCTACGCTGATTGTTCGCGACGCATCGGCCAAAAGAGAACGATCAGTCGAGCGACAAGTACCAGTGTCGTTACCGACGCAACAATGCCGACATACCCCCAGAATACCCACGGGTAACCATCACCAAGCACGCGGATGATTTCTACGAGAGTCAACGCCATCTGTTGTGCAACGACTAGCGCCAACCATCCTCGCAAACGTAATCGGCAGTAACGCTCACTGCGTTTACCTCGGTACCATGTCGCGAGCATATCGACGACGCCCGCGCCGAAGATAAAAATGGCAAGCGGAGTTGTTCTCCAACCAAACCAATGCTGTGGGTCAAAGTTGATTGAACGCGATGTGAGCAAAAACGAAAGTGGAAGAGCGAGTAAAAACCCACACATTGCAGCCAAAACCGGCCAGCCAAGATATCGCAGGGCTTTCGAACGAAGATAGTCGAATTCCGCCACACGACAAAAGCTATTTTCGGTTATAAATGCCAACGCAGTAGCCGCGAGCATGGGTACTATCAACACTGCGAAGAGTTCGAGAGATTCGTCGAGAACAATGGAAAACAAAGTGAAGGCAATCAGCAGTCCGAAAGCCGCTAATCCGTAAAATTTAGCGATGGATGTCGTGGCGTCATAACGCGGCTGCGTAGTGGCTGATTTATCGGGCATGGAGGAAGTAACCGAAAGAGGCGGTTCTTTTCATGGGCATGTATTCTCCGCGCTGAGTATCTGTAATACGTCATCGACTCGTCAACGCTCCTTTCTGACAGCGGACTGTCATTTTGGTTGTCCGGCGGAGTCCGTGGTGCTACCATATGTGCGTTGCGCCGGGGGGCGCGACACTGCATTTGGGGGCACTTCTGCTCGGGGGAGCATTTCATGACTATTGCCATGACCAACGAATTCGTCACGTTCGATCAGCGCGCCGTCATTAAGGTGTGCGGCGTGGGCGGGGGCGGCGGCAACGCCGTCACGCGCATGATCGAAGAGGGACTGCAGGACGTCGAGTTCATCGCTATTAATACGGACGCGCAGGCGTTGAAACGTTCGCCGGCGCCGGTCCGTTTGCAGGTCGGCTCGGGCATCACGGGTGGCCTCGGTTCGGGTGCGCAGCCCGGCGTGGGCCGCAAGGCGGCCGATGAAGATCGCGATCGCATCTCCGATGTCGTCGTTGGTGCGGACATGGTGTTCGTCACGTGCGGCCTTGGCGGCGGCACGGGCACGGGCGCTGCGCCGATCGTGGCCGAGATTGCTCGCAACTCTGGCGCGCTCACCGTCGCGATCGCGACGTTGCCCTTCGACTTCGAAGGTGCAGAGCGCATGGACAACGCGCTCCGGGGTCTGCAAGAGCTTCAGGAAAATGTCGACACGATCATCATCATCCCAAACGATCGCGTCGCGAAACTTTGCCAGGACAACATCTCGCTGTTGCAGGCGTTTCGTCGCGCCGACGAAGTGCTGCACAACGGCGTGCGCGCGATCTCTGAACTCATCACGGTGCCCGGCCTTATCAACCTCGACTTCGCCGACGTGCGCACGATCATGCAGTCGCGCGGCCGCGCGTTGATGGGCATTGGCGTGGCCGAGGGCGAGGATCGCGCGGTGCGCGCGGCCAGTGAGGCGATCATTTGCCCGCTGCTGGAACAGTCGAACATCGAAGGCGCCACGGGCGTTATCGTAAATGTGAAGGCCGGCAGCGACATCCGCATGCGCGAAGTGCAGGAGGCGGTATCCACCGTCCAGCGCGCGGCTCATCCGAACGCCAACATCATTTT
Organism: uncultured Nitrospirales bacterium; assembly: GCA_964620045.1. Taxonomy (GTDB): domain Bacteria; phylum Hydrogenedentota; class Hydrogenedentia; order Hydrogenedentales; genus VFKU01. The sequence goes on from CAZUJL010000014.1 coordinate 71,718, forward strand.
TGGCGCGGTCGTCGAGGAAGAAGAACGCAAGGACCTGCAGGTGACCGTGATCGCGGCCGGGTTCGATGTCGAAATCAAACGGCAGACCCCCGATCCGGTTGCCGAGCGTCCGGCGCCGCACATCATCCGGCTGAAGACCGCCGAGCCGCCCGCGCGCCCGGCGGTGGAGGCCGAACCGGCCCCGGCCATTTCGGCGGAAGGCAAGGGTCAGGTAGAATATCTCTTCCCGCAGGACGGGCCGGAGCAGGCGCCGCTCGGTAAGGTCGAGCCGGATGAAGACATGGGCATCCCGGCGTTTATGCGGAGGAGACGCCGCACGCCGTGAGCATATCGCGAGACGACTTCCTAAAGATTCTGCAACGCGCGATTCAAAAAGACGCCTCCGACATCCACATCAAGACCGGCCACGCGCCGTACTATCGCGTGGACGGGATCATGGAGTCTCAGGGCGGTCCGGCGCTGCAGGCGGAAGACCTCGACGCGATTTCACGGGTCCTGTGCAACGAAGAGCAGCTTCGCTTCTTTGCGAAGAAGGGCGAGCTCGACTTTGCGTTCACGGAAAAAGGCGTCGGTCGTTTCCGCACGAACATTTTTCGTCAACGCGGCACGATCTCGCTCGTCATGCGCCGCATCAAGACGAAGATCCTTACCTGGGAACAGTTGAATCTGCCGCGCGCCGGTCTGAAGATGACCGAGTTCGTGCGCGGCATGGCGCTGATCACGGGCACCACGGGTTCTGGTAAATCGACCGCGCTCGCGGCGCTCATCGACTCGATCAACGAGCGGCGCCGCTGCCATATTGTGACGATCGAAGACCCGATCGAATTCGTGCACCAGGACAAGCGTTCCGTGGTGAACCAGCGCGAAGTGACGATCGATACCCACGACTTCACCACGGCGCTCAAAGCCGTGATGCGTCAGGACCCAGACGTGATTCTGGTGGGCGAAATGCGCGACCACGAGACCTTCCAGGCCGTGATGTCGGCCTCGGAAACCGGTCACCTGGTGTTCAGCACCCTGCACACCACCAACGTAAAACAGACCATCGACCGCATTATCGACCTGTTCCCGGTGGCGCAGCAGAGCCAGATTCTGTCGCAATTGGCCAACAACCTGCGCGCGATCATGTGCATGCGCCTGCTGCCCCGCGCCGACAAAACCGGCCGCGTGCCCTGCGTCGAATACATGATCGTGAACCATTCGATTCGCAAGCTGGTCAAGGAAGGCCGCAGCGTGCAATTGAGCGCCGCCATCCAGCAGGGCCGCGAAGAAGGCATGCAGACCTTCAACGACAGCTTGTACACCTTGATTAAAACCGGGCTGATCACGCACGAAGAGGGCATGAACAGCTCGGAGAATCCCGAAGAACTGAATATGCAGTTGCAGGGCATCCGGCTGAGCTCGGCGGGTGGGGGTATTCTGGGCTGAATTTTGGCCTGGAAAGGTGCAACCTCGGATGACCCAGCGGGATCATGTGGACTGGAGCCGCCCGGCCTCGCCGGGGGATGCGGGGACTATGCTTTTTACGGTACGTGTACAGCAGCCTGTTTATCGCCTATGGTGCGCCAGTTTGGCGCTGATTTTTTGCTGCTGGACGGCCCTTCCGGCCTTCGCGCAGGACGTCGCCGAAGCGGCCACGGATGCTGCCACTGCCGCGACGCCGCCCGCCGCGGAAACAACCGCCGCCACCGATGTCACGAACGTCGTTCCCACGCTGCCCAAGATCACCGAGACCATCACGCTGGAGGAGTTCGTCCAGAATGGCGGCCCGATCCTCTGGGTCATCATCGGCCTTGGTTTTTTGGCGCTCGTGCTCGCGCTCTACCTGCTGTTTACCGTCAGCCCGCGACGCGAAGCGCCCGTGAAGCTGCTGCGGCGCGTGTCGAACCTCGTGCGCTCGGGCGATGTCTCCGGCGCGCTGATGCTGTGCGAGAACCGGGACGAACTGGCCGCGCGCGTGATGAGCGCGGGCTTGAAGATGGCCGATCAGGAACGCTTCATTATTCAGGAAGCGATGGAAGGCGAAGGCGCGCGCGGGGCGACCGAACTCTGGCAGCGCATCTCGTATCTGAACAATGTCGGGGTGATCGCGCCGTTGCTTGGTCTGCTGGGCACGGTGTGGGGGATGATCGGCGCGTTCAACACGATCGCGTTTGAAGACGCCCAGCGCAAGGGCGTCACCACGGCCTACTACGTCTCGGTCGCGATGATTACGACGGCCGGCGGCCTTATCGTGGCCATTCCCGCGCTGCTGATTTATTACTACCTGCGCGGCCGCGTGGTGCGTGTGATTGCGCATGTGGAAACGCAGGGTGCGGAGTTTGTTGAGCTGCTCATGCGGAGCCGCGAAAAATGAACTTCGGCAAGATGCCCATCGATCAGGCGGAAGACGTGCCGCTTGCGCCGCTGATCGATATTGTGTTCCTGACGCTTATTTTCTTCATGCTGACCTCGGTGTACACGAGCGTGGAATCTGAAATTGGGATCACGCTGCCGACGGCGGCCTCGGCGCACGTCAGCGACCGTACGCAGGGCGAGATTTACATCAATATCCGGCCGGACGGCGCGATTGTGATCAACGAGCGCGAAGTGAAGACGGATGAGTTGCAGGATATTCTCAACCGCGTCGCGGCATATTTTCCCGGTGGCGCGGTGATCATTCGCGGCGATCGGCAGGCGGCGCTGGGCCGCGCGATTCTTGTGCTCGACGCGTGTCGCCGGGCGGACATTCAGAACGTATCCTTCGCGGCTGTGCCGCCGGAGGAGCCGCCCGCGGAGCACTGAGATGCGCACCGTGCGGACATTCGCGATTTTCCTGTTGTGGACGGCCTGCGCCGTCTCCGCGTTTGCCGACGAGCAGGCGCAGTTCGACTTTGCGAACGGGCTTTTCGCGCGCGGATTCAACGAGGAAGCCGCGGCGGAGTATCGTAACTACTTACAACAGTATCCGCAGGGCGCGCAGCGCCCGGAGGCGTTGTACCGTCTCGGCGAATCGGAATTCGCGCTGGGCAAGCACGCCGCCGCGCTGGAGGCCTTCGATCAGTTCCTCGCCGCGTTCCCGCAGCACGCGCTCGCGGTCACCGTGCAAGGCCGCAAGGGCGTCGCGCTGTATCAACTCGGCAAGCTGGACGACGCCGTCGCGGTGTTGGGGCCCGTGGCCGGTGCGGAAGCGGCGACACCCGAAGTGCGCGGCGGCGCGCTGTATTATCTGGGCAAGGCGCATTTCGATGCGAAACGCATCCCCGAAGCCTCCGCCGCGTTTCGTACGCTCATTGAGACGCAACCCGACAGCCCCTACACGCCGCTCGGCCGGTATCAGCTCGCGTTTGTGTTTCTCGGCGAGAACAACCTCGAACAGGCTGCGGTAACGTTTTCCGAATTGGCGTCCAGCCCCGGCGCGAACGAAGAGCTGCGCCGCGAGGCGCGGTTCCGTGCGGCCGAGGCCTACGACAAGCTGGGTTGGTACGACGCTGCGGCGGGCGCGTACGACACGCTGCAGAAGGAATTTCCAAACACCGAACACGCGGACCGCGCGCTGTATGGTCACGCGTGGTCGCTGTATCACGCGGCGAAATACGACGAGGCGGTGACGGTCGCGCGAAAGCTGATCGGCGCGAAACCGGATTCGCCGCAGGCCGCGGGACTGCGCTACCTCGTAGGCAATTGCCTGCAGCAGACCGGGAAAGCTCCTGAAGCGTTGGTGGAGTTTCAGGAGGTCCAGAAGAAATATCCGGACTCCGAATACGCCGCGCGGGCGCAATATAAGGAAGGCTACCTGCGCTATACGGCCGACGAGACGGAGCCAGCCCGTGGACTACTCGACGCGTTTCTTGCGCGGAAACTGAACACTGGCCTCGAAGCCGATGCGCGGCATTTGCTCGGCATGATTTCGTTTGAGGCGGGGCAGTTTGAACCCGCGCTCGCGCTGTTCCAGCAGTCACTGGAGACGCAGCCCGCGGGTGCGTACAAGACCGATTCGGCGTATCAGGTCGCCCAGTCGTTCATGGAATTGCAACGCTTCGCCGAGGCGCGCGATCGCTTTGTGGCGTTCACGGCGGAATACGCGCAGGACCCGCGCGTGTCCACCGCGCTGACGCGCGCGGGCGATGCTGCTTTTGAACTCAAGGATTTTGCCAACGCCGAGGCGCTGTATGCGCAGGCGATCGAGAAATCGATCGGGGAGGCGCGTGGCGAAGCGCTGTATCGGCTCGCGATTGCGCGACACAACGCGGGGCGTGCGGCCGAGAGCGTGCAGGCCTTCGATCAGTTGCTCGCGGAGTTTCCGCAGGGACCGCGTTCGGCGGAGGCGCATCTGCGCGCGGGGCAGTATTGGCTGGCGACGGGCGCCGAGCCGCTGAAGGCGATTCCGCATTTTGAAGCTGCGCTCAATGCCGCGCCGGACGGTCCGCTTGCGGGTGAACTGACGAAGGGCCTCGCGCTCGCGCGTTACGATGCGAAGGATCTCGATGGGGCCGCGCAGACGTTTGTGAAACTCATCCGCCAGTGGCCGCAGGTGACGCTGAACGAAACGACCTACGCCTGGACGGGCCAGTATCTGTTCGACAAACAGTTGTGGGCAGACGCGGCCGTTGTACTGCAGGCGCTGCTGGATCATGTGCCGGAGTATCCCGACCGCCCGCGCGTGGCGTTCAAGGTTGCCGAGTGCGCCGAACGCGCCGAGCAAGTGGACGACGCCTTCGCGAAGTATGGGGCGCTTGTGGCGGCAGCGCCGGACAGTCCGGTTGCGGCTGAGGCGCGTTTCCGGCAGGCGGGTATTCTCGAAAAGAAGGGCGACACGGCCAAAGCGGTCGAAATGTATCTTGCCGCCGCAGAATCCGTGGCCAGCGGCGATGTTGGCGCGCGCGCGCGTTTCCGTCTCGGCGAAATCAGCGCTGAGCAGGGCCAGTTTGCCGATGCCGCGAAGCACTACATGCGCGTCGCGATTTTGTATCTGCATCCGCAGCTTGGCGCCGAGGCGCTGTGGCGCGCGGGCGAATGCTTCGAAAAGGGCGGCGAGCGTGACCAGGCCGTGAAGACGTATCAGGAAGTGGTGAAGGAGTATCCCGATACCGAGCAGGCCACGAAGGCGAAGGCCAAGCTGGCGGAGTTGGCCGCATGAGGTGGTATCGCCGCATCGTGTTGGTGCTTAGCCTGGTGGTATCCAGTGCGATCTATTTGGGCCTATACATCGCCGCGCCGTCCATTTTTTTGATGAGTGCGAGCGCCGCGCCGAAGAAGCTGCCGAAGCCGTTGCAGGTGCAGCTTTATAACGGTCCCATGCCCGAGCCGGTTCCGCCCGAGGATGTGATCACGACGGCGCTGGCGTCGCGGCCGGGTTCCGTGCGCGATCTGATCGTGGAGCAGACCAAAGAGCTGCCCATCGCGCATCCGTCCACAGGAACCCCCGATCTCGCGGGAGACGAGGCGCTTTCCATGGACGTTGCGTCCATGGCTGCGCCGGCACCCGCGCCGCGTGCCGAGGCGCTGGTGCGCGAGCACGATCTCGCGAAAAATGACGCACTGCTGGGCGGCATGGAAGCCCGGCTGGTGGCGATTCCCGAATCGAGTGCGCGCGCGGCGATCGAAGTGCCGCGCCGGTTCATCGCCGAGAACGACACGCGCATTCTCGCCGTGAACGATCAGCCGATGCTGGTGGACAACAGCGGCGCGCCGCCTTCGTTCAGTCTGCCGACCGCGGTGGCGGCTGCGCCCATGCCGACGGCGTCCGTTCCCGCGACGCCCATGCCCGAAACCCGCGCGCCGATGCCGGAACGCATGGGCGAGAGCTTGATCGAGCCGCCGATGGAACGGCCCAGCCCATCGATTCCCGGTCTGGCGGATGAGACGATTCTGGCGCGGGAAAATCTACTCAGCGATGTGCGTGGCAATAACCCGTTTGATTCGATGGAAGGGCTGGTGCGCCTCGAAACGGCCACCTATGTCGATCCAGCCTCGCGCGAAGGTTATTTCCGCCTGCGCATTATCCCGCGCGACGACGCGAAGATCGCGACCCTGCCGCGCGACGTTACATTCGTCATTGACGCGTCGAACAGTATCGTGCAGCGCAAGCTGGATCTCACGGCGCGCGGCATCAGCGCGAGCCTGTCCATGTTGCGGCCCGTGGATCGCTTCAACATCATCGTGTTCCGCGATACACCGAAGCCGTTTCGCCCGGAATTGACCGAGGCCTCCGCAGCAAATGTCGCCGAGGCCAAAAAATTCTTGGAAGGCATCAAGTCCGGCGGCGGCACGGATGTGTTCGGCGCCGTCGCGCCGGTGTTGCTCAATCCGCCGCGGCCGGGCGGCCCGGGCGTGGTGGTGGTGGTGTCCGACGGCCGGCCCACCACGGGGCATCTCGAAGGACGTGAGTTGATCCGCCAACTTTCGGAACAAAACGTTTCCGGCAACACGGTCTACACCTTCGGCGGCGGCAACACGGTGAACCGGTACTTGATGGATCTGCTGGCCTACCGCAATCGCGGGCAGAGCCGCGTGACGGATGAAATTGAAGACGTAGACAACGAACTGCCGAAGTTTTTCCAGCGGCTGCAGGATGCGCTTTTGGTGAATTTGCAGGCGGACTACGGCCGCGTGAACGAAGCCGAGGTGTTTCCGCAGGAAATGCCCGATTTCTATCGCGGGCGCGTGGTTACTGTTTACGGCAAGTTTAAGCCGGGGCAGGACGACGACCTCGTGCTGCGTTTGCAAGGCCGCGCGGGCGACGAGCAGAAGGAAATCGTGTTGAAGGCCGACCTCGCGGGCGCGGAAAAAGGCACGCGCGAGATTGCACAGGGTTGGGCGTTCGAAAAGACTTACCACCTCATCGGCGAAATCACCGAAGTGGGGGAGACGCCCGAACTCATGGGCGAAATCCGGCGGTTGTCGGATCAGTTCGACGTGCGGACCAGTTACTCGCCCTGAACTACCGCGTCGCCTTCACCATCTCCGGCGTGCGCACCGCGGCGTAAACATCCGTCGCGCGCGTGGCGTCGATCGCGAGAATTTCCAGGGCCGCCTGCGCATTGTCGAATACCGTTTCATCCGGCGCCAGGCCCGCGCGGTGCGCGTCGGTCATTGTCGCCGCCAGCGCGGCAATGGCGGTAGTCGTTTTATTTTCGGTGGCGAACTGCGGCTTGTGGTGGAAGCGGATTGAGTTCGCGAGGTCGTCCGGCAGGTTCCAATGCACGGCCAGAATATGGCCTGCCTCGGGATGTCCGATGCCGAAGGCCGTCTCCTCGGCTTCTACCAACTCAATACCCATCAGCGCGGCGTCGATCTTGGCGTAGCGCGTGGGCACAATCTGTGACAGCGCATACTGGCCGATGTTACTCAGCAGACCGGCCGTGAACACGGCGGGATTGCGCCCCTGGCCGCAGGCTGCGGCGATTTTCCGTGCCGCGCCCGCCGCGAACATTGAGCTGCGCCAGTAGCCTTCGTGGTCAAACCCCTTGCCCTGCGCGGTTGTATCCAGCACGGCGGAGGAGAGGACGGCCATATACGTCTCGCGCAGGCCGAGCAGCGTAATCGCGCTCTGCACGTTGCTCACGCGGCTCAGGAAACCATAAGCGGCTGAATTCGCAAGCTGCAGTAGGCGCGCCGCAATCGGCGGGTCCTGCTGCACGATTTCGGCTATGTCCTTCAGCAATGTTTCCGGGTCGGCCATCGCTTCCTGAACCTTTTGCACCGTCTGCGGCAGCGTCGGCAGGCTTTCGATCTGCCGCACCATCTGCACGACGTTTTCCATCTTGATGCCGGTCTCAATGCGCTCGCGCAGCGCGTCCGGGGTTGTCATCGGGGTCGCGCCGTCGGCGGGATAGTACTGCCGGATCGCGTTGCGAATGTCCGCCGCGTGGCACAGCAGCGCGCTCACGCGCAGCTTCGTCTGTTCTTCCAGAATGCGAATCGTGTTGAGGTCGATCGGGAACGACATCGCCACGGTGAGGCAACTGCCGAGTTTGTCGATCGGAAAAACTTCGTGTTTGATGGCGAACTCGCGCGGCACGAGCGCGGCGAGTTCCGCGGGCACGGTGTAGTTGCTCAGCTCAATGCTCGCGATGCCGCCGCGCGACGATAGAAATCGGCAGACGGTATCGAGGGAAATGTGGCCGAGTTGCACGAGGATTTCGACGGTTTTGCCGCCGCGTGCCTGTTGCACATCGAGCGCTTCCTTGAGGTGGTGCGGCTCGATCAGGCCTTCGTCGATCAACATGCGGCCGATGCGTTTCGGCTCGCGAAGAGACGCCTCCATCGTGGCGCTAAGCGGCATAACTCGGAATTCCCCCGGCGTGTGCGCCAACGTTCCCCACGCACTTTTTCTGCGTTGGCGCACTAGCAGTATAGCGGATCACAACGCCCGGCTGCCGGGAAATTGCATGCCGCTCCGTACTGTATTTATCGGCATCCGCCGCAGGGGACTTTAGTTCCCCAGAGCGCTGAAAATCTCGAAAAGCCGGGCCGAAACGACGTGTACCGGAGCCTCTGCACTCGGGTATTTGATGAAATCTACATGGCCGTCCAGGTACAGCACATTCGCGCCGCCCGGCACATGGTTGAAGTCCGGGGCGTTCGTGGCGACCAAGTCGAAGGCCATGAAGACTTCGGTCTGTGCCTGCGCACTCGCGCCCGGGTTATTGATGTCGGTGATGAGTACGCGCTCGATGCCTTCACGCAGGCGATAGACGGTGTCCGTTTCGCCGTTACCAAGCCAAGCGTCGCCGCCGTTCGGATCGGCGAGGCCGCCGACGTCTTGATCGAAAGCATTCGTGTAACAGTCACGGTTGGGAGTGGGGATGGAGCATTCCAATACCCATCGATTTGAGGCACGCTCGAACACCTGAACGCCCTGCGACGGGCCTTCGGTGGCATTCAGTACAACGGGATCCAAACCAATCAGTTGCATCACATCGGCAAGCGACAGCGTGTCGTCCGGATGCTGAACGGTACCCAACGATTCCGGGTACTGATCCATCTTGTCGAACATCCAGCCGGTGTAGATGTAGCTGTCGTCGGTATGATTCAAGATGCCCATCTCGGCGCCCGCGCCGTAGTCCTCATTCGGCAATCCGCCTGCGCATTCCACGCTTTCGGGAAGCGCGATACAGTTTGCCGCTTTGGCTTCGCGCAAGGCGTTGTTCGGATCAGACGGGCAGATAAACACGGCCGGATCCGGAAGGTACTCTGGGAATATCGCGGAGATCTTCGGAGACAACGCGGCCATCAAGTGATCGGGTACGGTGAACGGAATGCTGTTGTTGCCGTCAAACCAAGCGTAGAACCCGACGGGCGGCATTTTCTCGCCGCGATCTTCGTTGGAATACATCTTCAGCGAGAGGCCAATCTGCTTGAGATTGTTCGCGCAGCTTGCCCGGCGCGCGGCCTCGCGGGCGCGGGCGAGGGCCGGCAGCAGGATCGCGGCCAATATTCCGATGATGGCGATAACGACGAGCAACTCGATTAACGTGAACCCCCGACGACGCGAAAGCATAAGGTCTCCCCAGAATAATAGTCAGTCGAGACCCTCCCATGGGGTACTCGGCCACGTTCGGAGTGTATACAAAGCCGCGCAAGGCGCACAAGCGGAAGGCGGGAAAATAATGCGAAAATTGACAACTAACTTCTGAAGGTGAGCAATAGTTCAGGATGATGCTGTCAATAAATCTTGCTGACGCGCGTGTAGTTACGATAACTTCGGTTCGAGCACCATTTGCGTCTGCGTGATCACCGCCGCCAGCTTGCCCTCGGCGTTCATCACACGCGTTTGCCACACCAGCGTGCGTTTGCCTTTGTGCAGCGGCGTTGTTTCGGCGGTCACCGTGGTGCCCGCGCGTCCCGGCGCCATGAAATTGGTCTTGGATTCAATTGTCGTCGTTCCGGCGCCGGGGGGCAGGTTCAACACGGTCGCCACTGCGCCGAGTGTGTCCGCAAAGGCCATGATCGCGCCACCGTGCAGGATGCCGGGCACCGTGCAGAGGTCGTCGCGCACGGTCAGTTCCGCGCGGATCAGATCCGGCGTCGCTTCCACGAACCGAATCCCCAACAAATCGGGGAACATGCCCTTGATGCGTTCCTGCAGCGCGCCGGCGAAGTTCATCGAATACCTCCATGATGGTAAGGTCAGCGGGTATAGGCGATCGCCCATGTTTAATTCAACGCGGGCGCTCAGCCACAATAGCGCGTCTGGTTGGGGCATCCATTCAAGGAGATCCACGTGCGTATCCGTTCCCTGTTTTCGATGATCGGTTTGGTGCTGGTGCTCGCTGCGACACCGGTGCAGGCGGACATTTGGATGCCGAGCGTCTTCGGCGATCACATGGTGCTGCAGGAAGGAAAGCCACTGCCGGTGTGGGGCACGGCGGCGGCGGGCGAAACCGTGCGCGTGGAGATCGCGGGCCGCAAAGCCGAGACCAAGGCCGGTGCGGATGGCAACTGGAGCGTGAAGTTGCCGAAGATGGGATACGGCGGGCCGCATACGCTGACGGTTACCGCGGACAGCGGATCGAAAACATTTAGCGACGTGCTTGTCGGCGAAGTATGGGTCGCATCGGGCCAGTCCAACATGCAATGGGGCGTGAACCTCGCGCGGGATCCGGAAAAAGAAATCGCCGCGGCGAATTATCCGAACCTTCGTTTGTTCTACGTGGAACGCACGCCGGCCGAAACGCCGCAGCGTGACTGCAAGGCGACCTGGACGACGACGACGCCGGAAACCGTCAAGGAATTCTCCGCGGTGGCGTATTACTTCGGCCGGGAGTTGCATCAGCACCATGGCGTGCCCGTCGGGATGATTCATACCTCGTGGGGCGGCACGGCGGCCGAGGCGTGGACGAGCCGCAAGAACCTCGAAGCGAACCCGAAGTTCGCGCCGATTCTTACGCGCTGGGACAAGATGATGCAGGATTACCCTGCGGCGTCCGCGCAATATGAGAAGGACGTCAAAACCTGGGAACAGGCGCGCGACCAGGCAAAAGCCGAAGGTAAGCCGGAACCGGATCGTCCGCGCGGGCCGGTAGGGCCGAATGATCCGAACCGTCCGGCGAATTTGTACAACGGCATGATCGCGCCGTTGCTGCCGTATGCGATCAAGGGCGCGATTTGGTACCAGGGCGAATCAAACGCGAGTCGCGCGTATCAATACCGTACGCTCTTCCCGGCGATGATCGAGAACTGGCGCGCGGACTGGAACCAGGGAGATTTTCCGTTCCTGTTCGTGCAACTTGCGAACTTCATGGACCGCAAGCCGGAGCCGGGTGATTCGGCGTGGGCGGAACTGCGCGAGGCGCAGACGATGACCTTGTCGCTGCCGAACACGGGCATGGCAGTGGCTATCGACATCGGCGAAGCGAAGGACATTCACCCGAAGAACAAGCAGGATGTCGGCCGGCGTCTGTGGTATGCGGCCGAGGCCGTTGCGTATAAAAATCGCGGTGCGGAAGAAACCGGTCCGCTGTTCTCGACGGTGGCGTTCGCGAATGGCGCCGCGCGGGTTACGCTGGACAACGCGCGCCGTGGACTGATGACGCTAAACAATGCGCCGGTGAAAGGCTTTGAGATCGCCGGGCCGGACTATAAATTCGTGTGGGCCGATGCGAAGATCACGGGCGACGCGGAAGTGACCGTGTCCTCGCCGGCGGTGGCGAATCCCGTTGCGGTGCGCTACGGCTGGGCGGACAACCCCGAGTGCACGCTGTACAGCGGCGCGGGCCTGCCGCTGTCGCCGTTCCGCACGGACGATCGCCCGGGCACGACCGTAGGCAACGAATAACGGTATGCAATCGGCGCTGAGGAGCGCGTACGCACATGGATGAATCGACTTATTTTCTGCCGGCTGTGGAAATCGGCAACACCGGTAACCCTGGCAACACCGGTAACGATAGCAACACCGGCAACACTGACAGCACCGGCAGCACCGTCGATACCGGCAATACTGTCGACATCGGCAACAGTTCGTATCTGCCCGGTTTTGTGATGCCGGCCGCGGTGCTGCTTGTGGCGCTGCTGTCGGCCGCGGTGGTCTTGTACTTTACGCGCGTGCGGGGCGGATCGAGCGACCGCGACGACGCATAAGGCGCATGGATCGAACGTGGAGCCTGAAGCGAGCCGCCGCGTATCGGAAAATGTGCGGTACCAGGCGCTGCTGCACCTGGTCGTGCTCATCTGGGGGCTCACGGGTGTTTTCGGGCGCTTAATCACGCTCGACAGCGTTGCGCTCGTGTACTACCGCGCAAGCATCGCCGTGCCCGTGATCGGCGCATTCCTGTGGTGGAGCCGCGCGCCGTTTCGAGTGGACCGCGCCGGCATCCTGCGTTTCGCCGGGATCGGTGTGCTCGTGGCGATTCACTGGACGCTTTTCTTCGAGGCCATTAAAATTTCGACCGTGTCCGTCGCGCTTGTGTGTCAGGCCGCCGCGCCGTTCTTCACCGCCATACTGGAACCGATCGCGTTTCGCCGGCGGTTGCACGTGCACGAGCTCGGTCTCGGCCTGGCCACCGCCGCCGGCGTGGGGGTGATTTTCGGATTCGAAGAAGGCTACGCCGCGGGCCTCGCCGTTGGATTGGCCGCCGCCTTCGTGGGTGCGCTATTTACCGTAATGAACGCGCGCTTGATAACGCGCTACGACGCGCGCACGATGGGATTTTTCGAACTCTCCAGTGCCTGGATCGCGCTGCTGATATTTTTGTTGGCGGCCGACGGATATGTTCCGCTGCCCGCGGAATCCGACTGGATCTATCTATTGGTGCTGGGTACGGTGTGCACGGCCTTCGCGTTTGTCGCGGGCACCTTTGTGATGCGCCGGCTCTCCGCGTTTACGGTGATCCTGGCCACCAACCTGGAGCCGGTCTACGGCATTTTGCTGGCCCTGCTGATTTTCCGCGACGCGGAATTTATGTCGGCGGGGTTTTATGTCGGCGCGGCCGTGATTCTGGCGAGCATTTGGATTAATGCTATTATCGTGCGCCGAAAAATAGAACCAACGGGAGCTTGACCGCATGGGCACTGTGTCCCGCAGCAGCAAGTCGCTTTACGATCGCCTCGCCGAAGTGCGTGAGTTCGCCGAGTCCGCGCGCGAAACGTTGCGCGAGCAGCGGGGCACGCTGAGCGCGGATCTGCCGCTGCGCTTCTGGAACCAGCACGCGCATTTCACCACGCCCGCCTCGGGCACGCCGGAAAAGGCGATCCGCGGCCTGGCGCCGGTGCCGACGCTGCTCGAGAAATTCGGACTCACGCCCGAAATGATCGCCGAGCATTGTGGCACGCCGCTGGCCATTCTGAAACCGCTCATCGAAGGCCCGGATAAGCACTCGCCGTTCGTGATGGTGGACGTCGAGGACGCCGTGGCGCTGAATCCGGAGACGATCCGCAAAGCGCGCGAGGGCGCGGTGCGTTGTTTCACGGAGGCGGATTGGGGAACGACGCTGCCGTTCTATCGCCCGGCGGGATTGCGCCTGGATAGCTGCGTCGAAGATCTCACCAGCGTGTTCGGAAGTGTGGGGGAGAAGTCCGGAGGCAAGCGCTTCCCGATCGCGGGCATTGTGTGGCCCAAGTCGGAACATCCCGACGAAATTAAGTGGGTCTGCGAGACGCTCTCGCAGATTGAAGAGCACCTCGATCTCGCACCGAACTCGATCCGGATGGAGTTTCTCGTCGAATCCGGTTACGCGCTCGCGCAATTGACCGAACTGGTGAAGGCCGCGATTCCGCGCCTGGCCGGCATCATTTGGGGTATCGCGGACTACAGCGCCGATACGAATCTGCCGGTGATCAAGAACGACCACCCGCTGTGCGACTGGGCGCGCTTCGAAATTGTGAACCTCGCCGGCGCGGCGAACGTGCCCGCGATCGACTGCATGACGCTGAATTACCCGACGCCGATGCACCGCAACGCGGACCTGAGCGCGCAACAAAAGGACGACAACCGCAAGAAAATCCTGGGCGCGCTCAAGGAAGTTTACGACGACGCGCAGCACGGCATCGCGCTGGGCATGAGCGGGAAGTGGGTGGGGCATCCACTGCAGTTGCTGATGGTGATGGCCGCGTACCGCGAAATCCTGCCGGCCAAGCAGATCGAAAAAGACATCCGCGAAATCGAGGCGTACACCGCAAGCGTGCAGGCCGGCACCGGCGCCACCGTGATGGGCGAAGGCGCGGGGGCCTATATGGCCGATCGCGCGACCGACCGCCATTTGCGCGCGCGCCTGCGCCGCGCGACGGCGTGGCGCCGGATCGATCCGGCCCGTGCGCGGGCGCTCGGCGTGATCACCGAGGCCGAACAGCGCGAGTTGCAAAGCTGAACCATGGCCGACGGCGCGCAGGGAAACTTCTTCGAGGATTTTCGTGTCGGCCAGATCATTGCGCATCGCGGCGGCCGCACGATCACCGAAGGCGACTGCGCCGTCTATCTTTCGCTGACCGGCGACCGCTACCGCCTCTTCTGCGACGCTGAATACGCGAAAGCCCGTGGCTATTCTGGGATGCTGGTGAATGATCTTCTGGTGTTTCATGTCGTTTTCGGCCAGACCGTGCCCGATATTTCGCGCAACGCGATCGCGAACCTCGGCTATGCCGACGTGCGCTTCCGCACACCCGTTTCGCCGGGGGATACCGTGCGCACGACGACCGAAATCGTCGGATTGCGCGAAAACTCCAACGGAAAATCCGGCATCGTGTACGTGCAGTCGCGCGGCGTGAATCAAAAAGACGAGACGGTGCTCGAATTCTTCCGCTGGGTCATGGTGCGCAAGCGTGATGCGAAATCCCCGACGCCGAAGGAAGACGTGCCGAATCTGCGCACGGAGATCAGCCCGTTCCAGCTCGTGCACTGCGCGGCCACGATTCCGGCCGCGGCGGGCAACGCGGCCGACGGCGGGTATTTTGAAGACTACAACGAAGGCAGGACGATTCACCACGGCGCGGGCATGACAATCGAAGAAGCCGAGCACGCTTCGGCGACGCGGCTTTATCAGAACACCGCCGCGGTGCATTTCGACGGTCATGCGATGAAGCAGACGGACGCGGGCCGGCGCCTCATTTACGGCGGGCATGTGATCTCGGTCGCGCGCGCGCTGCAGTTCGACGGCTTCGAAAACGCCGAGCGCATCCTCGGGTGGAACGGCGGCACGCACGCGAATCCGACCTATGCCGGGGACACGATTTACGCGACGACGGTGATTCGCGAGAAGCACACGACCTTCGCAAAGCTGGGCGGGATTTTTCGAGTCCAGTTGTACGCCACGAAGAATCTCAATCCGGCCAAAGAGGCCATCGAGTTCAAAAAAGTGGATGGCGGCAAGACGGCTTATCACCCGAATGTGGTTCTGGATTTGGACTACTACGTGTTCGTGCCCAACCGCAGCGCGGCGAAGGCGACAGTATGAGCCAAGCCGCGGATCACGTCCTGCAGCGTGCTCATGCACATCTCGAAAAAATGATCCACGCGCTTCGCGAGCGTACGCGTTCCGGCGAAGACATTGATGCTCATCAAGTCCCCACGCGCCGCCTCGCGGGTGCGGCAACGCGTTACGAAGCCGCCCAGGCGATGGTCGGCGTGGTCAGTACCGTCGGCGACTCCTTATTCGCGCAGATGGTTTCGCTTTACGCGAGTGAATCCCTTGCGGCGTTTGAGCCGCAGGGTATGGACGGCGACGATGCGGCCTATCGCCGCATTGGGCTTGAGCTTTTGGAAAATGGCGCCGCGAACAATCGCTCAATCGCGCACGACAGCGGGGAAGTGGCCGAGTTGCGCGCCTCCACCCGCCGATTCGCGCAGACCGTGATCGCGCCGGAAGCGGAGCATATCCATCGCAAAGACTTGCTGGTGCCCGAGCATTTCATCCAGGAAATGTCCGCGCTCGGCTACTTCGGCATGTCGATTCCCGAAGAATTCGGCGGCGTCGGCATGTCGAACCTTGCCATGGTGGTCGCCACCGAAGAACTGAGCGCGGCGTCGTTGCCGGCCGCCGGTAGCCTGATCACGCGGCCGGAGATTCTCGCAAAGGCCCTGCTGCAAGGCGGTACGGCGGAACAAAAAGAAAAATGGTTGCCGCGCGTCGCGAGCGGCGAGTTGATGGTCGCCGTCGCGGTCACCGAACCGAATATCGGGTCGGATGTCGCGAGCTTGAGTTGCCGCGCGGACGTGAAGGCCGTCAACGGCCAGGCCGGCTACGTGATCAACGGCGCGAAGGCCTGGTGCACCTTTGCCGGCCGGGCAAATATCCTCGCATTGCTCGCGCGCACGGAGCCCGATCCGAAACTCGGCCACAAAGGGCTATCGCTGTTCGTCGTTGAAAAGGACCCCTTCACGGGCCACGACTTCACGATGCGCCAAGCCTCTGGCGGCACGATCACGGGCAAGGCCGACGCCACGATCGGCTACCGCGGCATGCACTCGTTCACGCTGCAGTTTCAGGACTATTTCGTGCCGGCGGAGAACCTCGTCGGCGCCGAAGCCGGGCGTGGCAAGGGATTTTATTTGCAGATGGGCGGCTTCGCGGCGGGGCGCCTGCAGACCGGTGGCCGCGCGACGGGTCTCGCGCAGGCGAGTCTTGAAGTCGCCGTGAAGTATGCGAAGGAACGCCCGCAATTTGGCAAGCCCATCGCCGAATACCAGAGCACGCAATACGAAATCGGCCGCATGGCGGTGAAAGTCGAGGCCGCGCGCCAGCTCACTTATGCCGCCGCGCGCGCGATGGACGAGCACAGCCCGCGCGCGACGTTGCTCGCCGCGATGGCGAAGTTGCTCGCGTGTCGCGTCGCCGTGGAAGTCAGCCAGGCTGCGCAAGTGCTGCACGGCGGCTGGGGTTATGCGGAAGAGTATGCGATCGCGCGGTATGTGTGCGATGCGCTCGTGCTGCCTATCTTCGAAGGCGTCGAGCCGATCCTCGAATTGAAGGTCATCGGCCGCGCGCTACTGAGTGGCTGACGCGATGCTTCCGTTCCCCAACGTGATCGAGGCGGTCCGCTCGCGGCTCGATGAGAATGCGAGTTCCATTGCCGTCGTCGATGGCGATGTCCGCATGACCCACTTGCAATTGTGGTATCGCGTCGATCGTCTGTCGAATGCCCTCATCACCGCGGGCCTGCGCAAGGGCGATCGCCTGTTGTGTTGGTTGCCAAATATTTATCAGGCGCTGGAGACCGAGCTTGCCTGCCTGCAGTCCGGCGGCGTGTGGGTCACGCTGAATTCGGCGCTGACGTGGCCGGAAGTCGCTACGGTCATCACGTCCACCGACCCGCGCCTGATCGTGATCGGCAAGGAGTTGCTGAAAAAAATTTCGGCCGAGGGACAGGCGCTGCTCAATCAATCCACAGTCCTTGTCGTAGGCGGTAATCCGCTGGACGAGCAGCATTTCGACTACGAATCCGTCCTCCGTTCGGGTGCGCCGGAACAACCGAACGTGGATGTTGAACCCGACGATCTCTTGCGCCTGCGCTACACCTCCGGCACCACGGGCCAGGCCAAGGCCGCCGTAATCGCGCACTCGGCCTACCTCGCGTCGCTCGAAACCATGCTCAGCGTGTTGCCGCCGCTGTCGCAGGCCGATCGCGTGCTTCATGCCGCGCCGCTGACGCATGCCTCCGCCGCCTACCTGTATCCCATGCTCTGGTGCGGCGGCGCGAATGTGATCATGCCGAAGTTTGAAGCCGAAGCGGCGCTTGATCTGATCGAACGCGAACGCGTCTCCATCATGTTCGCCGTGCCCACGATGCTGCATCGCTTCGGCGAATCCGCGACGTTCCAATCGCGCGATCTCAGCAGCCTGCGCAGCGTATCCTACGGCGCCGCGCCGACACCGCCGGATGTGCTGCGCCCGGTGCTCGATCGCTTGCCCGGAAAACTGCTGCATATTTACGGCCTCACCGAGGCGCTGCATCCCGTCACCACGCTTGCGCGCGAGACGCATACGCCCGGCAACCCGAAACTTGGTTCGGTCGGCGTGCCCACGATCCTGTGCACGCTGAAGGTGATGAAGGAAGACGGCGCGGAAGCGCGCGACGGCGAAGTGGGGGAATTGTGGGTGCGCGGCCCGCTGAATATGCGCGGCTATTGGCGCGATCCGGCCGGCAGCGCGGAAGTGATGCACGGCGAATGGATTGCCACGGGTGACGTGGGCTATCGCGACGCCGACGGCTACTACTGGATCGTCGATCGCATGAAGGACGTCATCATCAGCGGCGGCTTCAACGTGTACAGCAGCGAGGTCGAGGCCGTGTTGATGCAGCACCCCGCCGTGCTGGAGGCCGCCGTCATCGGCGTGCCGCATCCGGATTGGGGCGAGCAGGTGCATGCCGTGCTCGGCCTGCGTCCCGGCGCTGCAGTGGAAGAGGCCGGCATCATCGCGCATTGCCGCGAACGCCTGGCCGGATACAAGACTCCGAAGAGTGTGACCGTGCTGGACGACGGGCTGCCGCGCAACAGCACTGGAAAAGTGTTGAAAAATAAATTGAGCGCCACGATGAAAGGTTCCCGATGAATGCGCTTGGCCTGAAAGTCCTCGATTTCACCACGCTCCTGCCCGGACCCTTCGCGACGATGCTGCTCGCCGATCTCGGCGCGGACGTCGTGCGCGTGGAAGCGCCCGGCCGTTGGGACATGGGCCGCTCACGGCCGCCGTTTGATGACGGCGTCTCCGCGGGGCACGCGATGCTCGCGCGCAGCAAGCGTTCCGTGTCGCTCGACCTGAAGAAACCCGGCGCGGCGGACATTGTGAAGCGCCTGATCAAGACCTACGACATCGTGATCGAGCAGTTCCGCCCCGGCGTGATGGATCGCCTCGGCTTGGGTTACGAAACACTCGCGAAGGAAAACCCGCGGCTGATTTATTGCTCGCTCACGGGCTACGGCCAGACCGGGCCGCTGCGCGATCGCGCGGGACACGACAACAACTATCTCTCGCTCGCGGGCGTGATGAGTCATTCCGGCCGCAAGGCCGACGGCCCCGTGCCGCAGGGCGTGCAGGTGGCCGACATCGGCGGCGGCTCGCTGTGCTCGATCATCGGCATCCTGGCCGCCGTCGTCGCGCGGCAGCAGAGCGGCCGCGGGCAGTATGTCGACGTGTCGATGTACGATGCCGCGCTCGCGTGGAACGCGTACGCCGCCGCGCACTACCTCGTCGGCGGCACACCGCCGGACTACGAGGCCATGCCGCTGAACGGCGGCACGCACTACGACTACTTCCGCACGAAGGACGGGCGTTACATGTCCTGCGGCAGCCTCGAGCCGAAATTCTGGGAAGGCTTCTGCAAGGCGATCGGCCATCCCGAATACATCCCGCGCGTGGATCTGCCGGGGCCGAAGATGGACGCGCTGAAAGCTGAGATCCGCGTTGTGATGGCGCAGAAGACCTTCGACGAATGGGTCGCGATCTTTGCGAAGGAAGATGTTTGTGTCGAGCCCGTGTTGCGGCTGGACGAGGCCTTCGCGCATCCGCAGTGCACGGCGCGCGACATGGTCGTGAATGTGCCCAAGCCGAAGGGCGGTGCGCAGCGCCAGGTCGGATTCCCAATAAAATTTTCCGAGATTAAGCCGCAGTACAAACACATCGGCTGCGAACTCGGCGCGCATACGGACGAAGTCCTGCGTGAAGCAGGCTATAGCGCGGCGGACGTGAGCATGCTGCGTGGGCAGGGCGTATTCGGCGAGACGAAGCCAGCTTAGCGGCTGAACCGCCGGCCAAACGCACGCGTAAAGGCGTCGAGCTCCGCCACGCCGAGCGCTTTGCAGAATCCGGCGTACGCCAGCATACCGGCCACGATGGCGGTGCCGGTCGCGGCGAGGCGCGGGAAGAATCCGTCAATGCCAACAGCGGCCGAGATGCGGTTTTCGATTGCCCACGCAAGCACGCCCATGAGCACCGCCGCGCACACGATTCGCAGCAGCGCGGAGAGGAACGCCGCGTCGTACAACGGCCCCACGCGCTGCCAGAGCAGCATGTACAGGAAGAAAGCATTGAGCGTGAAGCTGATCGTGGTCGCGAGCGCGAGGCCTTGGTAACCCAGCGGCCCGACCAACACGAAGTTCAGCAGAATGTTAAACAGCATACTGGCGCTCGCGACGATCACCGGCACGCGCGTGTTTTGCGTCGCGTAGAACCCCGTTACGCAGACTTTCAGCCACGCGAACGACAGCAGGCCCGCCGCGTACAAGATCGTCGCCGTCGCCGCGATGTGTGTCACATCCGCCGCCATCTCGCCGTGTTGAAACGTCAATCGCACAATGGGCTCGGCCAGCGCGATCAGGCCCGCCATCGCGGGAATTGCGAGAAAGGCGCTTTGCCGGAGTCCGTTCAGCAGCGTGCCGCGCAACTCCTCCGATGCGCCGCGCGCGTACAGTTTCGCGAGCGTGGGGAGGATGGCCACGGAGGTCGCCACGCCGAAAATCCCCAGCGGCAACTGCACGAGCCGATCCGCGAGGAAGAGTGCCGCGATCGTTCCGGGATGCGGGAGACCCGCGGCGAAGAAGGTGCCCACAATCCGGTTCACTGAGCCCGCGGCTTGCCCGAACAGGATCGGCACGAGCAGCACGAAAATGCGCTTCACGCCGGGGTCCGCGAAATCGAAACTGGGCACCCATACGCCCGCGATGCGCCCCATCGCCATGTACTGCACCGCGAGCTGCGCCACCCCGCCCAATAACACGCCCGCCACCAGCGCATAGGCGGGATCGGGGAACAGCGGTCGCGCGATCAGGCAACATCCGATCAGCGCCACATTCAGCAGTGCCGGCGTCCACGATGGCGTGGAGTAGTGATGCAGAATGTACAACGGCGCGGCGCAGAACACCGCCAGGCCGATCAAAAACAGGTAGGGGAAAGTGAGCAACGCAAGGTGCGTGATGTAGGCCACACGCTCGGCGGGGACGGGCTTTCCCCCGGCGAAGTTGTCCAGCACGTCCATGAGCTTCATGAGCTGCGGCAGCAGCAGAATGCCCGCGATCGTGAGCACCATCAGCACCACGACCATCGCGCCGAAGGTGACGGACACCAGCCGCTGAAAATCCTTCTTGGATTTTTTCTCCAGTCGCTCGGAGAACACCGGAACAAACGCCGCGTTGCTCGCGCCTTCGCCGATAATTTCGCGCAGCATGTTCGGCAGGCGAAACGCCACGATCCACGCGCTGATTGCGGGTGTTGGGATGAGGGCAAACATCACAATGTCGCGTATAAGTCCCAGCACGCGACTGAGCATTGTGCCCGCGGCGAAGATCAACGTGTAGCGCGAGTGTTGCGCGCGCGTATCAGTCACGGCGAGAGGACCCCGCCCGCGCGGCGCCACTCGGCATCAGCAGCGCCACGGCGAGCAGCGACGCCGCGAGGCAATATACGGCATACGGGAAATAGCGCTGTATCGCGAGAAGCGGCTGCGGCGCCTTCGCGGCGACCTCAAACGCACCCGCCAGGCGCATCATCATTAGCGCGTCCGTCGGCAGATTCTCCTGCAGGGGCTGCAGGCGATCGCCGCTCGCGGCCCACAGATTCACCGGCGTAAACCGGCCATAGGGGTCGAACACGCCGCCGATGCCCGTATTCGCGGAGTGGATCAGCGGCAGGCGCGTCTCCACCGCGCGCATGCGCGCGATTTCGAGTTCCTGTGGAATCGCCGTGCTGGCTCCAAACCATGCGAGATTCGTGGCCACCACCAGCACATCCGCGCCCTCCCGGCGCAGGTGGTTCGCCATCGGTGCAAACAGCACCTCGAAACAAATCAGCGGGCCGACCTGCTTGCCATCGATCGGCAGCACTTTCTGTTTGTCCCCGGCGTCGATGTCTCCGATGCTGGGCACGAGTTTGCTGATGAACGGAAAATATTTCGCGAACGGCACGTATTCGCCGAAGGGCGCGAGGTGCACCTTGTCGTACCACATCGTAATGTCGCCCGTTTCCGGCATCACGAACACGGAGTTGTAGCTGCCGCCCGCATCGGTGCGCCCCGCGCCGGCCAGCAAGGTGAACTTGCCTTGCCTGACGGTGTTTTCGAGCAGATCGCGGATGTTCGGATCGTTGACGTCGGCCAACACCAGCGCCTCCGGCCACACCATCAGGTCGATGTCCTGCCGCGTGGCCAGCGCCACGGATTTTTGCGCGGCATTCCGGACGGTTTCATACCGGTACTCCGGATCCCATTTCATTTCGAGCGAGTAATTGGACTGGAACAGACCTACTTTCAGAGGGGTCGCATCGGTCGCCGCCGGCTTGAACAGCAAATAGCCGGCGCCGTGCGCCGCCGCCACAACGATAAACGCCGTGAGCCCGTGCAAGGCGCGACGCGGCGAAGTCCCGACGAGTTCAACAACCGCGGCATTTACAAACGCGATCAGGAGGGAAATGAACAACCCCGAACCGATTGCGGCCAGTTGCAGCACATACGGGTCGGCGCCTTGCGAATAGGAGAGCGAACTCCAGCCAAACCCGGTGAAGATGGTCGACTGCGCGTGCTCCATCGCCACCCACAGCAGCGCGAAGCCGATGGGCCCGCCGAGAACCGCATTGCGTTCGCCTAGCCAGCGCCACAGCAGTCCGGTGATGGCCCAAAACAGCGCGAGGACTACGCACAGCAGTTGCTGGCCCAGCACGGCCCAGCCGCCGGCCCACATGATGTTTGCGAGCATCCATTGCAGCAGTAGCGCATGGAACACGAACCCCGCCACGAAGAAATGCAGCGACGCGTGAATGGGAGGGAGGCTGCGCGCGCGCCACAACAGCGGCACCAGCGCAACCCACGCCAGAAAAAACAAGTGAAAGCGCGGGAAACAAAACGAGAGCGCCACGCCCGACACAATGGCCGGTCCGTAGGTTTGGAGTATCCCCCTCATGATGCCGCGGCGGTCCCTGCGCTGCGCTCCGGCCTGGCGGAGCCCCCGCTGAACGTTAGCGTTCCGACTTCATCAAGTCAATTTCAGTCTCAATGGTCGGCTGGCTCTGCCAATTGCCGTTCTTCCAGAAGTCGAGCGCGGTCTGTGAGGACGGGGTCAGCTTGCGCAGGTCGACGACGGTGGGCGACACGAAAATCAGCAGGTGGACGTTCTGCACCTCGGAGCGCCGGCCGCGGAACGCAATACCCAGCACGGGCACTTTGCCGAGGAAGGGCACCCGGCGCTCAGTCCGGCGCGTGACACGGCTGGAGAGACCGCCAATCACGAGTGCCTGGCCGTTTGGCACCAGCACCGTGCCGGTTTGCGAACGCTTGGCGAACACGGGCAGGTCCACGCCGCGCACGTTGTCGATGCGCGTTACGTCCTGCACGTTCAACTCGGTGATGTTCAATTCGACGAGGTTGTCCGTGCGCACGGTCGGTGTGATGTTCATGTTCACGCCGATGTTCTGGAACGCGACGAGCAATTGAGGCAGGCCGCGGTTGTCGTACTGCAGGCTCTGGTACGGCACCTTGCCGCCCGCCTGAATCTGCGCCGGTTGGCCTTCGATGACCAGTAGCTCGGGCTTCGAAATGAGGTCGACGTCGTTGTTGCGTTCGATGCTGCGGAACACGCCGTCGATGCGGCCAATGTCGCTCGAGATGATCGAGAACGTCATGCCCGCGCCCGCTTGGGTCTGCGTGCCGTCCGCCCGCGTGCCCGAGAGGTCCGGGCGCAGCGGCACGGGGAACGAGGTTTGATCCGGAGCCGGCAACGTCACGCGGAAATTCGGATCGAGCGGATCGAATACATTGGTGGAGATTTGCTGAATCGGACCGCCGCCGTCGGCGTTGCGGCGATACGAGAGGTTCGTGCCGATGTCGCGCAGGCCCTGCTCGTTGGTCTCGCTGATCCATACGTGCATTTGCACCTGGCGGAACGCAGCGGGCGCCGGCGCGGCTGCCAACGGCACCGTGGGCTTCGCTTCCTGAGCGGCCACGGGAAGGGCGGCAGAGAGTGCGAGTGCGGCAAGGGCCAAACGCTTCACGGCTTGGCCTCCGGCGCGGGCTTGGTGGAAGCGGGTTTGTCGTCTTCCGGCGCGAGCGGATCTTTTACGACCGGCATGCCGCGCTTCAGATTCTCGTCTTCTGGCGTAATGATGCCCACGAGCCCCTGGGCCACGTCGGCAATCACGTCCGCCGGCGAGCGGCGTTTGTTGGCTTCTTGCTGCACAAAACCCAGTTCATCGGAAATCGAAAATGCCGGGCGCCAGGCCTCGGCCTTGATCAGGAACACGAGTTCGCGCCGGGTTTCGTCGGCCTTGCGGCTGCCCAGCGTGGCCGAGAGCGGCGTCGCGCCGATATTGCCCGAGGCTAGGCCCTGGATCGCGCCGACCGCGGCATTTTCCACCTGCGCCACCAGCGGCGCGGTGGCGATACTCTTCGATTCGGAGTTGCGGTAGAGTCCGCCGAGCAACAGCACTTGCCCGTGGCGCACCCACACCTGCGTGTTGATGCTGCGCGAGATAAATTCCGGCACGGTGATCGCATTCTCGCCCTCGGAGAAGGAATCGCTGCTCGTCGCCAACTGGTCGTCGAGCGCGATTACGATGCGCTGGCCTTCTTCCTTCACTTCCGCATGCACTGCGAGGCGTACATAGGTGTCGTCGTGCGTGTTCCAGTTGCCATCGTCGTCGATGATTTCGGGCACCAACACACCAAGCTTGACGCCCGTGTCTTCAAACTCAGTCACCTGTACGGTCGTCGAGCCCACCACGCGCGTTGTTTCGTACGGAATGCGTTGGGTCGTTTCCACGACCGTGGCCGTTGTCGCGCCGACCTTCACCATCGCGTGTGGACGCGACAGGATGAACGCGCGGTTCTCGTCGACCAGCGCCTGAAGAATAACTTCCAACTCCCCGCCGCCGATGTTGATCTGATCGAGGAACACCGTGACGCCCGCGGCCGTCGTCGTGGGGAAGGTGAGGTCCACCGTGCCGATGCCGCCATCCTGCGGAAGGACTTCGCCGGCCGGTCCGCGTCCCGCATCCGAGAAGAACGCGCTCAGTCCGGTTTCCACGCCCTTGGTCGCCTGGAACTCGATGATTTTTAC
Organism: uncultured Nitrospirales bacterium; assembly: GCA_964620045.1. Lineage (GTDB taxonomy): Bacteria > Hydrogenedentota > Hydrogenedentia > Hydrogenedentales > VFKU01. The sequence goes on from CAZUJL010000014.1 coordinate 96,673, forward strand.
GGAGACCACCACCTGTTCGGGCGGTTGCGCGGTCGCGCGATCGGCCGAGAGCAGGCTCAGGGCCAAAAGCGCCGCGATGAATCCTGTGTAGCGTAAAACGTTCACCTCATACTCCTTGCAGCGGATTGCGGCACGCGCGACGCGCACGCAATCCAGCTTGGTGCAAAAACACTATCTCCGGAACGAAACGGAGTATTCGTAGCGATCGATACTGTTGATTTCGCGAAAGTTCGAGAAGCGCAGGCTGAATGCCCGGGACTCGCCGGGGTTCATGTCCCCCAATTGCGCCGTGCCGGTGTCGTAAATCTGGCTGCCGAAGCCAAACAACGTTATGTTCACGTTCACGCCGTAGATCACGCTCTCGCCGCGGTTCACGGCCTGGCCGGTGACCACGAAGTAGAGGGGGACCTGGGTAAACGAGTCACGCACCGCCGCGAAGGAATTTGTGTTGATGATCTGAATCGGATTGCGCGCGGCTTCGCGTTTGCTGACTTCGGTCGGCGTGAGCACGGTGTAGCTGCCGTTGGATTGTAGTTCGACACGCGCACGGAAATGATCCGACTGCGCAAAGTCTGAGTTGAATCCGGCGATCTCGACATAGGTCTTCGCCGCGTCGTCGTATTGGCCTTGCGTCCACAGCACATCGGCGAGCTTCAGTTTGGTATCGACCGAGGTGGGGTCCGCTTGCTGTTGCGCGCGCAGCGTGTCGATCTGCGCGTTGACTTGTTCCTGCGAGGGGAAGCTCGATTCGTACTGGTGGCGCAGGCGATTGCGCGAGAGGCGGGACGCCTCGGCCCAGTCGCCCTCGGGCGCCACGCTGAGATACGTGTCGTAGGCCGTGATGGCGTCCTTCGTTCCGCCGAGATTTTCATAGGCTACGCCGAGCAGGTACTGCGCATCGGCGGCCTCCGGTGTGCCGGGATACCGCAGGATGATTTCCTGCAATCGTCCCACCGCGGCCGCGGGATTGCCGCTCTCGATGAGTTGTTCCGCTTCCGCGACAGGCTGGCGCGGCGCCGGTGCATCAAACGAATTGCTGCCGGATTCAAAACGGCCGGACGACGTGGACGAACACGCACTGAGAAGGCCAAGCAGGCCCGCTATCGTAAGGAGTCGCTTATTTTGCAAGAGCACCGGTCATGTAATCCTGGATCAGTTTTCGTCGATTGCATCGAGGATTTGACCGGTGATGTCCGCACAGGCGACCGGCGGTTCCAGCGTGCCGAGGTAACCCTTCTGCGCGATAAGGTCGAATTCCTGATCCTTACCGATTTCAGAGATCGCCCGGTGCACGCGGTCCGTCGCTTCGCTAATGAGAATCCAGTACTTCCCCGTTCCGCTGTCGATCTTTTTCTTAACGATTTCTTGATATTCCGGTGTAGACTGAATGGCCGCGTCGATGTCGACCTCGGCGGGCTTATCGAATGCGGCGGGGGTGCCGAAGAATACCCGGCTAGTGTCTAATTGGCCGTCCGGAATGGACTGGGCCGCTGCTGCAACGATCGGAATGATGACTGTGAATAAGAGGATGCCGAATGAGTGTCGTCTTCGCATCTCTACCCCTTTCTCTCCAGCGGCAGGAATCCGTGTAACCAACTGCACCTCAACGGATTGCGTAACCACTCGAGAATCGGAAGCCCCCCACATGAGCTTCAGGTTGACCCATAACCCCCGGAACTCGGCTCCTGGCCGGTTACCGCACTATTCGATCCTGTCTCCAATCGTACCACCCAATCCACGACGCGGGCGTGAAACCTGGGCTGGTAACTGGGACGTTGTATGCCTGTAAGCTTTGGAAAGTTTCCCAGTAAGTTCACTTTTTTTTATTTTGTCCAAAATGGTTCCTAAATGGGGCGGTAATCGGGGGTCTAAAACGATGATTTCCAGATTTTCCATAAAGAAATACGCGCGCGTTTGTGCCACGCTTGCTGGGTTTCTGGCTGCTTCCGCCGCGTTTACGCAGGAGGCCGTTTCACCCGATCGTGAGCTTTATGCCGTGGAGCTGGGACGTAGCTCGGCAGGTCGCCTATTCATTACACCGTCGGACGCGCCTGCCCAGGGGGACGCCGGCGTGACTTATGTGATCACGGGCACCGTCCTCAGCAAAGCGACCACTCTCTCGGTGCAGATGCTTTTCGAAGTGTATTCGGATGCCGGCGATCTGGTGCATACGCTGGACACCACAAAGGAAATTGAGAGCGGCGCCACGCCCTTTGGTTTTGAGTGGCCGCTTGCGACGGTGCCGGATGGCGACTATTTCGTGCTCATTCGTCTCATGGACCCCACACTCGGCGAGGAAGCGCACCTCGAGCAGCGTATAGTGCTGCGTAACCGGTCGGCCGTGGCAGGAGATGTCGAACAGGCGCGCGCGCTAGTGACCGCACTGCACGATTCAGACCCCAATCTGCCGGCGTCCGCGCAGCAGCAACTCCGGTTGGCGATGGAGGCGCTCGCGCCGTACCCCTCTACCGGGCGACCGCTGATCGAAGCCGATCTCAACGCGCACTTCGCCAGCGCTGTGGCTGGTTCCGTGCGTGCGCATCTTTCGCTGCTGCCCGCCAAAGAGTCGAGCGCTTCCCCAGCGTCGGCGGCCGTGATGCGCGCGGGCATTGTGGCGCACATCCTTTCATCGCCCGATCGCGCCGCGGAACTGGGGCTCACGCTGGCGCCGTATGTGATCACTCAGGCGATCGACACGGCCGTGCATGTTCCCGTCGCCACGACCACGATTCCGCGCATCGTGTGGATTACCAGTGCCACTGAATCGGCAGAAGTGCCGTCGCAGGCAGTGCTGGCGCAGGCGGCCGCCTTGGGCAATGTCTCCGCGATGAGTCTGTGGACCGCGCCACAAATCTCGATGCAGGACGAAAGCGTGAAGCGCGATTTCCAGGCTTATGTTCGCGACATTTATCGCGATCGCCGCAAATTGAACCAGGCGTGGAACGAACACTACTTCGATTTCGACGAGGTGGAGTACACGGCCTTCAGCGACAGCCGCGCCTATCAATTCGACGCGCAGGCCTTCCGCCGCATGCGCACGACACGCTGGCTGAGCGATCAACTCCGTTTCATCGAACCCTCAATCGCGCCCGCCATGCCGACGATCACGTTCACGGATGGAATCCTGTTGCCTGCGGAAAGTCGCATGGGACTCGATGTTGAGTCGCTGGCGCCCTTGATGCCGACCGTGCTCGTGCGCACCTCTGGACCGCTGGATGATCCGCGCTACGCTCAGCGTTTCCCGGTGCCGCAACTGATGTGGACGCTGATGCACGCGATCGCGCCGAATCGTCCGCTCGCGGCGCTGCATTCGCTGGACTACACACTGGCCGATCGTCTGCGGCTGGATTCCGCCGCGCAGACGCGCACGCTGGCCGTCGAAGCCGCCGTCGATCATGTCGACATGCTCGCGCTCGAATTTCCCGCGTTGAGCGATCCGGTGGCTCAAGCCCCCGAGGCTGTTAGTTCCCTGGTTCGGACGCTGCGCGAGCTCGAAGGCGCGACCGATGCCGTGCATGCGCTGCGCGACGCTGTGGCGCCGCTGGCGATCGTGTGGAGCGACTCCTCGAAAATTCTCAACGACGGCACGTTGCACCTGAATGCGTTTGTGCGGGCTTTCGAAGGATGCGCGTTTGCGGGGTACAAGGTCGGCATCCTCACCGAGCGGCAGCTTGCCGAGGGCCGCTGGCAGGGAGTGCGGGTGGTCGTGCTGCCGGAAGTGACCGCGCTGAGCAGGGACGCCTTCGCCGGGCTGGAAACCTTGATCGAAGGCGGCACCGTTATGGTGCGCACCGAATTTGGGCCGACCTACGACGAGCATGGCAATGCCCTCGGCAAAACGCTTCCCGTGAACGCGAACACGATGTTGGTGCGCGGGAATGGAGCCGCCTACGAGTACCTGAGCGCGTTGGATGCACTGCACGAGCGGGGCGTGCTGCCCGATGTGCCGCGCCCCGTCACGAACGTGGGCTATCCGGTCGAGGGCGTGAAGACGCGGTATGCGGAAACGCCGACCGGGCGCTTCCTGTACGTGGTGAATCTGCGAAAAGAATCGGTGTCGTGTCAATTGTCCATGCCGGTGGAAGGCGCCGCCGATTTGCTGACGGGCCGTCCCGTGGATTTCCCGCACCGCCTGGATCCGCTGTCGCCGATGCTGCTGCGCCTGGCGGATGCCGCGGCCACAACCGACTGAATGAACAGGGCTGCGTTTTGTTTCGTACCACGGTAAAATGACAGCGATGACGAAAGACGCTGCAGCCACTTCCTCTGCCGGGACCCCGAAGGTTTATACGGTTTCGGATCTACACTTGTTTTGCCGCCGCTCGCAGGCCGACCGGCACATGGAGCGCATCGCGCGCGCGGCCGCGCAGGCGGACGCCTTCGTGTTCAACGGCGACATCTTCGATTTTCGCTGGAGCACCTTCTCCAATACGGCCGAGACCGCGCGCGAATCGGTGCGGTGGCTGGAGAAATTCGTGCAGGCGCGGCCGCAGTGCCAGTTCCACTACGTGCTCGGCAACCACGACCACGTGCAAGCCTTCATGGACGAGATGCACGAGCTCGCCGAGCGCACGCCCAATCTTTCGTGGGACCCGTACTACGTGAAGATCGGCAATGCGCTGTTCCTGCACGGCGACTGCACGGTGTTCAAAATGACGAAAACCGATCTGGAAGAATTCCGGCGCGGCTGGCTCGACGAAGAGCCTCGCGGTGAGTTCGTGAACCGGATATACGACATGGCATTCCGCACGCGCACGCACTGCGCCGTCAGCAAGATGTTCTTCCCGCGCGCGCGGGTGCTGGCGCGCATGGCGCACTATCTGGACGATATCGGCGAGGGTATCGGCTCCGCCACCAAGCGCGTGTACTTTGGCCATACGCACCTGGCGATTGATGGTCACGAACACCGCGGACAGTTGTTTTACAACGGCGGCGCGCCGATGCCGGGCCTGTCTTTTAACATCATGGAAGCCGCGACGGTCTAGCAGGCCGGCGCAATCACCTCGAGCGCCTGCGGCAGCACCGTGCAGCGCGCGGGCAGGAATCCCGCCGCATCGCCATCCACCTGCAACGCCACCGGCAGATCGCTCGCCGGTTCGAGCACGATCTGGTCGCCTTGCCGATATACGACGTCGCTGCGTTTCGTGAAGCCGGGACTCCACACGGCGACGCTGATCACCGCAAGCTTCAGGATCGAGAGCTTGTGCAGCGCGCAGAGATCGAGCTTGCCGTCGCTCACGGTCGCGCGCGGCGTGGTGGGAAAGACGCCGGCAGAGTAGCGGCAGTTGCCCACGATGGCATAGGTCGCGTCTTCGGTTACGGTCTCGCCGTTCATCTTGATCCGGATCGGCGCGTGGTTGAAGTTGAGCACGCCCTTGATCGCGGGCGCGATCCAGCGCCGCAATCCGCGCAAGCTACTTGTCTGCTCCGCCACGCGCCGCACGACGGCCGCATCCAATCCCGCCCCAATGCCGAGCAGGAACCGTCGGCCGTTCACCACGCCCACGTCGATGCGCCGCGAGCTGCGCGTCGCGATTAGTTCGGCCAGTGCGGTGCAGTCTGAGCGCAGTTTCAGTTCGTGCGAGACCACGTTCGCCGTACCCGCGCGCAGAATGGTTAGCGCGGAGCCGGCGAGATCCATGCCGTTCAGGATTTCGTTCGTCGTGCCGTCGCCGCCCACGGACACGAAGCAGTCGGCGTCGGACTGCTGCGCGAGGGGAGTGCCATCGCCGGCGCGTTTCGTGAAATCGAGCTGCACGGGCACGGCGCGGCGCTGAAGTTCGCGTTGCAGTCTTTCAGCCAGCGTGGCGCCCTTGCCGCCGCCGGCGGCGGGGTTGGCGATGATGTGGACCTTCACGCCGTGGCCGTCAGTGGGTCATTGCGTAGACGACAATATTGATGCCCAGCGGGTACGACTTCTTCACGGAGAACTCGCGGAAGTACTCCTCGTGCATGCCTTCCATCTGCCAGCCGTCCTGGATGTCGGTGTTGTGCGTCATCACCACCATCAGACGGCCGTGCTTGTCCCAGATGCCGTGAATGGTGGGCACCGCGGTCGCCTCGCCACGTTCGGAGGTCGGGCCGTTTGGATGTTCCATCCACCACTCAACGCACGGCACCTGCGGCATCTCGGTAATCTGAAACACGATGTTGAAGAGATCGTGTGACAACGGGATCTCGCGAATGGGATATTCTTCCGGAGGCAACACACGGCCGAAGTTATAGGTCCAGTATTCCCACGCCGTCTCGCCCCAGAAGTCGTCCGCGAGAAGAAATCCGCCGTTCAACAAGTACTTGCGTAAATTTTCGGCTTCTTTGTCGCTGAACTCCGCCGTGCCGACGTCCGTCATGAATACGATGGGGTAATTGAACAGCGCGGGGTCGTCCGGCTTCACGAGGACCTGGTGCGGTGTGCCGTCCGGTTCGCGGCTGATTTCGATATTCGTGAGCTGGGAGAGGCGTGTCATGAAATTCAGGCCGCCGTCGGGGTATTCCGACGACCAACCGTAGCCCAGCGCTTCCTCGTGCCCGTTCGGCTCATACACAAGCGTGCAAAACGTGAATTTGCCGCCGTGGAACTCGCTCACGAGGGGAGGATCGGGGAAATCCTGAAACCGGCGGCCGCCACGACGGCCAAACCCGAAGCCGTCGAAGACCTGCGCCGCCGCTGGAAAACCCTCCAGCAGGCACGCCAGGGCAATTGCGGCGACTACGGCATATCGGAACGACCACTTCATGAGGCACGCACCTCGAATCGCTTTCTATAATACCGCTTCGGTCGCGTCCGTTTCCTTAGTCCAGCTTCTTCACACGGATATTGCGGAATTCCACGACCGAGCCGTGCCCGAGAAAGCCGATATGTCCCGAGGCGTTCTTCGCACCGGGGTGTTCCTTCTCGTCCATCGCGCCATTCTTCAGCGCCTCGTCGAGATCGGCGTCGACCACCGTCGCGCCGTTCACGATGACGGTGATGTGCCGGCCCTTCGCGATCACTTCCTCTTCGTTCCACTCGCCGACCGGCTTCAAGTGGTCGCGTTTCGCGGGCACAATGCCGTACACCGATCCGTGCGCCTGATAAGGGTGGATGTCCTTATACTGCGGATCGCGATCGTCGAGAATCTGAATCTCCATACCTTGATACGCGCCGTCGCCGTTCAACGGCGCACGAATGCCGAGGCCGTTGTTCCCGCCCGGGGTCAGTTTGAACTCAAAGCGGAACACGAAGTCCGCGTACTCATCTTTCGTGTACAGATTGCCGCCCGGCTTGCACACGAGCACGCCATCCTTCACCGAGTACCCGTCCGTGTCGCCCGTCCAGCCGGTCAGGTCTTTACCGTTAAACAGGGACGTGAAGCCTTCCTCGGTGTCCGCCGTCGCAAGCATCGCAGCCAAGGCAATCGCCACGGCCGTTGCACCCACTAGCACTGTCCGCATGTGTTCGAACTCCTGCTCGGCGGACGCGCCAGCCCCATCGCCGTGATCCGCAGCCCTGCATTGTAACGCTTCCATCGCCCCACCCGAAACGCCGGTTTCGTTGTTCTGTCGTAGTATGGTAATGTGCCGGTAGATTTTCAGAGCGTCGAATACGCCAACATCTCGATCACGAGGGGATGCGATGTCGAACAAGCTTCGATGGATCGTCGTCTTTACCACCTTGGCCGTGTTCATCGCGGTGGTGTTCCTCCGATTCGCCCATCGCCCCGCGCCGGAACCGTCACCGAATCCGGTTCAACCGGTGCCACCGGTTGAAGTACGCGAACCGCAACCACAGCCCGAACACGAAGCCGCAGAACCGAATCCAGAACCACAAGAATCCAGCACGCTCTCCGGCCGAGTCGTTCATGCTGAAACCAACACCGCTGTGCCCGATGTGTCGATCGACTTCAGACCGGTCGGACGACGCGGCGACACAATCACGGCGCAATCCGACGCCGAAGGGTTTTTCTTTGTCGCCGACATTCCTGTTGGGACGTACTTCGCGCGAATGCAGGAAGAGGCCCTCGCCATCACGCCCGACTCCATGACCGTTCAGGTGGCAAAAGAACCCGCGACGGAGGTGACCTTGATGGTCACGGCCGGCCTCCACATTTCGGGCCGTGTGTACGATCGCGATACCGGTGCCGGCATCGCGGGCGTGCGGATGAATGTGCAAAGCAAGGATTTTGAAGTTGGTATTAGTGCACAAAAGACCAACGACGCAGGCGAGTA
>CAZUJL010000015.1:0-96951 GCA_964620045.1 uncultured Nitrospirales bacterium
GACCGACGACTTCAGCTACAACATCACGCGCGATCCGGTGCACGTCAGCGATCTACACGCCACAATCCTGAACTGCCTCGGCCTCGACCACAAGCAGCTCTTCGTGCCGTATCAGGGCCTCGACGTGCGCCTCACCGGCGTCGAAGAACGCAAGGTCATTCCGGCGCTGTTGGCGTAACCAGACGCATTCGTGCTCTAGGAAAGATCCAATAGTGAACCGCGTGATCTTGTCAACGGATTACGTCGCGCGGCCACTGTTGCAGCAATCGCGCAACGAAGTTTGCGTTCAATTTTAGTGCAAACCGCAAAATTCCCGGATTCGACACCCTCACTTCCATGCTATTCTGATGCCGTGGTTTGGCCAGAAGATTTCGAAACTGGAGGAAGTCCGATGAACGTCGAACACCTCGTACGCGAAGTCGCTCAGCCCTTTGCCATGAAGCCGAAAGACTTCGTGATCGACGCCGTGCGCAACATGATCGATTTCGACACGGGCGGCATCGCCGTGCTCGATTCCGATCGCAAGTGCGTCGGAATTTTCACAAAGAAAGACCTGCTCGGCAAGGTCGTCGCCGTCGATCGCGATCCCAAGACCACATCGTTGGGCGATGTAATGACGACCGACATCGTCACCGCCGCAAACCACCTCTCCATCGAGGAATGCCTGCGGCTGATGGTGGAATACCGCATCCGGCATCTCGTTCTGGTCGACACCAGCGGGAAATATACGGGCCTGCTCGGTCTGTGCGACATTCTCGGCGACCGGATCTTCGAATTGACGCAGACCGTGCTGAATCTCGAGGGCTACCTGAACGACGCGCCCGGCGGCTGAGCCCCGCGCTTAGCGTCCAGCCAGAATCCGCTCCGCGTCGCGCATCATGTCCGCCACCACCTGCGCGGCCGGCTTAATTTCGCGAATGATGCCAATGCCCTGACCCGCCGCATTGGCGAGCATGTCCGGTTTTTCGTCCACGGCGTTGAGCAGCGGACTCACCAGCGCGCCCTGCAGCGGCATCGGCAACGGTTCCACCGGCGCCTTCTCCCACTGATCCGTCCACGTGTTCTTGATCACGCGCGCCGGTTTACCCGTATACGACCGCGAGCGCACCGTGGATTCTTCCGTCGCCGCCACGATCCCTTCCTTCTTCCACTGCGGCGTATCGGCCTCGGGCGTCGCAAGAAAACGCGTGCCCACCCACACCGCCTGACAGCCGAACACAATCGCCGCCGCGAGTCCACGGCCATCGCTCACACTGCCCGCGGCCACCACCGGCATCGGCGCGACGGCATCGACCACGGCCGGCAACAGCGCAAACGTGCCCACGGTGCCCGTGTGACCGCCGCCTTCGGAACCCTGCGCAATCACGGCATCGACCCCCGCCGCCGCAACGCGCTTGGCGTTCTTCACATTGCCCACGACACCCATCACCTTCATGCCCTGCGCCCGCGCGCGCTCCATCATGAAGCCCGGACTGCCCAGACCCGACACAAACACCGGCACCTTTTCCTCGAACAAGACTTCAAGCTGTTCCAGCGCGCCCGTGCCGAGCACGTGGTGATCGCCTTCGACCAACTGCGGCACGTTGAAGGTCTTGCGCAGATTCTCGCGGAAGTCACGATGCGATGCCGGAATCTGATCGAGCAGGTCTTCGTTGGTCACCATTTCCAGCGACACATTCGGCGGCAGCAGCAGATCCACGCCGAAGGGCTTGTCCGTCTTGCGGCGCACCGCGCGGATTTTTTCGCGCAGTTCCGCCGGGCTGTCCATCGTGCACCCCATCACGCCGAGTCCGCCCGCGTTCGACACCGCCGCGGCGAGTTCCACGCCCGCAGCCTGCGCCATGCCGGCGGTAATGATCGGCACTTCGATCCCGAGAATCTTGCAGAGCGGCGTTTTGAGTCGCGACATGGAAGGGCTCCTGAATTAGCGGATGGTTTTCCCGGCGTGATCGAGGATCACCGAATTCGTGACCGAATTGCCGAGTTGGTCAAAGTGATCAAAGGTCCAAAACACCTTCTTGGTCGCACGATCGATCTCAATCAACTGCGGCTGCCCCGCCCCGGCGTGGCAATTGCCAAATACGAGGTTGCCGTTCGGCAGCAACTCCAGCGTCGTCACCCACGCCAGCGTGATCCCCGGCAGCTCGTTCTGATGCAGTTCCCACACGATTTTTTTTTCAGGGCTGACCTCAAGCACGCTATGCCCGTTGCCAGTGCCGATCATCGTGTTGCCGTTCGGCAGGCGAATCGCCGAAAAGCATTGATTTCCGAAAGCCTCCGGCCCATGTCCATCCTTGCGCTCCTGATCGAACAACGGCACCGGGAACTCCCACACCACGTTCCCGCTCGCCCCCTCGTATTCGCGCACGACGCCGTCGCCTTCGTGGCACACAAGATAGTTCCCGTTCGCAATCTTACGCGCCAGCCGTGTGTCGCGGTGCACGGCGGGATGGTCAACCTTCAGCTTTACTTCCCGCACCAGCTTCCCGTCGCGATCGACTTCAATGATCCGCGCCGGACCCGATTCCGCAATCATCACGCGTCCGCCGTCCAACGGCTGAATCGCGTGAATCTCAATCGGCTTGCCGGCATTCCCGTTGTTCGCCGCCGCGTCGTACTCCCACACGACCTTCTTCGCGATAGGGTCAATCTCGACCACCTTCTTGAAATTCTGCACGGTCAGGATATTGCCGTTGCTCAGAAAATGAATGTCATGAATCCCGCGCCACGGCATCTGCCACTCGACAGCACCCTCCGGCGCGAACATATACAGCGCATCGTCGCCCACGGTCAGCACGCGGTGCTGCGCAAAGGCGGATTGGGTAATTCCAACGGCGAAAGCGAAAGCAAACGCAGTACGCAGCAGCATGATGTGATTCCTCGAAAAGCGCGGTCAGATTCTAGTGCGTGGCCGAAGACCGTTCCACTGTGCCAAAATCCGCCCCATGAAACTCATGCTTACGCTTCTCATCGTCCATTGTGCCCTCCTCGCCCACGCCGTCGAACCCATTCCCGACACGCCCTTCGTGCAGGAATACCACGAGCCCTATCCGCTACCCGGCGGGCCGCAAAACGACGTGCGCGCCGTCGCCGTCGATGCCTCGGGCCGCGTGTGGGCCGCCACCGCCGCCGGCCTGCATCGGCTGGATGGAAAAACATGGGTCGCGCAGGACGGCGTGACCACCGGGCCGCTGTTCGAGTTATACGCCGCCCCCGACGGCACGCTGTGGGTCGGCGCGTGGGACGGCGTGTACCGCGTCTCTGGCAATACTGCGAGCAAGGAAGCCGGTCCTTCTACCACAGCCGCCATCACCGAATGGAACGGCGCGCTCGTCGCACTTGGCCCCGAGGGCAGTTGGATGCGGCGCGGCGAGAAATGGAAGCCGCTGAAGAACGACTGGGCGCGGCACATTCGCGACGCCGCCATTTCTCCCGCCGGCGATCTGTGGATCGGCACCGGCGTCGGACTCTACCAGCAGCACGAAAAAACGCTGAACCATTTTTTCAAGGAATCCGACATTTACTCCGGCGACATCCGCGCCCTCGCGTTCGACAAATCCGGCGATCTCTGGATCGGCGCGCGCGGCGGCATCGATCGCTACACCAACGGTGCCTACGTCAAGCACTACGGCGCCGCCGAGGGCCTGCCGAACTACGACGTGCAGGCGCTCGCCCTCGATCATGACGGCACGCTCTGGGCCGGCACGGCACTCGGCGTCGCGCGCTTTGATGGTAAGAACTGGTCACTGCGCCACAGCAAGCGCTGGTTGCTCAGCGACGACGTGCGCGGCATCGCGTTCGACGCCGAAGGCACCGCGTGGATCGCGACCTCGGCGGGCGTAAGCGCGATCAAGCGCCGCACCATGACACTCGCCGAAAAAGCCGACTACTACCTCGCCATCTGCCACGAGCGCCATGTCCGCGCGCCCTATATCGTCGAAAAATGCTGGTTCCCCGATCCGAACGACCTCACCAAGTGGGAGCCGCGCGACGACGACAACGACGGCACCTTCACGGCCTTCTACATGGCGATGGAATCCTTCCGCTACGCCGTCACAAAAGATCCTGAAGCCAAGGCCCATGCCGACAAGGCCTACGAAGCACTCGAGTTTCTCGAGACCGTCACGCCCATCGAGGGCTTCTTCGCGCGCACGGTTGTGCCCTCCACTTGGACCGAAATGGCCGACGCGAACCACACGATGACGCCGGAGGAGTACGCCGAACGCCGCGTGCGGGAACCGCGCACCAAGCGCGTGGACGAACGCTGGCACCTGTCCGCCGACGGCAAGTGGCTATGGAAAGGCGACACCAGCTCCGACGAAATGGTCGGTCAGATGTTCGGCTATTACCTCTACTACACGCTCGCGGCCGATGATGCGTACAAGGCCCGCGTGCGCGCACATGTGCGCAAGATCGTCGATTACATCGTCGATAACGGTTATGTGATCAACGATCTCGACGGCACGCACACGCGCTGGGGCGTCTGGGCACCCGAAATTGTGAAGGGCGATCCAGATTGGCGGGTCGAGGGCGTAAACAAGACCTTCGAAGTCCTCTCGTGGCTGCGTGTCGCGAACGTGATCACGGGCGACAAGAAATACGATCGAGAATTTCAAAAGCTCGCACACAAGCACGGGTATCTCGACATCGCGCGGCACCCGAAGTCCTACGGCCGCTCCGAGCGCACGCACATTCAGGACGATCTACTGTCCATGAGCACGCCGGGCCTGATGTTGTCCGAAAAAGACCCGGCCACCCACGCCGCGCTAATGGACGGCGTCACCTGGGCCTACCGCACTATCGAGAATGACCATAACCCCCTCTTCAACTTCATCTACGGCATGGTGGGCGGCGAAAACTTCCATCTCGAAGACAGCGTCGCGTTCCTGCGCGACCAGCCGCTCGACCTGCGTCAGTGGCTGATCAACAACGGCCAGCGCGAAGACATCCGATTCGTACGCGAGCCCATGCTCGACCCGCTGCAGACCGACCGCATGCTGCCGCCGAGCGAGCGCGGCGTGATGCGCTGGGACAAAAACCCCTGGGCCGTGGTCTCCGGCGATTTCTGGGACCCCGAAGGCCGTCTCGAAAGCAACGGTGTCTTCTGGCTGCTACCGTACTGGATGGGCCGCTACTGCAACTTCATCGCCGCGCCGGAGAAAAGCGTGCCATAATCGGACGCAGAGGAGCGTGTAATGGACGACGTTGTTCGCGCGTTGCTGATGGCGTTCGGCGCGTATATCGCAATGGGCATTGCCTGGCTGCTCCCATTCCACCGCTTCGCGCTACCCATGATCGACGAGTCCGCGCGCGGCGCATCGTGGGGCTTCAAAATTCTCGTGTCGCCGGGGGTAGTCGCATTGTGGCCCGTGATCCTGTGGAAGTGGAACACCGCCCGGCGCGGCGGTAACCCGCACGGCCGCCCGGACGCACCGGTCGCCGCACACACCATCCGCACGTCGCAGTCTCTACTGATAAAGCTGATCGCTATCGCCATTCCCCTGCTCGTCGCCGCGGCGATGCTCACCCGGTAGCCACGCGCGATGTCGGGAAAATACAAGGCCGTCGGCTGGAACCGCCAGAAAAAGATCTACGACCGAACGCTCGTGGCCGGTGTGCTGCTCGTCGCAATCACGTTCGTCGGCGCATCGATGCTGTTCAGGCCCGGCTTTCCACTCGAAACCTTTATCCTGCGCACGACGTCGTTGAGCGCGTTCCTGTTGTTACATGTCATTCTCGTGATCGGCCCACTCGCGCGGCTCGATCGGCGTTTTCTGCCCCTGCTGTACAACCGCCGCCACCTCGGCGTGACAATGTGCGTGCTCGCACTGGTGCACGCGCTCTTCGCCATCGCCTACTACCACGGTCAGGGAGTCGCAAATCCCCTCGTCGGCGCTTTCACGGCGTACGCATTCGACTACAACATTTTCGGCCAGGTCGGCCGCATCGCGTACTTTCCCTTCGAAATCTTCGGTGCCATCGCGCTATTCATTCTCTTTCTGATGGCGGCCACCAGCCACGACTTCTGGCTGCGCACCCTCGGCGCGTCGTTCTGGAAGGCGCTGCACATTCTCGTGTACGTCGCCTACGGCGCGTTGATCGCCCATGTCGCGTTGGGCGTGCTGCAAGACGAACGCAACCTGGTATTCCTCGTCTTGCTTGCCCTCGGGTTCGCTACCGTCGTCGGTCTACACCTCGCCGCACAGCGAAAGGAAGCCGTTGCGGATCGCCGCCAACAAGTGGCCGAGGCCGATGGCTATGTCTTTGCCTGTAATACAGACGAACTGCACGACGGCCATGGCAAAAGCATCCGCATCGGAAACGAACGCCGCGCGATTTTCCGTCACAACAATCGTGTCTACGCCCTGTCGAACGTGTGCCGCCACCAGGGCGGCCCCGTCGGCGAGGGACGCATCCTCGACGGCTGCATCACGTGCCCGTGGCACGGCTGGCAGTACCTGCCCGACACCGGCACGAGCCCTCCGCCTTTCCACGAAGTCATCGAGACCTACCCGGTACGTGTCGCGGATGGACGCATCTATGTAAACCCGGTGCCGAACCCACCCGAACACAAGTGCGACGGCGCGCGAATCGAGGGCGCATGAACGACGAGTTCTACATCGGCTATCGAAAAATCGCGCCGCCGAATACGGGCCGCTTCATCGCGCGCATGGCGGCCCTTATCGTTCTGCTCGTCATGCTGGCCGCCTTCACACTCGGCGCGTTGCAAAATCCCGCTGGCGATGGCGCCTACGCCTTTGGCACGGTGGAATCTTTCGAAGGAGAACTGTTGGCTAGGCCAATTCCCTACGTCGCCATTGACGATCATGGAAATTCGCGCATTGCGATTCTGGTCGATCAAGGTAAGCACGGCGTTTCCGCTTACGTTCGCGATGCGATCAATCATAAGGTTCGTTTTGACGCGACGCGCATCGAGCGCGAGGGTGTCTTGATGTTGGAGCTCGCTGGCGCAGACCATTTTCACGTACTAGACGAAATTATCCGGAAGGTACATCCTCTCATAACGCCGCCATCCACCTTGGTCGGCGAATTGGTCGACACCAAGTGCTATCTGGGCGTGATGAATCCCGCTCAAGGAAAGGTCCACCGCGGGTGCGCGGTCGAATGCCTGCGCGGCGGCGTCCAGCCCGGGCTGCTGGTCACAGATGAAGACGGCGCCAGCCGTTTGGTTCTGATTAGTGCCACCCCGGGCGTCATCAACCCCGAATGGGCCGGCCGCACACTCACGGTTACAGGATCCGTGCACAAAAACGGCGCGCTCGAAGGGATTACCGCCGATACGATCCAACTGCACCCCTAAAACGAAAATCGCGAACCGTGGGATACACGATTCGCGATCAATTCACGATAAAGTGGCGGGAGCGACGGGACTTGAACCCGCGACCTCCTGCGTGACAGGCAGGCGTTCTAACCAGCTGAACTACGCCCCCGCTGGGGCTGACGCCAAGGCGTCAGGGCCGAGAATATAGCACGCGATTGCTGCCTGCTTCAACGCGTCGTCCGGCGCCGATACAGCAACACCATACTGGCGATTAGCATCCCCGCGATCGCCACGAGCAAACTCATCCGGCGCACCGGCGCCGCCGGGATAAACGTCGCCCCTTCGGTGAAGTCCGTTTCCGAGAATCCCAGCGGAATGCCGCCGCCCGGCGAGACGCCCGCCAGTCCATCGTTCGCATTGATGGCCAGCGTCGTCACGCGCAGCGTGCCGTCAAAGAACAGCTCGAACTGGAAATCGTTCCCCAGCGTCTGACCGTACTCCGGCACGCCCGTAAACGTGACCACCGCGCGATCGGCCAACTGCTTCCAGCTAACCGATCCACCCACCGAGGGATCGAGGTCATCGAACAGCGCCGCCAACGACCGCACCGCGAAGTGCGTTGACAGACTCTCCTCGTAGCCCGAATTGTTGGACCCGAACAAAATCCGTCCGTTGCTCGACACCGTAAAGGAACTCCACTGTAGCCCGTAGAACGGAATCGTCTGTCCGCCGCCCAGGGTCAGCATCGCGTAGTCGTCGTCACCCAACCCAAGCGGCGTCCCGCCCGTCGGATCGGTCGGAAAGGTGTACGCCGATTGCGCGGCGATCGTGTAGTCGTCCGGCCCATCCGGTGTATAGGTCACCGTTAACAGGTCGAGATCATAAGCATCGGGGTAGGCCGTGAAAATCTCAGTCGGCTGATTAACATCGAGTCCGGCCTCCGCTGCCGCCCCCAACGGCGCGGAACGCCCGCTCGATCCGTGGTACGCCCAAATCGTGTAGTAATAGGCCGTGCCCAGCGTCACCGCCGTGTCCGTGTAACTCGTGCCGGAGCCCTGATACACCAGAATGCCGTCGGCATCCGGATCACCCGGGAAGCCGGCCGTATCGCGGCGCACGCGCACTTCGACGAAACTCGGCGCGGTCGGATTCACCCAGGACAAGTCAATCTGCGCAACACCGTCCTCCGTGGCCGCTTCAAAGTCCGCCGCCGGCGCAATAAACTTGATCTCCACCGCGCGGCACGCCGATTCCACGTTGTCGCGTTGCGGCACGGTAAGCCCGAGGTTGATGCCCGCCTGCGTGATCGCGTCGTACAAATCGCCATAGTCCGAACTCGGCGTCAGCAGGTTGGTCTGGCATTCGTACATCAGGTCCGACGTCAGCGAAATCCCCATGCCCGTGATCGTGTAGCTGTTGAACGTGTCGCCATCGGTAAGCAGGTAGGCCAGCTTGTTCCCGACGCCGCTGTTGATATGCACGCCGCCGCCGTCAAACGGCCCGACGTAGAAATACTCGCTGCCCATGCGATCCGGGTTGAAGAACTCCGGCGGGTTCGCCATGTTGCGAATCGCGCCAATGTCCTCACCCAGGTACCACCGCGCACTCGGCGTATCGTTGCCCGCGCCGTTGCCGAGGTCCACCCACTCGCCCCACATGTCCGAGAAGGACTCGTTGATCGCGCCGGACTGATTCATGTAAATCAGGCCCGACTCGAACTGCGTCACGCCGTGCGTGAGCTCGTGCCCGGACACATCGTCCACCTGGAACCCGTCGCCAAACCACATGCGCGATCCGTCCCAAAACGCATTCGCAAACGGACACGGCGACGAGGGATCGCAATACTGCACCGTCGCGCTCAGCGTCATCCCGGAATCGTCAATGCTGTCGCGTCCGTGCTCAGTCGCGTAGAAATCATAGGTGTCGCCCAGAAAGTCGTAGGCCTCGTCGGCGGCGACGTTCCCGGTCGACACACTGCCCTCAATCCGCGCCAACGAGCCCATGCTGCTCGTGTTGTTCGCGTCATAAATCATGCGGAATTTCGCGTCGTGAATGAGCGAATAGTTGAGAAGAATCCGGCCCGTCGCGGCATCCACAAACACCTTTTGCCGCACGGGTCGCGCGGCATCCGCCACGTCCATCACATAGGCCAGCGCCGGCGCACCGGAATTTCCCACAACCACCGGCGCATAAATTTCCAGCGTAGGCGTTGTCGTCGCAGTGGTCGCCGTGTTGAACTCGCGCAACGCCCACGCCTTCGCCAGCTCTTGCGCCTGTTCAGGCGTCAGTAGCGCCGTCGTGCGCAAGGTGCCCGCTGTGAGCGGCGCGAAATCGCGCAGAATATCGCTCAGCATAAATTCGACCGTGCCGCCGCGCAGTTGCACCATCACCTGCGCGCCAAACACGGGAATACCGTCAACGGTTTGTTTCAGGTGGACGTAGTCGCGACCGGCGTCAGCGGTGCTGCGCGCCTCAGCAAAACCCACCCGCGGGTTTCCGTCGTAGAACCACAAGGCCTCGGCGCTTACGAACCCGCGCGCAATCGCTTCCGGCGTTCCACCCCCCGCGCCGCGCCCCTGAAACGTGGAACCCGCCGACGCGCCCGCCGCGCGCAGATAGCCGTCGGTGGTGTACGTCAACCGCGGTCCTTGCCCGGCACGCGTCTGATCCCAGAACGGTTGCCGCCCGGTTTGTTGGGCCTGTGCCACGGTCGCGGCCAGCACAAGCAGCGCGAGGATGAACGATGAACGCGAAACACAAGACATGCGGCGCCTCCCTACAAGACAGAGACGCCTATACACGCACAGCGTCACGCGAATCTGTATATCACGTGAAACCAAAACAGTCAATAGTGTGTAAGCTGCTTATCTGATTACCAGGTTGACCATTTTCCCCGGCACCACGATTTCCTTGACGATTTCCTTGCCGTCCAGGTGCTTTGCGATGTGCTCGTCCAGCTTGGCCAGCCCCAGCACCGCGTCATTCGTCGCATCCACGGCCACCGTAATGCGCGAGCGCACCTTGCCGTTCACCTGCACCGGGATTTCGATGGTGTCTTCGGTCAGCAAGCCCTCGTCGTACTTCGGCCACGGCTCATAGGCCAGCGTCGTCGTGCCGCCCAGGCGCTCCCACAGTTCTTCGGCCATGTGCGGCGCAAACGGCGCCAGGATCAGCACAAAATCCTTCGCCCAGTCCGAATCAATTGCGGGCGCCTTTATCGCCGCGTTCAGGAACTCCATCATCTTCGCAATGGCCGTGTTGAACAGCATCTTGTCGATGTCATCCCCCACGCCTTTAATCGTCTTATGCAGAACTTTTTTCAGCGACTCCTCGCCCACGCCCGCCGTGATCTTCGGCGACACGCCGCCGTCTTCGCCGATAAATAAATTCCACACGCGCTTCAGGAAGCGGCTGACGCCCTGCACACCCTCGTCTGTCCACGGCTTCTCGCGATCAAGCGGGCCCATGAACATCTCGTACAAGCGCATCGCGTCCGCGCCGTGATCGCGCACGACCTCGTCCGGATTCACGACGTTGTAGCGCGACTTCGACATCTTTTCGATCTGCATATCGAGCGTTTCGCCGGTCTTTTTCAAGATCGCCTGCTCGCCGCGCTTTTCGACTTCGTGCGGATAGTGGTATTTCCCGTTCGCGTCTTTATACGAATACGCCAGGATCATCCCCTGGTTGAACAGTTTTTGGAACGGCTCCTTCGTGCTCACATACCCCGCGTCATACAAAACCTTGTGCCAGAAGCGCGCATACAGCAGATGCAGCACCGCATGTTCCGCGCCGCCGATGTACAGGTCCACCGGCATCCAGTACGCCTCGGCCTCGTTCGACCACGCCGCGTCGTCGTTGCGCGGATCGCAGAAGCGCAGGAAGTACCAGCAGCTCCCCGCCCACTGCGGCATCGTGTTCGTTTCGCGTTTCGCCGGCTTGCCCGTGTCCGGGTCCGTCGTCTGCACCCACTGCGTCGCGCGCGCGAGCGGCGGTTGACCGTCCGGCGTCGGGCGGTAGTCTTCCAGCTCCGGCAACGTCACCGGCAGGTCCTTCGTCAGCACCGCGCGGATGCCGCCATCCTCCAAATGAATCAGCGGCACAGGCTCGCCCCAATAGCGCTGGCGCGAGAACAACCAGTCGCGCAGGCGATAGTTCACGGTCCCCTTGCCAATCTTCTGCTCTTCCAGCCACCCCGTCATTCGCTTCTTCGCATCGGCCACATTCAGGCCGTCGAGGAATCCGGAGTTCACGTGCGGACCGTCGCCGTCGTAAGCCGCCTTCGTCACATCGCCGCCTTCGACCACCTCGACAATCGGCAGGCCGAATTTCGTCGCAAATTCCCAGTCGCGCTGATCGCCCGAGGGCACAGCCATGATCGCGCCGTAGCCGTATTCGGCCAGCACGTAGTCCGCTGTCCAAATCGGGATTTCGTCTCCCGTCACTGGATTGGTCGCATATGCGCCCGTGAACACGCCCGTCTTCTCGCGCTCGTCCGCCATGCGTTCCTGCGCGCTGCGGGCCTTGGTCGCGGCGATATACGCCAGCACCGCGCTGCGCTCATCGCCCACGGCCAGCTTCAGCGTCAGCGGATGGTCCGGCGCGAGCACGCAATAGGTCGCGCCGAACAAGGTGTCCGGCCGCGTGGTGTACACAGTAAATTTCAGATCGGAATTCGCGACGTGGAACTCGATGTCCGCGCCTTCGCTCTTGCCGATCCATTCGCGCTGTTGCGCCTTGATGCCTTCGGGCCAGTCGAGGCCCTCGAGGTCGTCCAGCAGCCGCTCCGCGTAAGCGGTAATCTTCAGCATCCACTGGCGCATCATGCGCTTCTCGACCGGGTCGCCGGTCTCGACGTATTTGCCGTCTTTCACTTCCTCGTTCGCCAGCACGGTCCCCTGCGCGGGGCACCAGTTCACCGGCGCCTCGATCTGATACGCCAGCCCGCGCTCATACAGCACCTGGAAAATCCACTGCGTCCACTTCACATACTTCGGATCGGTCGTATCGATTTCTCGGTCCCAGTCATACGACAAACCCAGTGCCTGAATCTGTCGACGGAACGTATCGCAGTTTTTCTTCGTGATGATCGCCGGATGCTCGCCCGTGCGCACCGCGTGCCGCTCCGCCGGCAAACCAAACGCGTCCCACCCCATCGGGTGCAGCACGTTGAACCCGCGCATGCGCTTGTATCGCGCGATGATGTCGGTCGCGGTGTATCCCTCGGGATGCCCCACATGCAGGCCATCGCCGCTCGGGTACGGGAACATGTCCAGCACGTAGTACTTCGGCTTGGACACGTCGATCTCGGACTTAAACGTCTTGTTCCGCAGCCAAACGCCCTGCCACTTGGCCTCAATTTCCTGCGGACTGTAATCTGGTTTCGGCATTTGTACCCCAAGTGATGCCCCGGGAGGGCGAGCGTACTCGCGAGCTACATCAACCGGTGATCCCGGCTCCCAAGACCTGCTAAAAGTGGCGCGAAATATAGCATATTGCTAACAACTCGATGCGTACCGGCGCGTTCTGCTGCTCCTCAGTCCAACCCACCTCGCGCATCCGATCCGTAAACGATCTAGCACCTATCACGCCATCCGCCAGCTACGTTCATGCAATCCTGACCCAGACTCACAGAAGCGCCCCACCGTTGTCATTGCGAGGAGCGCAGTTCGCGACGAAGCAATCTCTTCGCGCGCCGCCACATTTCCCGTGTGCCTGCGCTATCCTAAGTAAATGTCCTCCGACCTCGACGATCCCGATCTCCCACAAGACACCAACAAACTTCTCGCAGCCGCGCTCCGCATCACGATGATCTTCTACGTACTCGGTCTCCTATTTCCCCCCGCATGGCGGGTTGGCCTCGCGCCCGCGCTCGTCACGTCCGACATGGGCTATCGGGAGCGATGGGCCTTCGATGATATGGCGTTCATCAATTGGCCCGTCGTGCTTCTTGTATTTGGCGGACTGTTCCTACTAATCCTCGTCCTCTCCTTCTTCTGTCGCATCTCGCACCCAGGCTTAGCCCGCACCGGCTTTCTGTTACTGCCCGGCTCACTGCTGTACTTGTGCATCATGCTTCCCGCCGTCGCCCGCGCCCGTGAAAAGCCCGTCATCTACCTCTACCCGCCCACCGAAATGACCGTGAGCGTGCAGCTTCATTACGACGGCATACTCACCGAATCGATTCCGCAATACCCGAAGCAAGGCTGGACTGTCACCGCCGCACCGTCCGGCACGCTGACTGATCCATCCACCGGCAAAACCTATCCATACCTGTTCTGGGAAGGCCGAGACACGCACGTCTATACGATGAACGAAGGCTTCGTCGTGCCCGGCAGCGACACCGCCACTTTCCTGAATCAAGCACTCACCGATCTCGGACTCTCCACAAAAGAGATCGCCGACTTCTCCGAATACTGGACGCCGCGCATGACGCCTAACCGCTACAACTTCATCCACTTCGCCACCGACGAATACAGCCAACACATCCCGCTCGAAGTCACGCCCAAACCCGACACCGTCATCCGCGTATTCATGCTCTTCCGCGCACTCGACGCCCCGATCACCGTCGCGCCCCAACACCTCACCCACCCCACACGCACCGGCTTCACCGTCGTCGAATGGGGCGGCACCGAACTCACCCGCTGGCAATTCACGCGGCGATAGGCGTTACCAGCCCCCGCCCCGATCGCAACGTTCATGCAATAGCCCCAATCATTCAACCAAGACCTCACCGTTGTCATTGCGAGGAGCGGAAGTTCGCGACGAAGCAATCTCTACCAGAAACATCGATTTTATGGATCCCAAAATCTTGACACATAGTACATGCGCATGTAGTGTCAAAGTCGACGGAGATCGCCCACATGCGGCGCCGGATCGTTACGAAGTCTGTTGTCGTGCTGTTGGGGGCTCTTGTCTGTTCAGCGCGAACGTTTGCTGAACCTCTACCTGCCGATATGCTCCAGCGTGTCGCTACTGAAGCGGACATTAAAACTGCACGTTTCTCGGATGCTACGCACATTAGCGGAGTCGTAATAAGGATTAGCGAAATCTACCGCGTCCCCATCAGCTTCGAATGGTCATTTGTCAACGACGATCGCTCTGCAGCCGAATACCCTGATATATCTTTCGCGGTGAATGCGGGGGATACGCTAACGATAACGCTAGAGAGATTCTGCGGCGCGAGCAAAGGTCTACTCCAATGGGCCTCGATTCGCGGAATTATCTGTATCTGGCCTGCGGTACAGGGTCAACAAGAAAATCTGCTCAACACCCCGGTTACATTGAAATTAGACAATGTTTCCACATGGCACGCGTACCTTGAACTGGCCAAAGCAGTCAATACAAAAGCATCCGATCGCTTCTTGAAACCGAGTGTGGCTTATAGCGATGGCCGCTTGCCGCCACCGGCATTGCGCGAAGACAAAAAAATCTCGTGTAACCTCGAAAATGTGACCGCGCGCGAAGCAGCCTGCGCCATCATTGCTATGTCTCAAATGCGGCTAGCATTCAAATACACGAATTTCTACCGGCCGGTCACCGAAAAGTCGCGCCCTTCTGCGGATATTTTCCTTTGGCCGTATACCAGCGAACACAAGATAGCGCGCGGTCCACGAATGGAAACCGGCGAAGATCTTGCCGTGTGGATTACCGAAGCCGACTCAGTAGTCCCAAAACAAGAAGAGATTATCGTTGTCGAGCCAGAATAATAAGTAAGAGCGTTGAGCACGTCGCAGCACTGCACTCGTATTTAACGACCGCTGCTGTGGTGATTAACCCATTCCTCCGCGTCATACCCCTTGTTCCGCATACGCCCTTAATGTGGAAGCGGCGTCCCGCCGCTTGGCGCACACCGTCCACCAAGACCCTTGTTCCGCGCCTTCACATCAACATGGCAACAGAACCGCATAGGTATAGGAGACTTCGGCAGGCGCAGGCGGCGACCGGGGTGTTTCGCAGAAGTATCGAGGCAGAAGTGAACCCTTGCGGAATGATCACGATTCGCTCTATAGCCCTGAAAGGGCGTCCTAAAGTAGCCCAGGGCACAGCGAACGTCAGTGAGCGACGCCCTGGGTTACGGCGTCCCTTACACACGAAGCCCTGAAGGGGCGATCTAGGGTGTGCGCGGAAACGCACGATGCAATCGAGGGCACGTCCGGCAATTCCATAAATACGCGTTTACCCGCGCCAATATTGGGCGATCTAGCGATCTATTTCTCTGAAAATCTCTTGCCGGATTCTGATTTTACGTGGCACTATCTGGACACGTTCGTTCGCGTTAGCAGTACCTCGGGGGAGGCGGATTTGAGCAGTATCGGAATTTCGCATGCCGCGCCGGACGCCTACCTGCGCGTCACGCGCGTGATGGCCCAGCGCCACATTCCCGCCACGCCGGAAAACTACCATGTCTGGTACAACCACCTCGCCGGCGTCGACCCCGACCTCTCGCGCAGCATCGAAGCACTGATCCATTCGAAAAAAGAATTCACCGAAGAAATCTGCGCGAATCTCTACCAGACCTTCGTGCTCGCGAAATACACGCACGATCACCTGCGCAAGATGCAAGCGGACATGCAGTCGATCCTGCGAGACACGATCGGCAGCGTCTCCTCCGCCGGTTCGGGGATGGCGAACTTCGGTACGCTGCTCGAATCTACCGCCGGCCGCCTGGAGTCGGCCTCCGACCTGAACGCCGTGCGCGGGATCGTCGAGACCCTCGCCAAGCAGACGGTCAAGATGGCCAAGACGACGCGCGAGATGCAGGAAGAACTCGTCGACGCCGCGCGCGAAGTGCAGAACCTGCAGCAGCAGCTCCGCGAGACCGAGCAGGCCGTCCTGCGCGACCCGCTCACGGGTCTCTTCAACCGCACCGGCACCGATCGCCGCCTGCGCGAACTCGAGGGCGGCTATCGCACCGCAAACGCTTCGTTCTCGGTCATCATGGCCGACATCGACCACTTCAAAAAGTTCAACGACACCTTCGGTCATCAGGTCGGCGACGCCGTGCTCCGCCTCGTCGGCAAGGTGCTGCAGGATTCCGTGAAGGGTAAGGACTTCGTCGCGCGCTACGGCGGCGAGGAGTTCATCGCCCTGTTGCCGGATACCCCGCGCGCCGGCGCCAGCGTGGTCGCCCAGCATATCCGCGAGGCCGTCCAGGCCCAGAAGCTCAAACTCGTCCGCACGGACCAGCATATCCCCACGATCACGCTGAGTCTCGGGGTGGCCGAGTTCGCGCAATCGGACAATCTGGAATCGGTGATCGAACGCGCCGACCAGGCCCTCTACCTCGCCAAGCGCTCCGGCCGAAACACAGTGAAGACCGAGCAGGAACTCGCGCTATCCGCCTGAGGGCACCATCCGCACGGTGCGCGTCGCGACGGCAGCAAGGAAATGCTCGTCGTGCGACACGATCAGCATCTCCTGCGGCAGCTTGAGCAGGACCTCGATCAGACGCTTCTCGTACTTTTCGTCGAGTCCCGTCGTAGGCTCGTCCAGCAGCAGAATCCGCGGCTTCATCGCCAACACCGTCGCCAGCGCCACCATGCGCTTCTGCCCCGCCGACAGCCTGTAGGTGATCGACTGTTCCAGATGCTCCAGACCCAACAACTGCAACGTATCGCGTACTACATGATGGACATCGTGATGGTTCAGGCCAAGGTTGAACGGACCGAAGGCAACGTCTTCGTGCACCGTCGGACAGAACAACTGATCGTCGCAGTCCTGGAAGACCAGTCCCATTTCGCGCCGCGCCGCCGCGAACTCCGGTTCCGTGCGGCACGACCGCCCAAGCACCTCGATGCTCCCCGCGCGCGGCCGTTGCAGGCCCATGAGCAGCCGCAGCAGCGTCGTCTTGCCGCAACCGTTCGGACCCGTAAGCCCCACGCGCTCGCCCGGCGCGAGCTCCAGCCCGAAGCCATCCAGCAACGGCCCGTTCTGGCCGTAGCCGAAGCTCAGCCCCTGCACGCGCAGTACCGGCGACGTCACGCCCATTCCGCCACTCCCACCGCGACCATCACCAGTACAAGTCCCGCCGCGAACGCCCAATCCGCTCGCCGCGTGCGCATGTGGCGATGCGTGTGGAACTTACCCGTAAACCCGCGACACTTCATCGCAAGCTGGATGCGCTCCGAGCGGTCGAACGCGTGCACGAGCAACATGCCGACCAAATTGCCGAAGCTGCGCAGCGTGTGCGCATCGAAGCGCGGCGTGAATCCACGCACGCGCATCGCCTGCCGCAGGCGCAGATACTCGCGCTCGAAGACCTCGATATACCGAACCGTGAACATCATCAGCAGCACCAACCGATTCGGCAGGCGCAGCCGCTGCAGCGCATGTCCGGCCGTCATCGGCTCCATCTTCACCAGGAACGCCGTCAGCACGAGGAACACAATATTCGCGCGCAGCGCAATCTGCCCCGCCCACGCCGCGCCCTCACGGGAGTACTGCAAGCCGCTGACGATCACGAGCGGATCACCCGGAATGCTCCACGGCACCACGATCGCCATCATCAACACGAACAGATTGATTCCGATCAGGCGTGGCAACCAAGTCGACAACGGCACCCGCGCATACGCGGCCAGGATCAATGCCACGGCGAAGGCGAGTCCGAGTCCGCGCCAGGAGGACAGGAATAACGGCATCAGCGAGGCCGCCAGCGCCGTCACGAGCCGCACGCGCGGGTCGAGCCGATCGATCGCGCCTTCACGGGCCACGGTGTCAATGGCCGGATCTCCCGCTGCGCGCCTTCCACAACGCCCAGAGGCCTGCGAGGCCGAAGATATATCCAATGCCGCCGATCACGTCGCGCATCCACAGGCGATGTTCCAGTGTGTCGATCGCCTTGTAAAGACCAGCGATATCATCGTTGGAAGCACTCGCCGCAGGCGTCACAGGAGTGGGTGCTGCGGCCGCGCTGAACTCCACATTGGCCGCGGCCCGATGGCCGTCTTCGGTAGTAACAACAAACTTCATCACACCCACCGAGGGATCGCCGCTGTACTTAAAATTCCCCGCCGCGTCCGTCGTGGTTTCGCCCAACAGCTTCCCTTTGGGGTCTTCGATGCGCACGGCTAGATTCTGGGCCGGATCTCCACCGGTGAAGTACGCATTACCGGTGACCGTGCCGTCCGCGTTGCCGTGCACGAAGAGATTTAATGAATGGGCAGTTGCGCTACTAGACACAGTCCACGCCGCACATCCGACTGCAATAATCCAGATCATTCTCATGATGTGCTCTCCGTGGGTTGAGGCAATGGCGCGCCGTCGTCCGTCGCGCCCAGTGCCTCCGGCCGGACACGTCGCAGATAGGCTACGGCACCGCCGGTGACCAATGCCTCGATGATCATAATCGGGATGTGCGCGGCGAGTGCAACGCCCGCGGCCGTGGTGAAGTGCTTGCCGCTGGTCACCAATACACCCGCGAGAATCATCCCCGCCAACAGAATAGACAGCGCGCCCGCAATCGCGCCCGCGACAAAGGCCCGTTGCGGGCTTCCCCGCTGCGCCATCGGCCGCAACGCGAGGCCGACGATCACGCCGGGCGTTGCCATCATCATCACGTTCACGCCGAGTGTGCTGAATCCGCCCACCTGGAACACCATCGCCTGCAGAAAAAACGCGATGGCGAAAGCGGGAAATGCGCGCCAGCCGAGCAGCATGCCGGCGAGACCGTTCAGGATTAGATGCACCGACGATGGCGGCATAGGCACCCGGATCAGCGTGGCGACGAACAGGGCCGACGAGACCACGGCCGTCTGCACCATGGATTTTTCGTCCAGCTTCGCGAGTCCGATGGCGACGCCGGCCGCGGAGAATACTCCACAGCCGAGAAGCACCGGCACCGAGAGGACACCCTCGCTGATGTGCATCGCCGAACTACTCCATATCCTGAACGGGTACCCACAACAGCGCGCCCCATTCGAGATCCGCCGCTTTACCGTCAGGGGCTTTCATACCTTCCGGACCATCCACCAGCGCCGCGAACCCCCACCATCCCGCGCGCGGCATTGTGTAGATGAACTCGCCATTTGCATCCGCGCGAATGACCTGCGTTTCAAATGCTCCGCTCGGGATCTTTACCTTCGGCTCGGTGTCGTTAAGGTATTCGACCTCCACCCGCGCATTGGGCACGGGCTTACCGTCGCTGATCACGACGCCGCGAAAGGTGTTGCCGGTCCACAGGCCGTACGGCCGAACCAGCGGCATGATTTCGACCGGGAAACCCACGGGCTTGTCCCAGCCACCGCCGCCTTCGAATCCATCCACGACGACCTTCGTGAAGTGGACAATGTAGGTGCCTTCGGCGGGTTCCCAATACGGCGCGGGCTCGACGAAGAAGACATGATCGCCCGGGGCTTCGAGCGTGTACTTGGCCTTGTAGGTATTTTTACCGTCGACTTCGACGCGCTCCAGAGAAGATTTCAGATCGATCTCAGTGCCGCGACGCATGACGCCGAACCGCACGGGCGGCGCCATGTTCATCAGCGGACCGCCGGCCATGGGATGCGAAAAACGCAGGTCGATCGTGATTGTACGTCCCGTGGCGTCGCTGACGTAGACAATCGACGGGATAAGCATCTGGAAATGGGCAAAAACCGGTGCGGCCATACACATTGCGAGCACAGCAGCCAGTATCAGTCGAAGCCGGGTCACTTCTACTCCCTATGCGCCGGGCGCGGGCGCGTATGACTATCTGGAAAATAGTAATACATTCGCGAGAATGCATCAACCGAGCCGCCTGCGCAAATCCGCCCGCCAGTACGCGCTGATCGGCTTTATTGCAGCGAAAAAGACGCGCGTTGAGGTGGGCCACGTTGGTGACATGGGCAAAAACGCTGGCGGCGTGCTTTGCCGAGGCCGCGCTCGCGCGGCATACTCCCCGGCAAGGGGAATCACACACGATGTCCGAACTCGCACGACTCAGCTTTACGATCGAAGAATCGCTGCTCAAGCGGCTTGAATATTTGATGAAACGCGGCAAATTTCAGAACCGCTCCGAATTTATTCGTGACCTCATCCGCTCGCGCCTGGTCGAGACGCAATGGGAGCAGGACGAAGAGGCCATCGGCACGGTGACCCTGATTTACGATCACGAGACGCGCCAGCTCAGCGACAAACTGAATGCGCTGCAGCATGAACACCACCATGCGATCATGGCGACCACGCACGTGCATCTCGATCATCACCTCTGCGCGGAAATGATCATGTGCCGCGGTCGCGCGCACATCCTGCGCGAGCTGGCGGAACAGTTGGGCCAGCAGAAGGGCGTGCTCCACTCGCAGTTGTCCATGAGTTCGACCGGCAAGCAGTTGCGCTGATGCGCACGCTGCTCCTCATGCGGCATGCGAAGTCGAGCTGGAAGGACGACGCGCTGGCAGACGAGGAGCGGCCGCTGAATAAGCGCGGGAAAGCTGCCGGGACGCGCATGGGCGAATTTCTCGCGGAGAAAAAGCTCGTACCCGATGCTGTGATCTGTTCGACGGCGAAACGCGCGCGGCAGACGGCGAAACGTGTAAAGAAAGCGGCCGGCTGTAAAGTCGAGACTGTGAAAGCCGCGTCGCTGTATTTCCGGGGATCAGCGGCGTATTTGCAGGAAGCTTCTCAACTTCCGGCCAGAGCGAAGATCGCATTGCTCGTGGGTCACAACCCCGACATTGAATCATTGGTCTCCCGGATCAGCGGCGAACACATCGATATCCCCACGGCGACAGTCGTGCACTTGGTCGGGGATCTATCTGATTGGGCCGATATTGCCGATGGCCGCAGCCTGAAGATTGAAGGAATTTACCGGCCGAAGGAACCCTAGTCGTCGAAAAGTTCGTCGTCCTCGGCGGCGGCCGCGGTCTTCTTAAAGAGCGTGCCTTCGCGGTAGGCCTGCATCGCGCGTTGCGTCTTTTCGATCACACGCCGAAGCTGTTTGGCCTTGCGCTTCGCGGCGTCATTCTCCGGCTCGATTTCGAGGGCCTTCTCCATCCATTCGAGGGCCTTCGGATAGTCGCGGCGTTTAATAAAGCTGATACCGACATTGATCGTCGATGCGAGCACTTTCTTTTTCAGCCGCAACGAATCCGGCGAGCGACGAAACGCGATGCGGTACTGTTCGAGCGAACCCGTGTAGTTGTGCTGCTCGAAGTAGAAATCCCCCATCACTTCTTCCTGGCTCGTCGGCGTGGCCTGGACGTTCTGACCTTCGGCCTTGAGTTGGCGCTTTTTCTCCTCGTGCGCGGCTTTTTTGGCGGCCCACTGCTCCGGCGTGAAGATTTGCTTTGCCGAGGCCGCTTCCACGAGCACGTTAATGTAGTTGGAATTGGGATCTTTTGGAATGAAATAAAATCGCGGCGCATCGGGATCGTATGCGTTTACCGTCGTGCCGTCGAGCACTTCCCCGTCGTCAAACTCCACAATTAAGTTCACGCCGCCCGGCGTGTATCCGTGGAAAGGCTCCGACTTGTCGAACTTGCCCGTGTAACTCTTCACGTTCGCCACGAACTTGAGATCGGAGAAACGGATGCGCGCGGTCTTCCCCGTCGCCACGCCGTTGTCGTCTTCGCAGGTCAGATGGAAGCCCGATTCACGGATGTTCATCGCATGGCAGACGCCCTGCTCGCGGTTGCCGTTCTTGTAATAAGCGATCAGCGCGTGGCGGGAGTGCCGCTTGCGGGATTCGGCGCGCTTCTGTTCCTCGTCGATCTTGGCGGCGATGGGCTTGTAGTGCTTGGGGCAATAAAGGTTGCCGTCGTGCCGGGTGAGGCAGTCTTCGCAGAAAAACGAGCCGCAGACGCAGCAGTAGCCCGCGGCGTTGCGCATCAGATGGTTCGGACACTTCACGGCGACGTACTTCCTCTGGTCGTCGACTCGGGAGAACCCCCAAATTCCCCCACCCGTTCCAGGCTCTCGCAAATTTCGATTAATTCTTGTTATCAGTGGCTCCATCTTACGGATTGTGTGTGCCGGAATCAAGCGTATAAATCGTTAGACTACAAGCAGTTGCAGCACTTTACGGGGCCATTTTGTCAAGAAATTACTGTAGCCCCAGTCCTGTATACTCTGCTCTGCTTGCATGTCGCCCCCATCCTCGGCGTACTCTGTTGAGCCTTGATTTTTGACCTGTCTTAATCGCGGAATGCGTTGATGTCATCCGGCCACTCGTCCAGCGCGCCAGAACCGTCTGCGAACCCGACCTCTACCCCGGCGGCTGCTCCCGATCGGCTTCCGCCCGTCTGGAATTTACGCGTCCCGCGTCAGCCTGATTTCGTCGGCCGAGATGCCGAGCTTGCGAATTTGCGCAACACGGTCTGCGCAAAGCGGCTTGTGGTTATTAATGAAGGCGCTATCCCCCTTGGCGGTATGGGCAAGTCCGCGCTGGCGCGCGAGTTCGCGTATCGCTATGCGTCCAACTACCAAGTGGTCTGGTGGATGCAGGCAGACGAGCCGGCGGGATTACACCTCGCGTTCTCACAACTGATGACGGCGCTGAACCTCGTACGTCGTGTGCAGGATGACCCGCCTCACGATCCGGCCGAAGTCAGCGAATTCCTCGCGGCCCATGGTGGCTGGCTACTTGTGTTTGATGGGCTGGATGATCTCGCCGCGCTGGAAGCGTACTTACCGAAGCGCTTCGGCGGACACGTGATTGTGACGACGAACCTGGCCTGTACCGATTCGGCCTACCAGAAACTGGCCCTGGCGCCCTTCTCGGACGAGGCCGGCGCTGCGTATCTAAAGTCTCTGTTGCCGCAGATTAAGCCGGAGTCGGCCACGGCGCTCGCGCGCAAGTCGGGCGGCATTCCGTTGAATGTTGAGCTGCTCGGGGACTGGTCTCGAATCATGCCGACGGGCCCCGAAGGCGTGGTGAAGAATCTGAACGCGCGCCTGCCGGAGCCCCTGCGCGATAGCATTTCGTCCGATGTGGCCAAGGCGATCACGCGCTTTGTCATCGGCGAACTCGCGAGCCTGCTCGAAGTGGAAGACAAGGCCACCCGCGACTTTTTCAGCTTGTGCGCGTATCTCGCGCCGTACGACATCCCTGAATTTCTGTTCGCGCCGCGCAAACGCGAAGATGAAATCTTCTCGCAGCGTCTGTCGACCGTACTCGCCGATCGCGCTGGCCTCGAGCCAATTCTCGTCCGGCTCGCGAAGTATGGCCTCATTACACGTCATGGCGACTCGTTCTCCATGCACGAACTCGTGCAGGAAGTCCTGCGCGATCGCTTGGCCGATGACGCGGCGAAAGCATGGGCAAACGCCGCCACGCGCGTCGTGAGCGAAGCTTTCCCCTATGAACCGCAGTACACCGGCCCCGCGCCGGCGTGTTCGCGGCTTGTGGGCCATGCGCTTACGTGCACGCAGTATGCTGAGGAACAGAACGTCGCCCGTGAGGCCGCCTCGCAGTTGCTCTACTACACGGGCCTGTATCTGCAGGCCAATCGCGCGCTGCGAGAGGCCCGGAATTGCTACCAGCTCTCGCTCGCCATCGGGAAAAAGATCTACGGCGACGAGCATCCGATTCAGGCGACGCGTATCAACAGTCTCGGCATCGTCGAGCATCAGCTCGGCAATCTGCAGGACGCCAAGCGATGCTTCGAGACCGCTTTTGCCATTTGCGAAAAGGTATACGGGCCGGTCGAGAAGGCGGTCTACGGCGCGCCAGACGAATCATTGCTCACGATCCCGATTCGCAACCTGTGCGCAATCCTCGAAGAAATGGGCGATACCGACGCGGCGCAGGCGACCTACGAAAAAGCGATGAAGATCTACCTTGAGGTGTATGGGTGGAACCATCCCCTCGTGGCGGAATGCGCGGATCGTTTCGGGCGGACCTGGCACACACTCGGAAAACTCGCCAAGGCGCGCAACTGCTTTGAAAAGGCCGTGCTCGCGGAAGAAAGCGCGTCGGAACCGAATTTCGGCGCGCTCGCAACCTATCTCAACAATCTCGCCATGGTGCTGATCGAGATGCGCGAGCCACAGTTGGCGCATGAACGTCTTGCGCGGGCGTTGCGCCTCGACAACAAGACCTTCGGCGAACGACACCCGGCCGTGGCACGCGACCTCGCCAATTTGGGCCACGTCTGCCGCGAGTTGCGCCAGTTGGAAGATGCGGAACGTTACTACCGCGACGCATTGGCGATGGTGGAGCGCACCGAGGGCGATGACTCCCCCCATGCGGCCTCGCTGTTGAACCATTTGGGCGTGATCCTGCTCGACAACAGTAAGGCCGCCGCCGCGCGGTCGTGCCTGGATCGCGCGCTGGGTTTGAACAAGGAATTGTTTGGTCCGGAATCCGCCGAAGTCGTGCGCAACCTCACGAACCTCGGCCGGGCGCTGGACGAACTTGGAGCACACTCGCAAGCATTTAGCGCTTACGAAGAAGCGATCCAGATCGTCGAGAAACAAGGCGGGCCGCAGAGCGAGCGCAAGGCGACGATTCTCTACCGCATCGGGCGATCGCTGAACAAACAGAAGCGGAACGAAGACGCGCTTGAACGCTTGCAACAGGCGATGAAGATCGACACGGCGCTCTTCGGCAAGCAGCACCCGAACGTCGCGCGGGACGCCTTTGCCATCGGCTGCACGCTGGCGGACATGCGCGACACGGTGGTGGCGATGGGCCATCTGGCGCTGGCGCTCGACATTTACGAGAACACGGTGGGCAAAAATGATGCGCGCGCCCGAAAGGTGCGCCGCCGGCTTGAGGAATTAAGTTCGCGTTAGTAACGCATTGCGCAATAACGCTTGCTCTGAAATAATCGAGTATTCATCGCCAAGGGAGGAACCATCCATGCAATCGTATCGTAAAGTTTTCATGCCGCTGCTGGTCGCGCTGTTGGCCGCACCGGCGCTGTTTGCCGGCACCCTGCCAAAGTCCTCCCCCGCGGACGCCGGCCTTTCCGCCGAGCGCCTGCAGCGAATCACCGAGGCGATGAAACGCGACACCGCGAATGGGGACATTCCCGGAGCGGTCGCGTTGGTCGCGCGCAACGGCAAGATCGCCTACATCGAGGCGGTCGGCCAAGCGGACAAGGAAAAGAGCGTCGCGATGCGGCCGGACACGATCTTCCGCATCTATTCGATGTCCAAGCCCATCACGAGCGTCGCGCTGATGTCGCTCTACGAGGAAGGCAAGTTTTTTCTGGATGATCCGGTGTCGATGTACATCCCGGAACTGAAGGACCTGAAGGTCATCGTTTCCAAGGAAGACAAAGGCGGCAGTGGGGTTTTCAATCTGCCCGAAACCGATCCGGCGAAGCAGGCGGCGAAGCCGACCACGGCGGCCGACGTCACCACGGAACCCGCGGTTCGCGAGATGACGATCCAGGATCTGCTGCGCCACACCTCGGGCCTCACCTACGGCTTCTTCGGCAACACCGAAGTGGACCAGATCTATCAGCAGGCCGGCATTCTGACGACGGACAAAGACTTGGCCGACATGTGCCAGAAGCTCTCGAAGATCCCCCTGCTCTATCAGCCGGGCACGCAGTGGCACTACAGCATTTCGGTGGACGTGCAGGGGCGCTTGGTTGAAGTGCTCTCCGGCCAACCCTTCGACAAATTCCTTGAGGAACGTATCTTCAAACCGCTCGGCATGGTCGATACCAGCTTTGCCGTGCCCGCAGACAAAATGGACCGATTCGCGCAGATGTACACGCCGGACGCCGCGGCGAAGATTAAGCCGGCGCCGGCCTTCTACTCGCGCAACTTCGTCGGCAGCCCGACCTTCTTCTCGGGCGGCGGCGGTCTGGTGTCCACGGCGACGGATTACTTCCGTTTCTGCCAAATGATGCTGAACGGCGGCGAGCTGGACGGTGTGCGCATTATCAGCCGGCCGACGGTTGAGCTAATGACGACCGACCACCTGCTTGATATCCCCGGCATGGGCGCGGGCTACGGCTTCGGCCTCGGCTTCGCGGTTGCGAAGGAACCGGGCGCGATTGGCGTGCCGGTCTCGCGCGGCGAGTTCAACTGGGGCGGCGCCGCCGGCACAAAATTCTGGATCGATCCGCAGGAAAAGCTGATCGGTGTGTACATGGTCCAGATCCTGCCGCACACAGGCCTGCGCTACGGTGAGACGTTCAAAAATCTTGCGTATCAGGCTGTTGCCGACTAACTAGAATCGAGACTCGTGATGCCGATTGATTTTGCATCCCTCCCCTTGCGCGAAGTACGCAAGGGCCGTGCGCTGCAGTGGGACCCGCACACGGTGGATATCTCCCGCGATGCGCAGGACTGGTTTAGCCTCACGCCTATCGAGCGCCAGGTGCTGCTGAGCCAGGTGCTCGGCTTCTTGCAGGGCGAGCGCGCGGTCGCGCACGATCTCGCGCCGTTGCAGCAGGCGCTGCGCAAGGAACGCGGACACATGGAAGAGGAGATGTACCTCACGCAGCAGACCTACGAAGAATCGACGCATGTCGAGTTCTTCCAACGATGGCTGAACGAGGTCGTCGGCGATAGCTTGGCCGAAGAGGTCAAGACGCTGCCGTTCAATCAGTCGCAGGTGATCAAGGACATCCTGCCGCGCGCGATGACGGCGCTAAATACCGACACCAGCCCCACGGCGCAGCTCTACGCCGTCACGGTCTATCACCAGATCGTCGAGGGCGTCCTCGCGGAAGTGGGCTATCAGGTGTTTTACGACTGCCTCGACGCCCGCAGCGTGTTGCCGGGGCTGCGTCAGGGCATTCGGAATATCCAGACCGATGAATCGCGCCACATTGCGTTTGGCACCTATCTCGGCCGACGGATCTTGTCGCAGAATCCCACGCTGAAGCAGAAGTTTGTGGGCTGGATGGAGGAACTTCGTTCGGCGACGCGCGAATCGGTGGATAGCCTCTTTACGCCCTATACCCCGCCGTATCCGTTCGGATTGGATCGCGAGAAAATGCTGACCTTCACGGATACTTTGATCCGCCGCCGGACGGATGCTGTGCTGCAAGGCGCAGGAGTGGAAGTTTAGTCTTTCAGCGCACGCTTGATGCGTTTTTGAATCTTCGCCCGCGCGTCTTCGTTGCCCGCCAGAAAAGCCGTGAGTTCGCCGAGGCGCTTCGTGAAGTTGTCGTCAACCTGGTGTTCCAAGCGGCAGGCTTCGGTATCGGCCGCGGCATCATCAAATTGCAACACATCGCGCAGGAACTCGTGCAACACCACGTGGCGGTTGGCCAGTTTGCGCGCGATCGCCTGGCCTTTGGGCGTGAGATCGACGTAGCTGTAGGCCTTGTGCTCGACGATGGCCTGCTCGGCCAGTTCGCGCACGGCACGAGACGCGGCGGGGCGGCTCACCTGCACCTGCTGCGCGATCTCGCTCACGCTGCAGACCTTCCCGCGCGTCAATAAGTCCGCGATCGCCTCGACGTATTGCTCGAGGGACGGACTCATGTCGCGCAGGTTGCCGCTGGATGGGCTGAACGCCGGCACGCCGTTGCTCCTTAACTCTGTTAACCCGCGTTAACAGCATAACACATCCGGACCCGGCGGGCACAATGCCCCTCCCCCGCCTCGTTCGCTATACTCTGCGCCCGCGGGAGGAATTCGCAGTAGATGAATGCTTTGACGAAGTTGCGATTGATTTATCGCATTGTGCGGTGGCGGCTTACCTGGGACAAGCGAAACACGCGCTACCAGTATCACGTGCCCGGCAATCCGAAGTTTCTCGGCCCGCGCGAGGCCATCGGGCTCATCAAGGACAACGCCTTCGTCGCCGTCTCCGGTCTTGGCGGCAACCAGCACGCCACCATCCTCTATTGGGCGATGAAGGAGCTCTTCGAGGAAACAGGACATCCCCGCGACCTCACGGTGATGCCGATCGGCGGCCAGGGCGGTCGCGGCAAAGTCCCCGGCACAGTCGATGAGCTTGGCATCGAGGGACTCACGCGCCGGTTCATCACCGGACACCACGAAACCTTTAAAAATTTCCTGCGCCTTGGCGAAGCGAACAAGGTGGAGCTTCAATGCCTGCCGCAGGGCACACTCGCGCTATTGATCGACGCGCAGACGCGCGGCGAGGACAGCGTGCTCATTCCAACCGGTGTCGGTACGGCCTTCGATCCGTCCATCGGCCGCGGCACGCCGCTCACGCCGGGCGGCGAACAGCTCGCCGCGCGGGAAGGCGATCGCATTCGCTATCGGCTGCCGAAGATCGATGTCGCGCTGATCAACGCGCCGGCCGCGGACAAGCAAGGCAATATCTACATGAAGCGCACGTCGATGCTGGCCGAATCCAAGGAAATCGCAGCCGCCGCGCGCCGAAATGGCGGGAAAGTCATCGTGTGCGTCGGCAAAATGGTCGAGAAGGGCTATGACGACGTCTATCTACCCGCGGACGCGGTTGACGCGATTGTGCAGTACCCCGACGTCGGGCAGACGATGTCGCGCAAGCACACGAACCCCTGGCTGGCGCTGACAACCGAGAGCGATATCGATGTGCTCGACGCCTACGCGCAGATGCGCTTTGTGAACAAGGTGATCGGCGTCACGCCGCGCCGCACGCCCGTGGACGAGGCCATGGCGCGGCTCGCGGCAAAGGTGTTCGCGGAAAATGTGCCCGTCGGCGCGCTGGTGAATATCGGTACGGGTCTGCCCGAAGAAGTCTGCCGCACGCTGGTCGAATGCGGTCTGCTCGATAAGCTGACGTTCTTCACTGAGAGCGGTGTGGTCGGCGGACTCCCGGGCCCGGGCGTCTTCTTCGGCGCAGCGGCGTGTCCAGATCACATGGTGTCCTCCGCTGATATCTTCAAGCGCGCGCACCATGAACTCGACGTTACGATCCTGGGCACCTTACAGGTGGATTCCAAGGGCGACGTGAACGTGTCCAAGCGTGGGCCAAAGATGACGGACTATGTCGGGCCGGGCGGTTTCATCGACTTCAGCACCTCGGCCAAGACCGTGATCTTCGTTGGCAATTGGATGGCGCATGGTGAGATGTCGATCGAAAACGAATGCGTGAAGATCACGAACCGTGGCAAACCGAAGTTCGTGGAAGCCGTTGACGAAATCACATTTTGCGGCGCGGAAGCCCTGCGCGCAGGACGAAAAGTCTTTTACGTAACACCGGTGGGCGTGTTTCGCCTGACCGCGCGCGGGCTGGAGCTGCAGGCCGTGATGCCGGGCGTTGATGTCGAAAAGGACATTCTCGGCGTAGCCAAGGCGAAGATTCTGTTGCCCGAGACGGCCAAAATCCCGCAGGTAGACGCGTCTGTCGTTACCGGCCGGGGCTTTGCGCCGAAGATGGCGTGAAGAACCAGGCGGCCAAGGCCTCCCCTTCTTCTTCGGTAAACGTCACTTCGCGGCCGGATACGCGACCCGTGAGCAACGCAGTCAACAGCGGCTGCGGATTCGTGCGCACGGCTTGCTCGCTCGGCGTGGCGCCGTACTGCGTCGGAAACTTCGCCGCGATCACGGGGGCAATATCCTTCCCGAACTCCGGCGTCGTGTAGTACTCCATGTCGAGCACGCAGCCCTTCACGATGGTCGGCTCAACGGCTGGCGTGGCGCCCGTGGCAATCGCTTCCAGCGTATCGCGCAGCCAGAACTTGCTCGGGCTCATGCGCTGCAGGCCATAGTCGAAACGATCGTCCGCCATGCCGCGATACGTGATGTCCCCTGTGCGCGGATCGATGACGAACACTTCGGCGGAGCGCGTGAAGTTCAGCGAATGCGCCAGCGCGCGGAACATGTCGCGCAGCACGGGCGCGGTCGCCGAGTACTCCTTCATCTCCTCGACGATCGACTCGTTCGTGTCCCACGGGTTCGCGTTCACGTACAGGAACTCGATTCCCTGCGGCTCGTACTTCGTGCGCAACTCTTCCATGTACGGATAGCTCTGTCGCACGATCGGGCAGCCGTTCATTTGTACGAACAACACCACGGCCTTCGCGTCCTTGTGCGCGGCGAGTTCATACGCCTGGCCGTTCGCGTCCAGTAGACGGAAATTCGGCGAGTGCATCGGCAGGCCCGCGGTCGAGGTGAGTTTCTCTGCGACGGCGCTGAACGCAGGCAGCATCAGCACGGCGATGAACGCCGCGCTCAGCCGAACCGTATGTAATGTGATCCGCATCGTAAATCCCACGCTGCCACTACCCAGATCAAACACACGGCCAACGCGCGAGTTCCGCGAAAATAGGCCGAAATCAGGCCTCTACCGGCGCCGCGCGGTTCAAAATCGTCTCGAAATCCACATGCGGCGGCAGCGTGCCGTATTCGGCACCATGGTCGCCCGCGAGCCGCGACGCGCAGAATGCCTCGGCGACAGCCGCATTGCCGTATCGCACCAGCAACGCGCCCTGCAGTGTCCGCGCCATGTGCTCGACTAAGCGTCGTGCGCGCAACTCCAGATTACCGGTGTCCATCAGCATGGCTTTCAGTTCATCGATCGCGGCATCGACGCGTTTATCGCCACCACGCGCGGCTTCCAGTTCGCCGATAAAAGCCGTGGCCGTTTCGGGTTCGCGGTTCATCGCACGCAATACATCGAGGCACATTACGTTGCCGGAACCTTCCCAGATCGACGTCAGCGGCGATTCGCGGAACAAGCGCGGCAGCGGAGATTCTTCCACATAGCCCGCACCGCCGAGACATTCCATCGCTTCGTACACATGATGCGGACCGCGTTTGCACACCCAGTATTTCGCGACGGCCGTCGCAATCCGCACGAAGTCCTGTGCGGAGGTGTCGTTCATGGCTTCGTCGTAGCCGCGCGCGAGGCGGAACATCAGCATCGCGGCCGCCTCCCACTCCACGGCGAGGTCCGCGAGCACGTTCTTCATCAGCGGCTGATCACGCAGCTTCTTGCCGAAGGCGGAGCGGTATCTAACGTGATTCATCGCCTGCGCGACGCCCTGCCGCATAAATCCGGCGGACGCCAGCCCGCAATCCAGCCGAGTGTGCGTCACCATGTCGATGATCGTCGGCACGCCGCGGCCGTCTTCGCCGAGCATCTGCGCCCAGGTCTCGCGGTACTCGATTTCGCTGGACGCGTTCGAGCGGTTGCCGAGCTTGTCTTTCAGACGCTGGATGAAAAAGTTGTTCTTGGTGCCGTCCGGCCGGAAGCGCGGCACAAAAAAGCACGACAACCCGGCATCGGTCTGCGCGAGCGTTAGGAAGGCGTCGCTCATTGGCGCGGAACAGAACCATTTGTGGCCGGTCAGCTCATACTCTCCGCCGGGGCCGCCCTTGCCGAGCGCGCGGGCGCGGGTCGTGTTCGCGCGCACATCGGAGCCGCCCTGCTTCTCGGTCATCGCCATGCCCATCTGGGCCGAGCGCTTCTGCGACACAGGCAAGTGGCGGCCGTCGTATTCGTTCGACAACAGCTTCGGCAGCCAGGCGTCCGCGATCGCGGGCGTGTGCTTGAGCGCGGGCACGACGGCGAACGTCATCGTGATCGGGCAGCCGACGCCGGCCTCGGTCTGCGGGATCATGTACGCCAACGCCGCACGCGCGACATGTGCGCCCTGCCGCTTCTCGACCCACGGCCACGAATGCGCGCGGTACATTACGTACAACTTCTGGATGTCGTGATACGCCGGGTGATATTCGACGGTGTCAATGCGGTGCCCATAGCGATCGTGCGTGTGCAGCACCGGCGGATTTTCGTTCGCGAGGCGCCCGGCCTGAATGTAGCGCGCGCTGCCGCAGTGTCCGCCAAACTCGGCGACCTGCCCCTCGGCCCACGCCGCGCCTTCGCGCTTAATCGCTTCGCGCAGGGCGGTGTCGGCCTTGTATAGGTTGTAGTCCTCGAGCGGGACAGCTTGGTTCGTGACGTCGTGGGTCGCCAGCGGACTTTTCGTTTCTGGTGTTTCCATGTGTGTCCCCTCGGCGAATCTTAAAAGCCCATCGTCCGCCCGATGATTTCCTTCATGATTTCGGTCGACCCGGCATAGATCGTCTGCGCGCGGCTGTCGATAAATGCCTTCGCGACGGGATACTCCATCATATAGCCGTAGCCGCCGTGCAATTGCACGCAGGTATCCACCACCCTCTTCTGCATCTCCGTGCACCACCACTTCGCCATCGACGCCGTTTCGGTCGTCAGGCGGCCCGCGTTGTGCTCCAAGGTGCAATGGTTCAGGAACACCCGGCCGATTTCGATTTCGGTTTTCATTTCGGCCAGTTTGAAGCGCGAGTTCTGGAAGGTGCCGATTGGTTTGCCGAAGGCCGTGCGCTCTTTGCAGTATTTGATCGTTTCTTCGAGCACGGCCTCCGCGCCCGCAATCCCGAGCGCCGCCACCGATAGGCGCTCCTGCGGCAGCATCGCCATCAGGTGATAGAAGCCGCGGTTCTCTTCGCCAAGCACGGCATCCGAACCCAGTTTTACATCCTTGAAGAACAGCTCGGCCGTATCCTGCGCGTGCATGCCGACCTTGGCCAGCTTGCGCGGCGGATCAAAGCCCGGCACGCCGCGCTCGACGAGCAACAAGGTAAACGCCGCGTGCTTCTCTTTGGGATGCGTGCGCGCAACCACCACCACCAAGTCGGCCATCATGCCGTTGCTGATAAAGGTCTTCTGCCCGTTCAGAATCCAGCCGTCGCCCGTGCGCGTGGCATTCGTGCGCACGCCGGCGAGGTCGCTGCCGGTGTTCGGTTCGGTCATCGCGACCGCGAGAATGCACTCGCCCGTAACCGTGCCCGGCAGGTATTTTTTCTTCTGTTCTTCGGTGCCGTATTCCATGAGGTACGGCACGATGATGTCCGTGTGGATGCTGAATCCGAGTCCGCTCGCGCCGACGCGCGAACATTCTTCCTGGATGATGTTGTTGAAGCGGAAGTCGGTGATGCCGGGGCCGCCGTAGGCCTCGGGCACGTTCATGCCGAGGAAGCCCTGCTCCCCCGCCTTGAGCCATACCTCGCGCGAGACTTGCCCGTCACGTTCCCACTGCGCGTGGTACGGAATGACCTCGCGCTCGAGGAAAGTCTTGAAGCCTTGCCGAAACTGCCGGTGATCTTCTTCGTAGATATCGCGCAACACGTCTTAATCCAAATCCAGGGCTGGCCGCGACATCATTCGTGAACCCACTGCGACCGGCCGGCCCTTTACTTGTCGCAGCAGCACATACACGCCATTGCCGGCGGGATCGTCGGGCGAGGCCGTGCCGTTTTCCGAAACTTCGGCCACAAAGCCGTAGGCATTGGTCGGGTGATACGCGACCACGACCGACTCCAGCCCTTTGCAGGCTTCCACCAGCACGCGCTCAAGTTGCTTGATGGAACACGTCGAGTGCTTCGGCTTTCCCTTGGTCAGCCGGATGACTTCCAGCTCACAATCGGGAAAGTCGTGAAAAAGCCCCTGCGACAGATACTGGGCCGCTTTGATGGAATCCCGGAACCGTTCCGCCATGAGTTGACCGTGTAATTCCTCGATTTCCGGTGAAGGCTTTAGTATAACATGCGGGAATTTTTGGGGGCCGCCGCGCGATGAATTTCGAAGACTGGATCCCGTCCACGCAGGAAGCGCACGCCATCGCGGCGCATATGCCCGTGGCCCTGTCCGCGCTCGGCGTGCTGGGCGTGCTGGTCGCTGTCCTCGTCAAGACGCAGCGCGATTCCCTCCGCTGGGCCGTCGTGGGCCTGTACGTCGTCATGGCCGTCTGCGCCTGGCTCGCCGTGCAGACCGGCGAGAAAGCGCGCGCCGAAGTTTCCGGCGCGATCGGCTCGGCCATTTGGGACACAATCGACACGCACCAGTACCGCGCGGACCGCGTATGGATGTTCGCCCTCGGCACCGCGGTCGTCATGGCCGGCAGTATCGCGGCCAGGGGCGGCCTGCGCACGATCATGAGCGTGGTCACGCTGTTTGCCAGCCTTGCGACCGCCGGCTGGGTTATGGCGACGGGCCACGCGGGCGGCACGCTGGTGTATCAGCACGGCATCGGCATTCCGCCGGATCAGGTGGTCGAATGGCGCCTGCATCCGCCTGCGGCCGATCCGACCAAACCCGTGGCCGCTGCACCGGCGGCGACGCAGGCCAATGGACGTGCGTTGATCGAAGTTCTGCCCATCGATATGGCCGAAGCGCAGAAAATCAGTTGGACCAGCGACGTGCTGCCATTGCTGGAAGATGCGTGCAACGAGTGCCACAAGCCGAGCAAGATCGAATCGAAGTTGTTGATGACCACCGTGCCGGGCCTGCTCACGGGCGGCGAGAAGTATGGTCCGGCGATCATCCCCGGCAAGCCGGACGAGAGCACGACGGTGAAGTACATCCGCGGCGAATTGCTCCCGCAAATGCCGAAGGATGAACTCCCGCTATCCAAAGACGATCTCCACATTATTCGCATGTGGATCGCGGCCGGCGCGATCGACGACACAGGCCACACGGCGCCGCTCGAAAACTAACAGTTGCGCGGCGGGGCGCTTCTCCCCTATCGTACTCGTAATTACAACTGACGACACTGAGCGTGCGTGCGTGAACGACTGGCCGAAACCGAACTCCGCTTCCTTTTCTCTGGCCGTATGCCCCGATGGTCTCTCGTGATGACCCTCCTGGTTCGCCCGCCGCGACTCCGCTTCAGCCA
Organism: uncultured Nitrospirales bacterium; assembly: GCA_964620045.1. Lineage (GTDB taxonomy): Bacteria > Hydrogenedentota > Hydrogenedentia > Hydrogenedentales > VFKU01. The sequence goes on from CAZUJL010000015.1 coordinate 34,783, forward strand.
GGAATGACATGACCTTCGACGAATTCGCGCTAGACCCGCAGTGCCACAAAGGCCTGCGGAAAATGGAAATCGATACGCCCACCCCCGTGCAGGCCGCGGCCATTCCGGTCGCGCTCACCGGCCGCGACATTGTCGCTGTCGCGCAGACCGGCACCGGCAAGACGCTGGGCTTCGTGTTGCCCAGCCTCACGCGCATCGCGGCTGAAGGCCCGAAGCCGAACCACATGCTCGTGCTCGTGCCGACGCGCGAGTTGTGCCTGCAGGTGCATGAAGTCGTGAAAGAAATCGGCGGGCCGATGGGGATCACGAGCCTGACCGTGTACGGCGGCGTCAGCATCAACGACCAAGCCGACAAACTCTACAAAGGCCGCAACGTGATCGTGGCGACGCCGGGCCGACTGCTCGATCACCTGCGTCGCGGCAACATGCACTTCGACGATCTCTCGATCCTCGTGCTCGACGAAGCCGATCGCATGCTCGACATGGGCTTCCTGCCGGACATCGTGCGCGTCATCGAGCAATTGCCGGAAGATCGGCAGACGATGATGTTCTCCGCCACGTTCCCGGATCCGATCGCGCGTCTCACAGGCCGCATGATGCGCGATCCGGAGCGGATCAATGTCGGCAGCGTCGCGAAACCCGTCGACGCCGTGCGGCAGTTGCTGTATCCCGTAAACCAGCAGGACAAGACGCGCCTGTTGCTGAAGCTAATCGAAGAAGAAGAACCCGGCCCGACGCTTATTTTCCTGCGCACCAAGGTCGCCACCGAAGTACTCGGCAATGCGCTGCAACGCAAGGGCCACAAGGTCTCGCAGCTTCACGGCGACCGCTCACAGATTCAACGCCAAAAGGCGCTCGAAGGCTTCCGCGAAGGAAAGTACGAGATATTGGTCTGCACCGACGTCGCCGCGCGCGGGCTGGATATTGAAGACGTCACCCACGTCTTCAACTACGACATTCCGCTAAACCCGGAAGACTACATTCACCGCATCGGCCGCACGGCGCGCGCGCAAAAAGAAGGCGACGCGATTACGTTCGTGACCCCGGCGGAATGGCAGGCGCTTAGCCAGATCGAAAAAACACTCGGCATGAATATTCCGCGTGCGGAATACGACGGTGCCCCGCGGGTACTCTCAACGTTTAAGCCGACGGCTAGCGGCGGGAAACCTGGACGCGGCGCAGTGCGACGCGTCACAAAACGCCGGCTATAGTCTCCGCCCCTTTTGTCATTCTGAGCGAAGCGAAGAATCTCCCCGTCCGCACAGTGAGAGGCTTCGCTTCTTGCGGGGAACTAAGACCTACCGCGCGCCGAGCTGATCCAAGTTCACACGGATCTTCTCAAGCACATTCTTCAGCGCGTCGAGTTCGACGTTATCGAGCACGCCCATGATGTCGTTCACGCGTTTCTTGTACGCGCCCGACACGCGCGCGTAAGTATCGATACCCTTCTGCGTCAGGCAGATCACGTTGTAGCGTCGGTCGTCGGGCACGGGGCGGCGCGCGACGAGCCCCGCCTTCTCCATGCGATCGATCAGCGTCGTGATGTTCGCCCGGTTCACGAGCATCATGCGGCTCAGGTCGACCTGCGTCAGCCCGCCCGCCTCCCCACTTTGGTGCTTGAGCAGAGACATCACGTTGTACTGGACGTCCGTCAGCCCATAGGTGCGGAAAAAGTCCCCGGCGCGCTTGCGGATGCGTGCGGCCGTGTAATAAATGTTTAACAAGGCCTCGTGCGCCGGGTTCTCAAACCCCTTGCGCATGCCGAGTTCGGACTTTAAGGTCATAACGGTCTACCTCTGAATGGTATACAGGGTGATTTGTTTATGTATTAACACATCGCCTGCGAAGCTTTCCACTTAATGGGCGTGGCATACTGCGCGCTTCTGTTCGGAGAACTTCTTCCATGCGGACTATCTCGGTTCTGGTCACACTTCTTACTATGCTTCCCACAATGAGTGCTGTAGCCCAAAACGGTGAGCCTTCCGCAGCCCCCGCAAAACCCATCATCGCGGACGCGTACCGCCAGGGGCGCTCGATGGTGATTGCGCGGCACGGGATGGTGGCGAGTTCGCATCCGCTGGCGACGCAGGCCGGGCTCGACATGCTGCGCGCGGGCGGCTCGGCGATGGATGCTGCGGTGGCGGTGGCGTCGACGCTCGGCGTGGTCGAGCCGATGTCGATCGGCATCGGCGGCGACGCGTGGATGCTCTACTACGAAGCCAAGACCGGCAAGGTGTACGCGCTGAACGGCAGCGGGCGCTCGCCGGTGGGCCTCACGCGCGATCATTTCAAGGACGGCGACAAGATCAACGGCTGGGCGTCGGTCACCGTGCCGGGCGCGGTCGACGCATACTGGACCGGGCACCAGAAGTTCGGCAAGTTGGCGTGGAAGGATTTGTTTCAGCCGGCGATTCGCCATGCGGACGAAGGCTATCCCGTCGCCGAGATCATCGGCACGATGTGGAGCACCGCGGCCGGCAAACTCGCGCGCGATACGTGGTCGAAGCAGTGCTGGCTGATGTCGGACGGTAAGGCGCCGAAGGTTGGCGAGGTGATGAAGCTGCCGAAGCTCGCCGCTTCGCTGAAGACGATCGCCGACGGCGGGCGCGACGCATATTACAAAGGTCCCATCGCGGCCGAGATCGTGCGCTACGCGAAGGAGTCCGGCGGATTTTTCACGGCCGAGGACTTCGCGAACACGCACTCCGACTGGGTCGATGCGATCAGCACGAACTACCGCGGCTACGAGGTCTACCAGTGCCCGCCGAACGGCCAAGGCGCGGGCGTGCTAATGATGCTGAACATCCTCGAAGGCTACGACCTGCCGAAGATGACGTTCAATTCGCCGGAGTACCTGCACCTTCTGATCGAGGCGAAGAAGCTCGCGTATGCGGACCTGTATAAGTTTGTCGGCGACCCCGCGCGCGGCGAGTTGCCGATTAAAGGCCTGCTCTCGAAAGACTACGCGGCGGAGCGGCGTAAACTGATCGACCCGGCAAAGGCCGCGGCCGAAGTGAAGCCCGGCATTCCAAAGACCGGCGACACGGCCTGCTTCTCGGTCGTGGACGCCGAAGGCAACGCCTGCTCGTTCATCAACTCCAACTTCGCGAATTTCGGCTCCGGCATCACGGGCGGCGCGACGGGCATCATCCTGCAGAACCGCGGCGAAGGCTTCACGCTCGAGAAAGGCCACTTCAATGAATACAAGCCCGGCGTGCGGCCGTACCACACGATCATCCCCGGCCTTGTCACGAAAGACGGCAAGCTGTACATGACCTACGGCCTCATGGGCGGCGACATGCAGCCGCAGGGGCACGTGCAGTTCCTGCTCGCGCATCTCGACCACGGCTTCAACCTGCAACAGGCGATCGACATCCCGCGCTGGAAACACGAAGACGGCGTGAAGGTATATCTGGAACAGGGCAACGCCCCCGCCACCTTCGATGGCCTGAAAGCCCTCGGCCACGAAGTCACCCAGGCCAACTTCCTCACCTTCGGCAGCGCCCAAGCCATCAGCCGCGATCCCGACACCGGCGTCCTCTTCGGCGCCAGCGATTCACGGAGAGATGGCTTGGCGTTGGGGTACTAAAAAACTCTCCCTTCGCGTTCCTTTGCGTTCTTCGCGGTTTGCTCTAACCGCAAAGAACGCGAAGAGCGCAAAGAAACGATTGGAAAACGCGTGAACATTTTTATTGCAGGCGGTTCCGGCGCCATTGGCCGCTCTCTCGTTCCTATGCTCGTGCGCGAGGGGCATCGCGTTGTTGCGATGACGCGGTCGGCCGAACGCGCCGCGGCATTGGAAGCGATGGGCGCTCAGGCCGTTGTGGTGGATGTGTATGACGAGCCGCGCTTGATCGAAGTCGTGAAGACGGCGAAGCCGGATACCGTCATCCATCAACTGACCGCATTTGGCGCGACGGAAGGCGATCCATTGGCCGAGACGCTGCGTGTGCGTACGGAAGGCACGCGGAATTTGGTCTTGGCGGCGATCATCGCGAAGGCACGGCGCTTCATTACGCAGAGCATCTCGTTCATCTGTACGCCGCACGGCGAGGGCCTCACGACCGAGCAAACGCCGCTGTATTTGGACGGCCCCCTCCCACAGATTCGTCCGCTGGCCGAAGCCGTCCGCGAACTGGAAGTGCGCACGATGCGCAACGCGAGCATGGAGGGTCTCGTGCTGCGCTACGGCTGGTTCTATGGCCCCGGCACGAACTATGGCCCAAACGACGTAATCCCCCGCGCGATTCGCAAAGGCAAGATGCCGATCGTGGGCAACGGCGCGGGCACGTATTCGTTCATCCACGTCGATGATGCCGCGGCGGCGACAGTAAACGCGTTGACCCGTGGCGACACCGGCATCTACAACATTGTCGACGACGACCCCGCCCCACTCCGCGACTGGCTCCCGGTTGCTGCCGAGTTATTGGGCGGCCCGCCGCCGCAACACGTCGATGCCGAAACCGTCCGCGCGAAGCTCGGCGACATGATGGTCTATATCTACGACGAACAACGCGGCGCTTCGAACGTGAAAGCGAAGCGTGTTTTGGAGTGGCAGCCGCGCCTGAAGTCGTGGCGCGAAGGATTTAAACAGATTTACAGCCAAACCTGATCGAATTCGCTTTTACACGCCAGCCCCACACTGTCATCCCCGCGAAAGCGGGGACCTCCCGTAAACCGTGATCATCGGTAGATGAGAGGTCCCCGCTTTCGCGGGGATGACATTTGGGAGCGCTTGGTTAAAGCCGTGATCGTAGATCGACGAACCAAGATCACCGCGCCGGCACGATATCTGGCTGCGGCGCCGCGTTGGTGAAGCGAATAATAATTGCGGCAACCACCGCGCCGACCATGTTCGACACAAGATCCCAGCCGGTGTTTTCGTAACCGCCGACATTGGTCGTCGTCAGCAGCGTCGCCACGAACTCGATAATTTCGTTCATGGCGCCGAAGCCCATGCCGCCGGCGACGCAGAGCGTGAGCACGCCGAAGGTGGGCTGCAATTTGCCGAAGGGCTTTACGGCCGCGCGGATCGCCTGCCAGCACACCCAGGTGGTGACGCCGAACCCGTAGGCGTGCACGATCTGGTCGTACTTCAATCGATCCGGAATGAGCCACCACGAATACAGTACGCGGATGTCGCCGTTGATCGGCCACGACTCCGGCACGGGCACGAGTCCGCCCGCCATGTGCAGCGCGCCCCAAATGCTGAGCGCCCACAGTGCGCCGATCGTGAGGTGTACGCGATGGTGCACATAGCCGACGACGCCCATCAGCACGAGCATCACGCCGATGTAGATCAGAAACTCCATGTTGCCGCGGCTGAACGCGCCGCCGATCGCGGCGATCATGTACGCGACCGTAAAAATCACCACGTAGATCACGCCGCCGCTCAACAGACTGCCCTGTTGTTCTTGCTTCTGCATGGTTTGCTCCCAATGTTCCCCGACCAGCATAGGTCTAACAGTTTGTATCTTAATACTTCAGACGGGCGCGGCGCTCCATAATGTGGCTAATGGCTTATGGCCGCATGGGTTGCAACGGGGCAGCCTGGGTGCCAGCATAGGCGGATTGGAGGGCGTTCCATGAACACCCGGTTCGCATGCGCGCTTGTTCTCTGCTCGCTGTTCGGCACTACTACGATGGCCGACGACATCGCCCCGCAACACTTGCTGGGCAAGATCGATTTTCCGAACTCCGGCGCGCCGGCGGCCCAAGCCGACTTCATCGAAGGCGTGCTGTACATGCACAACTTCGAATACGCCGAGGCCGGTGCCGCCTTTAAGCGCGCACAGGCCGTCGATCCAAACTTCGCGCTGGCGTACTGGGGCGAAGCGATGAGCTTTCACCACTCGCTCTGGGGGCGTCAATCGACTGCGAACGCGCGCGAGGTGTTGGAACGCCTCGGCAAGACCCACGATGAACGCGCGGCCAGGGCGCCGACCGATCGCGAGAAGGATTACGTCGCGGCGGCCGAGATCCTGTTCGGCATGACGGACGAAACGCGTCCCCTACCCAAGCACGATCGCGACGTATTGTACCGCGACTTCATGCGCGGGATGCGCGAGAAGTATCCCGATGACAACGAAGCGCTCGCGTTTTACGGGCTCTCGATCCTGGGCGCGGGCAGCGAAAACCGCGACTACGCGACCTACATGAAGGCCGCCGCCGTACTGACGGAGCTGTGGGATGCGAACCGCCTGCATCCCGGCGGCGCGCATTACCTGATCCACGCCTACGACGATCCCGTGCATGCGCCGCTCGGCTTGCCGATGGCGCGGGCCTATTCCAAGATCGCGCCCGATGCCGCGCACGCGCAGCACATGACCTCGCATATCTTCGTCGCGATGGGTATGTGGGACGACCTTGTGGCCGCGAACGAAACGGCGGTGCAAAAAGAGATGGAAAGCGCGAAAGAAACTGGCGCGTCGATGGAAGTCGCGCACTACATTTACTGGCTCGGCTACGGCTATCTGCAACAGGGTCGCATCGAGAAGGCGCGCGAGATGCTCGCCGAGGCGCACGCCAAGCTCGACAGCAACACTTCCGCCCGCGATCAGATGTATTACGGCGCCTTGTTCGCGCGCTACTACTTCGATGCGGGCAGCGTCCCGGCCGAACTCATCCCTCCGAACGACACCGATCTCCCCAGCCCCGCCTATCACTTCGCGCGCGCGTTCGATGCGATTGTTCATGGCAACGCCGACCAAGCCGAACTGCACGCGAAAAATGTAAACGCGATCGAAAACGGAAACCCGGAAGTCACGCTGAATCCGGATGTGGTCGCGGTGCTGCAAAAAGAATTGAAGGCCATGGCGGCGTACAGTCGTTCCGACAAAGACGGCGCGATCACACTGCTGCAACAAGCCGCCGAGGACTCCAAGAAGCTGCCCATCCGCTACGGGCCGCCGCAGGAAACCAAGCCGTCGTTTGAGTTGCTCGGTGACGTGCTGCAGATGGCGGGCAAACCGGCTGAAGCGGTCGCGGCCTACGAACGCCAGCTCGAATCGACGCCCCAGCGCGCGGGTGCGCTGAAAGGACTGGCCGACGCGGCGGAGGCTGCCGGAAACTCTGTAAAGTCCGCCGATGCACGGCGTCGCCTCGATGCGATCTGGCACGCGGCCGACGCCACCGTTACATCCGCGGCAAATCGTTGACAAGATTTATCTGCGCGCGCGGCCCGCGTTTGACACTCCCCCGCGCGGAATGGCAGCATTTTCGTTCGCCGCCGCGACTGGCGTTCACGTGGGCTGCCACGAGGGAGCGGATGGCGCTGGAAGGTCCCTTTTAGCCGCACGCCTGGGCCGCGGAGGGCACGCTTAAGCCGAGCTTGGGCGTGGCACCCAATGGCGATTTGTTTCGGGACGCTTCTTTTTTCGGAGGGCTGCATGCAAAAGACCCCGTTGTACGACGAGCACGTCCGCCTCGGCGGCAAAGTCGTCGACTTCAACGGCTGGGCCCTGCCCGTCCAGTTCGCCGGCATCGTGAAGGAACACACGCAGTGCCGCACGCAGGTCTCCCTCTTCGACTGCTCGCACATGGGCGAGTATCTCGTGAAGGGGCAGGACGCGATCGCGAAGTACGACCGCGAGATCATTTCCGACACGAGCAAGATTCCGCTCGGCCGTTGCCGTTACGGCGCGATCCTGAACGAACAAGGCGGCATCTTGGACGACGTGATCACGTTCCGCATGGCGGCGGATGAGTTATACGTGGTGACGAATGCCGGACCGCTCGCGTCGGTCACCGCGCGCTTCTGCGACAAGAACCCCGGCATGACGCATATCTCATACGAGACCGCGAAGATCGACGTGCAGGGTCCGCGCGCGCAGGAGATCGTGCTGAAGGCTGGATTCAGCGCGGCCAAGACGCTCAAATATTTCAACGCGACGTGGACCACGTGGGAAGGCCACAAGGTCCTTCTCTCGCGCACGGGCTACACCGGCGAACTCGGCTACGAACTCTTTATGGCGAACGATCTCGCCGTGAAGATGTGGAACATATTTCTCGATCTTGGCGTGGAGCCGGCGGGTCTCGGCGCGCGCGACACGCTGCGTACGGAAGTGGGCTACAACCTCTCTGGTCAGGACTTCGACAGCACGATCACGCCGCTCGAAGCGAACATGGAAAATTACATCGCGTGGGACACGGAATTTGTCGGCAAGTCCGCGCTGCAGAAGAAAAAAGACGCAGGCGACTATGCGCAATTGGTGGGCATAGTGACCCATTCGAAACAAAAGCCGCAGCACGGTTTCGAAGTGCAGCACGACGGCAAGGTCGTCGGCGAAGTGACCAGCGGCACCTTCGGGCCTAGCCTCGGCCACGGCGTGGGTCTGGCGCGCGTGCCTGCGGTGCTCGCGAAACCAGACACAAAGCTGACCTGCGGTCCGCGCGGACTCGAAATCGAAGTGGCCACAACACCTTTTTATAAAAACGGCACCTGCCGGGCGAACGTCGCCTGAGCAGATAGGCAAGGGGAGCAAATATGTATCCAAAGAACCTGAAGTACACCAACGAACACGAGTGGGTGCGTGCCGAAGGTGACACATACACCGTCGGCATCACGTCGTACGCCGTCGAGCAACTCGGCGACATCACGTATGTCGAGCTGCCGAAGGTCGGCGAAAAAGTGAAGCAGCACGGTGAAGCGGCGACGGTCGAATCCGTGAAGGCCGCCAGCGACGTGTATGCGCCGGTCGGTGGCGAAGTCGTGGCGATCAACGACGCACTCGACGAAACGCCGGAACTCGTGAACGAGAATCCATACGAGCAGGGCTGGTTCTTCAAGCTCAAGGGCGTGAGCCAGGCGGAACTGTCCGGCCTGATGGACGCCGCGGCGTACCAGAAATTCGTTGAGGAGGCGCACGACAAGTGAGCTGGGCTCCTCTTACCGACACCGATCGCGACGAGATGCTGGCGACGATTGGCGTCAAACGAATCGAAGATCTGTTCGACACGATCCCGGCTTCGGCGAAGGTGAAGTCGTGGAATCTGCCGGCCGGCATGTCCGAGATGGCCGTGCGCGAAGAACTCGGCCGGCTGGCGGGAACGAACACTCCCGCGCCGATCAGCTTTTTGGGCGGCGGATTTTACGATCACTACATTCCGGCGGCGGTCGATGCGCTATCCGGCCGTAGCGAGTTCTACACGGCCTACACGCCCTACCAGCCCGAATGCGCGCAGGGCACGCTGCAGAGCATCTACGAGTACCAAACCTCGATCTGCCGCCTGACGGGCATGGAATTCGCCAACGCCTCCCTGTACGAAGGCGGCACGGCGGTGTTCGAAGCGGCCACGATGGCGATGCGCCTCACCGATCGCAGCAAGATCGTCGTGCACTCCTCGCTGAGCCCGGTCTATCGCAAGCAGCTCGACACGCACACGGCGAACCTGCCGGTGCAGATCGTGAGCGGCGATGATCCGACGGATGCGGCCTGCGTGATCGTGCAGAACCCGTCCTTCCTCGGCGAGTTGAGCGACTTCACCGAACTTGGCAAGCGCTGCCAGGCCACTGGCGCGTTGCTGGTGGTTTCTTTTTATCCCATCTCTCTCGGCATCGTGAAGACGCCGGACGAAATGGGCGCGGACATTGCCATCGCCGAAGGCCAAAGCCTCGGAATTCCGCTCGCCTTCGGCGGACCCTACCTCGGCATTCTCGCGACCTTGAAGAAGCACGTGCGCAAGATGCCGGGCCGTCTCTGCGGCGCGACGACGGACACCAAAGGCCGTCGCGGCTTCGTGCTCACGCTACAGGCGCGCGAGCAACACATCCGCCGCGCGAAGGCGATGTCAAACATCTGCTCGAACCAGGCCCTGTGCGCCTTGCGTGCGCTGATCTTTATGTCGCTCTACGGCAAGGAAGGTTTCCGCGATCTCGCGCGGCAGTGCCATTCCAAGGCCGAGTACCTCAAGAAGAAGCTGATTTTTGCGAAGGTGATTTCCAAAGGCGCGACGTTCAATGAATTTGCCGTGCGCCTGCCGAAGAATGCGGATGATGTGGTGAAGAAACTCGCCGCGCAGGGTTACCAGGCGGGTCTTCCACTCGCGTCGGTTGGCGCCGGCGAAGCGAATGACCTGCTCATCGCCGTCACCGAGCGCCGCACCAAAGCCCAACTCGACGCCTTCGCGAGCGCCCTGGAGGCCGCATGCAACTGATTTACGAAAAATCCCGACCCGGCCGCCGTGCGATCACGCTGGACGCCTTGGATGTACCCGAAGCGACGCTCCCGGCGAACGTCAGCCGCGCGGAATCCGCCGGCCTGCCCGAAATCGCCGAGATCGACGTCGTGCGTCACTTCACGGCGCTCTCGGATCGCAATCTCGGTCTCGACGCGCATTTCTATCCGCTCGGGTCCTGCACGATGAAATATAATCCGAAGATCGCCGAGGTCGTGGCCGCGCTGCCGGGTTTTGCGGCGCTTCATCCGCACCTCTCCTCGAGCGCGGCGACCTGGGCGCAGTGCCAGGGTGCGTTTGAGCTGATTTACGAAACCGAAAAAATGCTCGCCGAGATCGCGGGCATGAGCGCCTGCTGTCTACAGCCGATCGCGGGCGCGCACGGCGAACTCGCCGGTACGCTGCTGATCGCGGCCTACCACCGCGAGCGCGGCAATACGCACAAGACGAAGATCATCGTGCCCGATTCCGCGCACGGCACGAACCCGGCCAGCGCCGCGATTGCGGGCTATGAAATCGTCGAGATCCCGTCGAACGATCGCGGGCTCATGGACGTCGAAACCTTCAAGGCCGCGCTGGACGACAATGTCGCCGGCGTGATGACGACCTGCCCGAACACGCACGGTCTCTTCGAGCCGGAGATTCAAGAAATCGCGCGGCTGTCGCACAAGGCCGACGCGCTGCTCTATTACGACGGCGCGAACCTGAACGCGATCCTGGGCGAATGCCGCCCGGGCGATCTGGGCTTCGACGTGATGCACTACAACCTGCATAAAACCTTCGCCACGCCGCACGGCATGGGCGGCCCCGGCAGCGGTCCTGTCGGCGTCAGCGAGCGCCTGGTTCCCTATCTCCCCGGCCCGCGCGTTGTGAAGAAGGGCAATGCCTTCGCGCTCGAGATGCCGCCGAAGTCCATCGGCAAGATGGCGCCGTTCTTCGGCAACTTCGGCATGGCGGTGCGCGCGTACGCGTATATGCGCCACCTCGGGAAGGACGGCCTTCGCCAGGTCTCGCACGCGGCCGTGTTGAATGCGAACTACATCCACGCGCGGCTCAAGGGCGCATATCAGTCGGCGTTCAACAGCCGCTTCATGCACGAGTGCATCTTCGACGCGACGCCGCAGGCCAAGAAGGGCTCGCGCGCGATGGACATCGCCAAGGCGCTGCTCGATTACGGCTACCACGCGCCGACCGTGTACTTCCCGCTCACGGTGCACGAAAGCATCATGATCGAACCGACGGAGACCGAGTCGAAAGAAACGATGGATGCGTTCTGCGATGCGATGCTCGAAATCGCAAAGCGCATCGAGGCCGAAGGCGACCCGTACAAGGATGCGCCGTTCACCACGCCGGTGAGCCGGCTCGACGAAGCCAAGGCTGCGCGCCAGCTCGATTGTTGCTACCGGCCATAACCCGGGAACGTCAATCTCCCGATTGGCGATTTCAATTGCATGCGCCAATCGGGAGATTGGCGTTCCCGGCAGCGTGAGGTGCCATGTGGCTGCTTGACCATACCTGCGCAACGCCGGCCGAGAACCTCGCACTGGACGAGGTCCTGCTGGACGAAGCGGAAGCCGGGCGACTGGACGAAGTCCTCCGGTTCTGGGAAAGCCCGACGTATTTTGCGGTCCTGGGGCTGAGTCAGGCGGTCGACACCCACGTCTACCGCGAAACCTGTGACCGGGACGGCGTCCCCATCCTCCGCCGTTGTTCTGCGGGTGGATGTGTACTCCAGGGGCCGGGCTGCTTGAACTTCTCCCTCATCCTGCGACTCGACCGCCCCGGCTGCGGATCGATCACGGCCTCGTACCGGACCATCCTGGGAAGCATCGCCACCGCCCTAATTCCAACGGTGACGTTAACGGGAATTTCGGACCTGGCCATCGACGGCCGCAAGGTATCCGGTAACGCCCAGCGCCGGCGCGGCAAGTTCTTTTTGCACCACGGCACCCTGCTCCTGAATTTCGACATTTCGAAATGCAGCACGTACCTTCGCGAACCCGACGATCGTCCGGAGTATCGAGCGGCGCGTTCGCACGGCGCCTTCATACGGAATCTAAACCTAACACAAGATGCGACGAAGATTTCTGTTTCGAGATTGTTTCAGGCGTCTCAATTGCTGTCTTTTTCGAGCGATCTCGCAGGCAAGATGACTTCGTTGGCAGGTTTGAAATACAACAATTCTGCATGGATCTTTCGAAAGTAGCCATCCTCCGCTATTCCTCATATGGTACGATTACTGCGTACTAGTCAACAGATATTTTGATCGGGGGATCGTATGCCGCTCGCCAGATGCGCTCGTTGCGAAAAGCTTTTCGAGAAAACCGCGCTCCCCGTCTGTCTGAACTGCATGCCGGCCGAAGAGGGCGACTACGAAAAAATCCGCGAATGCCTCAAAGATCATCCCGAAATGACGGTCGAGTTCATTAGCGAGACCACGGGGGTCACGCTAAGCTGCGTCATGCGAATGCTGGAACAGGGCCTGATCGTCAACGAAAAGACCGTCGGCATCTCGCGCTGCGGCCGATGCGGCGCACCCGCCATCAGCGCCACCAAGAAGCTCTGCAACGGGTGCCTGGAAGAAATGAACCGGGAGGTCGCCAAGCAGCGCCACCTGGCCCAGACGCACCGCCGCAAGGACGTTAAAATCGGCGAATTCTCCACGGTCCGCGAATCGATGGATTCCAAACGCACCCAAAACAATTAGGTAGTGTTGCAACCCCCCGCGATCCTCGTGTAAAACGGAGCTATTCGGGCCGAGGGGGACCCGGATTCGCAGGCTGCCTGTTCTACGTCATGGCACTGCAATCCTCTTTCCCACTCCATCGAACGCAGTTCCGAACCTTTTCCGTTGTCGCGGGATTGCAGATGCGAGAGGCCCGCACGGGTGGATGATCGTTTAACAACATGAGTCTACGCTCCGCAGGGCGGATTCTTCCGCGCGTTGTGTCCGTCGCCTATCTGTGTCTTGCCGTGGCGACGGCGCAGGCCGAGCTTGTTCAATTCACGCTGCACAACGGCGGCACGGAACGGCTCCTCTCTCTCAACACGGTCTCGATTGAGGGTATCGACTATGTGCCCCTCGAAACGCTGGTGCAGCAAGCCGGCGGCTCATACAATGCCCTTCCCGCCCGCTTGCGCGTCGATCTCGGCGGCTCGACCGCGTGGCTGCGCGTCGGCGAATCGCGTGTCAACGCGCTGAGCATCTTCTCGCTCCGATATCCGTTGCGTGAGGAGAACAGCATCCCGCTGATCGCCGCGAGCGACATTCCTGACTTCTTTCTAAAATCCTTCCGCACCAACGTTCGCGCGGAAGCGCCGATCGCGCCCGTGGCGCCGCCGACACCGATCGTGACACCACCGGGCGCGACTCCGACGACGACAGACACGCCGCCGGCGCGGCCGCTCCAGCCGATGGACGAACCAGACGCCTTGGAACAGCTCGGCGATCTGCCGACCGAGGCCACGCCCGTGGGGATCAGCCGCATCGTGATCGATCCCGGCCATGGCGGATACGACTCCGGCGTGCAGGCGGGCGATACGCTGAGCGAAGAGGCCATCACATTGGGTGTCGCGGAGCGCCTGAAATCGCTGCTGACAACCGACGAGCGCTTCGTCGTGGTGCTCACGCGTGAAGAAGACACCGATATGTCCTTCGCGCAACGCGCGGATGCTTCCGGCGCCGCGCCGGGGACCCTGCTGATTAGCCTGCATGTGGGCAGCTCGCTCTCGCCAACGGCCGAAGGCGTTGCGGTGTTTTTCCCGACGCCGTCCAACGCCCCGCCAACCGGAAGCACCAGCGTGACCGCGACCTTGCTCGGTGTCGATCATCGCCTGCTGGTGGAAGGCCGCAAACTGGCTACTGAACTCGCCACCGCGATTAGCGCCTCGGCCAACGCGCGTCTGCGCGGTGTCATGGAAGCGCCGTTGCGCATGCAAAGCGATATGGAAATCGTTACGGCGCAGATCGAACTCGGCTGCCTTACGAATGTGGCAGACGCGCAGCGTCTCGCATCGGAAGGATACCTCGCAAAACTCGCGACGGGCATTTTCAACGGCATCGTCGCCTACATCGACGGCCCCAAAGTAGAGCAAGCGGCCCCGGCGGCCAATGCGCCGGCGGAAACGCCGCCCGCGACCGTGGAGAACTGAGATGTCTCCCCGCCGACCAACCCGCCCGAAAGACGTCGCCCGCACCGCCTTTGTGTCCATGTGGGGCGTGCTTACACTCGTATTGCTCTTCATGGTCACGTTCCTGTTCGTGCGTCTGTCGCAGCGCGAACGCGATCTCGACGCCGTCACGCCGCTGATCGAGAGCCGCGGCGCCGTGCGCGAAGTGCCGCTGGATGCCGATCTGCCGCGCGTGCGCCTGTACTTCGCCAATCCGACCGATCTGCGTCTCGTGGGTGAAGAACGCCCGCTTGCGCTCACCGATTCCACGCGCGAGAACTGCCGCGCGGCGATCGATGCGCTCATCAAAGGCCCAACATCCGCGGCCGCGCCCACTTTGCCCTCCGTGGCGCAGGTGCGGGCGATTTATCTGCTCGACTCCGGCGAATTGATCCTGGATTTCTCGCGCGCGATCGATGTGCCCGAGATGCGCAGCGCCGGCGCGGAATGGCTTATGGTGCAGTCGCTCGCCCACACGCTCACGCAGCCGGGCCTGCAAGGCTCCAAAGATCGCGCGGTCACCAGCATTCGTATCTTGTATGAAGGTTCGCCCGCCGCGCAGGGCAGTTTCCCAGCGCACATTCTGTTGAACGGCCCCGTGCGCCCCGACATCCGCCTCCTGGGCAGCTGAATGTCCACCTCCCCCACTGTTGCTTCGCCCACCATGCCGCTGGGCGTGTTCGATTCGGGCGTCGGCGGACTCACCGTGGTCCGCGCGCTGCGCCATCATCTGCCCGGCGAAAATATTTTGTATCTCGGCGACACCGCGCGCGTCCCCTATGGCAATCGATCGCCGGAAACGATCATCCGGTATGCACGCGCGTGTGTGGACCTACTGATGAAACGCGGTATCAAGGTGCTCGTCGTCGCGTGCAACACGGCGACGGCGCACGCCCTGCCCACGCTCGAGCGCGAGCTGAGCCTGCCCGTGATCGGCGTGCTGGAGCCCGGTTCGCGCGCGGCCGCGGCCCGCACGAGGCGTGGGCGCATCGGCGTCATCGGAACGCGCGCCACGATCTCCAGCGGTGTGTATCAGGCGGCCCTGGGCCGTCTCGCGCCGGAGGCCTATGTGCTCGCGCGGGCGTGTCCAATGTTCGTGCCGCTTGCCGAGGAAGGCTGGATCGAAGGTCCGATTCCCACACAAGTAGCCGAGACCTATCTCACCGATCTGCGCAAGATCGAGATCGACTCGCTCTTGCTCGCGTGCACGCACTATCCTGTGCTTCTCAACACGATCCAGAAAGTCATGGGACCGGAGGTCACGATCGTGGACAGCGCCGACGCGACTGCGGAGACCGTCGCCGGCCTACTCGAACGTCTCGGTCTGCGCAACACCACCGGCGGCCGCGGCACTCTGGTCTCGCTGGTGAGCGACGCACCGGAACGGTTCGCCGAAACCGGGCGCGCGTTCCTGGGCGAGTCGATTGGTAAAGTGGAATGGGTGGATCTCTGATGCCCGCCGACACTCCAAAACCCGAAGCCACAGACGCGCCGGAGACGCCCGTCGGCCCGCGCCATTCGTGGATGGGCATCGGCCTTGGATTCGCGGTCTCGGCCGTGATGCTGGTCGCCACGATGTGGGTGATTGGGCAATACCTGAAGCATCGTCCGATGGACCTCGCCGGACCCACGCACCAAGTCGCCGAAATCGCCGAAGGCGTTCTAAAAAATCTCGGGACGTCCGAGGAACTGATCGAAACCGTTGGCCCGCACTTGGAAAAGACGCCGCGCGCACAATTTTACCGCACGAGCATCACGGCGCATCTGCCCGGCTCGGTAAATCCGAATATTGCCGTGGACGCGATCGAGCGCGCGCTCCTGCGCAGCCGGATCGTGATCTCCGGGGAAGACGCTGCGGAATCCGAGCGCGTAACCTACCTCAGCTTTGAAGGCAACGAAGTCGCCGACATTCGACTGATTCATGCGCCATCGTCAGACGCATCGCCCCACGGCCGGCGTCTGGATGAATCCTCTCACGACACACCCGAATTACACGCCGCGCCGTCGCACGACGAGCACGGCGCGGCCCCCGCCGATCAGCACCTGCTCGAACACGCCGAACCGGCCGCGGAACCAGAGCACCATTCCGAAGCGCCGGCGGACCACTCCCCGGTGCGCGCGATGGCGATTCCGATGGGCATGTACGCGCCCTCGTTTGGCGAAATTGCCGCGCACGGCCGCGCGAAGGTTGCACAGGCACACCCGCGCGTCGCGATTATTGTGGACGATGGCGGCTACGGCGGCGAGTGTACAGAGATCATCCTCGGCCTCGATCCGGGGCTGACCTTCGCTATCTTGCCGAACACCCCCGTCGGCACAACGCTCGCGGTCGAAGCCGCGCAGCGCGGCTTTGAAATCATGTTGCACATGCCAATGGACAACGATAGCGAATCGCTGAAGCATCCGGGGCAGATCGACACGACCATGGGCGCCGCCGAGATTCAGCGCCTTACGCAGGATGCCCTCGCGCAGGTGCCCGGTGCCGTCGGCATCAACAATCACACCGGCTCGAAATTCACGGCGGACGCAACCGCGATGCGCCATTTCATGGGGGGAATTCAAAAATCCGGTTTGTATTTCGTCGATAGCCGGACGACGGCGAACTCCGTGGCCGGCGATATCGCGCGTGAGTTCCACATCCCCGAAGCCGCGCGAACCTTGTTCCTCGATCACGACAATGCCGATGCGGAAATCCGCGCACGGTTTCACGAATTAATCCAGGACGCCCATGCGCAGGGCAGCGCCATAGGCATCTGCCATTTCCGGCCAAACACCGCCGTCGTGCTGCGCGACATGCTTCCGTTGCTGCAGACCGAAGGCATCCAGTTGGTCCACGCCTCGGAACTCGTACGATGAGCCGCGTGCTTGCGATCGAGACATCCTGCGACGAAACCGGTGTCGCCGTGATCGAAGACGGCTGTCGCATCGTGAGCAATGAACTGGCCTCGCAAATCGAAGTCCACGCCGCGTTTGGCGGGGTTGTGCCGGAAATCGCGTCACGCCGGCATACGGAAATCATTTCGCAGATGGCTCAGCGCGCGCTGGATGCCGCCGAGAGTCGCGTGGACGCTGTCGCGGTTACGGCAGGCCCCGGACTGATGGGCTCGCTGTTGGTGGGGGTGTGTTTCGCGAAGGCCTTTGCGCATGTGCGCGATCTACCGCTGATCCCCGTGCACCACATCGAGGGCCATCTCTTCTCTCCCTTCCTCAATGGCGAGCCGCCGGCTTTTCCCGCGCTCGCGCTCGTGGTCAGCGGCGGGCACACGCAACTGGTTTATTGCCGTGCAGCGCATGAGTACGAATTGCTCGGCGCCACGCGCGACGACGCGGTGGGCGAATCGTTCGACAAGGTCGCACGACTCCTGGGGCTTCCCTATCCCGGCGGGCCGAGCATTCAGCGCGCCGCGGCGACTGGAAACCCGAAGGCTTTTGACTTTCCGCGCAGCATGGCGCACTCGGACAATCTCGATTTCAGCTACAGCGGCCTGAAAACGGCCGTGCTCTATGCCTTGCGCGAAAATCCATCGGCGAACCCGTCAGACGTCGCCGCGAGTTTCCAGGCGGCCGCCATCGACATTCTTGTCACCAAAACCCAGACGGCCCTGGAACAGACCGGCGCCCCGCGGCTGCTCGTCGTGGGCGGCGTGGCCGCCAATAAACTGCTCCGCGATCGCCTGCTGGCCGAGATCCGGGTGCCGGTCCTGATCCCCCCGTTTGCCCTTTGCACCGACAATGCCGCAATGATTGGGGCGGCCGGCCATTCCCGCTGGATGCACGGAAACGTGGGAAATCTCCGTCTCACCCCCAATCCTGGATTATTTTTGGTATAATTCCCGGAGTCACAGGGGGGTCGTCCGTAATGGGGGACGTGACAACTACGAAAACGCTTAAAAAAGTCCCGATGTCGATGGAAGAATTGTTGCGCGAGGCCATCGTACGTCGGGCGTCGGATATTCACATCAAGACGGACAATCCGCCCGTCTTTCGCATCGACGGCGAGTTGGTCCGGCTCGACTACGAGACGCTCACCGACGCGGATGTCGAAACGCTGCTCGGTTCGATCGTCAGTCCCAAGGACATGGCGAAGTTCACGAAGCTGCTTGAACTCGACTCGTCCTACACGCTGGCCGGCGAAGCACGCTTCCGTATCAACGCCTGCCGCGACGACGGCGACTCCCGCATCGTGCTGCGTTTGATCCCGATGCAAATCAAGTCGCTGTCTGAACTTGAAGTGCCGACGGTCCTTTCCAAGGTTGTGCACGAAAAAGACGGCCTGATCCTCGTTACCGGTCCCACCGGTAGCGGTAAATCCACCACGCTCGCCGGCATGATTCGCGAGCTGAACACGACCGAGTCGGTGCACATCGTCACCGTTGAAGACCCGCTCGAATTCCTACACTCGGACATGAAGGCGATCATCACGCAACGCGAAGTCGGCCGCGACACCTTGAGTTTCGCGAACGCCCTGCGCGGCGCGCTCCGCCAAGACCCGGATGTGATTCTGATCGGTGAAATGCGCGACGCCGAGACCGTGCGTACGGCTCTGGCGTCCGCCGAAACCGGCCACTTGGTGTTCTCCACCCTGCACACCGTGGACGCGGTCGAAACGCTGAACCGCGTCATGGACTTCTTCGAACCGCATCACCAGTCGCAGATCCAAAAACAGCTTGCCAGCGTGCTCCGCTGCGTGGTTTCGCAGCGCATCCTGCCGCGCAAGGGCAAGGAAGGCCGCTGCGTGGCCGCGGAAATATTGCTCGGCACACGCGCCGTCCGCGACTATATCGAAGAAGGCAAGCCCATCAAGGAAATCGTCGCGCTCATCGAAGAAGGCCACTCCCAGTATGGGATGCAGACCTTCGACCAGGCGCTGTATATACTCTGGGAGAAGAAAATGATCTCCGCGGAGACTGCCCTGCAGTATGCCTCCAAGCCGAAAGACCTCAAGCTGCGCCTGCAAGGCATGGGCTGATTCGTCTCGGCCCGGAGCCGCGGCATGAAGCTTGCCCTTGCGTTGTGTCTCGCAGTTTCGGCAGCGGGCGAAAATCTGCTGGCGAATCCGTCCTTCGAACAGCTCGCGCCGGATGGCACTCCCATAGCTTGGTCGGCCTTTGTCATGCCGCAAGCGG
Source organism: uncultured Nitrospirales bacterium (assembly GCA_964620045.1). GTDB lineage: Bacteria > Hydrogenedentota > Hydrogenedentia > Hydrogenedentales > VFKU01. The sequence goes on from CAZUJL010000015.1 coordinate 54,255, forward strand.
GCGCCTTTGCCGAAGCCGACCCGCTCGCGCGCGACGGCTCTCGCGCCGCGATGTTGCACGTGCCCAATCTGTACGAACACGAACCGGCCAACAACTGGAGCCAGGTCGTGCTTGCCGATGTCGCCGATCAGGACCTCGTGCTCACGGCGTCCGTGCGCACGGAGGGCGTTGGCGAAGCGGCTGTATGGTTGCAATGCTTCTCCCGCGATCCGGCCCGCGTCGTTGCCGGTGCCACCACCAGCGCCACGACCTTCCTCGCCGGCACCAATGAGTGGACCCCTGTCGAGATTCGCCTGCACGCGCCCATCGAAACGGAGTTCGTGGTGGTCCGCTGCGTGATCAAGGGCCGCGGCTCGGCGTGGTTTGATGCGATGGACCTTCGCCTTGCCGCGACGGCCACGCCGGATTTGCCCGCATTTGAGCCCGAAGAGCCGGCGGAGGACAACAGCCCGGAACCCACCGCCCCGCCACAGGACGCCGATTTGCTCGAGTTGAGCCAGATGCTCAACCAGGCCATTCAGGAACTCGAAGCCAATAACCAGCAGATTCTTGAGCGAGTGCAACGAATTCAGAAAGAATTGGATGCCACCCGCGCCGAAGTATCGCCGGAATCGGCGCCGCTGGAAGGATCCGTGGTGCGGCATCCGCTGGTGCCCCACGGCTGGACCGAAGGAGAACCGAAATGACGCTGATTCGCATCGTTGCGTTGTCCGTACTGCTCGGCAGCGCCGTCACCGGCGTCGTATGGTTCCTCTGGGGCGCGATCGAAAACGTCCTGCCGCAGCGAAAGACTGCCGAAGAACCGGCAAAAAAAGATGGCAAGGGTGGCGCCAGAGACGCAGACCCCGGCAAGGCCGCCTAGTCCGATCAGTCTGGACCGAGCTTTCCGGTCGCCTCTTGCAACGTTTCGATCGTTGTCGGCTCCACGAATCCGCCGAGCCGCTGCACTTCACGAACTTCTTCCCACGCGCGCGTGTAATCGCTCCGGCGCGTATATACCTCGACCAATATTTCGTGCACCTTCACGAAGTCGTTGTCGATCGCAAGTGCCTGTCTCCATGACGCGATCGCGGCTTCCGATTTTTGCTGTTCTTCCTGACAGATTCCCAACTCGAACCAGGCTTGTTTTTCATTGGCTGATTTCGCGAGCAGGCGCGTGTATGCCGATTCCGCCTCCGGGAACTGTCCGAGGTTTTGGTACAGCACAGCGAGGTGCCGCAGAACGTCCAAATCGTCCGGTGTTTGCCGCGACAGCTCGGCCAAGTGCGATGTCGCCTGTGGATATCGCTGAGCCGACTCCAACGCCACGATTAGATTGCGCCGCGTGACCACGTCGTTGGGCGCGATGACGAGGGCCTTTTCGTACTGCGCGATCGCCGACTCGATATCCCCTTCAACCCGATAGGTTAAGCCAAGATTGGTGTAGGCGTCGGCAAAGTTCGGGTCTAGTGTTGTCGCCTGACTATAGGCGCTCCGCGCTTCGGCATAGCGCTTGGCGTCGAAATAAGCATTCCCGAGCACATACTGCGCGCGAGCGTCCGACGGCGCGGCGGCAGCGGCCTTTTCCAATTCCAGAATATGCTCGGCAACTGGGTCTTTGGGTTCCTTGTCGCCGCTCGAGGCACAGCCGACGACGGCGACGGACAGCAGCAGCGCCAACGCAATGCGAAGAATTCCCCGGAACACGCAGCGTTCCCCCACTTCAGCACCTGCATAGTAGCTGCGCCGATGACCAAAACGGAAGCGAGATGCTCGCGCGGACTTCGCCATCCGCGCGGGCATCTCGCCCGCACTAACCCTACCCCTGATTATAAAAACTTAAGACGCGTGACCGTTGGCCGTCTCACCCACCGGTACTACGTTCGCCGCTTGCAACCCTTTGGGACTCTGGAGCAGATCGTACATCACCATCTGCCCTTCCTTCAGCGTTCTGAATCCATCCATCTGGATCGCGGTGTGGTGGACGAAGATGTCCGCCTCCTGCTCCCGAAGGATAAATCCATAGCCTTTCGGATCACTGAACCACTTCACTACGCCTTTTTGACGCGCATCCTGCTCGCTCACGGCCGCAGCCTCCTCTACATCCGCCTCACCGCCCGCCCACGGTCCGCTGTTTTTCGCCTCAAAGCGAACCGCGAAACTTGTGCTGAAATACTAGGATGCGTTCAGGATAGCCAAGGTAGCGTATTCTGTCAATAGGTTTGAAAACATGAAAATAGCGTATTCTGACAAGAAAAGAATAGTTTATTTTTCGGACTTTGGTGTAATGCGGCCATGGCTGCCCTGGAGCGTGATAACTTGGCTGGAATCAAGGGCTTCGGGGTCAAACACCTGAACCGTGGACGGGTCTTCCCAGTTGCTTTCCACGTTCACCCATCCGTCCTTGGTGTCGCCACTCTTTTCGTTGACCAGATAGGAATGCGCGTAAATCGGACTCGACATGGCGAGCACTTCGCTGGGCCCATAGCCGTCTTTCTTGGGCGCCATTGTGACCCGGGCGCGATACACCCCAGGGCCGCCGGGTTCATCCGCCACGCTGAACAGGAACCGCTTCGCCTCGATGCGTCGCGAGCGAATGGGATATCCGTTGAACAAAATCTCCACATGCGCGCCTTCGGCGTTTTCGACACCTACGCGGAATAGCGACTTGGTGTTTACGGGCACGATACCGCCCGATCCGGCATCGATGGTGCCGTCGTTGTTCACGTCCGCCATGAACTCAATAAAGGGACCTTCGGTGCCGGAGGTCACAAACGTGCGGCCACGGCGAATGCCGTCCAGGATCCCGTTCATTGATTTCTCTTTGGCCCATACATACGTCAACGGCGATCCGAGCACTTGCTTGCGGCCCACGCTGCCGCTGCCCGCAATCATCGCGGCGCGCACCCCGCGCGTTGTTTCAATGTCGTAGTACAGCGTCGCCTGGCCGTTGGCCGAAAGCACGTTCATCGCCGCGGCCGCCGCGATCGGATACGCATAGTCGCCGTTCTCGAGCCGTTTGCGCGTCTCTTCGGACAGATCGCCGACGTTCATCGGCTGCGTGGCACGCCATCCGCCGAACCACACTTCGACAGCGTTGTAGTAATTCAGACCCCATTGCCACTGCTGGCCCGGATGGGCCGGATGCGCCACCGCGACGATGCCGCCCTGCGCCTGCAAGCGAAGCGCAAGCGCCTGCGCCTCCGCGCGCGCGGCATCGGCCACCGGCAACGATCCCGGCGCCAGCACGAGCGCACTGCCCAACTGCGGGTGACGCCACTCGACCGCGGGAATGAGCACGAGTTTGTTTGATTTGAAGGCGGGGTCCTGCGCGGCGGCCAGCGTATTCGGGTCCGCGATGGCGAGGAAGTCCAGACGGGCCGCTTCGGCCCGGCGAATCAGATCCGCGACCCCTTCCGTTCCGGCGCCGTACTTTGATTGCGCGTGCAGTTCGCCGCGATACCACCCGCCCCGATCATTCAGCACGGGCGAGGGCCAGTCGTAGGCAGTTTCGCCCGGCATGCTGCGCGGATTGGCCGGGTCGCTGCCAAGCTCCACTTCGACACGATCGAGCACCAAGTCGAAATCGCCGTCAAATGCGCTCAGTGAGCGATTGCCCGCGCTGCCCTCCAGCACGCTGACGGCGATCGTGGGGGTTTCCGTCGTCGAAAGTGTTATATTCTGCTGGTGCACCAGAATTGGAACGCCCCCATCGTACGCGTAAACTGAGGCCACATAAGTTCCTATTGGGGCGCTTATCTCTCCGGAGCCGTTCTGCAGTTCAACACTCACCGCATCGCCCCCGATCGTTGGAACAAGCCGAATGCGCGCGGGAAGGGCTTCCTCAAGGATGTTTTGCACGGTAACGGCGCATTTTGCAGCCGGTTTTACTTCAGCATTCGAGGTTTGCGCAGTATCCTTGTTTCGCTCTCGCCGTTGTTGCGCCTGTGCCTCAACTCCGCTTAAGGCACACAGAAGAATGCACAGCACTCCACTCATTCGACACACACAGCGGATCATCATGCTGACCCGGTGTTCATGTGCGTAGGCTCGATTTTGGAGCACGATTTTCTTCAAAAATCCCCCTATTTCCGCTTGAATGAATCGACAGTAAACTGTAGGATTCATGTGCGCGGAAGAGTCGGCGTAACAAGAGGCGACCCCCTTTTCACGCGGCCAGTTATGCGAGTTGCACGGCAACTTCCATCCGGCGACATCGCTACGGGTCACTCTGCGCGTATCTTAGCACAGCATAGTGTTGTGCGCAGCCAATTCGGCTTCATAAACGGGAAGGATCGACATGCTCGCAAGTATCGACATTCACAGCACCGTTGCCGTTTACATTCAAATTGAGAACCACATTCAGTTTGCTATTGCATCTGGAAAACTCAAGGCCGGTGATCAGTTGCCGTCTGTGCGAGAACTGTCCGAACGGCTGAGCGTCAATCCCAATACCGTGGCCAAGGCCTACCGCGATCTGGAAGTCATGGGCTTGCTGTACACGCGCCGCGGCATGGGCGTGTTCGTGAACAAGGGCATCGAAGCCAAGTGCCGCGAAGACTGCCGTAAACGCATCATCATGCGGATGCACGAAGTGGTCGCCGAATCGAAGGCCGCCGGCCTGTCGAAGAAGGACGTCCAGGACATTGTGGACAAAAGCATGGCCACCGATGCCAGCCCATACGCGGAAACGCCGCCTCCCCTCCTGGCCATGGCGAAGAAGAAAAAAGGCGCCAAGTAACCGCTCCCCCGCTCCTGTAAATAATTTTGCACCGCACTTCGAACTGCGAAGTGCGGTGATTTCTTTGGTCTCGCAGCTTCCCGACAACTGCAATCCCTCGCGAAGGCAAAAACTACGACAAAACCAGTCGAATAGTGCCTATTTTTGTCTAAATTCGCAGAGCGGAAACTATTGACATCACCCCACTTTTGTCGTAAAGTACGAGGAGGAACGAGTGTCTGGCGCAGGCTTGGGCTGCCTCTTGGGTCGCGCGCCAAACCCGGTTCCGTAATGTGTCGTCGGTTGCGTTTTGGAACGCGCATTAAACTACTTTAGTAGTGCTGCAACAGATACTGGGCACAGGCGCAATTTCAACAGCGGATGGTCGGACAGGCGGAAACATGGTGAAACTGGGTGAAGCAACTCGCAAGAAAACCGGAGACGAGGCCGGTGTGTCGCTGTCTGAACTCGAGATCGGCGATCACGGCGCGAAAGTAAAGCGCGGCCAATTGAGCGCTGTGCAACAGGGACGCTACGGCACAGGCCCGGCCCCCTACGGCTATCGTCGCGGCCGCGAAGGCGAACGTCCGCTCGAAATCGACGATCGCGAAGCGGAAGTCGTGCGTACCATTTTCCGCGAATACCTCCGCACGCGGAGCACTGGCAAGGTGGTCCAGTACCTCCACGCCAAGAACATCATGACCCGCAAGAAGAACAAGTGGTCGCGTCAGGCGATCGCGATCATTCTTTCCAACCGCACGTACCGCGCGCGCGTGACCTACGGTGAAGTCGAAACCCAGGGCCTGCACGACGCGATCATCGATCCGGCCCTCTTCTACAAGGCCAACGCCATCCGCGAACGCAAGCAGCGGGGCACGCGCAAGCCGCGCCGCGCCGCCGAGAACGGCAAGAAGAAATAGGACTCATTTCGCTTTTCCTCCGCCGGTATCTTTGATAAGGTGCCGGCGGTTTCATTTTTCGCCGCAGAGGATTCATCCGTGACTTCGAATTTCCGCATCGCGCTCATCGGCCAGGCGGCCTTTGGCGAAGCTGTATTGAACGCGCTCGTGAAGAATGGCGAGACCATCGCCGGTGTATTTTGTCCGCCCGACAAGGAAGGCAAGCCCAGCGACGCGCTCAAGATCGCGGCCGACAAGCACGGCCTGCCGTCGTTCCAGTTCCGCCGCATGCGCTCGCCGGAGGCGATTGCGGCTTTCCGCGCGCTGAACGCCGACCTCGGCGTGATGGCCTTCGTGACGGACATCGTCCCCGCGGAAATCCTGAATGCGCCGCGCCTCGGCACGATCCAGTACCACCCCTCCCTGCTGCCGCTCCACCGCGGGCCGAGCAGCATCAACTGGCCAATCATCCAGGGCCGCACGACAACCGGCCTCAGCATCTTCTGGCCCGACGCCGGTCTCGACACGGGCCCGATCCTCATGCAAAAAGAAACGCCAATTAGCGCCGACGACACCCTCGGCACGGTGTACTTCGATCGGCTCTTCCCGATGGGCGTGGAGGCCATGGCCGAGTCCGTGGCGCTGGTGAAGGCCGGCCGCGCGCCCAAGACCGCGCAGGACGAGTCCCAGGCCACCTACGAGGGCTGGTGCAAGGCGGAGAACTCCATCGTCGATTGGGCGCAGCCCGCAGCCACCGTACACAACCTCATCCGCGGCGCCGATCCCAGTCCCGGGGCGGGCACCACGTTCAAGGGCGCCCCGATCCAGCTTTTCGGCTCCAAACGCGATTCTGGCGGCCCAGCGGCCCCCGGCGAGGTCATTGGCGTGGGCCCCGACGGCCTGCGCGTGTCCGCCAAGGACGGCGTCGTCCGCATTGCGAAGGTGAAAGGCGGCGCGGGCAAGCTGGCCGCAGCCGATTGGGCAGCACAGGCCGGTCTCAAGCCCGGCGATCGCCTCGGCAGCTAGTTTCTAACCGTCCAGCCGTTCCGGCTCGTACACGGAAGGCTTCGGTGTCGGCGGCACATCTTCTTCCTTGGGGTACGACGGCGCAGGTGCCGACGTCGTGCCATAGGGCACCGTGGCATCCGGCGCGGCGGTCTCCGCCGGCGTTTCAGATGGCGTGGACGTCTGGTAGTTCCCGGGAATCGGCGCGCCGAGATCCACTTCGCTCGGATGCGGCTCGGGGTTCGGCGGAGTCTTGTCGTCCTCGTCTTCCTTCATCAACTTATCGAGATATTTTTCCGGGCTGATCCGGCGCAGATCGTTGAGCTCTTTCGTCAGCGGCACGAGGTCTTTCGCGATTTCGTTCTGCACTTCGTTGGCGTAGGACCGAACGTCACGAACAAAACGCGCGGCCATTTTCGCGAACTTCGGAAACTGTTCGGGGCCCAACACCAGCAACCCAATCGCCGCGAGGACCAGGGCTTCAAAAAATCCGATACCAAACATTGCTCAGGCCCCCGCTGCCACAGCCGCCTTGGCCTTTTGCCGGACGACGAGGTACGAAACGAGGATGCTGATTTCGTACAGCCCAATCATCGGAAATCCCATGAGCAGCATCGACACCGGATCGGGCGGCGTGAACACGGCCGCGGCCACAAAGATGAGCACGATGGCCACGCGGCGATACGCCTTCAGTATCGCGGGCGTCAGGATTCCGATATACACCAGCGCCAAGACGATCATCGGCATCTGGAACGCGAGCGCGAATCCCAAGAGAACCTTGAGCACCGTCGAAATGCTCTCGCTGAGACGCAGCATCTGCGTGACCGAGCTCGGAATCATGTGCATCATGGCTTTTAAGATGGCCGGCAAAATCAGGAAGTAAGCCATGCAAATGCCCGCGATCGCGAGGATAAAACCACCGAACAACAGGAAACGAATGACGCGCCTTTCCGTAAGCGTCAACCCTGGAAAGACAAACGCGCAGATTTGGTACACGATGATCGGCAACGCGAGGATAGTTCCGAAGTAGCCGCTGATGCGCATGCGAACCAAAAAAGGCTCGAAGGGCGACAACGATATGGTTTCGCCCTGCGTAACGTGGGGTTGGGCCGTCGTCACCGTACCATCCGCCGCCTGCACCGGTGCGGGCGGGGGCGACGCCAAGGGCGCCATCAGCGCGTCCAGGATCGCATTCGAAAATGTGTAACAAACGACGCAACCGATGGCGACGGCAATGATCGAACGGATCATGCGCGTGCGCAATTCGCCCAGATGCGCCGTGAACGTCATCCGGCCGTCAGGATCCTTCGGGGGCTCCTGCGGCGCGGCTGGCTTATCGGGAAGATTGGCGGTCACGGCGCTGCAACTCCTCGGACGCAGTAACGATTCGCGCCGGCGAATGCCCACGGCACACGCGCAAAGATCGTATCACACGGAGAGATCGGGGTTCAGCCTGCGGACGCCGCGCGAATTCAGCTAGAACTGCGGGTTCGGGCTGCCGGAAGAACTGGACGGCGTGTCGTCTTCGTCGTCACTTTTGAACAGGTGCACCGGCTTGTGTTCCGGGCCCGCCTCCACCCACTCCTTGAGCGCCTTGCCGGGGCGGAACGAGGTGACGCGCTTTTTCGGGATGGGTACTTCCTGTCCGGTGCGCGGATTGCGGCCGATGCGCGACTCGCGTTCTTTGACCTCAAACACCCCGAAGTTGCGGATTTCGAGGCGATTGCCTTCGACCAGCGAGGCCGTGATCGCGTCCAGCAATTCCTGGACGACCGATCCCACTTCGTTTTGCGTGAGGCCCAGCTTGGTGGCGACGTCGTTTACGAGTTCCCGCTTCGTCAGTGACATCTTTCGCCCCTCCCCAACGCTTATCGCCGCTTCCCCGCCGCCTGAAAAACGTTATACCGCCTCGAGATCCACCGGCGGCAACCAGCCGATCGGCTCGAGGATCATTCGGAAGTATTCGCTCACCGGCGGCACAAACAGGATCACGCCAATCACCGCCGCGATAATCACCAGTACCAAAAGTAGCTTCTTCTGGCCGTCGGACATGCCGCCGCCCTTGCCGCCACCGCCCCCACCACCGCCGCCGGCGACCATCATGTCGAGGAAGATCTTTTCGCCGTTTTCCGCGCGGGCTTTTTTGTCTTCAATGGCGCCCAGCGTTTCGTTGATCGAGATGAACGAGCGATGCCATTCGCCCTGCAGCTTCTTCACGGCCACTTCGGACTGTGAATACACGGCTTCGAGGTTGGTCGCGCCGGACACGATGTTCATCGTGTTCGAATCGATCTTGTAGTCCGAACCGAGCTGATCGCGAAGCACGTTGTGCTCGCGCGCCAGCTTGCTCTTGATCTTCAGGAACTGGTTTTCGAGCTGCGCCTTGTTCACACCCGGGCTCGGGTACGCGCTCAGGATCTGGTTGAACAGAAGCCAGTCGTTCATGAATTCGCGGCACATGCTGACGCGGCGGTCGAGCACTTCCACGACTTTTTGCTGCTTTTTGCTGAGTTTAGCGGCCAAGAATCTTCCCCTTAAATGGCACTTCGGCCCGCCCGTGAAATTGGCGCGTACAGTAACACAGCGATCCGGCCAAGTCAAACGAAGACAAGGCCTAAGTTCCTGCCCGCCGGGTTCTTACGCCGATGATTAACGCTTTCCCAGACCGAGAAAATTCTGAATGATCCGCTTGCCCGCGTGCGTCAGGATGCTCTCGGGATGGAACTGCACGCCCCAGATTGGGTGCTTCTTGTGCGCCACCGCCATGATCACCTGATCGTCGGTCTCGGCGATAATCTCCAAATCGCCAGGGCAACTCTTCCGTTCAATGATCAGCGAATGGTAGCGCGTCGCGTCGAACGGGGTCTCTATTCCGGCAAACAGCGCATTGCCCGTGTGCCTGATTTTGCTCACCTTGCCGTGCATGATCTTGTCCGCGCGGATCACATTCCCGCCGAAGACTTGCCCGATGCACTGGTGACCCAGACACACGCCCAAGGTCGGAATCTCCGGCCCGAGGGCCTTGATAATCTCGTTGGAGTTGCCGGCCTCGCTCGGCGTGCAGGGTCCCGGCGAAATCACGATCTTCGCGGGCTTCAGTTTCCGAATGCCGGCGGCGTCGATCGCGTCGTTGCGGTAGACGCGAATGTCCTTCTCGAACTCGCCGAAGTACTGCACCAGGTTGTAGGTGAAGGAATCGTAGTTGTCGATCATCACAATCATGATTCCAACCCCCGCTCGGCGAACTCGACCGCCAGGAACATCGCCTTGGCCTTGTTGCGACTCTCTTCGTACTCCGCTTCCGGCACGCTGTCGTACACAATCCCGGCACCGGCCTGCAGGTGCGCTTTGCCGTCCTTCACGACCATCGTGCGGATCAAACTGCAGGAATCCATATCGCCGTTGAAACTGAAGTAGCCGCAACCGCCGCTATATGGCCCGCGGCGCAGGTTCTCCAGTTCGTCGATGATTTCCATCGCGCGAATCTTCGGCGCGCCGCTCACCGTGCCCATCGGGAACGTGGCCCTCAGCGCGTCGAAAGCGTCCGCGTCCTTGCGCATCGTGCCTTCGACCTGGCTCACGATGTGCATTACATGCGAGTAGCGCTCAATCACCATGAGCTGGGTCGGATGTACGGTCCCGATCTCGCTCACGCGGCCGAGATCGTTCCGGCCGAGGTCCACGAGCATGATGTGCTCGGCCCGTTCCTTCTCGTCGGCCATCAGCTCGGTTTCGAGTGCGTTGTCTTCTTCGCGTGTTCCTCCGCGCTTGCGCGTGCCCGCAATCGGGCGCACCATGCAGGTGCCGCCCTTCACTTGCGTCATCACTTCGGGGCTTGAGCCGACCAGCGAAAATTCGGGGAACTGCATCAGGATCATGTACGGCGAGGGGTTCACACAACGCAGCGCGCGGTAAAGATTCACCGGGCTGTTGTACACATTCCGCTCGAAGCGCTGCGACAGCACCACCTGAAACACGTCGCCCGCGCGGATGTACTCCTTCGCCTTCTCCACCAGTCCACAGAACTGGTCTTTCGTGAAATTGGAGCGCACGGTCGTATCGAAGGCCGCGCCGTGCACGTGTTCGTCCGTAACCACCACCGGCTGGCGCAACTTCGCCTGCAGGGCGTCGATCTTGCCGACAGCTTCCACGTAGGCCGCGTCCGCGTCGCCTTGCACGTGCGCGTTCGACACGATCATCACGCGGTTGCGCACGTGATCGAAAATCAGCAACGTGTCGGTGATGTAAAAATAGAGGTCCGGCAGGTTCAGCGGATCGGGGTTCTTGTCGGGCAGCTTCTCGAAGAAGCGCACATGATCGTATGACATGTAGCCCACCGCGCCGCCGTGAAATTCAGGCAAGCCATCCACTTTCACGGGCTTGTACGAGTTCATCAGCTGGCGCAGATCGTCCAGGGGCTGCTCAGATTCGTAGCTCTCCGTCGCGCCCTTGCGCAGCACAGTCACCTGCTTTCCGCGCGACTTGAACACGATCGACGGGTCCGCGCCCAGGAACGAATAGCGTCCGATCACATCCGCCTGTTCAACGCTTTCCAGCAGGAACGCGCGATCATGTCCGCGCGAAATTTTCAGATACGCCGCCACCGGCGTTTCGAGGTCCGCCACGATCTCGCGGTACACCGGCACCAGGGCGCCCGGGGTCGCGAGCTTGCGGAATTCATCCAGAGTAGGTCGATGCATGGTCCGGCTCCCCTACTCTTTCGCCACGCCGTCGCCGGCCAGCGCGAGTGCGCCGTCGGCGGCAACGGTACGGTAAAAACAGCTCGTCTCGCCCGTGTGACAGGTCGGCCCAGCGGGCGTGCAGCGCAGCAGCAGCGCGTCCTGATCGCAGTCCACGCGGATGTCCTTTACGGCCAGCGTATTGCCCGAGGTCTCGCCCTTGAGCCACAGCTCCTGCCGCGATCGCGACCAGAAGCACGCGAGTTTGCGCTCCAGCGTGATCTTCAGCGACTCGCGGTTCATGTATCCCACCATCAGCACCTGGTTCGTGCGGTCGTCCTGAATCACCGCGGCCACCAGGCCGTCTTTGTCGAGTTTCAACACATCAAACAGGTTCTTCACGTTGCATTCTCCGGAAAACGCAGGGAAACGTCGTTGGATTGGCGCACAGTCTACCGAATCAGCCCACGGAATGATGGGGCCATCGATGGACCGCCGGATGAGGATAGTGGGCGTGTGTCATGAGCCCGCCTTCACGGCCGCCGGGATATCCGACAGCCGCACCGAAACGCCGTGCTCGGCCAAAAACTCCTTGGCCTGCCGGATCGTGTATTCGCGGAAATGAAAAATGGACGCCGCCAGCGCCGCGTCCGCCCCGCCTTCGTCGAGCGCCGCGCGCAGGTGTTCCAGCGTACCCGCGCCGCCGCTCGCGATGACGGGCACGCTCACGGAATCGGCAATGCGGCGCGTCAGCGGGATGTCGTAGCCTTTTTTCGTGCCATCCTGATCCATGCACGTCAGCAGGATTTCGCCCGCGCCGCGCTTGGCGACTTCTACGGCCCACGCCACCGGCTCCAGCGGCGTAACCCGCCCACCGTCGCGCCCGCCGTGGCTTTTTACGATGTACTGGCCGCCCTCGATTCTCTTGGCGTCGATCGCGACCACGATACACTGTGAGCCGAAACGGTCCGCGGCACGGTTCACGAAATCGGGGTCCTGAATGGCCGGGGTGTTGATCGAGACCTTGTCCGCGCCCGCGCTCAGCAGCCGCCGAATGTCGTCCAGCGTGCGAATACCCCCACCCACGCACAGCGGCATGAAGGCCTGCTCGGCCGTGCGGCGCACGACGTCGACCATGGTATTGCGGTTGTCGGTCGAGGCCTGGATGTCGAGGAAGACGATCTCGTCGGCGCCTTCTTCGTCGTAGCGGCGCGCGATTTCGACCGGATCGCCTGCGTCACGCAGGCCGAGAAAGTTTACGCCCTTGACCACGCGCCCTTCGGCGACATCGAGGCACGGAATGATGCGCTTGGTCAGCATTGGCTCCGTCAGGACGCTTGCGGCGCCTGACCCTCCGCCGGGCCTACGGCGACGATCGTCGTTTCCTTCGGCCCTTCAAGCAGAAGCGGCATCGGCTTCACCGATCGCATGTTGAGCAGGAATTTTTTCACCGTCAGCCGCACGTCCACATCCTGCACGCCGAGAATCTTGCGCGTGTGTTCCTTGATGTACTCTTGCACGCGATCGGTCACCATGCGCGCGTCCGCATCGGCGTCTTTCATCAGCGCCGTTTCCGCCAGCACCATCACCCGCGACCGCGCGTCGGTCGGCTCCAGCCGCACCGAAATGGCCTTCACCTCCGGCAGCTTGTAGGCCACTTTCTCAATGACGCCCTCGATGCTCTCGAGCTCAATGGTCACGTCACCATGCGCACCGGCGAACGTAATACTCTTTTTGCGCCGCTTTTTGCCGCCCATGATGAAGGAAAGCGCCACAATCAGACCCAGAGCGATGAAGATTCCGCCCAAAATCTGCCGGTACGGCAGGCCTTCCGGCAGATAGGATTTCAGATCATTCCAATACGTATCGACGTGCTTCATGACGTCGTGCAGGTACATCTGGGTCAGCGCGGCGCCGAGGGCAATCAGGAGCACAGTGGTGACGAAGGTGGTCACCCAGGCAGTGAGCCGAATCAGGAATCGCATGTGAGGTGGTTTCCTTAAGTCGCAGCGAACGAAAAGTATACGGCGCTTCCGAGGGCGAAGCAACGATTAGGAACGCCCGCCACCGCCCATCTGGCTTTGCATGAACCAGTCGAGGAAATTCATCGACAACTCGCCGCGGCGGAAGCGGCTGGTACGCAGGACGCGCGCGCAGAACTCCGCCGTGGTCTTGATTCCTTGGATCTGGAACTCGTCCAGCGCGCCGGCCAGCCGTTCGATGGCCTCCTCGCGGTCCTCGCCCCAGGCGCAGACCTTGGCGAGCAAGGAGTCGTAATAGCGCGGCACTTCGTAGCCCGCGAAAATATGCGTATCCACGCGCACACCGGGCCCACCCGGCATATACATGTTCTTGATCACGCCGGGACTCGGCATAAAGTTATGCTCGGGGTCTTCGGCGTACACACGGGCTTCGATGGCGTGGCCGATGCGATCGGGTCCGTTGAAATCGAGCTTCTCCCCAGCCGCGAGACGGATCTGCTGTTTCACGAGGTCGATGCGCGTGACGAGTTCCGTCACGGGATGCTCGACCTGAATGCGCGCATTAAACTCAATGAAGTAAAAGCTGCCGTCCTGTGCGAGCAGGAACTCTGCCGTGCCGGCGTTCGAATAGTTCACGGCCTTGGCCGCGCGCAGCGCCGCGCGCATGAGGCGGTTCCGCTGCGAGGCGTTGAGCCCCGGCGACGGCGACTCTTCGATCAGTTTCTGGTGCCGGCGCTGAATGCTGCACTCGCGTTCGCCGAGCGCGATGATCTTGCCGTAGTTGTCGCCCAGCACCTGCACTTCGATGTGTCGCGCGTTCTCGATGAATTTTTCGAGATACACCCCGCCGTCGCCAAAGGCCGCTTCGGCTTCCGCCGTCGCCACCTTGAACGAGCTGTTCAGCGAGGCGTCGTTGTGAGCGATGCGCATGCCCTTGCCGCCGCCACCCGCCGCCGCTTTGATCAGTACCGGGAAGCCGATTTTCTTGGCGATCGCGAGCGCTTCTTTGGGATCCGTCACGCGCCCTTCGCTGCCCGGCACGGTCGGCACGCCGGCGGACTTCACCGCCTCGCGGCAGCGCGATTTATCGCCGGTGAGCGCGATGGATTCCGGTGTGGGCCCGATGAACCCGATATGACAGTCTTTGCAGATCGTCGCGAACTTGGGATTTTCAGACAGAAACCCGTAGCCCGGATGAATCGCCTGCGCGTCGCAGATTTCCGCCGCCGCGATGATCCCCGGGATGTGCAGATAACTTTCGCTCGCGCTCGGCGGACCAATGCAGATGCTCTCATCGGCGAGGCCGACGTGCATCGAGGTTTGATCCGCTTTGGAGTACACGGCGATCGACGTGATGCCCATTTCGCGGCAGGCGCGGATCACGCGGATCGCGATCTCGCCGCGGTTGGCTATCAGAATGCGTCGGAACATGCGCGGCGCCAAGCCCGTGCGCTGCACGGACTTCCTTTTCTAGTCACGCCGCACCACGAAGAGCGGCTGGCCGAATTCGACGGCTTGCGCATTCTCGACCAGCACCTTTTCGATGACGCCGGAGAACTTCGCGCCAACTTCATTCATCAATTTCATCGCTTCAACGATGCAGATGGTCTGGTTTTCTTCGACGCGATCGCCCACCTTCACGAACATTTCCGCATCGGGCGATGGCGCGCGGTAGAACGTGCCCACCATCGGAGAATCGAAGGTCGGCAGGCCGCCCGTGGGATCGTCCGCCGCCGGAGCGGGTGCCGCGGCCGGAGCAGATGCCGCGGGATGGGCCATCGGAGCGGGTGCGGGAGCCGGCGCCATGACCATTGGCGCAGCCACGGGCGCGACCGCGCTCGCCTTCTGCAGGCGGATACGGCGGCCGTTTTCCTCGACTTCCAACTCGCTCAAACCGGATTGTTCGAGAATCCGGATCAAATCTTTTAGCTCACCGAAGTCCACTGGGGACCCTCCGTTGAACTCCCGTTCCGGCGCATCATACGCGGAACGCCCTTGATTTTCAGCCTACGCGCGTTCCAGGTAGGTTCCGGTGCGGGTGTCCACACGGACCACCTCACCCTCGTTCACAAACAGCGGCACCTGCACCACCGCGCCGGTCTCCAGCGTGGCCGGTTTCGTGCCGCCCTGCGCACGGTCGCCCTGCACACCGGGCTCCGAATAGGTAATTTTCAGATCGACCGTGTTCGGCAGGTCCACGCGAATCACGCGGGCCTCGTGGAACAGCAGGCCCACTTCCAAATTCTCTTTCAGGTAATCCTTAGTATCGCCCACGATCTGCGGCGTTACGGCGATCTGCTCATAAGTCTGCCGGTGCATGAAGTGGAAGAAATCGCCGTCGGAGTACATATACTGATACGGCTCCTGGATGAGGCGCACTTCCTCAAGACGCTCGCCCGAGCGGTAGGTGCGTTCCAGCGTGCGGCCGGTCAGCACGTTGCGCATCTTCGTGCGCACAAACGCGCCGCCCTTGCCGGGTTTCACGTGCTGGAACTCGACCATTTCCAGAAGATTGTTTTCAATCTCCAGCACCATGCCGTTGCGGAAATCCGCCGTCGATATTTGTGTCATAGCACCTGTAAATCCTTCGAAGTCTTCGTGAACACGTCACAACCCGTTTCCGTTACCAACACCAGATCTTCAATCCGCACACCGCCCTGGCCGGGCAGGTAGATGCCTGGTTCCACCGTCACCACCATGCCGGGTTCGAGCACAGTGTCCGAGCGCGTGTTGAGCCGCGGCTCCTCGTGGATTTCAATGCCGACGCCGTGGCCAAGGCCATGCCCGAATCGGTCGCCATGACCGCCCCCGGCGATAATGCCGCGGGCGACGGCGTCCACGTCGCGTCCGGTCACCCCCGGCCGGATCGCCTCGAGCGCCGCCTGCTGCGCGCGATGGGTCAAGGTGTAAATCTCCTCAAACCACGGGCCGGGGAGTTTACTGAACACAAAAGTCCGGGTCAAATCCGAGCAATATCCGTCGCGCCGGCAGCCCATGTCGATCAGCACAATATCGCCGTCTTTGAGCCTACGATCGCCCGGCACGCCGTGCGGCAGCGAGCTGTTCGCACCGAACAGCGCAATCGTGCTGAACGAGGTGCCTGTCGCGCCCCGGCGCTTGAACTCATATTCAATCTGGGCAGCGAGATCGCGCTCGGCCATGCCCTCTTCCAGATTGGGGATCACGTCGATCAGCACACCCTCGGCTAGTTCCGAAGCTGCGCGGATGGCCTTGGCTTCGGCCGGTTCCTTGCGAATGCGCAGCGGCGTCACCAAGGCCTCGTTCGCCACCAGTTCACCGCCGTAGGCATCCACCATGCGTGCGTGATCAGCCACGGTGTGCCCCGTCGGATCGAAGGCCGCGCGTTTCACCCCGAGTTTCTTGAGCAGTTCTCCCCCGCGCTGCATCTGATCGCCCGTGATCTGGGTAATCTGCAGGCCGTGCACCTGTACTTGCGCCTGCTCGGTGTAGCGGGAGTCGCACAGAAAGTGCGCTTCTTTTTCGGTGATCACAATCACCGAGGAAATGTGATCGAGGCTGGTCAAGAATCCGCTGAGGTACTGGTTCGCGGGTGGATGCACGCTCACAAATCCGTCGCAGCCGGCCGCGGCCACGCGTTCCCGGAGCGCGCTGATTCGTTGCTTCATTTGGCCGGAGCAAACTTCCGTGCGGCGGCGTGCAACGCAAGCCGGTAGCTCTCGACGCCGAAGCCGCAGATCAGGCCTTTGGCTACGGGCGTAATGTACGAATGCCGGCGGAAGTCCTCGCGGGCGTGTACGTTCGACAAATGACATTCGATCGTCGGCACACTCACACCGGCAATCGCGTCGCGCAAGGCGATGCTCGTGTGTGTATAAGCGCCGGGGTTGATGATGATCGCATGGGCCCACTTCGCCGCGCCCTGAATCGCGTCCACCAGCGCGCCCTCGCTATTGGACTGCGTGCTCTTGATCGTGATGCCCAGCGTCTTGGCTTCGTCCGCCAGCATCTTGTCCACGTCCGCCAGGGTCTGCGTGCCATACACCTCCGGCTCGCGCGTGCCCAGCAGATTCAGATTTGGACCGTGTATGACCAGAACGTTCATGGCACCCCTTCCGAACCGTATCCCACCAAGCGCAAGGGTATCGTATCCCCCCGCGCCGATTCATCCCCTTAGCGCACGAGCGACACGTAGCGATCCAACACCACCGAGCGCTCGTACATGGCCTTGCTTTCATCGATCAGCGGCTGCCCTTCGTCCGCACGCCCCGAGCGCACCAGCTCCTCGCCCAGTCGTTGCAGCGCATTCCCCAACTGAAACGCCAGGGACGGCCCCGTCGGATACAGCGCCGCCGCCTTGCGGTAGTACTGCAGGCCCGTGCGGTAGAAATCGATTCCGGGTTCGCCCGGCTCCAGGCTGCCGCGCATCCACAGGGACTTCGCGTAGAAGGACCACCAGATGAAGCTCTCCGGGCTGCGTTCCGTCGCCGTCCGCGACCAGCGCTCCGCCTCGGCGGCGTAACGCTTCTTCTCCTGAACGTTGTCCGTGATGCTAAACAGCAAGTCGTACCACGAGAAAATATGCGCAGCCATCTCGGCGTCGTGCGGATAAGACTTGTCCCATTCGTGCAGCACTTCGATCCGGCGCTCGGCCGCCTTGCGCAACGCCGCGCGCGCCGCAGGCAGGGCCTGCAAATCGAAGAATACGTAGCCATTCATCGGCACAGCCTGGCCCGGCTTCAGGCGCTGAAACATCCGGGGGTTTTCCGGCAGCGGCACGCGGATCGTGCCAAGCGTCTGCAGTTCCGCCAGATCCGGAATCGCGCGCAGCGCGCCGAGCACCTGCACAATCGGAGGATTCCCCGCGCTCATATCCAGTTTGGTCAGTTCTTGCTTCACGACCTGGGCCGCCTCGAGTTTGGCCTCCATCGGCTTGCGATCGCCAATCACATAAAGCCGGCCCAGGCCTCCGCTTTCGGTCGTTCCCAAATCGTAAAAGTAGATGCGCGTCACCGCGGCCGTGGTGTAGAGCGTCAGGACTGAAAGCGCACCCGCCGCCACATATTTCCACACGGGATTCGAAGCCGATGCCTCGGTCGATGCAGCAGCAGGATTCAGACCCGCGATCGCGAAGAAAAGTCCCGCCATCGCGTACACCAGCAGCGCCAGGCACGGGTTCTGCAAATCGAAATCGAGGATGCAATGCAGCGCGAACGCACCAGTTGCGCAATAGGTCGCGGCCAACCAGCGCCGCGTTTCCGGGTCCTGCTCGAACAACAGGCGGCGGCCACCCCAGACCGCGAAATACACCCAGAACGCCAGAAATGCGATGCCCCCGAAGATGCCCGTCTCGCAGAAAGCCTGCAGGTAGTCGTTGTGCGCGGTTTCCGCCGAACCCGCCCCGAGGTACTGGTACTTCGGATAACCCGTGCGGAAGTTGCCGATGCCGACACCCTTCCAGAAGTTGTCGTAGAACATCCGCAGGCCTACGCGCCAGTAGGTCGTGCGCAGGCGCAGCGAATTCGGATCAGCGAGGCTGTCGAGCCGGCGATCCATGCCCTCGATGTTCAGCGTCTGCATCTCCTGGGCTACTTCGAGATGCTTGCGCTGCAGATACTCCATCGAACTCGGCTGCGGTTCGGCGATGCGATAGCCATCCACATCGTCCGCGTGCGATCCGGTGATCGACCACAGTGTCGCGCCCAGCAACACCAGCGCCGCCGCGGCACGCGTATACCGCGCGGCCCAGGGCAGTTTGGACGCATTCAGCAGCAGCAGGGTCGCCGCGCTCGCCAGCACCAAGCCCAGCATCGCGCCGCGGGAGTACGAGAGCCACAGCGACACAAGACACGCCACCAGCGCGACCGGCACCGCCATGCCCATGAAGCCGTAGCCCAAGGCCCGGGCGCCTTTGCGCGCCGTGATCCACCCCGCCGCGGCGCCGAACACGCCCGCCACCGGAATGAAAAACAGATATGGCCGATAGGCACCCTCGATCAGGGCCTTTTGCTTCGGCAGGGACAACCCAATCAACTCGTTCGCGAACGACAGCATCACTAGCACCACGACGCCGACCAGCAGCGTGATCCCCATCACGACCCAGCGGCCCTGATCGGTTTGCTTCGGGCGCGCGCTGTTTCGCGCGAGGGCCAATGCGCGCCGCGCCGACGGCAAGGCCGCCGCGAGCACGGGTATCCCCAGAATCACATAGGCGCCGAGCGCGTTCGGAAACAGAAAGGTGCCGAAGGCGCGGTTGGACTCAATGCGGTGCTTCAGTTCCGGCGTGGGCACGCGCACGCCGAAGTACATTTCCAGCACGCTCGGGTTTTCCTGAAGCACGCGCCGCATGCCGCGCAGCATCACGTTGTAATGGAAAATGGTCCACAGGGAATTCAGGAACAGCCCAATAACAGTCGCGCCCAGCACAATTGCGATCGCGCGACGCGTGCGCAGGGCATTCGACGCCATCGCAAACACGAGCAGACACGCCGACAGATTCTGGAAGCCGCGATCGGCCATCTCGTAGGTGTACGCGGAATAGCTCGTCAGCCACGCGATGCCCACGTACACGCCGAATATCGCCAGCGGCACCGGCGCGCGCAGCGGCTGCGGCCGTAGCAGACTCCGGGCGCACCAGAACGCGGCGAGCACCAACACGAGCGCGTAAAAGTAGGCGTTGAACGCAACGAACGTAAGCCCGTCGCGCCAGGGGCGGAAAATGATCAGCAGGCCCAGCCCAAGCGCTATTGGCTCCGACCAGAACCCGCTGCCGCTCGACGCCTCGGAAAGAGAAACGTCCTTAGCGGGCGGATCGCTCGGAGATTTCTGCGCGGACGCCGACGCCGGATGCTTCTTCAGTTTTTTTTTGCTCACTACGCCGTCGCTCCGACGATTTCCCTGCCCGCATGAGCAGAATGATCAGAAAAAATACACCCGCGGTCTGCGCGAGAATCACGAGCGTGCCCATGACGTCGACCTGCCCGATCAGCGCGCCGCTCAGCCCCGTCACACCGGCCACCAGGAAGATGAACTCCACCGCCTGCCGCGGCGTCATCCCCAATTCCACCAGCCGGTGCGAGAAGTGTCGCTTGTCCCCCTTCATAATCGACTCGCCGCGCCGCCAGCGGATGTAAATCACGCTGGCCGTGTCGAATAGCGGCACACACAGTGCCAGCACCGGCGCCGCCACCGCAATGCGCGTCGGCGCGGACTCGGTGTAGTACGTACCCAACATCGCCACCGTCGCCAGCATGTAGCCGCAGAACATCGCGCCGGCGTCGCCCATAAAGATTCGCGCGGGATTCAGATTGTGATAGAGGAAGCCGGCCACGGACCCCACGAACACCATCATCAACACGCACACAAAATATTCTTCCTGGGGCAGCACACACAGGAAGAACGACAGCCCCGCGATACCGGACACGCCGCCGCACAGGCCGTCCATGTTGTCGAGCAGGTTCATCGCGTTGGTCATCAACACGACCCAGAAAATTGACACGCCACCCGCCACCGAACCCGAAATCCAGCGCTGCGAGAAGTCCGGCAGGTTGATGAACCAGTCGAATTCCATCAGCAGGCGATCGAGGAACGAATCGACGTGTACCCCGGAAATCACGAGGATGAAACCCGCCACTACCTGCCCCGCGAGTTTCACTTCCGGGCTAAGCGCCTTGACGTCATCCACAATCCCCAGCAGGAAAATGATCAGGCCGCCGGCGAACACGCCGATCAGCGGGCGGGTTGTATTCTCGCCCAGAAACGAGAGCACACTCTGTTCGAGCCACGAGAAGCCCAGCTGCGGCGCGCGCAGCAGGATGGCCAGATTGACGAAAATGACGAGGTTGAAGGTAAGGAAAATCGCCACGCCGCCCAGCAGCGGAATCGGGCTCGAGTGCATTTTGCGCTCGCCGGGTTTGTCCACCACGCCCAGCGTGATTGCCACGCGGCGGACCAATGCCGTCAGCACCAGCGAAATCAGGAACGATTCCACCAACACGTAGCTGAATATGAGATACCAGTTGTTCAGCATCCCGCCGCTTCCCGATACAAATCGAATTCCCGCTGCGCGATATCGCGCGCCTGAAACTCACGCCGCACCCGTGCCTGCGCCTGTGCGCCCAGGCGCGCCCACAGCACAGAGTCGTCCAACAGGCGATTGATCGCATCTGCCAGCGCCGACGCATCGCGCGGCGGCACGTTCAAACCCGTCTCTCCGTCCAGATTCGCATACGCCACGCCAGTATTCAGCCGCGTCGCCACGACCGGTTTCCCGCACGCCTGCGCTTCCAAAATCGAAATCCCGAAGGCCTCGCTGCGTTCGATGGATGGAAACGCGAACACATCGCACGCGTGCAAATGCGCGACCAAGTCCGCATCGCTCAACTCGCCGGGAAAATGAATTTTCGCTTTCATCTCCGCTGCGCGCGCCATCAAACGCGAACGCTCCGGACCATCTCCAGCGATCACAACCGGGGCATGGATCTGCGCGGCGGCATCCACGAGATAGTCGAGTCCCTTGTAGTATCGGTGCCGCCCCGAGAACAGCACGAATCGCCCGCCATAGCGCGCACGGAGCGCATCCAGCGCCGCGGCCGGTGGCGACGCGAAGTCTTCCGCCACAATGCCCAGCGGCACCACGCGGCAACGGTCGCGCACCTTGCCCAGCACCGGAGAAGACGCTAAATACGCCTCCGAAGTGGGCAAAATCATAGCAGCTTGCCGCAGGAATTGCATTTGAATTGGGCCGTATACACGCATCGCGGCGGCTTGGCGCACGACGTCACTGTGATAACGCACCACGAGTTTCGCGCGCGGCCGCACGCCCAGCCAGCCGACCTCGGCCGTAGGATTCGGCACGTGCACCACGACCACGTCCGCCTTCGCGGCTTCCTGCCGCAGGCGCCACGGGTAGGCCGGCGACACCGGTGCGCTTTGGAAACGCCCCCACTCGCCCACTTCCAGCACGCGCGTGCCGTCGCGCTCGGTCCACGCCGTTTTCGGCGATCGGCTGCAGGTCAGCGCCCACACCTCGCCCAGTTCGCGCTGGTATCGGCACATCAGCGCAATGTGCCGCTCGATGCCGCCGCGCACGGGTGGATCGAAATCCTTATAGGCGTGCAGCACGCGCATCATGCACCCGCCACCCGGCGATAGACCGCCGCCGTCTGCTCGGCCATGCGCCGCCACGTCAGCAGCTTTGCGCGCGCGAAGCCACCTTCGCGCAGCCGCGCGCGCAGGACGTCGTCCGTCACCACGCGCAGCATCCCGGCCGCGATCTCGTCCACGCGCTCGGGATCGACCAACACAGCCGCATCGCCGACGACTTCGGGCAGGCTAGAGGTTTTCGAAGTCACTACTGGCGTGCCACACGCCATCGCGTCCAGCGGGGGCAATCCAAAGCCTTCCCACAGGCTCGGCCATACAAACGCCGTGGCCGCCGACAGCACCGCCGCCATGTCTTCCGCCGCAATAAAGCCCGGAAACTTGATGCGGTCCCGGTGCGCCGATTCCGTATAGGCTCGCCGAGTGGCTTCGGCCTTCCAGCCTTCGCGCCCCGCGATCACGAGGCCTGCGTTGGTCTTGGTCGCGATGGCGTCAAACGCCTCAATCACGCGCGGCAGGTTCTTGCGGGGTTCGATCGTGCCGAGATACAGAAAAAAACGGTCCGGCAGGCCGTACTTCACGTGCGCCTTTTTGATCGCCGTGGCGTCCGCCGGCCGCAGCTCAGAATCCACGCCAAGGTGCACGACGGCCACCCGGTCCGCGGACACCTGCATGTACTGCTGCAGATCGTCCGCCGTGGCCTGTGAATCTGCGATCACCATATCGGCCAACCGAATGCTCGGCCGGATGGCCGCGCGGTAATAGCGGGCGCGTTCCCAGCGAAACCACTCCGGCGCGCGCATGAAGCTCAGGTCGTGCACCGTCAGCACCACCTTGGTCGACGCCACGCCGCCGCGGCCCGCCCAGCGCGCGAAGTTCGCGGGATAGTGAACTATATCTGGGCGAATCTGCTGCAGCGCCGCGCGCATCTGGGCCGTCCGCTGGAAAGTACCCACGGGGAATCGTGCGGAACTACAAGGAATCACACCCGCCAGCCCCGCGTTTCCCAACGACGCCGCCTGGGCCTCGGGACAGGCCACGCTCAGCGCTGCTTCGGGCATCGCGGCGGGTAAATGGCGCACCAAGGCGGACGCATAGGACCCCGTGCCGCTCAGGTTCGTGGATTGGAGTGCGTCCAGTAGTATTTTCACAAACGAGGCGTGCCCTTGGCGGCGTAAGGCGTGATCACGCTAAGCAAAGCCATAGTAACAACTTACGGCAATTTGAACAAGCCGCGGGATTGAAACGATATACCCCATATGTTAGACTTTTCCGGTTATTAGCACTTGACCTATTCGAGTGCCAGAGGCCGGAACTCCTGAATGACTGCCCATCAACTCAATGAACGCGAGCAGCTTATCCTGCAGGCCGTCGTGCATTTGTACATCACGTCGGCCGAACCGGTGGGCTCGCGCGCCATTGTGAAGCGGCTTGGACTGGACATCAGTCCCGCCACGGTGCGCAACGTGATGGCCGATCTCGAAGAACTTGGCTACCTGCAGCAACTACACCCCAGTTCCGGCCGCGTCCCCACCGATCGCGGCTATCGGTACTACGTCGACTTCCTCATGCGGATTCAGGACGTCACCCAACTGGAACGCACCCGCATCGAACAACAGCTTGGCGATCAGCTCACCGACGCCGACACGATCCTGCGCCAGACGAGCTATCTGCTCGGCCTGCTGTCGCACCAGACCAGCATCGTCGAAGCACCGCGCGCGAACATCGCCGAGGTGCGCCACGTCGAACTGATCACCATCGCCGATCGTCGGCTCGCGTTTTTGCTGGCCGACAACTACGGCGGGGTGCGCACGGTTGTCCTGCCAACGGAGCGCGCGCTCACAAGCGATGAAACGCAGCGCCTGAGCCGTTTCCTGAACGACCACCTACATGGCACGTCGATTGAAACGCTCGCCGACTCGCTGCGCGAAAAGCTGCAGCGTTTCGCGGACGAACAGCGCACGCTCGCCAGCCAGGCATTGGAACTCGTCAGCCTCGTGCCCACGCCCGAAGGCGGCAAGCTCTTCCTCGAAGGCACCACGCAGTTGTTCGAGCAGCCGGAATTCAAAAACGTCGATCGCGCGCGCGAGGTGTTTGGCCTGCTCGAAGAGCAGGATCGCGTCGTCGCCCTGCTGCGCGCGGGCATTGTGAACGCCGAACCCCACCCCTCGCGCGTCGTCATCGGCAGCGAGGCGCAACACCAAGGCTTTGAAGAACTCAGCATGGTCTCGGCGCCGTACAAGGTCGGCGAGACCACGGTCGGCATGGTGGGCGTCCTCGGCCCACGCCGCATGCCCTATTCCCGCCTTGCGGGAATTGTTGAACACACCGCCGCGCGTCTTAGCAGCCTGCTGACGCGGCTTGCCCGGTAGTACCGAAGGACATCACGTACATGTCGGATCATCAAAACGAAACCGAATTGGAGCGGCGCCTGCGCGAGCGGGCCGCCGCCGAAGATCAGAACAACATCGGCACCGAACAGCCGCCCGTCGAAGGTGAGCCGGGCGTTGCCGATGCGCAGGCCGACGAAATCGCGGCGCTGAAGGATCAGCTCCTCCGCGCGCGCGCCGAGTTCGACAATTTCCGCAAGCGCACCGCGCGCGAAGTCGAGCGCATCCGCAAAACGGCCGCTGAATCGCTGATCCACGAACTGCTCAGCGTCGTCGATAACCTCGAGCTCGCGCTGCAGCATGGCGATGGCGACAAGAACTCGCTGGCCGAGGGCGTGCGGCTCGTGCACAAGCAAATTCTCGATGTGCTCGAACGCAACGGCCTTGAGCGAATAGACGCCGTCGGCAAAAAGTTTGATCCGAATATTCACGAAGCCGTCGCGCAGTCGGCATCCGACGAAGTCGAAGCGGATCATGTAATCAATGAATTTCAACGGGGGTACCGGCTCGGTGGTCAAATCCTGCGGCCCAGCAAAGTGCTGGTCAGCCGCGGCCCGGCCGATTCGAAGCAGTAGACAGTCAGTAGAACGGAGGCGCTCTACGCGCCCGGAGAACCAGTTGAGTTATGGGTAAAGTCATCGGGATCGATTTGGGTACGACCAACTCCTGCGTCGCCGTCATGGAAGGCGGCGAGCCGCGGGTGATTGCGAACGCCGAAGGCAGCCGCACGACGCCGTCTGTCGTGGGCTTTACGCGCGACGGCGAGCGCCTTATCGGCGCGGCCGCGAAACGCCAGGCCGTCACCAATCCGCAGAACACCATCTTTTCGGTAAAGCGTTTCATGGGCCGGCGCTTCAGCGAAGTCGCCGGTGAGCGCGCCCTGGTGCCTTATAAAATTTCCGGTACGAGCAACGACGACTGCCAGGTCGAAGTGCACAACACCGCGCACCGGCCGCCCGAAATCTCGGCCATGATCCTGCAGAAAATGAAGGAGACCGCCGAAACCTATCTCGGCGAGCCGGTCTCGCAGGCCATCATCACGGTGCCCGCCTACTTCAACGACGCGCAGCGCCAGGCCACCAAAGACGCCGGCAAGATTGCGGGTCTCGATGTGCTCCGCATCATCAACGAGCCCACCGCGGCCGCGCTGGCGTACGGTCTCGATAAAAAGATCAACGAGAAAATCGCCGTGTATGACTTGGGCGGCGGCACCTTCGACGTGTCCATCCTCGCCATCGGCGACGGCAGCTTCGAAGTGCTCAGCACCAACGGCGACACGCACCTCGGCGGCGACGATTTCGACGAGGCCCTGATCAATTTCCTCGCCGAGGAATTCCGCCGCGAGCACGGTATCGACTTGCGCAAGGACCCCATGGCCCTGCAGCGCCTGAAGGAAGCCGCCGAACGCGCGAAGTGCGAACTTTCGTCCACCATGACGACGGACGTAAACCTGCCGTTCATCACGGCGGACGCCTCGGGCCCCAAGCATCTCTCCGTCACGATCTCGCGCTCAAAGCTCGAGCAGCTCTGCGACAACCTTCTCCAGCGCACGAAAAACCCGTGCCGGCAGGCGCTTGAAGACGCCGGCCTGCGCCCGGAACAGATCGACGAAGTCATCCTCGTCGGCGGCATGACGCGCATGCCGGCCGTGATCGACATCGCGCGCAGCATCTTCCGCAAGGAACCGCACCGCGGCGTGAATCCGGACGAAGTCGTCGCGCTCGGCGCCGGCATCCAGGGCGCCGTCCTCGCCGGTGAAGTGAAGGACGTGCTGCTGCTGGACGTCACTCCCCTCTCGCTCGGCATCGAGACGCTCGGCGGCATCTGCACGAAGCTCATCGAGCGCAATACCACGATCCCGGTCACCAAACGCCAGGCCTTCTCCACCGCCGTCGACAATCAGCGCGCGGTGACCATCCACGTGTTGCAGGGCGAACGCGAGTTGGCTGGGGACAATCGCACGCTCGGCAAGTTTAATCTCGAAGGCATCATGCCCGCACCGCGCGGAGTGCCGCAGATCGAGGTGTCGTTCGATATCGACGCGAACGGCATCGTGCACGTCTCCGCGAAGGACCGCGCCACCGGCCACGAACAGAAAATCCGCATCGAATCCTCCAGCGGCCTGAGCGACGAGGAAATCGAAAAGATGGTGGCCGAAGCGCAGTCTCACGCCGGCGACGACAAAAAACGCAAGGCCCTGATCGAGGCGCGCAACGAGGCCGATTCGCTGCTCTACCAGACCGAAAAATCGCTAAAGGATTTCGGCGACAAGATCGGCGCGGAGGATCGCGAAAAAATCGAGCAGGCCCGCGCGGCGTTGCAGGAAGCCCTCGCCGGCGACGATCCCGAGCGCATCCAGGCCGCCACGAACGAACTGACCACGGCCGCGCACACGCTCGCCGAAGCGATGTACGCCGCCACGTCGGCTGAAGAAGCCGCCAAGCAGAACCCCGGCCCCACGCCCGAAGGAGGACAAGCCTAACCTCCTCGCAGTGAGTGTGCGGTGATCCGGCTCTGTTATGGCCAGAGATTTCTACGAAATATTGGGCGTTGCGCGCGACGCGGACGAAGACACCATTCGTTCCGCGTACCGCAAACTCGCGCATAAATATCACCCCGACAAAACCGGCGGCGATAAAGAGGCCGAGGACAAGCTCAAGGAAATCAACGAAGCCTACGACGTCCTCAAGAACAAGGAAAAGCGCGCGCGCTACGATCGCTTTGGCGCAGCCGGTGTGGGCGCAGGCGCAGGCCCGGGCGGTCCCGGCGGACAAGGCTTCGGCGGATTTGGTGGCGGCGGAGGCTCACCCTTCGACGACATCTTCGACGCATTCTTCGGCGGAGGCGGCGGCGCGGGTGGTCGTGCGCGCGGACCGAATGCCGCGATGCGCGGCGACGATCTCGAATATCCCATTCGCCTCACGCTGCGCGAAGCCGCCTTTGGCACCTCCAAGACGATCCGCTTCAAGCGTCGCGACGCCTGCACCGAATGTACTGGCTCTGGCGCGGCGAAGGGCTCGGGCACCGAACGCTGCCAGCAGTGCGGCGGCTCGGGACAGGTCCGTATGTCCCAAGGCTTCTTCTCCATCACGCGCACCTGCCCCGTCTGCCAAGGCTCCGGCACGGTCATCAAAGATCCGTGCACGGTCTGCAAAGGTTCCGGCGTCCAAGTCTCGCAGCGCGAACTGACCGTGAAAATCCCGGCGGGCGTCGATACCGGCTCCCGCCTGCGCATGGCGGGCGAAGGCGAAGCCGGCCGCAACGGCGGGCCGCGCGGCGATTTGTATGTCTCGCTCGAAGTGCAGCCCGACGAGATCTTCGAGCGCGAAGGCAACGACCTGCATTGCGAAGTACCCATCAGCTTTACGCAGGCGATCCTCGGCGCGGAAATTAAAGTCCCCACGCTGGAAGGCGAACGCGAACTGAAAATCCCGGCCGGCACGCAATCCGGCACGACCTTCCGCATGCGCGGCCACGGCATCCCCGACCTGCGCGGCTATCAGAAGGGCGATCTCCTCGTCGCCATCCAGGTCGAAACACCCACGAAACTGACCAAGGAGCAGAAGGACCTCGTCAAAAAGTTCGAGGAACTCAGCTCCGCGACGACCTATCCGCTCCACAAGCGCTTCCTCGACACGCTCCGCAGTTATTTCGCCGAATGAACCCGCGGTTGCGCCCCCGCGGCCCGTTCAGTAGCATGACCCCGCAACTCAGGGGGCGTTGACGTGCCTGTTCAGACCATTTCCTGGCGCGATGGCCGGCTGTTCATCATCGACCAGACCCTCCTGCCCACCGAGTACCGGGAAATCGAGCTCCGGACGGTCGAGCAGGTGTGGGAAGCCATCCGCGCGCTCCGCGTGCGCGGTGCCCCGGCCATTGGCGTCTGCGCGGCCTTTGGCGTCGTCGTCGGGCTGAACGAAGCCCAGCCAACCTCGGCCGACTCCGCGCTCAAAGCCGCTCATACGGCTGCCGATCGTCTCGCAACCTCCCGTCCCACTGCCGTGAATCTGTTCTGGGCCCTCGACCGCATGCGCGCCAAAGCGGCCTCGCTCAACGGCCACAGCGACGCACAATCCGTGCTCCGCGCGCTGGAATCCGAAGCCGTCGAAATCTTTGAGGAAGACCGCCGTCTCTGTCGCAAAATCGGCGAAGCCGGTGCAAGCCTGGTTCCGAAAAACGGCGGCGTGCTCACCCATTGCAACGCCGGCGGCGTCGGCACGGCCGACTACGGCACCGCGCTCGCGGTGTTGTTTCGCGCGCATGAAGACGGCCGCGCATTCCGGGTGTATGCCGATGAAACGCGCCCATTGCTCCAGGGTGCGCGCCTGACCGCGTGGGAACTCCAGCAAGCCGGCATCGACGTCACCGTGATCTGCGACAACATGGCCGGACAGGTCATGCGCGAGGGCAACGTGCAGATGGTCGTTGTCGGCGCGGACCGTATCGCGGCGAACGGCGATACGGCGAATAAAATCGGCACCTACTCCGTAGCGGTGCTCGCGAAGCACCACGACATCCCGTTTTACGTCGCCGCGCCTTCCTCCACCTTCGACCTCTCGCTCGCCTCGGGCGACAAAATCCCCATCGAGCAGCGCGCCCGTGAGGAAATCGCGCAGGGCTTCGGCCGCGTCACCGTGCCCGATGGCGTGCAGGTCTACAACCCGGCTTTCGACGTAACCCCAGCCGCGCTCATCACGGGCATCATCACGGAACTCGGCGTATTGCAGCCACCTTTCACCAAATCTATCGCCGAGCGCCTCGGCGTAAAACGTTAACCATGACGCCGCCCGTCACGCGCCTCGACCCTGACACGCTGACGGACGTGGTCACCATCGACGGGCCCGCCGGCGCCGGCAAAAGCACGGTCGCGCGCGAAGCCGCCCGCCGCCTCGGCATGCGTTTTCTCGACACCGGCGCCATGTACCGCGCGGCAACGTGGTGGGCGCTGCATTCGGACATCCACCTGAACGACGCCGCGGCGCTGGCCGAATCCACGCGCACGATGCCGCTGCAACTCGTGGAAGCCGACGGGAATTTGCTGGTACGTGTCGACGGCCGCGACATCTCGCAGGCCATCCGCACCCCCGAAGTCACGCGCTGCATCCGCCACCTCGACGGTGTGCCCGCGGTCCGCTCGCACCTCGTGCAATTACAGCGCGAGTTCGCCATCAAAGGCCCCACGGTCGCCGAAGGCCGCGATATGGGCACGGTCGTATTTCCCAAGGCCCGCTGCAAAATCTTTCTCGATGCCTCAATCGGTGAACGCGCCGAACGCCGCGCGCTCGAACTCGAGAAATCCGGAACGACGGTCGACCGCGCCACACTGGAAGCCGAAATCGCTGCGCGTGACGACAACGATCGCAATCGTTCGGTCGCCCCGCTTCGTCCCGCGCCGGACGCCGAACACATCGATACCTCGGGCAAGTCGCTCGAACAGGTAATCGCCGAAGTTGTCGAACTGGCAAAGGGCCGGCGATGACCCCGTCCTCCGCCGAGACCGCCTGGATTCTGCCGCAGCACAACCGCACCGCCGCGCGCGCCCTGGCCACCAGCCTGCGCATTCCCGGCATTGTGGCCGATGTGCTCGTCTCGCGCGGCATCACGGCCGTGTCCGACGCGCAGGACTTTCTCGAAACGCGCCATCGCGCTTTTAGTGATCCGTTGACGCTCATCGGCGTGCCCGAGGCCGTAACCCGCATTCAGCATGCGCGCGATGAGAACGAACACGTCCGCGTGTTCGGGGACTACGACGTCGACGGCATGTCGGCCACGGCATTGATGGTGCGCGGCCTGCGTCGCGCGGGTGTGCGCAACGTCTCCCACGCCATGCCCAACCGCATCGCCGAAGGTTACGGTATCAATCCAACCAGCGTCGCCGAGGCCGCGCGCGACGGGGTCTCGCTGCTGATTACAGTCGACAACGGCATCAACGCCTTCGACGCAGCCGACGAGGCCCGCAAGCTCGGTGTCGATCTCATCATCACGGACCACCACTCGCTCGACGAGCGCCTGCCCGACGCCTACGCTGTTATCAATCCGCACCGCGGCGATGCGAATGCCCCCGCGGCCTTCTGCTGTGGTGCAGCCGTCGCATTCAAACTCTGCTCCGCGCTGAATGGCGACGACAACGACCTCGATCTCGCGGCCATCGCGACCGTCGCAGACGTGGTGCCGCTGCGCCGCGAGAACCGGCTGATCGTCTCGCGAGGCGTCGAACGCATCGCCGAGCGGAAGCATCCCGGTATCGAAGCCCTCGTGCGCCAGGCGAACCTGACGCCGCGCGAAATACGCGCCGAGCACATCGCCTTCCAGCTCGCGCCGCGCCTGAACGCCAGCGGGCGCATCAGCGATGGCCGCGCCGCGCTCGCGCTGATGCTGACCGATTCGCACGGCGAGGCGCAGCATCTTGCGGCGGAACTCGATTCGCTCAATAAGGAACGTCGCGCTATCGAAGAAACGATCTTCAACGACGCGCGCCAGCGTGTGGAAGCTGAAATTCCTGACGACTATCGCACCATCGTGCTGGCCGGAAAGGGCTGGCATCCCGGCGTCATCGGCATTGTCGCCTCGAAACTCGTCGGCGCCTACGGCCGCCCTGTGATGCTGATTGCGGTCAACGAAAATGGCGTCGGCCGTGGGTCGGGTCGCAGTACACATGGCCTGCACCTCGCCGACGCGCTGAGCGCCTGCCAAGATCTTCTTGTGAAACACGGCGGACATCGCC
Organism: uncultured Nitrospirales bacterium; assembly: GCA_964620045.1. Classification (GTDB taxonomy): domain Bacteria; phylum Hydrogenedentota; class Hydrogenedentia; order Hydrogenedentales; genus VFKU01. Next base: position 85,714 of record CAZUJL010000015.1, read on the forward strand.
TCGCTGCGGGCCTCACCATTAATGCGGATCAGATTCCTGCCTTTGCGGAACACCTTGAAGCGTATGCCCGCGGGCAAATGCCCGAGAAACCCGTGCCGCGCGAATTGCCGCTCGATGCCGTGGTCGCCCTCAGCGAACTCGGTCCGGATCTGATCAACACGCTCGAACGTCTCGAGCCCTTCGGCGCGGAAAACCCCGCCCCCGTCTTCGGTGCCTTCGGCGTACAGATCCCAAAGCGCAGCACGCAGGCGCTCCGCGGCGGACACCTGCGCTGCACGATCGCGCACGAGTCGCATTCCTTCGCCGCCATCGGCTTCAACCTCGCCGACATGTGGACGGCAGACAGCCCCGAATGCGCCGATGTCGCCTTCCGCCCGCGCTTCAACACCTGGCGCGGCGAGACGACGATTCAGTTGCAGTTGATCGGCCTGCGCCCCGCGAAATAAGCCCCCTCCCTCCATGGCCGCCTGCATCCGCACCGAAAAACTCACCAAATCCTACGGCGCGACGATGGCCGTCAATGAACTCTCGCTCTCCGTCGAGGAAGGTGAAATCTTTGGCATCGTGGGCCCGAACGGCGCCGGCAAAAGCACAACACTCTCCATGCTCGCCGGCCTCATTCGCCCCACCAGCGGCACCATCACGATTTTCGGCAAAGATCGCGAGCAACATGCGCTGCACATCGCACAGCGCACGGGTGTACTCACCGAAGATCCCTCCTTTTACGATCAACTCTCGGTCGCCAAGAACTTGCAACTCTTCGCACGACTCGCGGGCCGCGAGATCACGCTGAACAAGACGCTCGATCTGGTAGGTCTCGACGCTGTCGCCGATCAGCGCGCGGGCACGCTCTCGCGCGGCATGCGCCAGCGTCTCGGACTCGCCCAAGCTTTCCTTACAGAGCCAGAGTTGCTCCTGCTCGACGAACCCACCAGCGCGCTCGACAGTGAGCAGAGTGTCGAGATTGTCGAACTGCTCCAACTCCTCTCCCGCGAAGCCGGTGTCACGATTGTGATGTCCTCGCACCAGATCGAGGAAATCGAGGCGCTCTGCGATCGCATCGCTGTTTTGGACCACGGCCGCCTCGTCGCCTGCGAGCGCACGGAGGCGCTGCTCTCCTACGACAAATCGCAAGTAGACGTCCTGCTCGATGCCGCCGAAGCCGCTGGCCGAAAACTGCAAGCAGAGCCTTGGGTGGAGTCCGTCGAAATCCGTCGCGGCCGTCTACGCGTGCGCCTGAAGGAAGGCGGACCCGCGCAACTCAATGCTTGGTTCACCGGCGCGGGTTACACCATCAACGGCCTCGTGCCGCGCCGCCGCAGCATTCAGGAACTCTTTATAAAGGCGCACAACCGGTGATCGGACGCATCTTCGCGGCATATGTAGCCGAGTTCATCAAATACTCGCGCCTGTTTTCCCCCTATTTCGGTCCGGTTTTTGTCCTGCTCGCGGTCATGGGCACACTACTGATTCAGCCCATCGAAGTCGACGGCGTCAGCGACCTCGGTTTCATCGGCGCCGCCGTCCCGGCCGCGTTAAACATGGTCGGCTTCCTGATGCTGCTGATTTACGCCGCGGGTTTGGTTGCTGGCGAAACAGAAAGCGGCACCATCCGCACAGTACTGATCCGCCCAATTCGCCGCTGGGAATTTCTCGCCGCCAAACTGCTGAACGCCGCCACCTATGCCCTGCTGCTCAATATCACCGGCGTCGTCGGCGCCTGGGCCACGGTCGCCCTGCTGGGCGAGGCCTCCGGCATTGACTTCGGCGGCGAACTCATCTACACCGGCCAGGAAATGAACCTCGCGCTGGCCCTGGCCGCGGTGCTGAATCTCGCGCCCCACCTCACCGCTGCGGCCTACGCGATCATGATTTCCACGCTCGTCAGCCGCACCGCCACCGCGATTGGCGCGGCCGTCGGAGGCTGGTTGCTGGTCGATTACATCAAGCACGCGCTCCGCTTCGATGAGTTCATCTTCTCCACGTATCTCGACCAAAGTTGGATCGTCTACAGCGACCGTTGCAAAGGTCTCGCGACACCCTTCGTGCCCGACGCCTACTACGGCCTCGCCGTCTGCGCGGTTTGGTTCATCCTGTTCACGGGGATTGCGTTCGTCGTCATCCGCCGCCGCAATTTCAGCCCGTGATCGCGCTCCTCGCCTGCATCGCGCTCGGCGCGACGCACTTTGTCGAGCAGCCGCTCCCTGGCCTTAGCGTCAGCTCTCGCGCCTTTCCGGCAGCCCTCGCGCGCGCGAATACCGTCACCGTGGATCTCAATAGCGATGGTGCCACCGACCTGCTGCTGCCGAGCGGCGTGTGGCTGCAAAAAGACGGCGCCTTTTCCCGCACCACTCTGGTGCCCCTGCCGGAACAGGACCGGCGCGCGGCGGTGCATATCGAACACGGGCGCCTGTACGCCTACGCCGACGCCCATCTGCGCGCGTATACCTTCGTCGCGCAGGCTTGGCAATCGGAGTGGGAAGCCTCGCTCGATCTCGAATCGGGCATGCAATCCGCCGAAACGCCGCTCTTCCACGATCTCGATGCCGATGGCCGCGCGGAACTGATTCTGCCGGTGCGGACCGCCCTGCGCGTGTTCCGCATGGTGCCGGGCGCGCCCGCTGTGGGCGATCTCAACGTCTATCCGCCCGTCCGTCCGCGGCTCACACCGACGGCAAACCTCTGGAACAGCGCCCCGCTCCGCGCTTCGGCCGATATCGCCGCGCGCGACGTTCACATCACGCTGACCAGCGCGACAGTAGAGACGCGCGAGTCTCTGCGCGTCACCAACAACGCCTTCGATCGCCGCATCACGGCGTTTTCCCTCACACAATCGCCCGAAAAAAACTGGAGCACAACACTGATCTCCGAAGCGGTGTATCCCGCGCTTCCGGAAAACATGATCGCGTGCCATCTGCGCAAGGAGGGTCCGATTGCCTTTGCAGGAGCGCGGCCCTTACCCGCCAATCGCCTGCGCCTCGGACAAACCATCACCGAAGTTCTTCTCGCCATAGAACCCGGCACGCCGATCGCCTCGTTGCGCACAAAATCCGCACCCGCGCACCTCGCCTTCGCGGATTTCGACGCCGACGGCGACTTCGATCTGCTCGCGCAATCGAATACGCTTGAGTCCCGCCCGCCCCGTGAAATCCTGATGGCGCTCGCCTCGGCCCGCCGCATCCGCCACGAATTTTTTGTCCATGTCCAGGAATCGTCTGGACGGTTTGATCCGCGTCCGCGACGCGAATTTTTCGTTGATCTCGATCTGGACGGCCCCGCACTCGAAGGTGGCCCCCGCTGGGACGCCTATCGGCGTGGCGAACTCACCTGTTCCGCCGGCGACTTCAACGGCGACGGTCGAGCTGATATCGCCGCGTGGTCCACCGCCGGCCGTATCGACGTGTGGCTCAACCACGAAGGCGTGTTCGAAAAAAAGGCCGACACCAACTTTCAGCCCGGCACCGGTCGTGGTTTTTTGCCGGTGGATGTCGATGCCGATGGCAAGACCGACCTCGTTATTCTTCCCGAAACCGGCGCCGGCGAGGCCGTGCGCGTGTTCTTCTCTCGATGATCGCGCGCATTGTCACACCCGCGACCGTGCTGCTGTGCGTCGCAGTCCACGCCCAATCGGGCGAGTCGTGGCGGCTGCGCTCATTGCCTGCCCCGTCCACCCTCGCGCAGGCGGTTCTACTCCAGACCGACGGTGACGCCGCGCCCGAGTGGGGTGTGTTCGACGGCGAAACGCTTGTCGTTGCCGATATCTCCTCCGACTATCCGCCGGTTACTTATGCCGTCCCAAAAGACGCGAGCCTCTTCGATCTGCGCGACACTGACCGCGACGGCAAACCCGAGATGGCCCTCGTCCGCGCGGGCCGAATCGAGTATTGGCGCGATGCTGCACGGGTCACGCAGGACGCCGCGAACGTCACGATCGAACATCCCGCGCTCGCCGCATTCTCGTTCAGACAGCCGCGCCCGTATCCGCTCTTTGTCGAGCGCCGCGGTGAGGATTTCCTTTCCGTGCCACTCGGCGCCGAGCCACCCGTCTGGACGCTCGAAGGCACTCGCGTCAATCCGCTCGCACCGGGCGTTGAGGAATCGCTCGCCCTGAGCCAATTCCAGGTTTGGGAAGCCGTCACGCCACCAGCCTTCGATCACGACACCACGGAATTCCGCCTGAGCCAAGTGTACGAGCGCGCGACGCCCGCGACAGCGGCCGGCCGCTCCAGTGCGCGGCGTGGCGGCGGCACACAACGTGCCCGTGATGCCGCAAACGCGCCCTCCGAAGACTGGCCATCGTTCAGCATCTCCAATACCGAGCGCGCACTGTATGCCCTCGCCCCGCCCGACTATCGCGATACGCTCATCCGCGTCGAGCGCGTCGGGAACGACGGCTCGGCCGCGCGAGCGTCCTCATCTCCGCGGCGCTATCCCGGCGTGCTCATCGCGCCGCAGGAAACCGGCGCGGATCTCAATGCCGACGGCTACGCCGATCTACTGCTCTGGCGCGCACCTTCGCCGAGCATGTCGATGGACGCGGTTGTGCGCGCGGCGCAGTCCGGCACATGGAACGTCATGATTACCGTGCACCTGTATGAACCCTCCGCGCATAGGTTCGCCGCGCGGCCGATCGAGTGGTTTCAGGCGAACGCGCCCGTCATGCGCGTGCTGGAAGGCGGTGTGCGCGGGCCTTTCGAATACACGGCGCTCGAAGATATTGACGGCGACGGCCGCATGGACATCGTCACCACGGGCGCGGGCAACGAACTCACCGCGTGGCGGTTCACGGACAAGCGCGAAGCCGAGCCGTGGCTTTCGACAACGTTCGAGGATCCGATCGAGGAGATCATTCTGACGGCGCACGTGCCGGCCTATCGCTGGCTGGGCATTGCCCGCAGCGCGGGGCAATTCCACCTCTTCGCGCTACCGCAGCACTAGCTCTTCTTCGCCCAGCCACGTGCGCAGGCGCGTCGCCACGGCGATCGCGGTCGATTCATCGCCCGCATCGCGATACTCCCGCGCGAGACGCAGGCCCAGCGTGCGCGCGATATCGCGGCCCAAGGGCGACCCCTGCAAATCGGTATCGAGCATCGTCTCAAAGGCTTCGTGATAAGTCTGCGCGGCGCGTATGGACAGCCCCAGCGTGTCGTAGGCAATCCCTCGGACGGCTTCGATCTGCAGCCGTTGCGGCGTCAAATTAGCCCCGATAAAGCGTCCGCCGGCCGTCACATCCAGCGCTTCCACATGGCCCTTGGACTGCATCAATGCCTGGCCGAAATCCAACGCCATCGGCACGCGCTCGTCGGGGCTTGGCGTGAAGTCCAGCGCATTGCAAAACGCACGGCCCGCCTCCGGCAACGCCGGCTGTGTCAATGCGAGCAACGCGTACCCCAGCGCCGACTCCAGCGCCACGCGCTGCTGCCCTCCCGTCGCCGGACCCATCGCATCCAGTTCTGCGCGCAACTGCGTCGGCGGAACGCTCTTTCCTACTTGCTTTGCCTGTTGCAGTGTATGCACAACGCCGGACAAATCCGGGCCATCATCAGATGCTGTGTGGGCTTCGTGGGACGCACCGGGCGACGGCATGTGCGCGTCCGAATAATCCTGGTGCATGTCCGGCGCGGGATGCGTGGGTTCGGTGCCGTCGGCCTCGTGCGCAAGGTCCTCGACTTCATGCGTCGGCAGCTTCGCCGTGGCCGAAGCCTGATGCTTGCCCCACCACGCCGCGCCGGCCAGCACCGCCGAGAACACAGCGATCGCCGCCAACACGAGCATGGTATTGGATTTGGCCTTGGACACACTTCCCCCAAACGCGGAAAAACACAATTCCCCCGCGCAAAATCATACCATGTAATGAGGTAGCACGGAGCAGGAAGCGGGGAGCAAAAACCAAGACTTTGCCCAAAAACCAAAGCCGGATGGCTGCGCATTGGCAGCCATCCGGCCTAAAATTCGATTCTTCTCGCTACCCGCTTCGCGCTACCTGCTACAGAATTCCGACTTCCTTCAGACCCTTCAAGCCTTCGCGGACTTCGCCGGCGGACTTGTGCAGCGCGGCCTTCTGGTCGGCGGTCAATTCGAGTTCGATGACCTTTTCCACGCCGCCCTTACCCAGCACGCACGGCACGCCGATGTACACGTCGCTCAGGCCATACTGGCCGTTCAGCAGCGCCGCGCACGGCAGCACTTGCTTCTCGTCGCGCACGATCGCCTGCGCCATACGCGCGGCACTCGCGCCCGGCGCGTAGTACGCGCTGCCGGTCTTCAGCAGCGCCACGATCTCGCCGCCGCCTTTGCGGGTGCGTTCCATCAGCGCATCGACGCGTTCTTTCGGCATCAGCTTCGTGATGGGGATGCCCGAGACGGTGGTGTACTCCGGCAGCGGCACCATGTCGTCGCCGTGCGAGCCGAGCACCATCGTGTCGACGTTTTTCATGCTGACCTTCAGCTCCATCGACACGAACGCGCGGAGCCGCGCACTATCCAGCACGCCGGCCATACCGACGACCTTGTTCGCCGGGAAACCGAGCTTCTTGAACGCGAGGTAGGTCATCACGTCCAGCGGGTTCGTCACGATGATCACGGTCGCGTTCGGCGCGTGCTTGGCGATGTTTTCCGCCACGGCCATGATGATCCGGCCGTTCTTCTCCAGCAGGTCGAGGCGCGTCATGCCCGGCTTGCGCGGCAGGCCGGCCGTCACGATGCACACGTCCGCGCCCTTGATGTCCGCGTAATCGTTGGTCCCGGTGACGTGGCTGCTGTAGCCGCGAATCGGCCCCGCCTGCGTCAGGTCGAGCGCCTTGCCCTGCGGCAGACCTTCCGCGATGTCGGTCAACACAACGTCGCCGAGATCCATCTCCGCGCAGTACTGCGCCGCCGACGCACCCACGTTTCCCGCACCCACACACGCAATCTTAAACCGCTTTCCCGAATCCATCGTTCCTCCAGAGAATTTTCCTGCCAGGGCAGACACGTTTTAACCACAGATTTCACGGATGACACGGATACCCCACACACTGCCCCGGGGATGAGACGGCCGACCCGCGCCCGCGCACCACTCAGAACGAGCCCGCGGGAGCCGGGAGTATAGCCTAGCGAACGCCGGATTGCATGGCGGTACAGGAAGCGAACCTGTCCCGTATATAGGCGGCGCGTTGCACACTTCCTTTCGTCGAGGAAAGGAAGTATGGTCATTCCTTTCCCATAAGGATTTCCCCCATGTCCACAGTCCTCGTCACCGGCGGCACCGGGTTCATCGGCAGCCACTGCATCCTGCAACTCCTCGCCGCGGGCCACACGGTCCGCACGACGGTGCGCAACCTCAAGCGCGAGGCGGACGTGCGCGCGATGCTCAAGGTCGGCGGCGCGGATCCGAACACGAAGCAGCTCTCGTTCGTCGCGGCGGACCTGGAGAAGGACGCCGGCTGGGCGGACGCGGTCAAGGGCTGCGACTACGTGCACCATGTCGCCTCGCCGTTCCCCGCGGGCATTCCCAAGCACGAAGATGAACTCATCGTTCCCGCGCGCGAGGGTTCGCTGCGCGTGCTGCGTGCCGCGCGCGATGCCGGCGTGAAGCGCGTGGTGCTTACGTCGTCGTTCGCCGCGATCGGCTACGGCCAGAAGCCGCAGACCGCGCCGTTTGACGAGACAAATTGGACGGACGTAAACGGCAGCGATGTGCGCGCGTATGTGAAGTCGAAGACGATCGCGGAGCGCGCCGCCTGGGAGTTCATCAAGCACGAAGCTCCGCAGCTCGAACTCTCGGTCGTCAATCCGGTCGGCGTGCTCGGGCCGGTGCTGGGGCCGGACTTCTCGACTTCCATTCTCTTGGTGCAACGCCTGTTGAACGGCGACATGCCCGGATGTCCGAAGCTCTACTTCGGCCTTGTGGATGTGCGCGACGTTGTCAGCCTCCACTTGCTCGCCATGACGCATCCGGCCGCCAAGGGCGAGCGCTTCCTCGCGACGGCGGGCGATTTCATGTCGATCCTCGAGGTCGCCCACGTGCTCAAGCAGCGCATGCCGGCCGCGGCGGGCCGCGTGCCAACGCGGCAACTCCCCAACTGGCTCATGCGCCTCGCGTCGATGCGCGATCCGGCGGTGAAGCAACTCCTGCCGGAACTCGGCAAGCACAAAAACGGCTCCAACGCGAAGGCGAAATCACTCCTCGGCTGGAACCCGCGATCGAATGAGGATTCGATCGTGGCGACGGCGGAGAGCCTGGTGAAGCTGGGTCTGCTGAAAGACGCGAAGAAGGCGAGTTAAGCGATCGGGGAGAGATACACCCCCTATCCGCAGATGATGCCGATGGTCGCCGATTAGTTCTCCTATAGGGGCGAGTGCCCGTGCCCGCCTTAGGGCGACCACAGGGGGTCGCCCCTACACACGATGCGGTCGCGCGGGAGCGCGCGACCCTCCCACCCATCATCCTCGTGTTACCGTCCGCCGACAGCCTATATACCCTTAGGCACCCTGTTGCACTCCCGAAAGCGTAGGTGCGAGACAAGGGTCTTGCCGATGGCGCGCCTGCGGCGCAAAGGACGCGGGGGCGAGACAAGGATCATTTGGTTGACGGAAGTGCGAAGATTTTCACAAACATGCAACAGAAAGACAGAAATTCAGTTCAAATACGAAGCCATGTGTCAGTTCGAACCTCGCGAGGTCTTGTAGACGGAATTAAAACCCGTACGTATATCGACAATAGCCTCTGGCGAATTAACGATTGATTCCACTTGGAGACGCGCACGTCTCTTCAATCCACTCCATTGCAGCCACGCACAGAACGTAATAAATCCTACTACCCCTAAAGCGATACCAGCGCTGCCCCATGCATCGAAATATGCAAAAAGTATCGCGCTAATTAGAAAAATTGCTGGTGGTTCCACACAGCACCAGAACCAAGCCCAAGCATCTGCTGCACTACGCACGAGCTGAATATCAATCTTCGGCGCTGTAAAACTTGCATATCGATAAAATGTCTGCTGCATTGCTGTGCGCCGAGACGCCTGTATAACACGCCAAGCTTCGCCCGTTATCGGGTAGCCTACTTTTTGTGCCAGTGGCCTGAGAATCCAGTTGAGATCAAATGTTCTTCTTATTCTAAATACATTGGAAATCCTGTCATGCAGTTTCACTATTCTAGACAGCAAAGCAACCCCGATTGGCACTAAGCAATACAATATCTTCACATTTCCGATACCAATCACCGGCAAGGTAGAAGTTTCTTTTCGAGATTCTAAAAGTCGATGGACTTCTGGTGAAATCGCCGCCAACCAGAAAGTACAAACAACTCCCGAGAAAAGGGTTACATAGAAAATCCTCTCCAATATATCGTTATAGCTTTCAGGCTGACGAACGATTCGCATGACTCACCCTCTGAATCGTGCTCGAGCATAGTTTGATTGACCCTCGATATAATGCTCGATAAGTTCAAAGCCTGCTTGATTCAGCAACTCTGCAACTTTCGATGTAGTCAAAACAGCAAAAAAATACGAAAGTTGCTTGCCCGGAATTAGCCAGCCGTCGCCGTATCGAACCACATCAGGACGCCTTGCCAGTTCTGAAAAATGTGAATTGGTGTGTTGGTTTACAATCAGTGCGACACCGTCCCGCTTTAAGCGCACCCCTAACATCGTCAATGCCCGTAATCGGTCGCGCTTGGAGGGTATTGCGGACAATACGTTTGCACATAGCGCGAAATCGAACAGGGGGCGTCGGCGTATATGGAATTCTTCAATTGTTTCGAGACGCACATTGCTCCATCGGTTTTCCGCGAAGGACCTGAGTGTTGCCAATTTTCCTTCAACTATTTGTTCACGATTCAATTGTCTTTCTGAGTCGACCAATGTCAAGACCTTTCCCCGGCGAGCGAGGATATTCGCGTATCGAAGCTTGCCGCAGCCATAGTCTAGGATTTGTTCACATCGTTCTAAATCAAGAAGCACTCGATTTAAGTATTGTGAAGAACGCGACGGAGGTTTGGCCGCCAACTCAGAAGCTATAGACCACTTCTTTACTGTGTACAGCATTTCTTGTTCCCGCAAATTAGTTAAGGTTGAGTCGGAACGAGCATAGTACAAGTGGGACGGATGCTCCTTCTACTTGTAGCTAGTCGGCCACGGATTTCGCGGCTGTGTAGCTCGGCAACTGTTACCATCTGCCTACCTCGCAGGAGGCTTCGCCGATGAGGCCGATGGGTGTGCTGCTGACGCTCGTGGTTGTGTTTGTCCTGGTGCTTTGCTTGATTCCTACGCTGTGGGGCATGGTGCGCGGCATTCGGAGTCGCGCGCGGACGAAAACGGTGGTACTGGGAATCGTGGCTGTCGGAATCGTCGCGTTCAGCACGTGGGCGATTGTTTCCGTGGCTCCGAAGGGTGCCCGGACGATTGCGCAACTGAAACTTCCCGATGGCGGCCAATTCGTTCTTCGTCACTATCGCTTCGGTTGGCTGGAATACCCAAAGGTCCGTTTCTACGTGCGTGATACAGACGGCACGTGGACGGTTTTTCCGGTGATTTCTGAACTGGTTGATCCGAATAACGCGCCATTGAAATATTCTCCGGGCGTGCAAGTTCAGATAGGCGACGCCGGTGGCTGGTATCAAATTCAGGAAAAGGCCTTTATCAATGTTGACGGCCCGGGGCCCCTCGGCTGGCAGATGCCGCCGGGTGTGGAACCGGGCGAGGAAGACATATACAAGAATGTGTGGCGATAGGTTGGGTGGCTGATCGCATGTTGCTGAACCGGCGGCCCGCGGACTTCGTATTGCTCGGCGTCACCGCGGTGGAACTGGCGATTCTGATTCGCCTCACGCCGCACCTTGCTGTCACCGATTGGATTTACGTCTGCTCGAATCTTCTGGTGCTGGGAATCGCGCTGACGCGCGGGCCGGCGCAGGTGCAGGATCGATCGGTCGCGGCAGGCGCCGCGGTTCTTGTCTGCTACACCTACTCGTACGCGCAGGTTGTGCTCCTTCATGAGCATCCCGGAAGCGAGGCGTGGCGCGCTGGCGGATCGGTGCTCGTCATCATCGGCGCGGCGCTGAGTTTGGCGAGTCTCCTTAGCCTTGGGCGCTTCTTCGGCGTGCGCCCGGCGTTGCGTGGGGTGGCGACGAGGGGAACGTATCACCTGGTGCGCCATCCGCTTTATCTAGCGTATGTGTTCCAGGACATCGGCTATAACCTTTACGAGTGGAGCGTCGGGACGCTGATCCTCGTGGCGGCGGGATGGATCTCGCTG
>CAZUJL010000016.1:0-92616 GCA_964620045.1 uncultured Nitrospirales bacterium
CGTGTATGGGATTGCCAATGTGGCTGTGATGGGCGGCAGCATTTACCCCGGCGTGGAGGGGCACAATCCGCTTGAGCCTGCGGCCCAGGGGGTCGCCACGGTGTTTGGGTCGCACATGCGGAATTTTGCCGACATTGCCGAGCGTCTTGTCGCGGCTGGCGGGAGTGACACTGTTTCGTCGCCAGACGATCTTGCGGCCCACTTGAAGGCGTTGCTTAATGATGGGCCACGACGGCAACAGTTGGGTGCCGCCGCGGAATCGGTCGCCGAGGCCGAGCGCGGCGCATTGGCCCGCACGCTCGATTTCATCGCACCGGTGCTGGACGCGCGACCGGCCTAAAACAGTTCACGCCTGCCGGGTCCGCCGGCAGGCGTGAACGCGATTCGCTTGGTTGATGTGTTACTCGTCCGCGTCCGCCGGCGTAATGACCACCGTCTGGCATCCATCGGCGGAGACGGTAACGTGGCCATCGTAGGTCTTGCCGTCGCTACCGTAGGCGCGCCAGTAGTAGGTTTCCGGCCAGAATTCGGCCGCCAGGGTGCGGTTGTCGCCGCCCAGGCCACACGCCGGTAGCGCGTTCGCATCCACGGCATCCTTGAGCACGCCGAGCAGCTTGCCGTTCGCGTATACATCGAGCTTGACGTTGCCGGGCAGAGCAGACGCGAAGTTCACGACGCCCTTGGTCGTAGGTCCGGCGGCAGCATCCTGAGAAGCGTCACACGGCGGCAAGCCGCAGCGCCCTTCCGACGGGAAGAACGAGATTTCCAGGTCCCTGCCTTCCGCTCGCGCGATGCGCTGTTGCGTCCGCGCGTCGGTCACTTCGATGTAGAAACCGCCTCGATCATCGTAGAACGCATCCCGCAGTTTTTCGGCTTCCTCGTCCGTCAACTGGCGGATGGGCGCCCTGAAACCGGGTTCTTCGAATTTTGTGGATTGGAAGTCGGGCGGGAATGCCGTCGGCGGCAGCTTGAGTGTCGGCAGCGTACCCAGATCGATCAGCACTTTGCCGTTTTCGCCGGGCTGTCCTTCACGCACGCGGACGCGATCCCCGACGAAGTCGGTGTAGTCTGGGTTGTTGAAGCCAGGTTGATCGCCGAAGAATGTGGCGAAGAAACCCGACTGATAGCTTTGCGTGGCCACCTGGAACAGCTTCAGCGAGGAGTCGTAATAGATGTTGAACAGGGGAGAAGAAGGGAAGCCGCGATCGGCAGGCGAGACGCCGCTGTCAGGCACCACGTTGCCCGGATCCATGCCGAACGTGGTTTCCCAAATCTGATAGACGCCGCCGTAGGGACGCGAGGTCGCTACCGGCAAGGGGTCCAATGTGTAGTTCGTTTGCGGGTGCACATCCAAATACCAGGGGAACCCCGTAATCAATCGGAGATCGTCCGCCCCGAGTTCCACTTCTTCTCCTCGAGCGTCGACAGCGTCACCCAGATGCATGCTAACTGCCGCACGTCGGAGCGTCATGCCATCAGCGGACGTTGTGGGCTCCAGCTCTTTTACTTCGATGGGGAAGCGAGCGAGCGTACCGTCCGATAGTGTGAGATTACCGCTGACTATGCCGTCAATGCTTCGGCCGTCGCCTGCCGGGATGACAGTGGACGAGATGAACGGATGAGGCGTTCCCACCTGAAAGTTCTGAGAGTTTCCGGGAAAGAAATTGTTCGGCTGACCGACATGGATGTGTACGGCTCCGTCCGCCGGGTCATCTTGGCCCGGGAAAATGATTCCCGGAGAAAAACCAAAGGAAAATGCAAAGTTAACGTCGCCGAGAGACTCCTGGATTTCGAAGAAATCGATGACCACCGCGCCGGACACGGTGTTATTGAAGAATACGCCATCCTGTTCTGTTTCGAGTCTTACGAACCGAGAGCCCGATTGAAACATGGAATCCTCTTCCTGGATCTCCGCCAGTTGGGAGGACGCAACGCGGATTTCATAGGCTCCGATTCCCGTATCTTCACGTGGATGTGACAGCCGGAGGTAGTAGTCGCCGGTTATCACGGCCGCAAACGTGATTCGTGAATCGCCGATGCCAACTTCGTTGTCTTCAAACTCGAAACCGGCGACGTTGATATCGTATGGATCGCCGCCTTGGTTTCCCGTCGTGTTTTGGATCTGCGTGGTGCCGTCGAGTCCCAAAAGTTGCACAAACAACGACTCGTCGCCATCACCTGTCAAATCCAAGCTAAGGCGTACATCCGGATCCGGAGGGAATCCGAGGATTTGAATGGTGTAAACGATGCCCTGAATCCCGCGGAAGCGGAAGAAGTCGATGTCGGCCGGACGCTCGGGTGAGCGCGGATAGTTAATTTGTCCGATGATGTTCGCGCCGTCAGGAAGGACTACGGTTGCGGTGAGCGCCGTGTCGCCGTGATCGTCCTTGGAGCTGATCCCGCTTCCGCCGCCGCTTCCGCCGCCGCCGACGCAGCCCGAATAGACGATGCTGGTGAGGGCGCCGAGGGCCACGGCCTGAACTAGTTTTGACCAACGCGTAGAACGACGCACTGCGAACCGAATCATGAGCAAGCCAGCTCCTGCCAATCGTGAACAGCCGCGCATCCTGATACTGCGGTCCAACAGGCACACCTGCCCCAATGGATATAAAATCCGCCGCCGCAGCCGGATGCGTTTCGATATAATATTCAACACTTGACTATTTATCAACCGTTTTCGCACGTAAGCCGATGCTTTTGAGCGGGATAGGCGACTTTTGGGGTCGCTGGATCGCGGCGGTACGGAAGCTTTGGCCGGGTGGTCGTAATATGCAATCTTCTGTAAATACAGGGCTTACGAATCGGGATATGGGCCGATGAAATCACCGCATGCACGGGCGAACTGGCAAGGCTACGGGTACATTTTGCCGGCCATGGCGGTGTTGGGACTGTTCGGGCTGTACCCCCTCGGGTATGCGGTGGTATTGAGTTTGTCCGCGCGTCCGGAAGACGGCGGCGGATTTATCGGATTTCACCACTATGCCGATGCGCTCACGAATGAGGGTTTTCGCAATAGCGTCGCCGTGACCTTGTGGTACGCGATTGGGACCGTTCCATTCACGATCGCGCTGAGCATCGTGATCGGCATCGCGCTGTTTCGCGTGCGGCGCGTGTCCGGTCTGCTGCGCACTTTCTTTTTCTTGCCGTATGTGACGTCGGTGGTCGCGGCGGCGATGGTGTGGCGCGAGTTGTTTGAACCCAGCTCCGGATTGTTCAATGCCCTCTTCGCTCAGGTTGGATTGCCGGCACAGACCTGGCTGCTTGAGCCGCGTGGTGTGCTTCATTTGATTACCGGCGGCGCGATCGCGCCGGATGTCGGCCCCAGTCTCGCGCTCGTGTGCGTGATTGTGTTCGAAGTGTGGCGCTCGTGCGGATTCATGGTGGTGCTCGTGCTCGCGGGGCTCGCCGCGGTGCCACGCGAACTGGAAGATGCGGCGCGCATCGATGGTGCAGGTCCGTGGCGTGTCGTACGGCATGTGACGCTGCCCCTGCTGACGCCGACGCTGTTTTTTTTGAGTGTCATTGGCACGTTGCACGCGCTGCAGGCCTTCAGCGACATTTACGCGATGACGGGCGACGGCCGCGGGCCGCTGGATACGACCCAGAATCTGCCCGTGTATATCTTCACGAATTTTTACGAGGCCGGGCGGATTGAATACGGCTCGGCCGTGGCGGTGTTGCTGGCCTTGGGTATTTTCGCGCTGACGGCGCTGCAGTTTGGCGTGATCGGGCGCCGGGTGCACTACGAATGATGCGGCGCATCGGCCTATATATTGCGCTGGCGGCGGCGGCTCTCGCGGCGGCGTATCCCTTCCTGTGGATGCTGGGCACTTCGCTCAAGACGCTGCCGGAATCGACGCGCACGCCGTTGCAGTTGTGGCCGGAATCGCCGCAGTGGCACAACTACGGCGACGCGATCGGCGCGGCGCCATTCGCGCGCTACTTCATCAATACATTTCTCGTCGCCGGCGCGACCACGGCGGGCATCGTGCTTACGTCGTTGCTTGCAGGGTATGCGTTCGCGCGCATGCGGTTTCCGGGCCGCACGCTGCTGTTCGGCATTGTGCTCGCCACGATGATGGTGCCGTTCGAAGCGATTCTGATCCCGAACTTCGTCACGGTCGTGCGGTTCGGCTGGTATGACTCCTACGCTGCGCTGATTCTGCCGTGGTGCGCCAATGCGTTTTCGATTTTTTTGGTGCGGCAGGCGTGCCTTGCGTTTCCGCGGGACTTTTTCGAATCCGCTTCCGTCGATGGTTGCGGTCACCTGCGCTTTTTGTTCGGCGTCCTTGCGCCGTCGATCCGGCCCACGCTTACGGCGGTGGCGCTGTTTGCCTTCCTCAGCAGCTATAACTCGCTGCTGTGGCCGTTGATCGTCACCGGCGACGATTCCATGCGCGTGGTGCAGGTCGGGCTGACGGTGTTCGCGATAGCCGAGGGCGTGCGCACGAACCTGCTGATGTGCGCGGCGGCCGTTGTGATGCTGCCGACCTTGCTCCTATACTTCGTGGCGCAACGCGCGTTTGTGGAGGGCGCGGTCCGTGTGGGGATTAAGGGATAGAAGCGCGAAGCGTGGAGCGCGAAGCAGGACGGCTGGACTGTTTTTCGCCGGTGGATTTTGCGCCTTCCTGCTCCTGGCGTGCGGCCCGCGGCCTACCGCATTGCCGGGAAGCGGCGGCACTGCGGCTGCGTTTAAGCCGATTGCGCCGGATGCGGCCGACTTGTGGGACCGGCAGACGACCGAGAACGCTGATGTGCTTGCGGCGATCGTCAATGAGTTCAACGGCGCGCACCCCGGTCTGCCGGTGAAGGTCGTCCAGAGCGGCAACTATGCCGACATCTACCGCAAGACGACGGCGGCCATTAAGGCGGGCACGCTGCCTGCGATGGCGGTGGCTTACGGCAACATGACCGTGGAGTACGCGCGCGCCGGGGCCGTCGCGACACTCGATGATTTTATCCGCGATCCGAAGCAGGGGCTTTCGGAAGCCGACCTCGCGGATTTTTTCCCCGTGATGCTGGAGCAGAACCGCTACCCCGAGTTCGATGGCGCGATTTTGTCCTGGCCGTACACCAAGGCCGTGCTCGTGATGTATTTCAACACGCGCGTGATGTCCGCGGCCGGCATCGAGAATCCGCCGGCGACGTGGGCGGAATTCATCGCGCAGTGCCGCACGATCAAGGCCAAGACCGGCAAGCGGGCGCTGTGCCTGGATGTGGACGCGTCCACGCTGAATGCCATGATTTTTAGCCGGGGCGGCGAGATTGTGAAGGACGGCGTGCCGATGTATCGCTCGCCGCAGACACAGGCGGCCTTCGAAATGCTGGCGCTGCTGTTTAAGGAAGACCTCGCGTTTCAGAACACCCCGCGCACGTTTAACGATCAGACGGCGTTTGGCGCGGACGACACGGCCTTCGCCTTCCGGCCAAGTTCCTCGCTCCCGTACTTCAAAATCGTGATGGAGGGCGCGGACGGTTGGGGTGTTGCGCCGATGCCGCATGCGGAGGGCGCGACTCCGGCCACTGTGCTCTATGGCGCGAACGTGTCCGTGTTCAAGACTACGCCGGAGCACCAGCGGACCGCGTGGGCGTTCCTCAAGTATTTCACTTCACCGCGCGTGAACGCGGAGTGGGCCGTGAAGACGGGTTACTTGCCGTGCCGAAAATCCGCGACGGAAGACCCCGCGCTGCAGGCGTTTTGGGCGGAGTGGAAATATAACCGCGTCGCATTCGATTGCCTGGCATCGGCGAAGTCAGAGCCGAACGTGGCGGGCTGGCAAACGGTGCGCGGCCTGCTGGAAAACGCAGCGACGGAAGTCGTGACGGGACTTAAAGCCCCGGCGGACGCGATGGAAGGATTGCAGTCGTCCATCGACGCGGAATACGCGCGTCGTTGACGTGAGTCCGGACCGAGCGACTTAAAAAATCTTGTGCTCTTCCGCGAATTCGGACAGCGCTTCTTCGATCATCGAGTGGTGCTCGCGTTCGACGAAGTCGCGATCGGCCGCGCGGCGGACGGATCCGCGGCGTTCGATGTCGCCCTGCTTGCGCGGGGCATTCCGGCGATCCGTTTTGCGGCGGTCGCGCTGGAGCGCACCGTCGGCATCCTCGTAGTACCCCAGTGGGACCTGGCGGGCCATGACCCTTTCCCCCAAACCCGGCGCGCCACCCCCAAACCCGTGCGCGCCTTACATATAAAGTATACGAATGAGGGCGAAAATCGTCAAAGTCTATATTTATAACTGGCTGAAATAAAAGGCTTTAAGCTGAAAAAGACAAGAATTTACCCAATTAATGGGTATCCGGTGGGGTGTGGCCCAATATATGGTCAAGCCACATGAGGACCTGTTCGGCGGCGACCGGGACGGCGTCCAGCAGGTCGGTGCCGTGGGCCGCGCCGGGGTATAGCCGGAGCTCGGAGTACTCGGCGGCGAGGTCATCTAGTTTTTTAGCGCTGCGCGCGGAGTAGCCATCGGTCTGTGCCGCCATGAGCAAGATGGGGCGGCTGGTATAGGTTTGGATGGTTTGCACGATGCTGACGCCGTTGATTTCTTCACCCGGCGAGAGCAGCACGATGGCCTGTATCTGCGGATCGGTGGCCGCATAACGCATGGCCAGGTTCGCGCCGATGCTTGCACCGGCAATGGCGATCTTGTTTGGGTCGGCGCCCGCCTTGATGAGTTGTTCTTTGGCGGCGGGGATATCGCCCAGGATCGCGAGCCAATCGTCCGCGGTAAAGGCGCTGGGGTTGGCCGCGCCGGCCGACGCTCCATGTCCGCGCAGATCGATCGCGATCGCGCAATAACCGTTGGCGCGTGCCATGCGGGCGAAAGGCGCCCAGGATTCGCGCGACGCGCCGGCTTGATGCAGCAAGATGAGCCCGGGAGCGGGTGTTGCTGACGGCGTGTACACCGTCGCGTGAACGAGCCCGCGTTGCGAATTTTCGAACGCGATGTTGTGTTCGGGAGATCGTCCCGCACGACAAGCGGTGAACGTTGTCGACGCGATCAGCACAAAAAACACAAGCGGGAGCGGCCTGCGAATCGGCCACTCCCGCTTGGGGAAAAGCATGGTTTCAGCCAATGATGCTTTGCAGCTTCATCGCAAGGGTCATGTCGCCCTGGATCTTCAGCTTGCCCGTCAGGAACGCCATCTGACCGTTCAGTTTGCCAGTGACGAGGTCAAGGAAGTTTTGCGAATCGAGCGTCAGCGTAATGTTCGGGCTGGCGGCCGCGCCTTCGTTCACGGCGACATCGCCATCCTTCAGCACGACGTTCCACTTGCCGCCGTTATCACCGGTGATGTCCCACTGGTAGATGGCGTTCATCCCCTTGATCTTGTCCTTGTTGACCTTGCCGGCCAGCGCGCCGAAGTACTCCGCCGGTGTTGCCATGATTTCTCCCTCCTCGAGCGGCCCTCGCGGGCATCATATTGAGCGGTTGACCGCAATTTGAGGCGCGCCGGACTGGCTGTCCGGGCCTCCTGCAGCCGCGCAGAGTATAGGAAACGCATGCAGCGGAGTCCAACGCGATCAAAATCGCGCGACGAAGGAGATCGAAGGGTGGATCGAAGAGATTTTGGATGATGATCGACGGTGATCGAGCACGCATTAACGAACTTGCACCTTGATTTTTGGAATGATCGCAGAAAAAGTCCTTGCCTTTTTGTTCTTTATCTGCTAAACGAAGGGCGTTACAGTTGAATCAGTACGCTGATCGGCCTCGCAAAACGCGTTTGTCAAGCAAAAAATTACGCGTTGCGGGCAACGTGCACGGGGTGTTTGCACGAAGATAATGATCCGGTCAGGGTACACATCGCGAGGCGGATCGACTGATGTTCGAGGGCCACTGTTGGCCGGGTCGGTCACCGCGCGACATCGATGCCGCGCTCCCGTGTGCGGCACGAATGCGAACCGGTTTGCTTGGGGTGCCGGTTCGTGAACAGGGGGCGATCCCGCGCTGCACGGCAACGCGGGATTGGACGGGGTAGCTCGCGGCACGCGTCGGGCGCGGCGCAGTGCGCGGCACGAATCGGGGTATTGGCACCCGTTCCATCCATCGTTCTCAAAAAACTCGGCGATTGGGCTTTGCACCATCGCAATGTGCGCTGGCACACGACCAGTTGTCGTGGCAGGGCCTGCCGGGTTTGAGGGGGAATATAGTGGCAACCGAGGAGACTCACAATGGCCGCTAAGAAGAAAGCCGCGAAGAAGAAGACCGCAAAGAAAGCCAAGAAAGCCGCCAAGAAGAAAAAGAAGTAGTTTCTTGGTCGTGCCGCGGTTGCGCCGGGTTTCGGCCCGGCCGCCGCGGCAGGTCGAAGCAATTTCCCGGGGTAATGCCCGGAAAGAGTCCCGCGTGCGAGAGTACGCGGGATTTTTTCTTATTTCCGGGGATTGATAGAGTGGCGGGGTGTAATGGGGGTGGTGGCCGTAATGATGTGCAGGGGCGACGCGACGCGACAATGCTGGGGAGGCTGGAATGCCGTTTAATCCGGCCCGCATACGCCGCGCGCTGCATGATGCCGTCGACCAATCGCACGCACCCGGCGCGGTGCTGTACATCGGCGATATCGAGCACGAACATTTCTTTGAAGCTACGGGCTCACGCCAACGCTTTCCGTATGACCGTCCACTTCGGCCGGATACACTTT
Organism: uncultured Nitrospirales bacterium; assembly: GCA_964620045.1. Classification (GTDB taxonomy): domain Bacteria; phylum Hydrogenedentota; class Hydrogenedentia; order Hydrogenedentales; genus VFKU01. The sequence goes on from CAZUJL010000016.1 coordinate 8,650, forward strand.
TTGATCTCGCGTCGCTGACCAAAGTCATCGCGACGGCGACAGCCGTAATGAAGTTGCGCGATGCGGGCAAATTTCAGCTCGGCGATTCGATCGCGGATCATGTGCCGATTCCCGAATTCCGCTCGATGACGATCGAGAACCTGCTGACGCACACCTCCGGACTTATTGCGCACAAGCGGTACTTCGAAACCGAGACGACCGTCGACGCGATGCTCGCGCGCTACGCGAAGGAAGGCATCGAGGCGCCGCCGAACACGCGCCATGAGTATTCCGACGCGGGATTCATTCTGCTGGGCAAGCTGATCGAGTTGTCCGCGCGCGACACGCTGGATGCGTACTGCATGCGCGAAATTTTCGAACCGCTCGGCATGACGCGCACGGCGTTTCGTCCGCCCGAAGCGTGGCGCGGCAACTGCGCCGCCACCGAAGACGACCCCTGGCGCGGGCGCATGCTGGTGGGCGAAGTGCACGACGAGAACGCGGCGGCCGTCGGCGGCGTCAGCGGACAGGCGGGCGTATTTTCCACGGCCGAGGACATTGCGCGTTTTTGCCGGTCGCTGCTGCGCGGCGAAGTGCTGCCCGCAGCCACCGTGGACGAGATGATCCGCCTGGATCGCATGCCGATTTATCCCTGGCAGGGGTTGGCGTGGGAGATTGATCCGTGGTCCAGCAAGAAGGGCGGATTCCTGCCGTCGCGCGCGGCCTTTGGGCACACGGGATTTACCGGGACTTCCTTGTGGATTGATCGCACCAGCGGATTGTTTGTCATTCTGCTGAGCAACACGGTCCATCCGACACGCGAGAACCGCGGTAGCGAGACTTTGCGCCGCGTGATTCACCAGGCCATTGCCGAGGAGTTTTTCCCGCCGACGTCGAACACGCACACCGGCCTCGACCGGCTGATCCGCGAGAACTACCGGGCGATCGAGAACCGGCAGATTGCGCTGCTGACGAACCATTCCGCCGTCGACCAGCGCGGCAAGCACATTCTCGATAGCCTGGTGTACGCGAAGAATATGACGATTAAGACCATCTACACCCCGGAGCACGGTCTGCGCGGCGAGGCGGAGGCGGGCGAGAAAGTGGCGGGGCAGGTGGGTCCGGTGCCCGTGGTGAGTCTTTATGGCGAGAAAAAAGAACCATCGCGCGAGGAATTGAAAGGCGTCGATCTGTTTTTAGTCGATCTGCAGGATGTCGGTGCGCGGTTTTACACCTATCCGGCCACAATGCGCGCGTGCCTGGCGGCGTGTGCGGCGGCGCGCGTGCCCGTGCTGGTGCTTGATCGGCCGAATCCGCTCGGCGGCGTGATTTCAGAAGGCCCCATCGCGTTGGAGACGACCAACCTCATATCGGCCGCCACCGTGCCGTGCCGCCACGGGATGACGCTGGGCGAGCTTGCGATGTGGTTCCAGCAGCATGACCCAAAGGCGCGCGGCGTGAACCTCAGCGTGAACTGGCTGGACAACTGGCCGACGGTGCGGCTGTTTAGCGAATGCGCGCTGCCGTGGGTGCCGCCGTCGCCGAACCTGCCGACGCCGGAGATCGCGTTGCTGTATTCGGGCATGTGCCTGTTCGAGGGCACGAACCTGAATGAAGGCCGTGGCACGGATACGCCGTTTGGGATTGTGGGTGCGCCGTGGCTAAACGCGCAGGCGGTTGTGGACCGTGTGGCGGCGGCAGATATCGCGGGTGTGGAGCTGGAAGCCGTGTATTACGTGCCCAAAAGCATCCCCGGCAAGGCGGCGAGCCCTCGGTATCAGGATCAAAGCTGCCAGGGGATTCGTGTGCGTGTGACGCATGCGGATTCGGTGCGTCCGTTTACGGTCGCCGTCGCGATGATGGTGGCGTTGCGCGAGACACATCCCAATGACTTCAAGCTCGACGGATCGCCGCCGTTTGACCTGTTGGCCGGAGGGCCGGATCTGCGCACGCGCATCGAGGCCGGGCACCGCGCCACCGACATTGTGCAGGGCCTTTCCGCCAGCCTCGTGGCCTACGACGCCGAGCGGCCGCGATTGTACGACTCCACCGGCGTGCCGCTCGAAGTCCTCGCTCAGGCCGCGGCGGGTTTGTCGGCCTTATAAACGACCGTGTAAATCAGGTCGCCGGAGCGTGCGCGGCTGTCGGCTTCGTGGCTCAGCATGGTGTTGATGCTCGCCACTTGCACTTGCTGCGCGACGACCCAGTCGTTCACCGTCTTGTCCAGTTCCGCCGTGCGATCTTCGTAACCCTTGAACGTTTTCACGAACATCATTTCGAGACGCCCTCCCAAGGTTCCTAAAAGAGTTTCTGTTGCGTAGGTTCTTCCGCAGTCGTGGCCTGCCAGATGCTCTCCAAATGATCCTCGTCCAGCCGTCCCGCCGGGCCGAGCAGCGGTTTTGCGCCCGCTTGCTGCAGCCCGCGGCCCGTGCCGCGGGCGTCCACTCCGGGATATACCAACGCCGGCTTGTGTTGATTCATTGCATCCTGCCCGGTTTTTGCGCTGCCGCCCGGGCTGCCCGGCTCGATGACGCATACGAGCCGCGAGAGGGCCGCAATGAGTTCGTTGCGCGCGACGGCGGCCCCGACGGACCACGGCGCATCGGGCAGGAAGGGGCTCACGAGTGCGGCGCGCCCATCTTCGATCGCGGTGGCCAGCGGGCCGCTCGCGCGATAGGTGAGCAGGCCTTGCGGCAGCGTGACAATGGTCGCGCCGCCGGCTTCGAGCGCGGTCGCGTGGGCCGCGGTGTCGATGCCCTGCGCGCCGCCGCTAACCACCACGCGTCGATGGGTGGTGAGCCATCGGGCGCATAAGGTCGCGAGGGTAATGCCTGCTTCGGACGGCGTACGTGACCCAACCACGCCGCCGGCATCGCGCGCGAACAGCTCAGCATCGCCGAGAATCGCCAGGAAGGGCGGCGCAGTCTTGTCCATCGCGGCAAGGAGCGCGGCGGGGTAGTCGGCATCGGTCACGGCATAAAATTGCGCGCCGGATTGCTGCACGCGGTTTACCAGCCGTGCGGACCGTTCGAGGTCGTCTTCGGTGATTTTCGTAAGGGCTACGATCAGCCGCTCAAGCCCCGCTGGAAATGTAGTCGCGAGTTCTTCTCTTGACCGTCCAGCGAAGTCGGTGGGGCGGGCTTGTTGCCCGGCCAGCCACTGGAGCCACCGCGTCAGCGTGCGTGCGCCAATGCCGTCCTGCGCGTGCAGCGCAAGGATGAGCGCGAGGTCGGGTGTGGTCATGGCCATGCCGGGAAAGTCCCCGCGCGCTTATAGCACAGGCTGGAAACGCGCGCTAGGTGCGGGACGATTGCGATAAGGATTACGATAAAGAACATGGGGGCGTTTCCGAAAGATTTCCTGTGGGGCACGGCGCAGTCCGGCCATTCCATCGAAGGCGGCAATTTCGCCAGCGACTGGTGGCGGTGGGAGCAGCGCGCCGGGCGTGTGGCGGGCCGCGCTACGTCGGAAGAGGCCGCGCATTTTCTCGAGAATTACCACAAGGACCTCGACCTCGCGCGCGACCTTGGCCACAACGCGTTCCTGTTTTCGCTGGAGTGGAGCCGGATTCAGCCTGAGCCGGATACCTTCGACGAGGCCGCGATCGAAGTCTACCGTGGCATTTTTGACGCGCTGCGGAAGCGCAATTTGGAGCCGATCTGCGCGCTGCACCATGTGACGCTGCCGCGCTGGTTCGTGGAGCGTTATGGCTGGCACCATGCGGAAGCCGCCGCGAAATTTCGGAATTATGCCACGCGCGTGATTACGGAATTCGCGCCGGTGTGCCGCTGGTGGCTGCCGATTCGTGAGCCTGAGCACCTGCTGAGCATGGCGTACTACGCGCGCCGATGGCCAGGGCCAGAGCGCGGATGGATGCGTGCACATGCGGCGCGCCGCAACATGGTCCGCGCGCATGCGGAGGCCTATAAGGCGATCCACGCCGCGCGCGAGGATGCGATGGTGGGCGCGAGCGTGCTTGCGCGGCGCTTTTTCCCGGCGGACGAACATAGCCCCTGGGACGTTCGCGCTTGCATGCGCGAGACGGAGCGGTGCAACCATGCTTTTGTGCGCTCGGTGACGGTGGGCGACGGCGCGACGGGTGTGCAACGCGAATGTGCGAACACGGCCGACTTCATCGGCGTGGCGTACTATGGCCGCGAGCGTTTGCGGTTTGCGCTGTCTCCGCAGGCGCGGTTTGCCCGGGCGAGCAATGTGCAGGGACGCATCGTGAATGGTCCCGTTTTTGAATCAGACCCCGACGGCCTTGTGGACGTGCTTCGCGAGCTGAGCGCGTACAAATGCCCGTTGATCATTGCGGGGAATGGTGTCGGCGCGGAAGACGACACGGTGCGGTGCCGGTACCTCACCGAACACATCACGGCCGCGTGGCGTGCGCGCGAGGAGGGACTCGATATGCGCGGCTATTTCCACCGCGCGCTGCTGGATGGCTTCGAGTGGCACGAGGGCTACAGCGCGCCATACGGACTGGTGCACGTCGAGCGGCCGAGGCAGGCGCGCCGCGCCAAGCCGAGCGCGGCCGTTTTCCGCGAGATCATCAAGACCGGTACAATGGCGCCCGCGGCCACCGAGCGCCGCACCCGGGGGAAAAAATGAGCGCCATCCTCGCCATCGACGGCGGCGGCACCCGCACGCGCGCGGGGCTTTATGACGAACAGGGCAAGCTTTTGGCTGAGGCCGAGGGCGATGCGACGAATCTGTCGATGAATTCCAGTCAGAAAGTCGTGCAGATCATTACTGGTCTTGCGAAATCCTTAACCGCAAAGAACGCAAAGACGATATCTACCGTTGTCGCTGGGATTTCAGGTGCGGGGCGTACCGGTAAAGCACAAGAAGTAGCCAGTGGACTCGCGAAAGCCCTCGGCACCACCGACGTCGCGGTTTGTAGCGATGCGCACATGCTGTCCTGGGCGAATCTCGATGCTGATCATCCCATTCTTGTTATCGCGGGCACCGGCTCGGTGGTGATTACGCGCCGCAGCGATGGTTCGCGCGTGGTGACCGGCGGGTACGGTCCGGTGCTTGGCGATGAAGGCGGTGCGTATCGACTGGCACTTGAAGGAATTCGGTGGGCCGACGAAGACGAAGAACTGAAAAAGCGTCTGGTGGATGCTTCCGCAACGGGTAGTCTTCCAAATTTGTTTCAGTGGATCGTGCGCGTTGCGCCGAGTGAAGTGGCGACGCTTGCGGCGGAGGTGACTGCTGCAGCCGAAGGAGGCAATCGCGGTGCGAAGACCGCGGTTGCAGTGCAGGCGCGAAAACTGGCTGAACTCGCGTGGCACGGACTTGAGCGTGCGGGTGTCAAATCAAATCCGTTGACCATGCTCGTAACGGGCGGACTGATGGAGTCCAAGCTATACCGGGAAGCCTTTGCGCACGAAGCGGCGCGAACGGGAAAAGTGAAGGTTGATAGCCCGACGCTGGTGGGTCATCGTGCGGCACTGGAAATCCGGCGCATGCCTGCCGATGCGAAGTTTGTCGGTCGCCCGCAGAAAAATATGCCGCAGCAGTCCGCTGGAAACGGCACCGAGGGCGTATCGGAACACGGCGACCTGGATGCGAATTCTACTGCGGACATTTCGGTCACGATGTCCATGGCTGAAACCATGTCGTTGAGTCAACTGGTACACCAAAAAAATTTCATTGGGTCCGCGATCGACGCTGCGGCCGCCTGTCTCCGCGCGGGTGGACGGATTATCTATACAGGCGCAGGCACAAGCGGGCGGTTGGGCGTGCTGGATGCCTCGGAATGCCCGCCGACCTTTGGGGTGGCAGCGGATCGCGTGATTGGGCTGATTGCGGGCGGCGACAAGGCCCTGCGGCACAGCATTGAGGGTGCGGAGGACGATGCCGGGGCGGGCGGGCGCGATATCGATGCGATCACGCCGAAAGTTGGTAAGAACGATATTGTCATCGGCATTACGGCTTCGGGCACGACGCCGTATGCGCTGGGCGCGATTGATCGCGGCAAGGCGCTGGGCGCGAAGACGGCGCTGGTGTGCTGCAATCCCGCACCGCTGGATCGTGCTGACATCGTGATCGCGCTGGATACGGGCCCAGAAGTGTTGCCGGGTTCGACGCGATTGAAAGCCGGCACGGCGACGAAAATGGTGCTCAACCAAATCTCGACCGGCGCGATGGCGAAGGCGGGATATGTGTTCGAGGGGCGCATGGTGGGCGTGCAGCCTTCCAACAAGAAGCTTCGCCAGCGGTGCATCCGCATCATCGCGGAGTTGACCAAGGAAGACGCCGCGCGTGCGGAACAACGTCTCGACGAAACGAAGGGCTCCATTCGCCTCGCGGTGCTGATGGCGCGCAAGGGGTTTTCGCTGACCGAAGCTCAGCGCCGATTGGATGCGTGCCGGGGCGTGCTTCGCGATGCGCTGGAGATGAAGTAAATGTTTTGGTCGGGAGGGTCGCGCTCCCGCGCGACCGGTGGGCGCTGGTTGCGGTCGCGTGGGAGCGCGACCCTCCCGTTTGCTGCGGCAGCTCTTATTTCTCTGGCGAGTTTTGCTCAGCAGGCTCCGACTATTCAGTTCGCCACCGAACCGGTACGTGTGCTGCTCGCGGCCGATGTGGCGACGGTGACCGTGCGGAGCGACGGCCCGATCATCCTCGATCCCGGCCGTACCCATCGCGAAATACCGGCGGGTCGCTATACGCTGCGCGCGAGTTCGCCCGTGCCGCCGGCGACGATGTATCACTTGTTCGCGAAGACCTTTCCACCCGATCAGGTTGCTGCGCGGGATGCGTGGATCGCGGAGCGGCGCGCCGAAGGCTTCGATCCACAAGTCGCGACGCTGGGCAAACGCATAGCGGCCGAAGGACGCACGCTGGACACACGCGTGGATTGGGTTTCGCTGGCCCGCGAATCGACGGCGTCCGCCGCCGAGGCGCGGCGCAAACAGCTTGTGCAGCGTGGGTATTCGCCGTGGATTCAACAGCAATTCACCGCGCCCGGCCAGGGCTTTGTGCAGGTGCTCGGCGCGGATGGCGCCGCCATTGTGTCGCTGCAGGCGCCGCTGGCGATCGATGGCGCGGCGCCGATTGAAGTCGCCGAGGTGCAGTCGAATTATTGGGGCGGCAAGCCGCGCACGCTTTCGTTTGATGGGCGGATCGACGTGCGCATCAGCGACACCGCGAAGCTCGACGTGATCGAAACGCTGCCGATCGAAGAGTATCTGCGCGGCGTGCTACCGGCGGAGATGAGCGCGTCATGGCCGGAAGAAGCACTCAAGGCGCAGGCGGTGGCGGCGCGCAGCGACGTGGTCGCTGGACTCGGCGGACGGAACGCGCTCGAGGGGTTCGATTTTTTTGCGAACGAACAGTCGCGCGCGTACCTCGGCGTGACGGGGCATGCGCCCTCGACCGATGCCGCCGTGCAGGCCACCGCGGGCGAGATTCTGCGGCAGGATGGACGCGTGGCGCCGGCCGTATTTTCCGCGAATTGCGGGGGCTGGACGGAAAACAACGACACGGCGTGGTTCGGCCCGCCCGACGCGGCATTGCGCGGCGTACCGGATTTGGCGCGGGGGAGCACACGCAAGCACAACCCCGCGAAAATCGAGGACTGGCTGCAGCACAAGCCGGTAGCATTTTGCGCAGTTGACGAAACTTATTTCCGCTGGCAATACGTCTATTCCGAACCGGAACTACGTGCTATCATCAGCAAGATCGTTACGGTCGGGCGGATTGAGGACATTGTCTTGGGTGAGCGTGGAGTGAGCGGCCGGCTGAAGTCCGTCACCATTCGCGGCAGTCAGAAGACCGAGACCATCCAAAAAGAATTGCCGATTCGTCGCGTGTTTGGCGGCTTGCCAAGCGCGATGTTCACCGTGCACAAATCCACGAAGGGCGGCGTTGCGCAATTTCAGTTTGTTGGCGGCGGCCGCGGGCACGGCGTGGGCATGTGTCAGCACGGCGCGCGCGGCATGGCGCTGCAGGGCGCGGGCTACCGCGAAATCTTGAAGCACTATTATTCCGGCGTGTCGCTGGCGAGGTGCGAGTAAATGGATCTGCGCGCGCTTCGCAGCAAACCTTCGCGTTATGTGATCGGGCTGATGTCCGGCACGTCGTGCGACGGGATTACTGCGTCGCTTGTGCGCATCAAAGGCACCGGCACCAGCATCGCGATCAAATTGCTCGCGTTTGAGAATTACGACTACGACGCCGAGATGCGCACGCGTTTGCTCGCGCCGCGCATGGACGCGCGCGAGGTCTGCGCGCTGAATTTCGAACTCGGCAAGCGCTTTGCCGATGCGGCCGCCGCGATGCAATACAAGGCGAGCCTGGAACCGGCCGACATTGATTTCGTCGCCAGCTCGGGCCACACGCTCGCGCATCTGCCGCCGCGCCGCAGCGAGCAGATCGGTACGCTACAAATTGGCGAGCCAGCCGTGATTGCCGAGCGCTGCCGCGTGCCGGTGGTCTCTGACTTCCGCACGCGCGATATGGCGGCCGGCGGGCAGGGCGCGCCGCTGGTGCCGTATGCGGACTGGGTGTTGTTCCACCGCTCAAGCCACACGGTGCTGCTGCTCAACATCGGCGGCATCGCGAACATCACCGTCGTGCCGCCGCGCTTTGAAGAAGTGATGGCCTTCGACACAGGCCCCGGCAACATGGCGATTGACGGCGCGATGCGCCTGCTTACCTCCAACCGCGAGAACATGGATCGCGACGGCGCGTTGGCGGGCAAGGGCGTCGTGATCGACGAGTTCCTCGACTATTTGCTCGGTCACCCGTACTTCAATGAAGCACCGCCGAAGAGCACCGGCCGCGAGGACTTCGGCCCGGAAGTGTATTTGCGCGATGCGATCGCCAGCCGCCGCGATCGTTCGCCGGAAGACATTATGGCGACCGTGACGACGGCGGTGGCATACAGCATCGTGCGCGCGTTCAACCGTTTCGTGAAGCCGAACTTCGACGTGTCGCGCTTTATCATCAGCGGCGGCGGCGCGCATAATCAGACGCTCGTGAAGCGCATCAAGGCTGGCTTGCCCGGCCTGACCGTGCGCCTCACCGACGGTTATGGCATTCCCGTCGATGCGCGCGAAGCGGTAGCCTTCGCCATTCTCGGCAACGAAACCATCTGCGGCACACCCTCCAACGTGCCCCAGGCCACCGGCGCGAGCCATCCCTGTGTGCTGGGGAAGATCACGCCTCCGTAACGAGTGGGGGGGGGGTGATTAACATGCGCATCCCTAGTTCGCTGGCCTTGCTCGCTGGAATCGCCCTCGTAATTTCAGTGGCTGCGGGATGTCAGCACGCCGAAGCCCCGACGAAGCCCGGAATCGCGCTAGAAGTGAAACCACTCAAGGACGGCGGCTCTTACGTGCTCGATTTGCGATTGGTGTCGCACTTGGACAAACCGGTTGAGGTTTGGGAATGGCGCCTGCCGTGGGGTAATTGGAACAGCATGAGGCTCAGTGCGGCGGTTTACGAAAACGGTGTCGGTACCGAGGTGCTAGACCATCCGGGGCCGATCGACGATCCGGGGGAAGGAAACGTGACGATCAAACCGGGCGAGGAACTGACCGGTCGCGTCGGGCTCAGCCATCACTTTCCGGATCTAGACCGGATTATTAAGAATCACGACGTGCTCGTGAATTGGAGTTACCAACTGACGTCTGTGGACGGTGAATTGTTGGTACAACAGCACGGTTCGATAGTTCTGTCGAAAGAGTAAATCCACACCGCTAAGATCGCACAAATGTTCTTCGACAGTGTGCATAGCGCTATCCTTACTCGGGCGACACCCACCGATTTTGGATTTGCGATATGAAAACCCGTGATCTCATTGAGCTTGGTATTCCGCGCGGCGACGCTGTCGACGCGGCGCGGGCGGCGTGCATCAAGGCGGCACAGGGCGGCATGAAGAAACGCGTGCTGGCCGATTTCGTCGCCAGCGTTGCTGCGCATCCGGACCGCTACACCGACGACGCAATTTTTGGCGACGTCGCACGCATGATCATCGCGCACCGCGACTCGCTGGGCAGTTATTCGCCCCGCGAGAGTGGCGCGCCGTATCACCAGTGGGGCCGCGACTTGGACGAGAAGTCTGTGCAGCAGATGCACAACGCGTGCGAGTTGCCGGTGGCCGTGCAGGGCGCGTTGATGCCCGACGCGCATGTGGGCTACGGCCTGCCGATTGGCGGCGTGCTGGCCACGCAGAACGCGGTCATTCCGTACGCGGTCGGCGTGGACATCGCGTGCCGCGTGAAGCTGACGGTGTTGGACCTGCCGATCGAGTCGCTCGATCGCCGCGCGGATATTTTGCGCGACGCGATCGAGAGCGAGACGCGCTTCGGCGTGGGCGGTTCGTTCAAGCACAAGCGCACGCACGACGTGCTCGATGCGGACTGGAACGTGTCGCCGATTACGCGCCGCAATCGGGATAAGGCCTGGGCGCAGCTCGGCACGAGCGGCAGCGGCAACCACTTCGTCGAGTTCGGCGTGTTCAGTGTTGAGCACGATGTGCTCGGCCTTGCGCCGGGGCGTTATGTCGGGCTGTTGAGCCACAGCGGCAGTCGCGGCACGGGCGCGGCCGTGTGCGACCACTACAGCAAACTGGCGATGGACGCGCACCGCGACCTGCCGAAGGAGCTAGTCCATCTGGCGTGGCTGGATTTGGATACCAACGCCGGCCGCGAGTACTGGGACGCGATGGAGTTGATGGGGCGCTACGCGGCGGCGAACCACGAGCTGATTCACAAGCACATTCGGAAAAAGCTCGGCGCGGAGTTGCTGCTCGACGTGGAGAACCATCACAACTTCGCGTGGAAAGAGCGGCATCACGGCCGCGAGGTCGTCGTGCACCGCAAAGGCGCGACGCCCGCGGGCGCGGGTGTGCTCGGCGTGATTCCTGGCAGCATGGCGAGCCCCGGGTTCGTCGTGCGCGGACGGGGCAATCCGTTGTCGTTGAACAGCGCGGCGCACGGCGCGGGCCGCGTGATGAGCCGCACGCAGGCGCGCAACACGTTCACGTGGAAGATGGCGAAGGAGTGGCTCGACCGCGAAGGCGTCACGCTGATGTCGGCGGGGCTGGACGAAGTGCCGATGGTCTACAAGAACATCCACGACGTCATGGCCGCGCAGAACGACTTGGTCGAAGTGCTCGCGCAGTTCGACCCGAAGCTGGTGAAAATGGCGCCGGCCGGAGAGCGGCCGGAGGATTGATTTACGCTATTCTGTCCAATCGTGGCTAATCTGCATGACATGTTCATAACTCGGGCATGGTAGGCGGTGGTTTTCTGGGTAAAGGTCATGCATGAAGAATTTGTTTCTCGCTTTTTCAAATTCGCGACGCCTGTCATTGATGCTTTGAAACTTGTCGCGCAGTTCTTCAGCGAAAATAGACGCATCAATACGATTTAAACCCTTTTCTACTCTCGCCCGGTTTACAAGCTGCTTGATTCTTTTTGTAAGCCCAGAGCCTTCGCAGAGACTATTAAAGTAGTAGTTAAAACCAAGTATAAATAGGTGCTCTGATGTCCAAATATTCACAGTTCGTGCTTTATCTGGGATGGCGTTTCGAAGTGCTTGAAGTGCATCATTCCAATTCGATCTTTGCAGCAACGAGTTGTAAAAAGCACGATTCCCTGATAGCACCTCAGCAGCAGTTAGTTCTTGTGTAGGCCCAAGGATTGCCCAAAATGGCGATCTTTCGGCATCTACCATCATTTTCCCCAAGTATGCTCCATGACACGCCGCTACAGCGATAAAAAGACTGTTCTGGCTCAGGATGTTGATTCGACTGAGGGCGGGAAAAAGCTCTTCGTAAGTCACTCGTTCGCCAGAGGACAATACGAGCGCTTCTCGATTGCCATGCGTTTCGAAATGAATTAATGGAATCGCACCGGTTGTCCGCAATACTTGATAGATTCGTTCCAGGCAAGCAAAAAGATCGGATTTCGATATTATCGAAACATACTCAATGTTGAATCCAGGGTCGCTGATATTTTGATAAGTCAAAACATCATCAAAAAGCTCTTTGGCAGTTGGTAGCTCGCCTGGCGGTATCGAGTCGACTACCCATATTGTTTTGAAGCCGCCCCTGGACGTAATTGCCAATCCAGCAGTGTCAGAGTAGCGATATTCACTCAAGAGAGAGCCATTTCCTTGTCCCGTGATTACGGCGCGGGCAACACCGTGATGTCGATGGGTTCGGTGTCGATTTTGTAGTTGAGCCGATCGCGCTGGTCCACACTCGTCCGATTGATGAGCGCGATGCCTTCCCAGTGCCAAGGGCCGATCGTGAGGGTGCCTGCACGCGTTGGTGTGAGAAGTTTTCGGTTTTCGGAAACGTCGTACTTGAGTGCGCCGTGTTGCCCGTCGAACTGAATCGCTTCCAGGTCTTTCGAATCGAAGCCTTCTGTCGTCGGAAGCGTGATCAGTGAGCCTCTATAGGGACCAGACGTTATACGTCTGTCGTGGATGCGCCAGAGTTGCATCCAGAACGTCACCGGCTCGCCGACTTTGACGATTTTCTTGTCGACACCCGCGCGGACGAAGATATAGTCCTCCGGTTCCGGCGAGCCCGTGGGGTCGAGCGTTTCGCTGTAATTCAGATCAGAAAGGAAGTGCCCTTTTTCGTCTGTGAACCGCAAGGTAAGCGCCCACGCGCCCACGCCCGTGGTGGCCTTGCAGAGCACGGACGTCTCGCCTTTGGGCAGCGTGACCGTGACGATGTCGCGGTCGAGGATGCACCACGATTCCTTGTTGAAATCGACCACGAGTTTTCCGCCGACCCAGACCTTGCCCGAGTCGTTCGACCCGAAGCGGAGTTGCACGGTCTGTTCAACGGGCGAGTAGACGTAGGTCAGCGCGTAAGCCGTGACTTGCTCGCCGGGCGTATACAAGCCTTTGAAATCGATGCCAAGGCCGCCGGGCACGACCCAGTACGGCTCCCATTTCACCGTCTTGCCGTTCCTGCCATCGTATTCGGCCGTCAGGTCGATTTCCTGCTCCGGCGGGAACACGGTGTCGTGGCCTTTCAGGCCGTCAGCGCTCGCGAAGGGCCCGATGATCTGCCACGCGCGGACAGGGTTGAGTTCGTCGGCGAGGTTGCGTTCGATGCCGGAGTAATAATCCAGGCCGACGCGCCAACTTCTCGTGATCTCCTCGTCGGAGATTGGCGACGTGGTCAATTCGAGCGACGGAAGCCCTTGCGGGAACATGAACCGCACTACGCCGGAGACGCCTGTGTCCTTCGTGAAATCGATCGGTGTGAGTGCGCGCACCTGTTGCGCGAGCGTGATGAGCGGCGCATTGGTCACGATTTCCTTTTTGCGCAGGACTTCCGTGCACATCGTGAAGTCGGTTTTGCCGGTGTACGTATCGAGCCCGCGCCCGAGAAGTTGCTCGCCGAAACGGTCCACGTAGATCCAGTTGTAACGCCGCGAGATCATCAGCGAGCCGGCCCAGTTTTCGCGCAGTTCCTGGCGCGTTTGGCTCGTGTCGTGGTTGGGTTGGATGTCGTAGCCCATCGGCCACACTCCCGCAGCCAGCGTGCACCGCGCCTGCCAATAGTCCAGCGCCTTTGTGCTCAATTGGCCGCGAAAAAGCCGGTTTACCGCGCCACCGTATGCGAGCACGCGGCCGAGATTTGGCGCGAAATAGGTGTTTTCCATGCAGAAATGCACGCCGCCGGGAGCGTCGCGGCGCGCGGCTTCTTCGATCCACGCGGACTGGATGTGCGCGCCGAGGGTGAAACCGCCTTCGGGTAGCACGAGGAACTCCATGTTCGGGAATTCGTCGTACATCACCTTCATGATGCCGGTCGCGCGCTCACGGATTTTCTGAATGAGGTCCGCGCGCGTGTAGTTCTTATAGTCGTAGCCGATCCAGTCGAAGGCGTACTGCTGGCCGATGTATTCGATGTCCAGCGCGACGCCTTTGCAGCCGGTGTCGCGCGCGAAGATGGCGAATTTCTGGAAGTGATTGTTGATGTCGGGCCAGGCGGCATCGTCGAACCAGTCGAAGGGCTTTGCGAACGCGACCTTCAGGAAATTCACCATGCCGAGCTTTGCGCTCACTTCATTCGCTTCGCGCACTTTTTGGAAGGTGCCGTCCGCGGCGCCGATGGTGGTCGGGTCGCCGTCCAGCGCCCAGACGTCGTTCGATCGCTCCGGCACGCTTTCAATAAAAAATCCGTCCGCGCCGATCGCCTTCCATGCTTCGGCGTCGGCGATGATCCGGTCTGGTGTGACGGAGAAGACGAGCGATTTCGGCAGGGGTAGGGCAGGATCGTGGCCGAACGCCAAGGGCTCGCTCGTTTGCGCGGCGACGAGCGCCTGCAGGCTCAGGCTGAGCGCGAATGCGACGAAGACACGCGGGAGCGTGATCATGCGCTCAGGGTTGCGCGGGCTGTGCCGGTTGCGCCGCGTTGCCCTGATTGCTTTGCACATAGGCCTTCATCAGGCGTTGCGCGTCCTCGGAGCGCATCAGCGTCCAGAACGACTGCTCTTCGAGTTTCAGCGCGTCGGTCAGCGGCATTTCCATGCTCTGGTGGATGACCTGCTTTGTAAGCGCCAGGCTTTGCCGCGGCAGCGATTCGAATTTGTGCCCGAGTTTCAGCGCCTCCGGCATCAATTGATCGGGCGGCACGGCTTTCATTACGAGGCCGTACTTTACGGCCGTCGCCGCGTCGGCTACCTGGCCCTGCATGATGAGTTCCTTCGCGCGCGCCTCGCCGATGAGCCGCGGCAGCCGCACCGTGCCGCCGGCGCCGGGCAGAATGCCGACGTTCACTTCCGGCAGGCCGATCGAGCCGGGGTCCGTCATGATGCGGAAGTCGCAGGCCAGCGCCAGTTCGAAGCCGCCGCCGTGTGCCTGGCCGTTGATGGCCGCGATGACGGGTTTTGGGCAAGCCTCAATTTCCAGGAACAGTTTGTGGGTATCGTGTAGTTCGCCGCCGGCGCCGATGCTGGCGTTGGCCGTCGCGGCGTCTGCTGTGGTGCTCAGTTCGCCGACGTCGTAGTGCTGGATGAAGTAGTTGTCGACCGCGCCGGTGAAAATGATCGCGCGGACCTGATCGTTTTTAGCGAACCATCCCAGCACCTCGCGCAGTTCCGCCACCATGCGCGCGTTCATCAGGTTCGTGGGCGGGTTGAAGAAGCGGATGACGCATACGCCGCCCTCCATGCCGAACTGGAGAAACCGTTTGCCTTCGATGTCGCGGTCGAACTGTGCCATCGCCGTGCTCCCCAGCGTGAGTGCAAGAATCGCCGCTGCCATGTGTTTACGCATGTCGCCGCCCTCCAGCCAAAAATTTATCCTATAGTCCTGTTTGGGAACCGTCAAGCATCCGTATTGTTCACGCGTATGCGTGGGCGTACACTGATGAAAAATCGGGGAGATGTACCATGAATCGCAAGGTTGCTGCTTCGCTCGTTCTTCTTCTGGGTTTTTGTTCAGCAGTCCTGGCCGCAAACGAGGACACGCTGCCGCGACGTGGGTTCCTGGGGGTCGCGCTGGACACGGAAGGTGCCGCGGCGGAGCGAGGTGTGCGTGTGGGCGAAGTTTTCCCGGATTCTTCCGCACAGGCGGCTGGGTTGCTCCCGGAAGATGTGCTGCTGCAATTCAATGGTCAACCTGTGGAAGGCCCCGGTCGACTCGCCGCGGTGGTCCAGGGCGTCGGTCGAATGCGTGGCGGAAACACGTTCGATACGGTCGTTCTGCGCAGTGGCGGCGAAAAATCGTTGCCGGTGACGCTCAAAGAGTTGCCCCGCGAGTCCTCGCCGGATTTCGACACGGTATACGACGCGGTGAATGTGGACGGCGTGCTGCACCGCGTGATTCTGACGATGCCGCGCGGCGACGGGCCGCATCCCGCGATGTTTTTCATCCAGGGCGTGAGTTGCGGGTCGGTTGAATTTCCCTTGCAGCCGCAGGAGACGATTCGGCAACTGATCGACGGGGTCACGCGCGAAGGATTCGCGACGCTGCGCGTCGAGAAATCCGGCTGCGGCGACAGCCAGGGCACGCCGTGCGAAGAAATCGATTTGCAGACCGAGATGAAGGCGTATCGCGCGGGATTGGATTATGCGCTTGCGCGCGATGGCATCGATGCGAAGAAGGTGTACCTGTTCGGGCATAGCATGGGGGGCGTGTTTGCGCCCTTGCTCGCGGCCGAGCGGCCAGTCGCGGGTGTCATTGTGTACGGCACCATCGGCGCGCCGCTGGCGCAGTACTTTCTCGACAACGACAAGCGCCAGTTACCGATGATGGGGTATACGGGTGTTGCGCTGGAGCGCCAGATTGAGTTGGCGGCGGAATTCGCGCGCTTGTTTGTGGACGAGCGCTTGAGCCCGACGCAGGTGCTTGAGCAGAAGCCTGAATTGCGCGGTCTTGTCCGTGCACGCGGCGGCGACGATGGCACGCATATTTTCGGTCGGCACTACTCTTTCTGGCACCAGCTCGCGGATTTAAACCTGCCCTCGCCGTGGACGAAGGTGAACGCGCCTGTGCTCGCGCTGTGGGGCACGTCGGACTTCCCCGCGACACGCGCGGACCATCCGCTGATTGTGGACACCGTGAACGCACAACACCCCGGCATCGCCGAATTCCGCGAGGTCGGCGGCACGGGCCACGGCTTCGAAATTTCGCCGTCCATGGCCGACAGCATGCGCAACGGCATCCAGGGCGAGTTCAATCCGATCGTCGCGGAGACCTGCGTCGCTTGGATGAAGGGCAAGGACAGCAAGGGCTGAGTCCGTGGTAAATCGACGTATCGGTCGAGATTGGCGATCGATTTCCGTATCCAGATAGAAACGGCGTTATCCTTTCCGTAAAATACGCCGCTTTCCAACCATTTCCCGCGAGGACATTCCATGAAGCTCCACACTGTCAAGGTTCATCCGTCCAAGGCCAACCTGCCGAAGGCCGACCAGCTTGCGTACAAGATCGCCGCGATGGCGGCCGACAACACGCCGATTGATCCCGCCGCGCGCGACATGGTGGTCAATCGCATCATCGATAACGCCTCGGTCGCGGTCGCGTCGGTGAACCGCACGCCGGTGGCGAACGCGCGCTCGCAGGCGCTGGCGCATCCGCGGACGAACGGCGCGACGGTGTTCGGCCAGCCGAACAACGAACGCTTCGACGCGGAGTGGGCGGCGTGGGCCAACGGCACGGCCGTGCGCGAGCTGGATTTCCACGACACCTTCCTCGCGGCGGACTACTCGCATCCCGGCGACAATCTGCCGCCGATCATTGCCGTCGCGCAGCAGTGCGGCCGCACGGGCGCCGATGTCGTGCGCGGCGCGCTCGCGGCGTATGAAATTCAGGTCGACCTCGTGAAGGCCATCTGCCTGCACGAGTTTAAGAAAGACCACTGCGCGCACCTCTGCCCGGCGCAGGCCGCCGGCGTGGCCGTGTTGCTTGGCCTGCCGGTCGAGACGGTCTACCAGGCCGTGCAGCAGGCCGTGCACTTGGCGTTCTCGACACGCCAATCGCGCAAGGGCGAGATTTCGAGCTGGAAGGCCTATGTGCCGGGCCATTCGGCGAAGCTCGCCATCGAAGCTGTGGACCGCGCCATGCGCGGCGAGAAGAGCCCGTCGCCGATTTACGAGGGCGAGGACAGCGTGATCGCGTGGATGCTCGGCGGGCCGAAGGCGGTCTACGAAGTGCCCCTGCCGGAGGCGGGCGAATCGAAGCGCGCCATCCTCGAGACCTACACGAAAGAGCACTCCGCGGAGTACCAGGCGCAGGCGCTGATCGACCTTGCCTTCCGCATGCGCGCGAAGATTAAGAACTTCGACGACATCGCGTCCATCGTGATTCACACCAGCCACCACACGCACTACGTGATCGGCACGGGTTCGAACGACCCCCAGAAATTCGATCCGGATTCGACGCGCGAGACGCTCGACCACAGCATCATGTACATCTTCGCCGTTGCCTTGGAAGACGGCAAGTGGCACCACGTGGACAGCTACACCACTGACCGCGCGCACAAGTCGGCCACGGTCGCGTTGTGGAAGAAAATTTCCACGCAGGAAGACCCGAACTGGACCAAGCGCTACCACTCGCGCGACCCGAAAGAAAAGGCCTTCGGCGGCCGCGTCGAAATCACGTTCAAAAATGGCGAGAAACTCGTGGACGAGATGGCCGTGGCGAATGCGCACTCGCTCGGCGCGCGGCCCTTCCAGCGCGAAGACTACATCCGCAAGTTCAAGACGCTGACGGCGGATGCGATCACGTCGTCCGAGTCCGACCGCTTCCTGAAGTTGGCGCAGGACCTGCCAAACCTGAGCGCGGGCCAGTTGCTCGAACTGAACGTGCAAGTTGGCCCGGACAAGATGCCGCTGCGCGCGCGCGACAAACGCGGGATATTCTGATCCGCGGTCGCGCGGGAGCGCGACCCTCCTCTAAAAAAGAATCGGCCCTGATCCGGATTCGGATCAGGGCCGAAATGTTTTGTAGCGATTACCGGCTGCGCGCGCGACGCATCCGCATCGTGGCGAGCGCGGCAAGGCCGCTCATCATCGCCACCACCAGCACCATATGGTTCAGCGTCCACAGGACGGTCTCGATGCCGCCGCGCACCGCGCCCCGCAGCACTGCATTCTGCGCCACCACATCGGCGACCGGCGGGCTCAGGCGGTAGTACGCATCGGCGAAGGCCGTGCCCAGCGCGTTGTTCAGCATGTGCGCATCGCGCACCGCGCGCAACTGGTCGATCTGGCCTTCCAGCGGCGTGCCGTAGGCCGCGGTCGCGATGAAGCAACCGCCGCCCCCGCCGCCGCCACCACCGCCGCCGCCCGATTCACGATCGATGCCGACGTTTTCGATATCGGACGGAACCGCCGGACCCGCGCTGACCGAATAGGTGCCGCGGAGGTTGCTGTTGTTCGACTTTACTTCGAGGTAATACGTGCCCGTCGCTAGATTCTGTCGGATGATCGGATATCCAGCGGGACCCGTTGTTCCTCGGCCCAGTTCGGTGAATCCGTTGGCGCCCAGCAAGCGAAGCTGGAACTTGGTGCCCTTGCTGACGTGCGTCACACGACCGACGATATTCTGTGTGCCGCTGCCCGCGGAGACCTGGAACCGGAAGAAGTCGACGTCACCAGCCGCATCATGACGGCCGGGGAAGTCTTCGTTTGTCAGCGGCAGCACCGTCGCCGCGAGCGCGGTGTTGCCGTGATCGTCCCCGTTGTAGCCAATGACGGTGAACGGATAGAAAATCGACCGCATGAACGGATCACCCACCGATACGTCGGCCGGGGTCGGTGTCGGCTGAGGCCCAACGAACCCTTCCGTCGGCGCGCGCGACATACCGGCGGCTGTGAAGCGTGATCCACCGCGAAGATCAGCGGCGGTTACTTCAAGCAGGTAGCTGCCGCCCTGGGTGTACGGGTAATCCAACGAGTACAAGCCGTCGTTGGCAATGAGGTCGGTGCCCGAGCCGTCGTCTTCGAACGTCACCGGGACGCGCGTGCCGGTCGGCTGCGTCAGCCAACCGGTAACGTCCACACCGCGGATGCTCAAGCCGGACGCATCGGACACCTGGAAGATCATCGGGCCCGGATACGCCACGCTGTTCGTCGCGAAGTTGCCCGGCGCGGACGGAATCGAGACGGAGAGGCGGTGCGTGGGCGCCACGCTCTTGCCATAGACGTCGATCTGCACGCCGTTCGCCGTGAACACGCGGGCGCGGACTTGCAGGCGCCATGTGCCCGGCACCGACGGCACGACTCGGTATTGAATGACGCCCGGCACGTCTTCAACGGCCTGGGCAATCACCTGGCGTCCGAGCGGATCGATCAGCACTGCTTCTATGTTCGAAGCGTCGCGCAGACACGGCAACGTGACCGCCACCATCAGCTCGCGCACATCGGAATCGACCGGGAACTCGTAGGTCACCGGTGAGGTCACGATGATGTCCACCAGGCGTCCAGTGATGCACGGCGAGGTGGTCCGAGTCGGTTGGCCCGCGATGACGGGCAGCGAGTTTTCCGTGCCGATTCGGAAGAAGATCCCCCGGTCATCGAAATACTGCGTTCCCGTAAATGGGCCGGTGGGAAGCGAGCCGATATTGGTGACCGGCGCCGCGGTGCCAACCGGCGCGGCATCCGCGAGATCCGAGAAGAAGGCCCGCGGGCGTTTGGCGATCAGGCGCGAGGGCTTTGTATCGCCGCCGTAGGTCTGCGCAATGGTCGCCCACGCGCTCAGCCCGTGCAACCGTTGCTGCGGCGTCGCCCGGGTGTGTTCGAGCGACTGGAATACGCCGCCGGTGGCGATGCCGTCCTGGGTGGAAGAGATGTTCAAGCCCGCGCCGGTAGACGCGAACGCGGGAGAGAAGGGATCCGCCAGTACGGAATCGAGCACGGCGATGTCGGACGTCGTCTCAGCGAATTCCGCGGCGATGCCCAGGTAATACTGCAACCAGAGGCCCGCGAGGACATAGCCCGCCTGACGGCGACTTTCGGGGCTGCCGAGGAAGTTCAGATCCGCGCCGGCCTGGCCTCCGCGGAAGATGTCGTACATCGTAATTTGCCCGCCCGGAGTCCCAAATCCGCCGGCCTTTTTCACGCTAGGCACGCCCGCCGGCAGCCACACGATGCTTGAGCGCTCCATCGCATCGAGCGAACCAACGACGTCGACCTGACGGAATACGTCGGTTGTTCTATTGTCCGAATCGGTCACCGAGTAGGTGATGAAATACTGTCCCGGCTCCATCGGGTTCACAGGATTGTCCACAATGATGGACGACGTGATATCGCCGTCCGATATGTCGGAGGCGACGGCGCCTGGATCGACGAGGATCCCGCCGACCGGAAGCGTCATTGGGTTCGGACCCAGCAGATTAATTACGGGATCGAAACCCTGAACCTTCACGATACGAAACGCAGTGCGCTCATTACCATTGAAGTCGCTGGCGGTGTACCTGATGACGTAATCACCCGTCACATTGGTGTTGACGAATCCGGAAATAGCAACGATTAAGGGGCCGTCGGTGAGGTCTGTCGCTGTTGCGCCCTGCTCTTGGTAACTCTCACCTACAGTCAAATAAGTGGGATTTTGTCCCCTTACATTAAAAATTGGTTCGTCAAAATTGTCCGAGATTACGCTTACGAAGCGTATCGCAGATTCAAAATTGCCTTGTCTGTCCGTATACGAATAGATGATTTGGTAGTCCCCTTCTTCCCCTGTATCAACGTTGTCCTCGACGTCATCGGGAAGTTGGAGCCCGTCCGTCACGTCCGTGACAACAGCGCCGGGAATGTTGCAGCTACAGCCGGAGTCCACGACTATGTAGTATGGATTATCGCTTTCCGCAATATTGTTTCCGTCCCCTAATACAAAAACCCGGGGCTCGTGTCCCACCACTCTCACCATGCGGAATGCCTCGACCGTATGCTGATCGGAATCCGTCACGCGGTAACGGACATAAAAGTCCCCAGCAATCGCTGTATTGATCGGATTCTGGGTTATCAGATCCCCCGTGAGATCGCCGTCTTCCACGTCCAATGCCGTCGCGCCTGCGTCGTTATAGGCAGCGCCTGCATTCACATAGGCCGGGTTGGCGCCAAGCACCGTAATCACTGGCGCTTCGTCGGTAATGGGTTGGCCGTCCAGGCTGACGCGAATGCGGTCTATCGGGTGTTGCCCTTCCGTCGCCTCAAACACGGCGTCGGCGAAGTGACCAAATACTTCGTTGTAAGCGTTCACGTCTGCGCCGGCAAGTGAGTTGCGGTGCAATGACACCGACACCTGGGGATCGCCCGGTGCGATGCTGCCTGTCAGTACGCCGATTCGCGTGGACTCCACGCGAGTACCGAAGTTATCCGATACGGTGAGTTCGCGGAAACACTGTCCATCGAGGAAGAAATTGGTCGCGGGTCCGCGCACAAGAATGCCTTCGACCTGACCAGTAGCCTGGTTGAACACCGGTGAACCGGAGTTGCCCGGTAGACCATCGATGTTCGCTTCGAAGTAGGCGGGATCAGCGATGCCGCGGACGCGTGTGCTTCCGCCGAAGGAAAGTTTCTTCGGAAGGCCGACCGGATGTCCGATGGTGCCCACGAGCGTGTTGAGGCCGATCGATCCCGTGGTGCGCACGGGAAGCGCGACCGCGCCCGGCGAATTGATAACGCGATCGACGCGCACCAGCGCGTGGTCGAAATCGCCGCCCGGTTCCCACGACAGCAGCTGAGTGCCCGAATACACTTGATTCACATTCACCGTGGCCACCGGTGTGGATGCATTGAGCATGTCGAAGCCGAAAACAAAACTGAAATTGCCCAGGTCGGCGGCGCCGTTTATGCAATGACCGGCCGTGGCGATCTGATCGGTTGACACCATAAAGCCCGAGCAAAATGCCGCCGCCGGTTGCGTCGCAAAGGGCTCGTCTTCGCACGGGATATATCCGCCCTGGGTATACGCCGACAGACGAATCGTGATGGTGCCGTTGCCGTTATTGAGGAGTTGATCGTTGGAAATCAGTGCGCAAGTGGATGCCGCTTGCATCAGCCGCGTTGCATTTACTTCCTGATATACATCGATGCGGTCGTCGGTGCCATAGACCATACGAGCATCGCGCGTCGGCGGCGTCCAGGGAATGTCGCTGATCTGCGTGCGCAGCGTTCCGCCGGGATTCGAATTTGGAAGCGGCAGTGAGGCGGGCCTGGTCTCTTGGGCGCTTGCCAATTCAGCCAGTAAACAGAATACCGCCGACGCAACGCTCGCAAGTTGCCGAACAGACAGTTTATTGCTTACAACACTTCCGATCATGCGTCGTCCTTCCTTACGTGCGCCGCAGCCCGGCGACAAATGAAAGCAGCCAATGCACCTGTCGGTGCAATGACACCAATGCAGCGGCTAAGCCTACCAAATCCTTGGGGTTACGTCTACCACTTTTGCACGAATGGGAAACTGATTACCTCGGCAAGGCGAGGCGGGATCGCTCACAAATTGAGCAAATACGTGCAGAAAGTGTCGTCCAGCGTAAAGCCTAGCTTTTCGTATAACCGCCGTGACGGAGCATTGTCCCGTGCCGTAGCGAGTGAAATCACGGTCGCGCCGGTTTCCGCGGCAAGTTCCTGTCCCGATGCGATGAGTTCCCGGGCCAGCCCGTGCCGCCGCGCGCCTTCAAGCACGTAGAGGTCGTTCAGAATCCAGATCGGAGTGGCCAACACGGAATTGAAGGACGGATACAGCAGCGCGAACCCCAGCCCGATTTCGTCGTGGCCGTCGCCGCCCACGCCGAGAAAGACGACGGAATCTTGTTGTTCAAGGCGGGCGGCCACGAATTGGCGCGCCAAGGCCAGGTCGCTCGGGTGCTTGTAGAACTGCCGGTACTGATCAAACAGCGGCACAACAAGATCGAGTTCGTCGGGTCCTGCTTCAACGATGGTGACTTCGCCCAGATCGTCCGTCATGTGCCACCCTCCGCATGCTACCCGCGCGCCGCACCCTGCCGATCAGCGTATTGGGCAGGATAACACAGCACGGGAATTCGCGCTGCAAAATTTCGGCGATACGGCCCTAGGCCGCGCCGGCTTCCGTGCGCGCAGGCAGTACCCGGCGGGATTTCGTGGCCCGTAATCCCTCGGCCGTCGCCGCCGAGCGCAGGCAGGTCTCCGAGGCTTCACGCGCGCGATCAAAGCAGTCCTCGTCGCGGAGTAACTGGAAGGCCCAGTTTGTCTCCAGCGTAATGGCATGGAGCAGGAACGCCAGGCGCGTGGGGGAGGTGTGGGGCTCGAGGTGGCCGAGGTCGCGTGCACGGCGCGCTTCGCCTTCCAGCAAATCGCGCCAGCGGCCCGCAACCGCCGCAATGCGCGCACGCACCGGGCCGGGCCGGCCGTCGAACTCCGCCGAGGTTGATGCAAAGAAGCAGCCGCCGCGGAAGGTGCCGTCGCGCAGGTGATCGATCCAGTTCGATTGCAGCGTCATCAGGCGCGGCAGGCCTTCCGGGCTGTCATTCGCGGGACGCACAACGCGTTCTTCGAACATACGCCGGGCTTCGTCCAGCAACGCAAGCTGCAGGGCTTCCTTCGAGCCGAAGTGGGCGAAGAGACCGGCTTTTGACAGTCCCAGCGCGGAAGCGAGCCGGCCGACGGTAACGCCATCGAGGCCTTCCACCGAGGCCAGTTGCACCGCGCGGCGCAGAATGCGCTCGCGAGTCCCCATTCCCTTGGTCTTGCGTTCCATGGTCAATCCCCCGAAAGCATGGAATCAAAAAGATGACATGAGAATAACACGAACGATTGTTTCTTATTGGATTAATACGAACGTTCGATTTTACATTTTATAAAAACCTTGATTAACAAGGTTCATAGAGAGTGAATGTTAAGAAAGAAAGACTTGACTCGAAATGAAAAAGAATGAACGTATAGGGATACCTGTTGCGCCGTTAAGAATGGATGACGCGCGGATTACTTCGCGACGATCTCGTCGCTCTGAATGTGGCGTTCGGCCCGGCGGCGGAACGCGCCTTCCATCGGGATGAAGAACACGAGGATGGCGGGGATCATGACGACGGTGAAGACCGTGGACACGACCAGGCCGCCCAGCACCACGGCGCCCAGCCCGCGGTAGAGTTCCGCACCGGCGCCGGCGCGCACGACGAGGGGCGCCAGTGCAATCACCGAGGTGCATGCGGTCATGTAGATCGGGCGCAAGCGCGTGCGCGTGGCCTCGATCACGCCGTCGTAGTAGTCCATCCGGTGCTCGCGCACGTTGATCAGCGCCTGGTGCACGATCAGGATTGCGTTTGTCACCACGACACCGATCATGATGATGAACCCCAGCATCGTGAGTACGTCCATCGGCTGATAAGCGATAAACATGTTCACCAGTTTCAACGCGATGAATCCGCCCGCGCTCGCCAGCGGCACGGTGAACATGATGATCAGGGGATAGATGAAGTTGCCGTACAGTGCGGTGAGCAACAAGTACGTGATCACGATCGCGAGCAGGAAATTCCACTGCAGCGCTTCGCGCGTCTGCGTCAGGCTGTCGGCCGTGCCGCTCAGCGATACGCCGATGCCGTTGAGCGCGCCTTCTTCGCGCATCTGCGGGATCACCTGTTCCGTTACCGCTTCCATTGCTTCCTGGATCGTCATTTCCGCCGGCGGGTTTACGTCCAGCGTGAACGTACGGTTGCGTTCGAAGTGTCGAATGGAGGTCAGGCCCGTGGTCGTTTCGATGCGCGACAACGCCGATACGGGCACTGCCTGGCCTGTGCGCGTGGGGATCAGCGAGGCGTACAATTCTTCCGGCGTGCGGACGTCTTTCTCGTCCATCTTTACGACGAGATTGACCTTCTTTTCGCCTTCCTGCTTGAAATCGCCGATGTCGCGGCCGTCCATGAGCACATCGAGCGCGACGCCGAACTGCTGCGCCGTCATGCCGACCGCGCTGAGCCGCTCGCTGTCGGGCACAAACCGCGTTTCGGGGTACATCAGGTCGAGTTCCGGCCGCGGACGCACTTGGGCCTGCGGCAGCACGCGCGCGAGACGCTCCATCATCGCGCCGGCGACGTCTGTCAGCTTCTGAATGTCCGCGCCGCTCAAATCCACGGATACGCTGCGGCCCTGGCCGACGTTGCGCCCGAAGATGCTCGACTGGTTCGACACGCCGCGTACGCCGGGAATGGTGCTGATGAGTTGCCGGGAAATCGGGATCAGATCGCGCGCCTTTTCCTTGTCGGCGCTGATCATGCCGATTCGCATGAAGTTCGAATACGACACGTAGAACATGCGCCGCACGCCGGGCGACACATTGCCCGCGGCATCCACGGCGCCTTCCTTGCGCAGGGGCTCCATGTATTCAAAGGCGTATTTGCCGATGCCCATGCGCTCGTCATAGCTCAGGCCCGGCGGCGCCATCAGCATCGTGCCCACGGAGTCGCGGTTGCCTTCCGGCAGATACTCGAGCGGCGGGAACAGGTAATACACCGTCGCCGCGGACGCGCTCACGAGCACGATTACGGTCAGGATGCGCGCGGGAATGGTGCGTGTCGCGACGCGCACGATGGCCATATAGCCCGCGCCGATCCATTCGCCGATTTTCTGCATGGGCTTAAACTTGCCCGTGCTTCTGTGTTCAAGCCAGTGCACGAAGTTCAGCGAGAAGAGTTGATACGACAGCATCGGGACGACCATGACCGATACCACGAGGCTGATAAGCACGGCCGTCGTCACCGCGATCGCGATGTCGCGGAACATCATGCCGACTTCAAGCTGCAGGAATACGACGGGCAGGAACACCGCCACGGTCGTCAGCGTGGACGCCAGCACGGCGCCCCACACTTCCCGCGCGCCGTCGTAAGCCGCCTGGAATGGGCCCTTGCCCAGATGCCGATGCCGATCGATGTTTTCGAGCACCACGATCGCGTCATCCACGAGACGGCCCGTCGCGAAGGCGAGACCCGCGAGGCTCACGAGGTTCAGCGTCGTGCCCAGTGCGCGCATAACGATGAACGTGCCGATGAGCGAGATCGGAATCGCCACGCTGACCACGAGCGTTGACGCGATGCTGCGCAGGAAAATCCACAGCACGATCACGGTGAAAATGCAGCCGAGGAGAATGTCCTCGCGCAGATGGTGAATGGCGCCTTCGATGTACCCGCGTTGGTCGTCGAGCCAGATGAGCTCCAGCCCGTTGTCTTTCAGAATGCCGCTGTTCAGTTCGTCGACGACACCCTGGATGTCCTTGGTCACTTGCAGCGTGTTGGCGTCCGGCTCGGACACGATCGGGATCACGATCCCCGGCTTACCGTCCTGCAGCCCGCCGCCCATGCGCTTTTCATACCCTGGCTGCACATCCGCCAGATCGCGCACTTTTACGATGCGCCGGCCATCGGACGCCACGACCACGTTTTTGATGTCGTCTTCGCTGCGGAACTCGGACACGGCACGCACGCGGAAGTCGCGCCGGCCCACGGCCAGGTTGCCCGCGGACACGTTCACGTTGTCGCCGCGCAGCGCGCCAATTACCTGATCGATCGTCACGCCATAGGCCGCGAGCCGGTCAGACTTGAGCACCACGTGCATCTCGCGCCGGATGCCGCCGCGGATCTGCACCTCGGCCACGCCCTTGACGCGCTCGAGGTATTGCTGAATGTTCTCTTCAAAAAAGCTCAGCGCGGTGTACACGTCGATGTCGTTGCCCGGCAAGGCCTGCAGCGCCGTCATCACAATGGGATCGGTTTCCGATCCGCTTGCGCTCAACACGGGCTTGTCGACGTTTTCGGGATAGGTCGGCACTTCGTCGAGCTTGTTTGACACGCGCAGGAGGGCGTCGCTGATCGTCACGCCGAGATCGAAAGTCAGCGTGATGTTGCCCATGTTGTCGCGCGACTCGCTCTCCATATGCAGCAGGTTCGGCAGACCCTTGAGCGCCTTTTCCTGCACTTCGATAATGTCGCGCTCGATTTCATACGGGCTCGCGCCGGCCCAGAAGGTGCGCACGCCGACCACGGGGCGCTCGATGCGCGGCGCGAGCTGATACGGCAGTTGGTACAGCGCGATGACGCCGAAAAGGATGACGAGAATGACGCCCACCAACACCACCACCGGTTTCGTGATGGCGAATTTAATGGGGTCCATGAATCCGCCCGGTTAGCGCGCTTGCGGCGCGACGGGGGTTAGGGTGGCGTCGATTGCGGACACGACCTCGACCGGGTCGCCTTCGAGCAGGCGCTCGTGGCCTTTTGTGATGAACAACTGGCCCGGGCCGATGTCCGTGGCGTTAATGCCGACCGTCATGCCGTCGTAGCCGACGATGTCGACGGGGTGCTTGTGCGCGATGCCGTCTTGAACCGTGAACACGTAATTCGCGCCCAACTGGTTGAGGATCGTGTCGCGCGGCAGCAGCAGGCACTCGATCGACGCGCCGATGGGCATGCGCGCGCGGGCCGTCATGCCTTCGAGCAGCGGCACATCGGTTTGCACTTGAAGCTTCACGGGGAAAGTGCGCGTCGCGATGTCGCCGCGCGGCACCACGGTCACCACTTTGCCGACCACGCGGTGGCTGCCGATGTGCAGTTCCACTTCGCGGCCAGGCTCGGCGAAGATCACGCTCGCTTCGGGCACGTCCACCACGACTTCGTAAAAGTTTTCGCGCGCGATGGTCGCGACAGGGCTGCCTTCGGTGCGCCATTCGCCAATTTCGAGCGGACGCTCAATTACGATGCCGTCAAACGGGGCAACGATCGAACTCTTTTTGATTACAGCTTCGAGCCGCGAAAGTTCTGCTTCAGTAGCGGCCACGGAGAAGCGCAGGCCCTGCACCTGGAATCGCGTGTCGTCCAATTGTTCCGCGGGACTCAATCCGCTGGAGGCGAGTCCTTGCTCGCGCGTGAGGCGCGTCTCCGCACTTTCCAGCAAGGTCTTGTCGCGATTGCGCCGCGCCTGTGCCGCGCCGAGATCCTTGCGCAGCAGTTCATCGTCGAGCCGCACCAGCACCTGGCCTTTGGTTACGCGTTCGCCGACTTCGAAATTGACTTCGATCACCTTGCCGCGAATTTCAGTGGCGACTTCGCTGACGGCCTTGAAATACACGCTGCCGGGGAATTCACCTTGCGGCGCGAGGATGCCGTTTTCGCCGCGTGCCGTTACGACCTTTGTAGGCGGGCGTTGGAATTGGGGTGGGCCGTCCGCGGCGGAGATGCGCCCGGCCGTGAGCATGAGGCCCACTGCCGCGACATACACCACACACTGTGAGAATTTAAGCGTAAACATGCCGTCTCGAACACGCACCGTAAATTTCCTGTTCCACGCCAACCGGGCTTGCAACCGTAAAAGAACCATTCGCTTACTCAGGATATCACTTTACAGGCCGTTTTGATGTAGCGCTGATGGCTAAAATATAAACGTAAGTATATGAATATAAACGACTTATAGCGAAGATTCGCTTAAAAGTCGGTGCAAGTCATGCTTGAGGGCCTCGATCGAGGCTGCCTCTGTTCCAAAATAGAAACCCCGAATCGCGCCCGTGCCATCCACCAGCACAAACCGGCCACTGTGGTTCACCGGCTCGTCCCCGTATCCCAATAGAAACCGCTCCTTGGCCAAGCGTTGCACGGCCTCGGCCTCTCCGGTCAGGAAGTGCCACCGGCCGGCCTCCGCCTTGTAGCGAGCGGCGTAGCGGGTCAGCACTTCCGGGGTGTCTGTGGCCGGATCGACCGTGATGGATACAAACGAAATCCGCAGCTCATCCGCGAATTGTGTCTGCAGGTCGCCCATCGCCTTCGACATCACCGGGCAGATGCCCGAGCAGGATGTGAAGAAGAAATCCGCCACGTACAGCTTTCCTGCGAGCTGCGCCGAACCAAATGGCGCGCCGCTCTGATCGGTGAGCGTGAACTCGCCGATTTGGCCGAGCACGGGCAGCGCTTCCGTTGCTTGATTGGTGACTTCATGCGCAGCGAGCGCTTGCTCGCGCACGGCCGAGCGCAAGGCGAGCACGGCGAGAATTCCCGCGAGCGTGAGGATACTCATCACCACGAGGTAACGCCGGACAAACGGGCTCTGCGGCGTGAGGTGCGTAGGCATTTCGTCTGGTCCTTTTAGGGCAAGCGAATCGCCGCGTCAATGATCACGGCGATGAGTAGTCCGGGCAGATACAGCAGCGAGGCATGCAGCACGCGCCGCGCCGCGCGCTTGTCTTGCCGCGCCGCGAACACGATTCCCGTGCCGAGCATCATCAAGCCGAGCAGCATCGCGATGGTGAAATACGTCCATCCGGCCAGCGCGGCCAGCCACGGCATCAGCGACACCGGAATCAGAATCACGGAAAACAGGATGACTTGCGCAAACATGTTCTTGCCATCCGGCTGAACCACCGGCAACATCTTCAGGCCGCCGCGCGCATAGTCCTCGCGGTACATCCACGCGATCGCGAAGAAATGCGGGTGCTGCCAGATATACAGCACGGCGAACAGAATCCAGCCACCAAGGCCGAGGCTGCCCGATGCGGCCGCCCAGCCGATCAACGGCGGGAGCGCGCCCGGCACCGCGCCGACGGAAGTGTTCCACCACGTCAGCCGCTTCATCGGCGTATAGACGAGCACATACAAGAACGCGCTCTGCAGCGTGAGGAAGGCGGCGAGCAAATTGATCTGCCACGCAAGCAACAGGCAGCCGCCCAGCGCCAGCGCGACGCCGAAGTACAGCGCGGCGCCCGGCGAAATCTGACCGGAGGGCAGCGGGCGATTACGCGTGCGATCCATGCGCGCGTCGATGTCGCGTTCGAGGTACTGGTTCAGCACCGACGCGCCGCTGCCGGAGAGGCCGATGCCGAGCATCGTGATCACGAAGTGCATCCAACCGTGGAATTCATGGGCCGCCAGCGTGCTCAGGTAGTAGCCCAATGCCGCGGTGATGATCACCATCATGCCGATGCGCGGTTTGGTGAGTTCGAGATAGGCCGCGAAGGTCGAGCGCGGCTTCGGACCGACGTGTGCGACAGGCTCTGCTGCGGAGGCAGACACTTCATCTTCGGCGCGCCGCCAGCGCAACGGCATCGCGCGCAGTGCGAGCAAGCCTGTGCAGCCCAGCGTCGCGGCGCCCGTCATCACGTGCAGACTCGTGATCCACGGCACCTTGTGCGAGAGCACGGTCACGATGCCGAGCGTGATTTGTGTAGCGACCAGCGCGAGCAACACCAGCGACGTGCGGTATACGCCGCGCGCCAGATTCCGCCGTGCGATTGCGCGCCACCCGGTCAATAGTGCGCCGAGTGTTACCAACACGGCGCCGACGCGGTGCGCGAGGTGAATCCACAACTGCGCCGCCGTCACGGGTTCGAGCGTCTGGCCCGTTTCAAAGCTGTAGTCCGCGCGCCAGGCGTTCACCCACGCGACGGACTCGTTGTCGAAGAAGGGGGACCAACCGCCCGCCATCATCGGGAAGTCGGGGATCGCGAGGCCGGATTCGGTGTGCCGCATTAGCGCGCCGGCCAGCAATTGCATGTACACGAGCGCCAGCAACACGATCGCGGGCACCGCCGCGCGCCAAGAACCGGGGTCCGCCGGCGCGGCTTCACGCTTCGCGCGTTCGCGGGACTGCGTGTAGGCGATGAACAACGTCAACAGGAAGAACGTCTGCGCGAGGATCGCGTGTGTCGTCGAAACCCACGCGGGCAGCAGCAGCTTCACGGTGAGTCCGCCGAACAGGCCCTGCACGATCACGAGACCCAACGCGGCCACGCCCAGCCAGCGCGCCCAGCGGCGTTTTTCGACCGACGCCATCCAGGTCGCAAGGATGATGCACAGGAAGCCGACCGAAGCCGCGACGACGCGGTGCAGGTGTTCGTGAAAAATGCCGCCGACCCATTTGTCGATCGGATATAGCAGCATGTTCTGGCCGTAAGTCGTCGGCCAATCGGGCACGGCCAAGCCGGCTTCGTGGCTCTTTACCTGTCCGCCCAAAAAGATCAGACACAGCGTGGCCGCCGCGACGAGCTTCGTGAAGCGACGAAACCAAGGGCGATTGGTAGTTGTATCGGCAGCGTGATCCATGAGCAGCGCGGGTGCGTCGAGTCCGTGTGAATGAATTGCGCCGAGGCCGCGATAACTCTGGATGAATTCGGCCGGAAGCGCGTGTGGCAGCGGGGAGCATTATCGCAAACGGCGGCGCACCTCCGCAAATACCGCATCCTGCACCGGACGGCTTGATTTGTGGTCATACCGGCGCGAGAATCAGGCGCTCCACGGGGGAACCACATGCCGGACATCGCGTTCGACATCGATCAGCTCACGCAGGTCCAGCTCAACGGCCTTATGGCCGCGGCGGTCGCCGTTGGCACGCTGTACTGTTTTCTGGGTTACCGCACGCTGAAGTTCGTCATCGGGATCGCCGGGTTTACGCTGGCCGGTTCTGTCGCGGGGCTGATCGCGCTCTGGCTTACGCGCGGCAACGAAGTCGCCGGGATTATCTCCTTCTGTCTCGGCGGCATCTCGGGGGCATTTGCGCTGTTCTTTCTGTACCGCGCGGGGATTTTCCTTGTGGGACTACTCGCGGCCACGCTGATTGCGAACAACGTGTTCCAGACCGCCGATCAGGAATGGGAGCCGCTCATTGTACTCGGCGTCGGATTCGTCGGCGGCCTGCTCGCGCTGATTCTGGAAAAGCCGGTGATGATCGTCGCGACCTCAACGCTCGGCGCGGTGCTGCTCACGATGTGCGGCGTGTATTTCTACGAAGGCGGCACGGATCCGTTTGAACCTTACCGCGCCGCGCTGCGCAACGAGGATCAGCGCTTCTACGTCCTCGGCGCGTGGCTCGTGCTTACCATCATCGGTGTGTTCTCGCAATTCGCCACGACCAAGAACTTCAAAATCACGAAGAAGTCGGCGCCGGCTGCATCGTAGGCTATACTACTCGGTGTCTACTAGTACGCAGTGGTCGGAATTCATGCCCGATTCGAATATCTCATCCAAGGTGCTCACGCTGGTCTTCACCGACCTGGCGGACTCGACTGCGCTCAAGACGCAACGCGGCGACGCGGCGATTGAGGCGCTCATCGCGCGCCACGCTGAATTGATCAGTGGCCTGGCCGCCACGTGCGGGGGCCGGATCATTGACTGGGCTGGCGACGGTTGTTTCTTGACCTTCGATACGTCGTCCGCCGCAGCGTTGTTTGCACTGCGGCTGCAGATGAGCCACGCAACGCAGTCTGACCTTCCCGGAGTCCGCGTCGGAATTCACATGGGTGAGGTTACTGAAAAAATCGGCGAAGGCAGCTCAGACTACCCCGTAGGCCAGCATCGCATCCGCGACGCGCACGAAGCCTGCGGTGTTCGCGCCTTTGACGTAGTTTACCCAGCCGCCGTTCTCGCCGTACTTCACGGCCTGCGCGTGGATTTCTTTCATGATGCCTTGCAGCTTGGTGTCGACTTCGTTGCGGGTCCAGTGCAGGCGCTGCGCGTTCTGCGATTGTTCGAGACCGGACACCGCCACGCCGCCAGCGTTCGCCGCCTTGCTGGGCGCGTACAAAATTTTCGCATCGAGGAAGGCATCGGTGGCGCCTTCTTCGGAGGGCATGTTGGCACCTTCGCCGACGGCCTTGAGACCATTCTTCAGCAGTGTGTGCGCTTCGGCCTCGCTGATTTCGTTCTGCGTCGCGCTGGGGAATGCGACATCGGCCTTTACGCCCCACGGCCGCTGGCCATCGATGTATTTGCACTTATATTTCTCGGCGTATTCCGAGATGCGCCCACGCCGCACGTTTTTGAGATCCATCAGGAATTGCAGCTTCTCATCGCGAATGCCGTCAGGATCGTGAATGAATCCGTCGGAGTCTGACGCCGTCACGGCCTTGCCGCCGAAGTCGTTGATCTTTTCGATCGTATGCTGCGCGACATTGCCCGAGCCGGAGACGAGACAGACTTTCCCCTTGATGCCGTCGCCGACGCGGTTCAGCATCTCCTCGACGAAATAGCAGCAACCGAAACCGGTCGCTTCCTTGCGGATCAGGCTGCCGCCGAAGGCGAGGCCCTTGCCTGTCATCGCGCCGGTGAATTCGCGCGCGATGCGCAGATAGTGACCGAACAGAAATCCGATTTCGCGCTCGCCCACGCCGATGTCGCCGGCCGGCACGTCGAGGTCCTTGCCGATGTAGCGCACCAGCTCCGTCATGAACGACTGGCAGAAGCGCATGATCTCCGCGTCGGATTTGCCCTTGGGATTGAAGTTCGCGCCGCCTTTCGCGCCACCCATCGGCAACGTGGTGAGACTGTTTTTCAGGGTCTGCTCAAACGCGAGGAATTTCAGGATGCTCAGGTTCACGCTCGGGTGGAAACGCAGCCCGCCCTTGTAGGGCCCGATTGCGTTGTTGCATTGGATCCGGTAGCCGCGGTTCACGCGCACGTTGCCCGCGTCGTCCTGCCAGCTCACGCGGAAGATCACCACGCGATCCGGCTCGGTCATGCGCTCGAGGATTTGCGCGTCGCGATACTGCGGATGCTCAAGGATGAAGGGCATCACGGTCTTCGCGACTTCCTCGACCGCCTGGTGGAACTCCGTCTCACCGGGATTACGCTTGAGCAATCCCGACATGAACGATTCCACTTCCTGGACCGCCTGCGACGACACGTCTTTCACCAACGCCATGACCGTTCTCCCCCGGCGCGCGGCGCGCCCATTAACTGTACACGAGGCTTGTGCGATCGCGCCGGTATGCTATGGTTTTCGCGCCTGGAGCGAATGTAATGGATTTCATACTCAGCGAAGAACACGAAGCCATCCGCACGCAGGTGCGCGCCCTCTGCAACCGCTTCGGGCTCGACTACTGGCGCGAGCGCGACGCGACCGCGACCTACCCCGATGCCTTCCTGAAGGCCATGGCCGACGCGGGCTGGCTGGGCGTCGTGATCCCCGAGGCCTACGGCGGGTCGGGTTTGGGAATTACAGAGGCCTGCCTCGTGCTGCACGAGATCTGTGCGGCGGGCGGCGGCACGACGGCGGCCTCGCCGGTGCACTTCGCGTTCTTCCCGCCGATGCCCGTGATCAAGTACGGCAACGAAGCGCAAAAGAAAGACCTCCTCCCGAAGATTGCGTCCGGTGAACTCAGCCTCGGCTTCAGCATCACCGAGCCCGATGCCGGCACCGATACCTCGCGCATCAGTACGCGCGCGGTGCGCGACGGCGACCACTACGTCATCACCGGCAAGAAAGTTTGGTCGAGCAACCTGCAACGGTCCGGCCGCACGCTGCTGCTCGCGCGCACGACGCCCTACGACGAGTCGCCAAAGAAAACACTCGGCATGTCGCTTTTCCTCCTCGATCTGACGCTGCCCGGCGTGACCATTCGCGAGATCGACAAGCTCGGCCGCGCGGCGGTGGATTCGAACGAACTCTTTCTCGACAACGTGCGCGTGCCGGCCAGTGCGCTGGTGGGGCAGGAGGGGCAGGGTTTCTATCACCTTATTTCCGGCCTGAATCCGGAGCGCCTCATGGTGGCCGCGGAGGCCGTCGGCATTGGTCGCGCCGCGCTCGATCTCGGCGTGCGCTATGCCAAGGAGCGCGTCGTGTTCGGCCGGCCGATCGGCGCGAACCAAGGCATTCAATTCCCGCTCGCCGAGGCGTACAGCAAGCTTGAGGTCGCGTGGCTCATGGTGCTGCACGGCGCGTGGTTGTATGACCACGAGCGCGCGTGTGGTGCGGAGGCGAACATCGCGAAAGTGCGCGCGGCCGAGGCCGGGTTCGAGGCGTGCGACGCTTCGCTGCAGACCCACGGGGGCATGGGTTATGCCCGCGAATACCACATCGAGCGGCTGTGGCGCGAAGTGCGTTTGTATAAACTCGCGCCGGTCTCGCAGGAAATGGCGCTCAATTTCCTCGGCGAACATGTGCTTGGTCTGCCGAAGTCATACTGAGTCTGGACTTGATCCCTGCTGGCGCGTCAGAATCGCATAATTGGAGAACCGCCTCATGAAAATGCACCCTTTCGCGCGTGCGTTGTTTCCGGCGACAATCCTGCTCCTCTGTTGCGCGGCAAGCCCTCCGGCGGGTATCGATCCGGTAAAAAATTTCGAGGTTCAACGCTATCTGGGCACTTGGTACGAGATCGCTCGGCTCGATCATCGGTTCGAACGTGGATTGCAGCATGTTACGGCCGAGTACTCGCTGCGTGGCGATGGCAAGATTAAGGTGGTCAATAAGGGATACGACACCCGAAAACATCGTTGGAACTCCGCCACGGGCACAGCCAAATTTAACGGTGATAAATCGATTGGCAGTCTTGCAGTCACGTTTTTCTGGCCGTTCTACGGCGGCTATTTCATTGTCGAACTGGACTCCGAGTACCGCCATGCCCTTGTCGTTGGTCCATCCAAGGACTATCTTTGGATTCTTGCGCGGCAACCTCAATTGCATCCTGATACCTACATCGCCCTCGTCAACAAGGCGCGTGCGTTGGGGTATCCGGTTGAACAACTCATCAAAGTCGACCATACGGCGCGTCCGCCAGAGACCAAGTAGGCTGCGCTTCACGGAGAAACACACATGAAATCGTCCCAATCCGCTACCTCGATCACGCGCCGCTCGCTGCTCAAAGGCCTCGCGGTTGCGTCCGCCGGTGGACTAGCGTTTTCGCAGCTCGAAGTCACGCGTGCGGAGCTTATGTCCACCGTCGACGTGGTCGTGATCGGCGCAGGCGCAGCCGGCATGATGGCGGCGACGCAACTGAAAAAAGCAGGCAAGTCCGTTGCTGTGCTCGAAGCAAACGATCGCGTCGGCGGACGGCTTAAGCGCGGCGAAATCGCGGGCCAGGCGATTGACCTCGGTGGACAGTGGGTGGGGCCATCGCAAACCCGCGCGCTCGAAGTCGGCAAGGAACTCGGCCTCACGCTATACCCCACCAACGTAACCGGCCCCTTCCTGATCGAGCACGGCGGCAAGATGTTCAAGGGCTTCGGCCTGCCCACACAGGACATGACCGAGTTCTTCAAAGTCGCCGGCGCGATCGACAAGCTGGGCGCCGAAATTCCGCTGGAGGCGCGCTGGACCGCGCCGCATGCGGCCGAGTGGGACGCGATCACGGTGCACACCTGGCTGGAGCAGAACGCGACGTCCGTTGTCGTGCGCGACGTGATGCGCGCGATTGTTCAGGCGGTGTTCTCGGTCGAGCCGTCACAGCTTTCGCTGCTCGAGTTTCTGTGGTACATGAAATCCGGCCAAGGCTTTAACGACATCACCGGTACGGCCAAGGCCGCGCAGGATTCGCTGTACGTCGAAGCCTTCGTGTCGATTCCCGAACTACTCGCGAAGAAGCTCGATCAGGTCGTGCTGAGCTCGCCCGTGCGCAGGATCACACAGACGGAATCGGGCGTCACCGTAAGTGCCGACAAAGGCACGTGGAAAGCACAGCGCGTGATCATTGCCATGCCGCCGCCGAGCGTGGCGCGCATCGAATTCGATCCGGTGCTGCCGTACCTGCGCCGCGGCCTGCAGCAGCGCATGCCGATGGGCGCGGTGATCAAGTGTTTCGTCGCGTACGACAAACCCTTCTGGCGCGAGCAGGGCTATAGCGGTCAGGCCACGCTGTGCTCCGCGCAGTACGGCACCTTCTTCGACACGACCGCGCCGGGCAACAAGCATGGCGTGCTCAGCGGCTTCTTCGACGGCGAGCCCGCGATGCGCTGGGCCGATCGCACGACTGAAGAGCGCCGCGCGCAGGTGCTCAACGATGTCGCGATCGCCTTTGGCGACGCCGCGAAAAATCCGATCGACTACAAAGAGCAGGTGTGGCCGAAAGAGCCGTGGAGCATCGGGGGTTACACCTCTGTTGCGACTCCCGGCACGATGACGGTCTTCGGCTCCGCGCTGCGCGAACCCGTCGGCCGCATTCACTGGTCCGGCACGGAGACTTCGGATGTTTGGTCCGGCTACGTCGACGGCGCATTGCGCTCCGGCGATCGCGCGGCGAAGGAAGTGCTGGACGCGTTGGGTTGAGCGTTACGGCGCGCCGATGCGCACGGTGCCGCCTTCGGCGCGCAGTGTCATCTTCTTGGTGATCGTCGCCGATTCGTTTGTCGTGCCGGGACTCAGGAAATGCACCGTGCCGTTTGCTTGCAGCATCGGCACGACGCGCGCGAGCGTTACGGCTGGGCTGGTGAGCGTGCCCATGTGCGGCGGCTGGGCGCCGAACTGGATGTACACGTCTGTGCGCGGCTGATTGCTGGATGCGTTGTTCGGGTTGGTGCCGTCCGCCAGTTCCAGCGAGTCGATGAAGCCGTCGCCGTCGGAGTCGGGGTTGTTCGGATTGGATCCTGTATCGGTCGGCGAGACGTAAATGCCGGTGTTCGTTTCGAAGAGATCCGTGATGCCGTCGCCGTCCGCGTCCGCCGTCAGCAGCGTGCTCATGTCGGCCTGAATCTGGCCCTGCGACAGCGCGACGTTGTACACGCGGACTTCATCCATCGTGCCCGAGAAGAAATCCACGGGCGAGCCCGCGCCGTTCCACGCGCCGAGCAACAAGACACCCGCGAACGAGTCTGTGACTGCGGCGAGATCCGCGCCCAGCGGCTCGCCATTCAGATACGCGCGCGTGATGGTTCCGTTGGAGACCACGGCGAGATGGTGCCATGCGTTGGTAGGAATGGCGCCAAACGCGCGCGCGGTGCCGGGGACCGGTGTTTCGAGGGTCAGCGTGCCGTTTTGCAGATACAGGTCGCGATCCTTGCCGATCGTTATGAGCGATTCATACGCCTGATTGGTCGGGTTGTTGATCCACGCCATCAAGGTAAACGTGCTCGGTAACGTGATCGACGGCGCGGTCACGCGCGCGTTGGTGCCGTCGAAGAAAAGCCCGTTGCCGTAGCGTCCCGAGGTCGTCCACTGCGGATTCGTCAGCGTGCCCGTGCGGCCGTTGCCCGACGAGTCCGCCGTCAGGCTGCCGGCGCCTTCGTTGAAGCCGTACGCGACCATTGGGGTGGCGGCCGGCCCGGAGGACTGGAAGGTGGCGGTGTACGACGTGCTCTGTGTGGGCACGGTGATCGTGTGCGCCTGCAGGCCGCCATCCGACCATGACACGAAGTTGTAGTGCTGGCCACCGGAGGTCTGGTGTGGCGCGGCGATCGTGTGCTGGAAGCCGATGATCGTGTCCCACAAGAACGGCGTTGTCTGCGTAATGCCGTCGAAGGTCAGGTTCAATCCGCTCGGCACGGAATCGACACTGAGGTTCACCTTCTCCGGGAAGATGGTGACCGATGTGGTCTTCTGCAGGCCGTCGGAATCGGTCACGGTCAGCGTAATCAGGTAGCGCGTGAAGCCGCGATAGTCGTGGCCGGTGGTATCAATGTTGAAGGTGCTGCCCGTGGTGTTCGACAGCGGCCCGAGGAAGGGGTGGGTGTGGTTGTCGTGCAGGAACTGCACGTTCCAGGTAAACGCGCTCGCCGGTAGTGCGCCGTCCTCGGTGTCGGTGGCCGTGCCGGCGAAGGTGATCGTGTTGCCCGCGCGGAACGTGGCGTTGTTCGCCGGGCTGGTGATCTGCGCGGTCGGCGCATTGCCTACGACGACCACGACGTTTGCGGAGAGGGTCGAGTTGACGCCGTCGCTCACGGAAAGCCGCGCGTTGTATGTGCCTTCGTTGGTGTACTGATGGCTTGGGTTTGCCAGCGTGGAGGTGCCGCCGTCGCCGAAGGTCCACGCATACGACAGCGGCTGGCTCTCCGGATCGGAAGAACCCGCGCTGGAGAAATTTACCGTGAGCGGCGCGAGACCCTGCAGCGGATTGCCCGCGGCCTGTGCGATCGGCGGCTGGTTGCCGGCGGTGTACCGGATGCGGCGAATCGCGGCGGCGTGCGCCGCACCTTCCCAGCTCAGGCCGATGTCGGTGTAGTAGATTGCGCCGTCCGGACCTTGCCTGATGTCGACAATGTCGCCGTACGGGCCGTCGGCTACACCGTCAACTGGTTCAAAATTCACGCTGCCGGTGACGTTTCCGTTCACATCGAAGGTCAGCCGGCGGATCGTGTTCTGCACATAGTCGCCATAGAAATAGCTGCCGCGGTATTCGACCGGGAACTGTGTGCCGCGGTACATCAACCCGCCCGTCACCGAGGCGTCGCGTCCGGCGTGCGGATACGAATAGATGGGATTCGTCATGCCCGCCGTGCCGCAGTTTCCCTGGCAGATCGGCCAGCCGTAATTCGCGCCCGCCGCGCCGATATTGATTTCTTCGATCGACGAGCCGGGATCGTTGTCGCCGTTGTCATCGATGAACATCCGCCCGTTGGAGGGGTCGAAACTGATGCGGAAGGGATTGCGCAGGCCGCGCGCCCAGATTTCATCCAGATTCGGCCCCGCGCCGTCGTAGAAGGGGTTGTTCGTGGGAATGGCGCCGTTGGACGCGATGCGCAGGATCTTGCCGGCGTAACTGGTCAGCGATTGGGCGTTCGGCGACACGTCTTGCTCGCCGATCGAGATGTAGAGGAAACCGTCCGGCCCGAATGCGAGGCCGCCGCCATGGTGATAACTGGAGGCCGTGGCGAAATCCTGCCAGAGGATGACTTCGCTGCCGGGCACGGTCGCGTTGCCGCTCGCGGTGAACCGCGTGACGCGATCGCGCAGCGGCGAGTTGGCCGTGTAGAAGACGTAGTAGAACCCGTTGGTGGCGAAGCTCGGATCGAGCACGATGCCGACAAGCCCGCGCTCGCCGTTGGCGATGTTGATGTTGGTGATCTGGTTGAAGGGCGTCGCGTCGACCTGCGCCGCGCCGGGTTGCACGACCCAGATTCGCCCGGCGCGTTCGATGATCAGCATGCGCTGATCGGGCGTGAAGGCGACTTGCGTCGGCTCGGTGAGTCCCGTGATCAGGATTTCATTTTGGAAATTGGCGGGCACTGCCGCAGCGGCAAAGGGGAACACTGCGCTGCACAGCGCCAGATACACGCAGACCCGAGACAATCGCTTCATACTGCTTGGCTGATCCGTAACCGCGCGTCGGTGTAGACCGCCATCCTTCCCAAGTGTTCACTCGCGCGAACACTAAATTCTACCCCATTCCCACGCGCCGCGGGGAAATAAAACTGCCGAAAAAGGGGCCTTCATGCAGTATTTTGTCCGTCGATCGGGCTTATTTGCGCGGGTGGTTCCCGTAAACTCCGCAATACGATCCCGCAGAGCCGGGCTGTAGCGGTGGGTGGGTCGACTACTGCAACCGCGCGCGCGGCCAACGCACACAGGCCCAGCACTAGCCCGAGGGCCACGCCCAGACCCCGGTGCGCCCAACGCCGAAGGCCTCTATACCCATATGCGACCTGTTGCATTGCCGGACCCTGCGCCGCTCGGGGAAGCCCCGAGAATAGCGGTTGCGAAACAAGGGTGCTGCAGATTTTGCCGGTTTTCTGTACTGACCATGATATTTGACCTTCGTATTGAAATCACTTACGGTAACCGTTTCGAAAATGAGGAAAATATCGATGAGTTTTGTAATCGCGCGCCCGGCGGCATTGGTGAAGCAGGGTGGTCTCAAGCTGTACACGACTTCTCTTCGGGTTTCTGATCTGCTAATCGAAGGATTTTATGACATCGACCGACTGGATCCAGATAACCCAAATGACAAGGGTTACCAGCGCCTTCTAAATAAAGCACGAGCCAAAAGATTAGCTGACTATGTTCTCGACGGACAGGAGACGCACGACGCGTTTCTGCCAACGAGTATCTTTCTTGCGACAGATAAGAGTGTTGAATTCGACGGCGACAGCAACACGATTCGGTTCGACGTTCGCGACGTCGGCCCGTTCAGTGTCGTTGATGGACAGCACCGTATTGAAGGGCTGCGTCTCGCCGCAGAAAAAAATCCCGATGTTGGTTCGTTCGAAGTCCCCGTAAATATTGCAGTCGGTTTACCCAAAATTGCTCAGATGTGCCATTTCCTGATTGTTAATACGACCCAAAAAAGCGTGGATAGCGGCGTGGAACAGCGGATTTTCGCTCGCCTTACGGATGCTGTGGACACGGAAGACGTCCCAAACTTGCCCCGCTGGATTAGCAGGATTGTTGAGAAGGAAGAAGATAAACAGGCGCTTCGGATCGTCGATTACTTGAACAGAACACCGGAGTCCGCCTGGTTTCAAAAGATAGAGATGGCTAATCAAGATGTGAAGGGCGCTACTATAAGCCAGAAAAGCTTTGTGAAGGCCGTGAAGAAGTATGTATTAACGGCTAATAATCCAGTTTCGGCATGGGAAGTCGAAAAGCAGCAGAAAGTATTTTTCAACTATTGGCGCGCTTTAGCGAATTTGCTCGATGCGGGCAAGCCTACCGTACTCTACAAGTATCTTGGGGTAGATCTGTTTTGTCGCTTTTCAGTCGCGTTGTTTGGAAAGCTTCAAAATCTCGGTGACTTTAAGATTTCTACTATTGAGCGCACATTGCAAGCCGCTTTTGACAATGCTGAAGGCGATGCTGCCGGCGTGGGACATCCGGATTGGTGGCTCAGCGGGAGTGGCCCTGTGTCCGGTATGAATGCGGCCATGCTTGCGAAGGTCAATCAGGATTTGATCCGAGCGCTCCACAAACAACAATCGGTAGGTGAAATTCTGTTGTGAACGTCTCAGAGCTGAAACCCGAGGTGTTACTGCGCTTTGAATTTCGGTTGAGGAATCAAAAATTTATACCAGCGTTACCTGGTTGTTACGCGTTGACGACATTTGATGGGTTGATCTTATACGTCGGTCTCTCGGAACAACTGCGTGTGCGATTTGGCCAACATCGAGAGTCCAAAGAAAAAACAGCGGTAACAGATTTAGGGCGCGTCTTCTGGTTCTATCACCTCGAAGCCGAATTGAATGAAATCCACCGAATAGAGCGCGCTTGGCTGAACCAGCACTTGGACCTACACGGCGAATTCCCAATTCTGAATAAAATGTCGTCGCCGGTCAGGTGATGGAAGCCCCTTAAGTGGGGGAGTAAGTATTCGTGGGCGAGGACGTCCGCGCCACAAACACATTCGGGCGAGGCGCGACGGAAATTTGCTAGAATCTTCCCGGAAATCCGTGCCATGACTGAACAAATCCCCAATCTTTCGTCGAAAGTCCTTGTCGCGATGAGCGGCGGGGTGGATTCGTGCACCGCGGCGGCGATGCTGGCGGAGCAGGGGCACGACGTGGTCGGCATTACGATGCGCGTGGTGGCGGAGCATGAGCACGCGAAGTCGTTGTTTCAGCCGTGCTGTTCGGCGGAGATGGCGAAGGACGCGCGGCAGGTGGCGGACCAGTTTGGGTTTCCGCATTACACGCTGAATCTCGTTGAGACGTTCGACAAGCAGGTGATCGGCGATTTCGCGGACGAGTATGCGCAGGGGCGCACGCCGAATCCGTGTGTACGCTGCAATCAGCGGCTGAAGTTCGGCACGTTGTACAAGAAGGCGCTGGAGCTGGGCGCGGCGCGCATTGCGACGGGTCACTACGTGCGGCTGGCGCACGAGGGCGACCGCTGGGCCGTGCGGCGCGCGCTCCATGCGGAGAAGGACCAGAGCTACGTGATGGCGGGGTTGTCGCAGGCGCAGCTTGCGATGGGGCTGTTTCCGTTGGGCGAGATGACGAAGGAAGAGACGCGGGCGAAGGCGCGCGCGCTTGGTTTGGCGGCGGCGGAGACGCCGGAGAGTCAGGACATTTGTTTCGTGCCGGACGGCGACTACAAGTCGTTCCTGCGTCGCCGGCTTGGCGCGCCGCGTCCGGGGCCGATCATGAACACGCGCGGCGAATTGATCGGCGAGCACTCGGGCATTACGGACTACACGATTGGGCAGCGTCGTGGCCTCGGCATCGCGGCCGAGCGGCCGTTGTACGTTGTGCGGATTGATGCGCTGAAGAACGCGGTCGTGGTCGGCTTCGAAGAGGAAGCCTTCTGTCGCGGGTTCATCGCGGACGAGGTCGTGTGGAGCGGGCACGAACGCGCGGAGGAGCCGTTCGCGGGCTTTGTGCAGATCCGCTACCACCACGATGCGGCGTCTTGTACGGTGATTCCGCGTGGGCGCGAAATTGAGGTCGTGCTGGATGAGCCGCAGCGCAGCGTGACGCCGGGGCAATGGGCGGTGGTG
This sequence comes from uncultured Nitrospirales bacterium, assembly GCA_964620045.1. GTDB lineage: Bacteria > Hydrogenedentota > Hydrogenedentia > Hydrogenedentales > VFKU01. Next base: position 52,147 of record CAZUJL010000016.1, read on the forward strand.
TATGACGCCGAGGGGCGCGTGCTGGTGGCGGGGCTGATTCGAGAGTTTGCTTCGGCGGCGCCGGGTTCTGCAGCAGCCAATTCTGAAGTGCACGCCTAAGGGCGGCCACAGGGGGCTGCCCCTACATTCTGAAATCTCTCTTTGTGGGCCTGGGGGAGATCCTTCGCTTTGCTCAGGATGACAAAGAGAGGGCTGTTTAGTTCGAGATTAGAAACACTTCTTCTATATCCGGCCAGGGTTCTCCTGTTGCTACGCGGACGTGGTTGCCTTGTGGGGCCCAGATTTTTGGGTTGGTCGTTGGGCCGAAGATCGCGACGGTGGGGATGCCGAGGGCGGCGGCGAGGTGGGTGATGCCGCTGTCGTTGCCGACGAACTGGCGGGCGGCGGCTAGGTGTCCGGCGAGTTCGATGAGGGAGTCGCAGGTCAGGATTTCGCCGTCGAGTTTTTCGGCGAGGCTGTTTTCGATCTCGGTGGGGCCCATGCACCAGGTGATGTCGCGTTTGCAGGCGCGGTGTTCTTTGGCGAGCGCGATGAAGTTTTCGAGCGCCCAGTTTTTCTTCGCGCTGCCGCTGCCGGGGTGCAGCACGATGTCGAGGCGTGGGCCGACCGGCGGGATTCGTAGCGACAACGGCGGCAGGTCGCGGTAGCCGAGGCAATTCGCATAGTACGCGCTGGCGTGGTGTGTCCAGTGTGCTTCTGGCAGGCCGGGAAAAACGTCTATGCGCGCCACGCCGCAGGCGGTGAGTCCTTGGCGAATCGTGTTGTCGTTGTCGCGCATCCACACGATGACGCGATCGAAGTTTTTCAGGAATGCGCGCAGGGTGGGGGAAGGATCCGAGAACAGCGAGTGGAACTCGATGCGATCGAGATCGTGCGCGGCGTGCGCGATTTTTCCCGCGACGGCTAACTCCAGGCGCGCGCGGTTTCCGGCTAGTTCGACCGTGGTTTCGTTCGCGAGCGCGGCGATGGCGGGGCAGGCGAGCAGGAAGTCGCCGATGGCTCCCGTGTGGACGACGAGCGTGCGCGTCACGGCTGTTTATTTACCGTGCGCCGTGGCAGCACTTGCAGTGCCAGTCGCCGAAGAGTTCGTGGTGCGCTTTCATTGGCTTTTTTTCGAAGAAGGCGCCGAGTTCCTCGCGCGCGCGTTCCTGCGCCGCATCCGCTTCCGCGCCGATGGCGGCCACGAGCAGTCCGATTCCCGCGCGCAGGTTGCGCGGCGCGTCGGCCTCCATCGCCTGCACGCGGTTACGCAGCACGCGCAGATCGTTCCAGCGGCCGAGGGCGTCCTGCGCGGCTTCTAGCTGGTGCAGGAATTTGTCCGCGGGTTTTCCGTACAGGCGGCGATAGACTTCGACCGCGTACCGAAAGGTTTTCATGCGGATGCGCACGACGTGGAGGTCTTCGTCCAGCCGGCTGGTCCACCATGCGGCGTAGAGGGCTTCGGCCTTGGCGAGCCGCTTGCGCAGGCGACCGCGCGCGTGGCGCAGGTGGCAGGCGGTGGATTTTGTGAAGTCGTGCCGGACGGTGACGAACAGCTTTGCGAGCGTGCCGTCGGCGAGGTCGGTGTGCACTTCGGCGACGCCGGTTTGGGCGGCGGCGCGATCGTTCGCGAGGCACTCGGCTACATAGTTGCGTACGGGTGGCTCCACATCGGGCCACTCGCGCAGTAGGGACATGCAGACGTCCAGTTCACGCGCGGTGCCGAGGCTGCGACCAATCTTGCGCAGGCGCTTGCGCGCTTTGCGCGCGATGCTATCCGGGAGGTTGCCTTTGAATTCGGCGAGGTATACGCGCGCGCGACGCGAGGCGACACGTACGTTATGCACGGCGTCGGGATCGTCGAGCACATCGGCTTTCACGCCGTGCGCGCCGGTCAGAATGTCGAGCTTGCCCGCAGCGTGGCGGGCTTCGCGTTGCGACGTGTTGCAGGCGGCGCGAGACATAGAGTTTGGATCCGGGACAGGCCGTAGCAGCCTACAAACAATTCGTGGGTGGAGTCTATGCGGGAATTAGCGCGCGGGTACGCTGATGACGCGGACTTCGACCGGGCCGACGCCGCGCTCGACCAGCCCGATTTGGGCGGCGGCGGCTTTGGAGAGGTCGATGATGCGGCCTTTGGAGAAGGGGCCGCGGTCGTTGATGCGGACGTCCACCGTGCGGCCGTTTTTCAGGCATTTCACGCGGACGATGGTGCCGAAGGGCAGGGTGCGGTGGGCGGCTGTGTAGAGGTTCTGGTTGAACAGCTCGCCGGAGGCGGTGGTTTTGCCGTCGAAGCCGGGGCCGTACCAGGAGGCGTTGCCGGTGGCGATGGTGGCGGACTCGATGATGGGTGCGGACTGCGGAGTAGGTTGGGATGCGGTGCTGGCCGTCATTGACGGCTCAATACGGGGTGCGCTTCCGCAGGTGGCGACACTGACCACCAACAATGCGCAGATGAGACGTGAAGTTAGTTGAACGTGCATCGATGCCCTGGGGGTGACCCCTAGAGCAACCGGCTAATCCGTTCGGCGACGACCTTGGCGACCTCGGGGCGGCGATAGTCGCCGCGCTCGATGGCCTGCCGTGCCGCTTCGACGCGGTCCGCGCGGATATCTTCCACGCCGGCCTGGAGTGTTTTGGCGATCGCGGCGGCGGCATGCGCCTCGCTGCTGATCACGACTCCGTCGGATGCGGTTTCCTTATCAGTGGAGGGGCCCGGTCGGTTGTCCCGAACGCTGGAGGGACGGTCCGAGCGGGGCTCTTGCGGCCCGCCGACTCCGTAGATTCCTACCATCGTTTGAACTCCCTTACTCGCTGGCCGGTTGGCACCACGCCCTCCGCCAATCAGGATTATCGGCGCGCCAGCCGAAAACCTTTAGCGGGTTGCTCTACTCCTTTGCCCTTGCAGCCTTTACAGACGATAGCATGGGGGAAGTATGAATTCAACGGATAATATCATGGAAAACACGTAAACCGTTGAAATTAAAGGACTTAGTGTTTTCGGCTTTCTTTGACGCGCTCTTGGAGTTCGTTGATGACCCGGCTGGTACCCTGCTTGGCGTAGCCGAGTTTTCGCTGGGCTTTGAGGCCCATGCTGCCCGTGGGGTCGACTTCGGTGGCCCGCTTCCAAGCGTGGGTGGCGCCCTGCGAGTCCCCCTGTTTATAGAGCGAGAGCCCGAGGTAGTAGTGGGCTTTGGAATAAGACTCGTCGGCCAGCACGGCCTGGCGGAAGAATTCTTCGGCGCGGGGGTAGTTCTTGGCGTTGTAGGCTTTACGGCCGCGTTCGAGCGTGGCCACGGCCTCTTTGTGGTCGCCTTTTTCAGGCGGGGACGCTAGATCGGGCAGGAATTTCTTGATGAGGCGCTCGCCGGAGTCGTAGATCCGGTCGCGCCATTCGTCGATGCGTTCGCCAATAGCCATAATTGATAGGCCCCTTCCCCAGAGCGAAGGCATCCTAGCAGGCGACCACCGAAATGAAAAGCAGGAAATGGCGGGGGGTGTATCAGATTGGTTCGACGATTTTTACGACGGCGTCGCGGGTGAAGTGCCCCGAGCGGCCTTTGAAGACATAGATGTACCGGTCTTCCTCCTGGTACACCTTCTCGGCGGCCACGGAAAGGCCGTTGTCGAGGATGATTTGGTAGTAGGCCTTGCTCTCGGGCGGCAGGTAGTTTTTTTCGACGGGGCGGTCGGCGGCGAGCTGGATGTGCGGCTTGCCTTCTTTTGCGAACTGCCGTTGGTAGAGCTTCACGCGCTTGACGTAGTCCTGCGTCTCTTTAAATGGCGGGATGCCGCCGTGCTTTTGCACGTTGCCGGGACCTGCGTTGTAGCCCGCGAGTGCGAACGACACATTGTTGTCGAAGAGGTTGAGCATCTTCGCGAGGTACTGCGTGCCTCCGGCGATGTTTTCCGCTGGATCAAAGATGTCCTTTACGCCCATGTCGCGCGCGGTGCCGGGCATGAGCTGCATCAGGCCGCGGGCGCCGGCGCTCGACACTGCGAAGCGGTTGCCGTTGCTTTCCGCCTTGATCACGGCAAAGACCAGCGACTCGTCGAGCGCGTAGCGGCCAGCGTAGTACTTCACAATGTCTTCAACTTTGCTGTCGCCGGTTACCTGTTTCGTCGGCGCCGCCGTTCCTTTGGTCACGCGGAACTGTTCGGGGACTTCAATTTGTTCGAGGTGTAGTGTTACTTCCACGTATTCGGGCCGGTCTCTGTACTCCTCCGGCATATTCGTTGCCACCGGGGTGCCCTTTGCGTCCATGAATACCGTGCGGCCCTGCGACTTCGGCTTTATGTTGCCGATCACGACAGGTTTTTTGCGTTCTGCGGGCGCGGAGGTCGCGGATGTCGCCGTGGTCGTGGCGGTCGGGTTTTTTTCGTCTCGTCCGAAGCCACTGATGACGACCGGCTGGTCGAGATCTTTCATGGTGGCGTCTTTTCGCGGCGCGGGCGGTTCGACGACGGTGGGGAGTTCTTTTTTCCAGTCCGTGCGCGGCGCGGCATCGGCGGGGGCGTCGGTTGTTTTGTTCATCCGCTTGAGACGCCATTGATCGCGCAGCTTGCGGCGCGCTTCGCGGTCGGCGGTGATTTGGATATCTTTTTCTTTTACGGCGGACTTCGGCACCGTGATCATTGAACCGTCGGCAGGGTCCTGGATGTAATACATTTCGGCACCAGCGCCGAGATAGATGTTCTCGTAATGTTTGCCATCGACGGTGATGGAATCGGCACTGGCGCTACCGAGAGGAAGGAAGAGAATGGTGGCGAAAAGAAAAAGAACGGGGGGACACAGCGTGACCGTGGTTGTACAGCTCCGACACGTCATGCAGGTAAACTCTTTACTCGCCCAAGCCCATGGCAATATCAGACTATAACATCGGTGCGATTGGAAGGCAATAGCCTTGGCCACTTTATGGGAAAATCCTGCCGCGCCTCGGCGTTCTATATCGACAAAGATGATAAAAGCATGACAAATTTTGTCACTTTGAAGTCTGCATACTTCCGATACACCGTAGCATCGCTGGGAGCTTACAAAACGCATGGGTCAAAAAATCACGCAAGTCGACGCCTTTACTGCTGAAGCCTTTCGCGGAAACCCCGCGGCGATCTGCGTACTCGAACGCGAGGCCGACGCCACATGGATGCAGCAGCTCGCGCTCGAGATGAATTTGTCAGAGACGGCGTATCTCGTTCCGCGTGCGGATGGATATGGGCTGCGCTGGTTCACGCCGACGGTGGAAGTCGATCTGTGCGGCCATGCGACGGTGGCCTCGGCGCATGTGTTGTGGCAGGACGGGCATGTGCACCATGACCAGGAATGCCGTTTTCATACGCGCAGCGGGCTATTGACGGCGCGGCGCAACGGTGACTGGATCGAGGTGAGTTTTCCGCTAGAAACCGTGGCGACGGTTCCCGCGCCGGGCGATGCGGAGGCGGCTTTGGGGATTCGCGCGGTGGCGTGCGCCGAGAACAAGCGGCTTCAGTACTTGATTCTAGAGGTGGCGGATGAGGTGGCGGTGCGGTCGTGTGTACCCGATTTTGGAACGCTGAACGGCGTGCCCTATGAGGGCTTTATTGTTACCGCGAAGGCGGCGGCTTCCGCGCCATATGCCTTTGTTTCGCGGTTTTTCGCACCCCGGAAAGGTGTGAACGAGGACCCCGCCACCGGCTCGGCCCACTGCGTTTTGGGGCCCTATTGGCAGGCCAAATTGGGGCGGAACGAGTTTGTGGCGTTTCAGGCTTCGGCCCGCGGCGCGGAGATTCGAGTGCGCGTGGAACCGGGCCGTGTGGTGTTGGGCGGACAGGCCGTTACGGTTATGCGCGGCGAATTGGTGTAAACCGATGGGTTTCAGAGAAATGTGACATCGCCAGTGTCGCCGTGCTATAGTGCGATATGCTTTCACCGGAACAAATAGAGACCACCAAGGCCACCCGTCGTGTCCAGCTGAACGACGAGCAGCTTCTCTGCAACGAGGCGCTCGCGTCCGGTCAGTTTGACGCGATCAGTGATGATGAATGGGTAGCGTTGTGTGAGAAAGTAGCTGCTAAAGCAGGCAAGACGGCCCCTGTTGTGACCGGCGGCGAAGACTGACCGGCACCCCGCGTGGCGAAAATAAATCACTCACACGAGAAGCGCCAGCGCGAGTTGGCCAAAAAGAAAAAGCAGGACGAAAAAAAGCAGCGCAAGCTGGATAAGAAGAACAAATTCCCCGCCGATACGCCCGTTCCTCCTTCCCCACCCGAAGAAACGACGTAACGATTCCGCGAAGAACGAGTTCCGCATTATCGTAATTCCAAACAGTTGAACTTAGGTCGCGATCATTGTTCAAAGTCGAACGGATTCGCGCTTACACGTTACGGACGGTCTCTACATCTCCCCGGGGATCGTCCGGGATCAACACGGGGAGAACGTGATCCAGCCCTTAGGTGGCCGGACACAAAGGAGAAGCAAGTGAATACAGGTACAGTAAAGTGGTTCAGCGAGCAAAAGGGCTTCGGCTTCATTACGCCGGACGACGGTGGTGCGGACTTGTTCGTCCACCACTCGAACATCGACGCCCAGGGCTACCGCACGCTCGCGGACGGCCAGAAGGTTTCGTACGAGAAGGGTCAGGGGCGCAAGGGTCCGGAAGCGACCAGCGTCCGCGCTCTGTAATCGATACACCATCTGAATCAAACGGGCCCCGGTTTCGACCGGGGCCCGTTGCTTTTGTTTTCGTTGAAGCGCGCTTTACGGTTCTTCGTTGAGCGGCTTCATTTTTTTCAGGCCTTCGAGCGTGGCGATTTCGGACTCCGCCATGATGTTGGGCAGCATCGGCCACTGCTTGAGATCGTCGGCGATGGCGTGCCAATCGGCCAGTGCACCGGTCTTATCCCCGGCGAGCAATTTATCGAGGCCGGCGGCGTAGGGCATCATCCACGTCCACTCCTGCGTGGCGGGATCGGCCGGCTTGCCCAGGCGCTGCTGCGTGAGATTGTGCATGAATGCAGCGACTTTTTTCTGGTTATCATTCGGAGAAAGGGCCAAGGCGTCCTCAAAGTTCTTGTCTGCCTCGGCGAATTTCTGACGCAGGTAATTCGAAAGACCCATGCCGATTCGGTGCTCGGCGGATGTGGGGTCGATGGCGGCGGCCTGCTCCCAGTCGATTTTGGCCTGGTCGAAAAGTCGCAGGAGCACGAACATATTGCCGCGATGGGCATAGGCCTTGGCGTCGTCGGGTGATAATGAGATTACTTTGGTGTAGGCCTGCGCGGCGTCGTGGTAGCGCCAGAGTTTGCTGAGTGCCTCGGCGTGTTCGAGGTGCACGGCGGGATTGTCCGGCTGCGCGGCGACGTGCTTTTCCGCTTCGGCCAGCGCCGCTTCGAGTTTTTTGAGCTCCTCGCCTTCGGCGGGTGTGCGGTACAGCTTTTCCCCGCGCAACGAGACACACTCGACGTTCATGTCGAGAACGATGTGCTTGACGCCTTGCGGGTGCGGGCCTTGGGCCAGGGCCGCGCCGGCGATGATGAGCGACAGTGCCAATGCGTGCATGCGAACTCTCCTCGCGGTATGCCTGAACCTGCGAGTATAGGGAGCGCCGCGCGGGACGGTCAAAAGGTGGACGCCGCCGCGGGGCTTGGCCTATCCTATGCCGCTTTACGCGGGGCGTTATCAAGGAGACGTAATCGAATGGCGAAGATCAACGCGAACTATCTGAAACTCGAGGCGGGTTACCTGTTTCCGGAAATTGCCCGGCGCACGCGCGAGTTCCAGGCGAAAAATCCCGATGCAAAACTGATGCGCCTCGGCATCGGCAATACGACCGAGCCGCTGACGCCCGCGATCGTCGCGGGGCTGCACGACGGCGTGAGCAAGCTGGCGGACGTGAAGACGTATACCGGCTATGGCGACGAGCAGGGCTTCACCGAGCTGCGCGAGGCGTTGAAGAAGCGCTATGCGGGCTACGGCGCGGACCTCGCGGCCGATGAAATTTTCGTCAGCGATGGCGCGAAGCCGGACTCGGCCAATATCCAGAGCATCTTCGGCGTGGACAACGTGGTCGCCGTGCAGGACCCGGCGTATCCGGTGTATGTGGACAGCAACGTGATCGGCGGGCGCACGGGCAAGGGCGAGAAGGGGCAGTATCCCGGTCTCGTATACATGCGCTGCGACGAGTCGAACGGATTTTTTCCGGACGTGCCGCAGCAGAAGGTGGACGTCATTTATATCTGCAGCCCGAACAATCCGACGGGCGCGGTGGCGACGCATGAGCAGCTCAAGAAATTTGTCGACTATGCGCTGAAGAACAAGGCCGTGATCATTTTTGACTCGGCCTATGCCGCGTACATTTCGGATCCGAAACTACCGCGATCGATTTTCGAGATCGACGGCGCGAAGAAGTGCGCGATCGAGTTGAACAGCTTCTCGAAGGAGGCCGGCTTCACGGGCGTGCGTCTCGGCTGGAGCATCGTGCCGAAGGCGTGCGTGTGTGAAGACGGTGCGGAGGGCGAACTGAATCGCCTCTGGCTGCGCCGGCAGACGACGATGTTCAACGGCGCGTCGAATATCGTGCAGTACGGTGGGCTGGCGGCGCTGTCGGACGCGGGGCAGAAGGAATGCCGTGAGTTGGTGGCGTACTACATGGTCAACGCGCGCGCGATCCGCGAGGGGCTGCAATCGGTCGGGCTCACGTGTTACGGCGGCGTGAACGCGCCGTACGTGTGGCTCAAGACGCCGAATGGTCTCACGTCGTGGGCGTTCTTCGACAAGCTGCTCAGCGAGTGCCACGTGGTTGGCACGCCGGGTTCTGGGTTCGGTCCCGGAGGCGAGGGTTTCTTCCGGCTTAGCTCCTTCGGCCATCAGGAAGATGTGCGCAAGGCCATCGAGAGCATTAAGTCGCGCCTAAAACTCTGAGAGCACACTCAATGCCCGCTCGGCCGAAAAAGAAAGCGAAGAAGAAACCGGGGCGTTTCGATCGGCCGAAGAATTTTTACGAGGCCGTGTATCGCGTTGTCGTGCTGATTCCGCGCGGGCGCGTGATGAGCTATGGGCAGATTGCGGCGATACTCGGTGCGCCGCGGGCGTCGCGCGCGGTGGGCTATGCGATGCGCGCGTGTCCGGAGAACATTCCGTGGCAGCGCGTGATCAACGGCAAGGGGCAGATCAGCGCGCGGTCGCAGGTGGAACGGCCGGTGTTGCAGAAGCTGATGCTGGAGACGGAAGGCGTCTGCTTCGACAAGACCGACACGTGCGACATGGAGAAGCTGCGCTGGGAGCCTGCCGATGCGGAGCGGTTTTATTATCGCGGCTCGGATCGGATGCCGTTTGATTGAGTCTCAGTGCGGGTTGCTGGCGAGATGTTCGGCCAGGACGTCGCGGCCGTAGTCGCCGTTGTAGTCGCGCCAGACCGTGTGGATGTGGTTCGGCGAAAGCGATACCGCGCAGTATTCGATCAGGAACTGCGGGCCTTGCACGCGATAATACTTGCGCTGGCCGCGCGTGGGATCGCCAATCCACGCGAAGTGCAGGTTTTCCCAGCCGCCATCTTCCACGCGCTTGAGGCGCTCGAAACGCAGATCGTCCGCGCTGCGGTTGCAATATTCCAACACCAGGGCCTGAAGCGCGGCTTGTTGTTCTTTCGTCAGTTGGCCCCACGCGATGCCCGCCGGCGCCATCGGATCCACCTTGGTCGCGCGACCGCTCACCATGTCGCCCGGCACTTCGGTGGCAATGGTGGCTGCCGTTTTTTGGGTGGCGTCGAGCGAGGCATATAAGTTCACGCCGAAATCTTCCTCATTCGCCAGCACGCGCCACGGCGCGCCGGGGCCTTCGGTCACGTCGTTCGGTTCCGCGCCGAAAAATCCTGGCGCGGTCGCGAAGAGTTCGCCTTTTACAATCGTGAACGAGAGATAAATGTGATGGCCGTGAAAACGCCAGCTCCAGGTGCCATCGGCCGTGGGCGTGTCGAAGATGACGATGTTGTAGTTTCGGCTACCGTGAAAGTCCGGCGCGCGGCCACGGCCTTGCTCCATCGTCAGCAACACATCGTCCACGCGGATGATTTCGGTGAGCTTGTGGTACGCCTCGGCGCTCAGGCCGGTCTTGAGCAACTCGTGCAGCAGCGCGATCTGCTCGGGACGCATGCCGTCGAAACGCAGGCCCACGATGGGAAATGGTACCGGCTTGAAGGCCATTCGTTCTGCGTCGTCGAAAGGTTTTAGGGTCAGCGTGCGCTGGGCATCGTCCAGCGAGGCAATGAATTTCTGCGCGGCTTCGGTCATTTTGATGATCGAGGCGGGCGGTTCGGCGGCTGCGTTGAAGGAAAGGACGAAAAGGACCGAAAGGACATAAAGGGCGCGCATAGAGGACCTCCGCGATTGCCGTGATTCTAGGAAGAGGGGACAGGCAAGGCAAATGAATGAACTTCGGCGGGCGAGGACGCCCGCCCCACTAAAGATTTGTAGGGGCTCTGCGCTAACAAGGTGGTCTTACGGCGTTAGCCAGATTGGCGAGCTCCAGGCGCGTGCGGGTCGGCCGTTTATGGGGGTCTCCAGTTCTGCGCGGAGATAGATTGTGGTTGGGCCGGTGACGTCGAGGGTGAAGCTTTGCTCCAGCACGCGGCCGGGTTTGTCCCAGCGTACGAGTGATTTCCATGCGCCGTTGGCGTAGCTCATGACTTCGGCGTAGGCGATTGGACTTGGCGCGGCGATGACGGCGAGGCCTTCGATTGTGCCGGAGGCTTTTGTTTCTTCGCCCATGTGTACGCCGGCGGCGGAGAATTCGAGCAGCATTCGCGTGCCCGTCGTGGCGTAGCTGTGGCGCGTGCGCAGGGCGTCGAAAATGGCGTCGCGCGTGAGTTCGGGGGCGTACACGGCGGCGAGGCCGAAGTGGGGGAGGCCGGGGTGTGCTTCGTGATCGTCGCTGGAGGCGATGACGCCCATCGGCAGGCCGGCGGCCCAAGCGTCGCGCGCGTAGTGTGGACCCTCGGCGCTGCGCGCGCCGGTGTACTTCACGGATTCGTAGGCGAGGGGATCGGCGCGATCGAAAAATTCGGACTGGCCGTGCGCGGAGTAGATTTCGAGGAGCGGACGCAGCGCGGGGTTGTGCGGATCGGTCCATGTGAGCTTCGCGCCGGCCGCGCCGCCGCCGGTGAGAATCGGCTGCAACTCGGGGCCAGTTACGGGAGCGTCGCGTCCGCCCCATAGGATGCCGAGGTGGTGCGGGATCGTGATCGCGTTGTTGGCGTCGAGCAATTCCCACAGGCGGCTCGTCGTGCGCACGCGGTGTTCGGGCCAGGGCTGACCTTCGACGCCGCGATAGATCACATTGTGATGTCCGGTGGGCAGGCTGCATTCGTAGCCGAGCAGCGAGACGAAGCGGCCCGGTTCGTAGTAGCGCTTTACGTCTGCGATGTTGCGGTCCCACTCGGACGGCGAGATGCTGTCGCCTCCGCCGTCGTCGATGCCGTGCTCGGTGGTCGCGTAAAAATCGAGGCGCGTTACGTCGCGCGCGAAGGCCCACGAGTTGTGCCCGATGCCGTCCTTGCTGTCGTCGGAGTGGCTGTGCAGATCGCCCCAGTAGACGCGCTGCGCGGGCGGGGTCGCGTGCACGCGGATGGGGCCGCCGAAGGCGTGCAACGCGCCGGTGAGTTCCGGAAATGTGTAGCCGGCTTCGCGCGGAGTCCAACTTAGTTTTGCGATCGCACGGCCGGGTCCCATGGTTACGGGAATTGGATCGGCGCTGAGGCCGGTGATGGAGAGGGCGTCTGTGAAACCTTCGGCGAGATTGTAGAAGCGATCGAAGAGCGTTACCTGTAGTTCGATCGGCTCGCCCACGACGGCGTCGCTGGGTGTGACAACGAGCGCGGAGGCCGCCGGGCCCGGATGCACGTGATAGGAGGCCGGTGCATTCGTGAGCACAAAGCGGCCGTCGCCGGTGGCGTCTACGGCGACGCGCACGGCGTCCGTGCCGGCGGCCACGGGGCTTGTCGTGTTTTTGAACGACACGCGGACCGTGTCGCCTTCAAAGAGCGCGTGATCGCGCACGGTGACCTGCACGACGTGGCGGAAGCGTTCGATGCTGCCGTCAAAATTACGGTGATCGACGTTGCACTCCAGTGTCGCGCCTTCGCGGTAGGTGCGGCATTCGATGTAGTGCGGCGCGGCGGGGTCGGTGGTTTGCACGGGCTTGATGAGCGGAAAGGGATTCGTGAACCAGGACTTCGGGAAGTCGACCAGCACGCCGCCGCCGATCGCGATGCCCTCCTTGCCGACGACGGTGATCACGGTGTAGTACTCGCGTACTTCCGCGACCGTCATTTCATCGGGGTATAGGCGCGCCTGGCTGGTGTTGATGCCGTCGACAATGCGCGCGGGGCGCGGCGAAAAAACGGGGGTATCTTGCGCGACGGTGAATTCGCAACACCCAAGCAAGGTGATTGCTGTTATTAGGAGTTTAACAACGAGCGAAGATCGACTCATGCGTTTTCGTATGCCAGCTCCAACCCAGATGCAACCGAATGCAATCGTTTATCGTATGTCCAGATAGACGCGTTTCCAGTGATTGCGACAGACGCCAGTAGATGGACGTCGAGGTACCCGATCCCACGACCTCGAATGGCATGTGTCTCGAGAAAGTAAAGCGCTTCATTATCCGCGACGGTCTTTGCCACGGGCAGGTTCTTTAAGAATCGGAGAAATTCGTCACGGTTGGGCAAATGCCCGCAGGCAATTTCGCCCAACACGAAAGGATGCATCAGAACTTCGCGTATCCGCAGCTTGGCCGAGAGGTGATCATTTCTGCGGCGGAAGTGTTCGATCCAAACGGCCGTGTCGACGAGAATCACGATTCGCTGGGCCGGCGCCGCGGAATGTCTTCTAGATCAGGCATAGTTCCGCCCAGCAAGGCCAGGCGGCGGCCACTCTCAATTTGGACGAGCGCGCGCAGACCCTCTTCGATGAGGGCGGTGCGCTCCTTAATGCCGGTGAGGCGCTGTGCTTCGCGGAGCAGTTCTTCGTCGAGATTCACCGTGGTACGCATATGGCACCTCGAATGATGCTATATTTTGCATCAAATGATGCCAAATATGATGACTGATGTCAAGCTCAACCGAAATGCTTCTGCAAAAGGGTCAAATCCAGCTCCGGGTAGACGGGATACTGGTCCAGCAGCGCTTTTACGCGGGCGCGGGCGTCTTGTGCGGCGCGGGGGTCGAGCACGTAGTTGGCTTTGCTTGGCTGGCCGGCGTTCGGGCCGGACTCGATGACGCCCGGCTTGGTGTGGCTGAGCACGAGCTTGAAGATGGCGGCGATTTCTTTCATTTCGGCGGAGCCCATGCCGAGCGTGGTGAGCGCGGGCGTGCCGACGCGCAGGCCGCTGGTCGAGATCGGGCCGTTGGGGTCGTAGGGGATCGTGTTCTTGTTTAGCGTGATGCGGCATTCGCGCAGCGCGGAGGCGGCCTGTTTTCCGGTGAGTCCGAAGGAGCGCACGTCGATGAGTAGCAGATGGTTTTCCGTGCCACCGGAGACGACCGTCATGCCTTCGGCGATGCAGGCCTTCGCGAGCGCCTGCGCGTTCGCCACGATCTGGAGCGCGTAGTCCTTGAACTCGGGCGTGTTCGCTTCGGTGAAGGCGACGCCTTTGGCGGCCATCACGTGCGCGAGCGGTCCGCCGATGACGAGCGGGCAGCCTTTGTCGACGAAGGGCGCGAATTCTTTGGTGCACAGCACCATGCCGCCGCGCGGGCCGCGCAGGGTTTTGTGTGTTGTCGTTGTGACCACGTGCGCGTGCGGCACGGGGTGGAAGTCACCCTGGAACACGCCGCCGGCGACGAGCCCCGCGAAGTGCGCCATGTCGACCATGAACACCGCGCCGACTTTGTCCGCGATTTCGCGCATGCGGCGGAAGTTGATCGGGCGCGGGTAGGCGCTGTACCCCGCGAGGAGGACGAGCGGCTTTACTTCCTTCGCGCGCGCTTCGATTTCGTCGTAGTCGAGCAGGTGGGTCTGCTTGTTCACGCCGTAGTTGTAGGCCTCAAACATCTTCGCCGAGACGTTGAAGCGGTAGCCGTGGGTCAGGTGGCCGCCGGAGGCGAGATCCATGCCCAGCATGCGCTGGTTACCGAGTTTCTTACGGATTTCGAACCACTCGGCCTCGGAGAGCTGTGCGGCGGAGGTTTTGCCGAGTGCTTCGATGGCGGGCGTTTCCACGCGGGCGGACAGAATCGCCCAGAAGGCGATCATGTTCGCGTCGGCGCCGCTGTGCGGCTGCACGTAGGCATGCTCCGCGCCGAAGAGCTTGCGGGCCTGATCGTTCGCGTAGGCCTCGATCGTGTCGATGTTGTCGCAGCCTTCGTAGAAGCGGTTGCCGACGAATCCTTCGGCGTATTTGTCGGTGAGTAGATTGCCCATCGCGAGTTGCGTGGCAAGGCTGCAGTAGTTTTCGCTGGCGATCAGCTTCAAGTAGCTGCGCTGGTCGGCCAGTTCCTGCACGATGGAGCGCGCGATGGCCGGGGCCACCCGCGCCACTTCGGTGAGGCTGGCCAGATAGGCGACGACACCGGGGTCGAGTTCGCCTGCCGCGGTGGACTCAAGATAGTCGTGAAGTACGTTCGTGGAAATGGCCATGCGCCTGCCTGTGCCCCCTCAAATTGCGAATGCCGCAGCCGGAATCCGATTAAGCGGAAAGTATTGCCGAGGGGTGCGGATGAATTAAAGTCCCGGTTTCGCCGCGGTGCGTTCCTGCGAAAACTGCGATGGTTTCGGCGCGTGCGCGATCTACGGAAGTGCGGGCGGGATAAACACTTGTAAATCTTTCGCGGCTGTGTAAGAGTAAGGGTTCTCGGGTAAAAATGGGTCAGGGCTGACGAGGAACCGACTTCACCGTCGGCTCGTGCTATGCGAGAGGTTTTGCTTCGCATGCCGGACGTACAGAGCAGCACGCTGCGAATTTATTGCCTTTGCGGGCAGAAGATGCGTGTTTCCGAGAAGATGTACGGCCTTCCGGGCAAGTGTGTGGCCTGCCGCCAAAAGATTCGCATCCCTAAGAAAGACGATGTGCCCGACGGGGTGACGGATATATTCCTGAAAGATCACCCCGAACTCGTGCGCGGTCCCGCCAAGGCACCGAACGCCGAGGAACATGCCGCGCGCAAAGCGATGGCGAAGGCGGGTGCCGCGCCGGAATCGGGGGAAGAGTCCACCCCGAACACCGAACTCGATTTGGTGGACAGTCCGCCGCCGCCGGACACGCCGCCGCCGAGCCGCAAGAAAGTTTCATCGCGCGGATCGCTGCCGATCGACGTGCTGCCGTCGCTGCAGGTGCTGTGCAGCCTCGACTATAAATTCACGCGCGAGCTGGATGCGCTGCAGATCAACAGCCACGACGACGAGGTGCAACTCGCCGAACTCGAGGGTCACCAGACGCGCGTGCGCAAGCTGCGCTCGCATCTGGACGATCAGTTGCACCAGCGGCTGATGGAAGCCGCCATCGAACTCGCGAACACGACTGAAAAACTTGCGCAGGCCCGCTTGGGCGCGCGTGTTGGCGAGACGACGTGGAGCGAATATCAGAACAACGTGCATCGGCTGCGCATGCGGCGCGATCGGCTTGAGCGGCGGCAGCAGAATCTGCGCGGCTGGCTCGCGACGCACGATCCATATGTCGCGGGCGGGTTACTTGATCTTGCCGTGGAAAATATCCCGGCGGACGGTTTTTCGGTGACGCTGCCGCCTGAATCGAGCGATGACTCCGCGCAGTTGGCCGAGCTGATCGAGGGCCTGCGCAACGCGCTCGAGAATCGCGCGCAGGTGCGTCAGCGCGCCGCTGAAGTGCAGAAGATGTCCGACACGACCGGCGGCAAGGAAGTTGCCGAGCTGCGCAAGGAATGCGAGCAGCAGCGGCTTGTGGCGCGGGCGCGCGTAGCGTTTGCGCATGATCGCCTGCAGCAGTTGAAGAAGGACTACGGCGCGGACAATGAGACCGCGAACGCGATGCTGGCGGCCGCGCGCGACAAGCTGCGGATGGATGCGATTGCGCGGCCTGAATACGAAACCTTTGAGCGGGACATTCTGCGCAGCAAGAAAGATTTGGCGCGGGCGCAGGCGGTGATCGATCGCGCGCTGGGCGCGAATGCGGCGGCGGATGTGCCGGCGGCGCAGGGCACGTTCGTGAATCGGTTGGGCGTCGGCGGCGCGGGTCGCACGACCGACATGTTGCTGGCGTATGCGTCGGCGCTGTTGCTGGTGGTCTCCATTTTGCTGCCGACCCTCGGCACGCTGTCGCTGGGCGGCGCCGCGCTTGAATTTGGCGGCAGCGGCGGCCCGGCCATGTGGCTGTTCTTGGGGCCGTTGGTGCTTGCGGCAATTACGGTTGGGATTACGTTCGTTGGTGACGCCACGCGGCGGAGTTGGATGTATCTCGCGACGTGGTTTGTGGGTTTTGTGCTCAGCGCGTTCCTGATTCATGAATCGGGCTACAGCCTCGATCCGATTGCGGCGCGGTTCCGTTCGGCGGCGCAGTGGTACTTGCAGCCGGGCATTGTGCTGCTGTTTGTCGGTTTGATCGGCGTGCTTGCGGCGGCGTTGATGGCCGTGTGGCGTCGCCAGGACAGCCGCGCATGGCCGGTGATTGTCGCGGCGGCGGGATTGGCGGCAGCGGGACTGATTGCAACCGATGTCGGTGGCGCGCTGCGTCCGCAGCCGTCGTTGACTGTAGAAAACGCGGATGGTGCGAGCGCGGGCATTGTGCGCGTGAGCAACCAGGGCGGCCGTTCGATTCGATTGCTGAACCGACAGACGGACGCCGAGGGCGCCTATCAGTTCTACATCGAGCAGCGCGTGGGCGCGTCGAGCTTCCGCGATGCGAAGGGCGAAGGGCCGCTGTGGGAGACGGCGCCTGCGGACGGCGTGTGGTATACGGTTCGCCCCGGCGCGCACCAGGATGTGCCGTTTGTGTTGCCGCCGGGTGAGTACCGCGCGGTGCTGGAGTCGGCCGCGGTCAACGAGCCGATTATTTCCGCGATCAGCGTGCGCGCGCCGGAATCGGCCGCCGAAGAGGTGACCATCGAGCCCGATGCGGATGCGACTGAGCCCGCGGTTGCGCCGCCTGCGGCGTTCATTCCACAAGCTTCGGTTCCGGCGACTCCGGTGGTGATTGAGCCGGAGGTGGCGGAGCTCATGGAAGATAATGGGGAAGCGGTTTCGGAAGAAATGCCGCTCGAAGAGCCGCAAGAGGAAGTGCTGGCGCCGGTGAATCCGAACGCTTCGCCGACGGTGCAACTGATTGGCATTGTGACGTCGGAAAATCAGGAGCCGCGCTTCTCGCTGCGCCTGTATTACTCGGACGGCACCGAGGATAAATTGATCCTCGCGATGGGCGGCGTGGTGTGGAGCGACTGGACCATCACCGAATTCAATCCGGATCAGAACACCGTTACGCTCGAAGGCGCGAACGGTCTGCTGATCCTTCGCCGCGGCGTCGAGAACGAATTCACTACCCGCTAGAAATTACTCCGCGATCTGCGGCAGGTACTTGTTGATCTTCGCTTCCACACCTTCCAGTTTCGGATCGAGCCGCCGTGCGCGCTGCCATTCCTTTACGGCGGAGGCCGTGTCACCGGCCAGCAGATACGCATCGCCCAGGTGGTCGCGGAGGACGGCGTCGTCGGAGTTCATCGCGCGGATCGCGCTGCGGATGTATTCGACGGCCTCTTCGCCGCGGCCCATGCGGTAGGCGACCCAGCCGAGGCTGTCGAGATAGAAGCCGTTTTCCGGATCGATCTGCAGCGCGCGTTCGATCAGGCTCTTCGCTTCGGTCAGTTTTTTGTTTTTATCGGCCAGGTGATAGCCGAGGAAGTTGATGACGTCGGCGTCGTTGGGATCGAGCGCCATGGCCGCGCGCAACTGCGCTTCCACGCCGTCGTCGTTGTCCAGTTCCTCGTACACGGTGGCGAGGTAATAGTGCAGCAGCTTGTCATTGCCGTAACGCTGCAGCGCGCCTTCCAGCGCTTTCGCGGCGTCGGCGTGGCGCTCGAGCGCCATCAGCGTGCGCGCGTGGATCATTTCCAGGGATTTCGACTTCACGCCTTCGGCCAACAGCGCGGCCGTCTGTGCTTCGAAGTCATTGCCCAGTTTTTTGCCGAACAGCGAGATGATCCGGTTCAGATAGTCGTTGCACTCGGCGTCGACGTCGCCCTCGACCGTGTCGAGCTGATCGAGCGGCGCGCGGTAGGGTTCACCGGAGGATTTGCGCGCGAGCGCCTGCAGCAGCATGCCCATGAAGGGCGCGTCGTTCGGCGTGGCCACGAGACCGGGTTCAATCTTGCCACCGCGCTCCACGAGCAGGAATGAGCGCAGCAGGTGGTGCTCGGTCTGGACTTCGGTGCCTTCGATGATGCGCGTAAGCAGATTGATCGCTGCGGCAAGGTTGCCTTGCTGCGCTTCGGCTGCCGCGAGGTTCACCTGCGCCTGCACATGGTCCGGGTTTTCCTTGAGGAACATCCCAAGCTGTTCGGCGGCCTTCTTGTGCTCGCCGTTTTCGTTGTACAGCAGGCCCAGCAGGAAGCGCGCGGGCGCCATGGTGGGGTTAAGCTCCACGGCCTTTTCGAGCGCGGCGCGCGCGCCGACCGTGTCGTTCATTTGCACAAGGCTGGAGCCGAGGCGGTAATACAGGAAGGCCGAGTTTGGCGTGATTTCGATGAGTTTGTTGTACGAGTCGACGGCGCCGACGAGGTCGTTCGTTTCTTCTTCGATCTGCGCGAGCGCTTCGTATGCGATCGAGTTGTCCGGATCGAGTTCGATGGCCTTGTCGAAGGCGGCGGAGGCATCATCGAAGCGTTGCAACTGGTAATAGATTCGCCCGAGCCATACGTGCAGCACAACGTTCTGCGGATCGTTTTGCACGGCCCGCTCGGCCATGGTGGCGGCGTTCTCGTAATCTTCGTTGAGGTAGTAGGCGCCGAGGAGCTGGATGACGAGCCGGCTGGATGCGGGCGCGAGGTCGGCGGCCTGGCGGAGCTCTTCGACGGCTTTGGGCACCTGGCCGAGCCGCTGATGCACGACGGAGCTCAGGTAGTGGCTCATCGCTGCGGCCTGTTCGTCCTTGCTCATGCCGCGCGCGTCGACGGCCTGCGTTTGCCCCGTAGTCGCGCAGCCCAGCAGCATCGCCGCGCCGAGCCAAAGTCCCATCCACTTCATTCGCCTGCCTCCATTTCCATCACGAGCGATGCCGTTTCCAAGCGCACGGCCAGCGGTGCAAACGACCGCCGGTGCGCGGGGCACGGTCCGTGCCGCTCAATCGCCGCGAGATGCGCGGCGGTAGCATAGCCCTTGTGCTGCGCGAATCCATATTCCGGGTACTGCGCGTGCAGCGCCTTCATGAGGCGGTCGCGCGTGACTTTGGCCACAATGCTGGCGGCCGCGATCGAGCAGGAACGCTGGTCGCCCTTGATGATCCGCCGGTGCCGCACGGCGCAGCCGGGGACGTTGAAGCCGTCGATCAGGGCGAATTCCGGCTGGGGGGTGAGGGCGGCCAGGGCCTGCGCCATGGCCTCGTAGTTCGCGCACTGGATACCGGCGTGGTCGATGCGCTCGGCGGGGATGATGGCGACGCCGACGGCGTGTTTGCCGCCGGTGATGATCTCGAAAAAGGACTCGCGTTGTTCCTCGGTGAGGCGCTTGGAGTCGTCGAGGCCTTCGATGTAGCTGCCGAGCATTACGGCACCGGCCACGATAGGGCCGGCCAGAGGGCCGCGGCCGGCTTCATCGACACCGGCGATCAGCAGATTGCCCGCAGCGGCGGACTCGCGCTCGAAATCGGTTTTTTCACTCGTCATCGGGACATCGCGCCACGCAAGCGGCTGAAACACTCGCTTGCGCCGTGCAGCACCCACGCCCGAATCCCCCGTCCGCGGAGAATAACACGGCTGCCCGCGGATTGTCCCGCGGGCAGCCGAATTGAGATTCAGATCTGGAACGGAAAAATTTACGCGTTCGGCTTTGCTTCGGTGGCCGACTGTGCCGCTTCCGGCGCGGCCGTGTCGGCGGTCTGGCCCGACGCGTCCTGCGCGGTGGAGCGGCCCATGGCCTTCACGCGCGCGGCACGACCGGCGCGGCCACGCAGGTAGTTCAATTTCGCGCGGCGCACGCTACCCTGCCGCACGACTTCGACCTTCTCGAGGCGCGGCGAGTGGATCGGGAACACGCGTTCGACGCCTTCGCCATACGCCAGGCGGCGCACGGTGAAGCGGGCCTGCGGGCCTTCGCCGCCCGAGCGGCCGATGACGGTGCCTTCGAAAATCTGCGTGCGTTCCTTTTCGCCTTCCACAATGCGGAAGTGCACGCGGACGGTGTCGCCAACGTTGAACTGGCTCACCTGATCCTTGGGCTTCATTTGTTCGCGCGTAATCTGTTCGACGATGTTCACGGTACTCTCCTCATCACACTTTCGTCTCCGGCGAACCGCCGGAGGATTTGGCTGCTTCTATGTCCAACTCGCGCAAAAGCGCGCGATCTTCTTCACTCAAACTCACCAGCAGGTCCGGCCGGCGCGCGCGCGTGACGCGCAACGCTTCCTTGCGCCGGAACCGCGCGATCGCCGCGTGGTTCCCGCTGGTGAGCACCTCGGGCACTTTCATGCCCTGGAACTCCGGCGGCCGCGTGTACTGCGGCGGACCGAGGATGCCGTCGTAGAACGAATCGGTCACGACGGAGTCCCAATCGCCCACGACGCCCGGCAACATCCGGCTCACCGCATCGATGATCACGAGCGCGGCGAATTCTCCGCCGCCGATCACGTAATCGCCGATGCTGATTTCCTCGGTCACCAGCGCCTGGCTCACGCGCTCGTCCACGCCTTCGTAGCGTCCACAGATGAACACCAGATCCGGCGACTGCGCCAGGTCCTTTACGAGGGCCTGATCCAGCCGGCGTCCGCGCGGCGAGAGCAGCACGACCCGCTTCAGCGAGTTCTTGCTTCTTAAACTGTCCACGGCCGCAAACAGCGGCCCGCACTTCATCACCATGCCCGGCCCGCCGCCGAATGGACCATCGTCCACCGTGCGGTGCGGATCCGGCGCGAAGTCGCGGATGTTCGTCGCGACCACGCTGAGCCGCCCGGCATCGATGCCTTTACCGAGCAACCCGGCCTTCAGCGGGGCCTCGAAGATTTCCGGGAAGAGCGTGAGAACGTCAATCCGCATCTGCCCAGGCCTCGAAACCGGCGCACCGGCCTTTTACTCTTGCTCCGCCTCCTCGACGATCTCGAGGGTGGCGCGCACCTGCTGTTTCGCGGCGGCGGCGGCGATGAGCGTACGCACCGCCTTCGCCACGCTGCCGTTCTTGCCGATCACGCGGCCCATGTCTTCCGGGTTCACGCGCAATTCATACACCTGCTCGTCTTCGCGATCGATCTGGCGCACCTGGACGTCGTCCGGGTGCTCGACGAGCTTCTTTGAAATGAGTTCGATGAAATCTTTCATGGTTCCATCCCGCGAGCGGAAAGCCGCAACGCGTTACTTGCTCTTTTTTTGGCGCGAGGCGTGAAATTTCGCCATCACACCCAGACGGTGCAGTTCATTGCGCACCGTGTCGCTCGGCTTGGCGCCTTTGCCGAGCCAGTCGAGGACGCGATCTTCCTTGATCTCGGTCTTCGGCGCGGGCTTGGCCGACGGATGGTACACGCCGACTTCCTCGATCACTCGGCCGGTCGTCTTCTCGCGGGAATCCACGACCACGACCCGGTAGTACGGGGCGTGTGCGCGCCCGCCACGCTTCATGCGAATTACGGTTGCCATGCTGTTCGTTTCCTTGTGTATTGACGCTCGTTCAAAACGCGCGTTAGTTCATTCCCATGCGCGGCATGCCACGGCCACCGCCAAACGGCCCGCCGCGTTTTCCGCCCTTGCCGCCGCGCTTCATCATGTCCTTCATGAGTTTGCGCGACTTATCAAAATCTTTCAGCAGCCGATTTACATCGGCCAGCGTCGTGCCGCTGCCGTCCGCGATGCGCCGGCGCCGGCTGGCCGCGATGATCTGCGGTTTGCGGCGTTCATCAAACGTCATCGAGCGGATGATCGCTTCGAGGTGACCGAGATCACCGTCGTCAAAATTCATCTCACCCGCGCCGGCCATCATTTGCGACATGCCGGGGATTTTCTTGATTAGATCGCCGATGGAGCCGAGCTTCTTCACTTCCTGCAACTGCGAGAGGAAATCGTCGAGGTCCCACTCGGCCTTGCGGGCTTTTTCCTGGAACTTGAGCGCCTTTTCCTGATCGACCACTTCCTGCGCCTTTTCGACGAAGGAAACGATGTCGCCCATGCCGAGGATCTGGTCGGCCATGCGCTGCGGGTGGAAGGCATCGAGCGCGTCGAGCTTTTCACCGGTACCCACGAATTTAATCGGGCAGCCGGTCACCTGGATGAGGCTGATCGCCGCGCCGCCGCGCGCGTCGCCGTCCATCTGCGTGAGGATCACACCGGTGAGCGGGAGGTTTTCGGAGAACTGCTTGGCGGAATTGACCGCGTCTTGACCGGTGGTCGCGTTGGCGACGAAGAGAATTTCGCGCGGCTTCACGGCCTGGGCAATCTTGCGCACCTCGGCCATCATTTGATCGTCCACGTGCAGACGGCCGGCGGTATCGAGCAGGATCGTGTCACAGCCGCGCATCTGAGCTTCGCCCTGCGCCATCACGCAAATGTCGACCGGGTTCGCGTCCGTGCCCATGCCGAAAAACTCGACGCCGGCTTGTTGCGCGACGACTTCGAGCTGCTTCACGGCGGCGGGGCGGTAGACGTCCGCGGCGACGACGATGGGCTTGCGGCCTTTTTTCTTCAAATGCAGCGCGAGCTTGCCGGTGGTGGTGGTCTTACCTTGACCTTGCAGACCGACCATCATGACGATCGTGGGAGGGCGGTCGGAGATTTTGAGTGGTGCGTTCGCTCCGCCCATGATCTTGATGAGTTCGTCGTGGACGATCTTGACGATCTGCTGCGCCGGGTGGACGCTCTTGATGACTTCCTGGCCGACGGCGGCTTCTTCGACGTCCGAAATGAATTGCTTGACGACCTTGTAGTTCACGTCCGCATCGAGCAGCGCCCGGCGGATTTCCTGCAGGCCGTCCTTGATGTTCTTCTCGGTCAGGCGGCCCTGCCCGCGAAGTCCCTTGAAGGCGGCGTTCAGTTTTTCGGTTAAGGTCTCAAACATGGAAATGGCTCAATTGGAAAAAAAGTTTAGTGGCGAGGACACATGCGCACGGATTTCCGGCCCGAGTGGTTGCCCGTTGGACCAGGAACCCCGGCGCTCCGGCGTAAAAACACGCCTTGCCAAGCGCGGAAGAGTAGCATATAAACCCAAGCCTGATCAACCTTTATGCGGGCTTGGGAATGGCGGTGGACCTCAGCCCAGCGCGCGTTTGAGCGCGCCCACCATGGTCGTCCAGCCCTGCTGGGTGCGGTCTTTGTATTCCGCCCATTCGGGGGCCAGTTCATGGCTCAGGGTCAGGGTGCAGCCGGCGCCTTCGGGGGTGATGTCGATCTCGACCCGGCTGGCGTCGATCTTGTCCGGCGCGACGGCCCAGGTGAAGACCAGTTTCCGGGGTCGGTCGAGGACTTCGTAGCGGCCGATGTGGTCGATTTCCATGTTCTGGCGGCGGACGACGAAGGAGAAGGTGCCGCCGACTTTCGGGTCGTTCGTGAGGCGGACGATTTCCTCGTCGCGGAGCTGTGGACCGAACATGAACTTGCCGAGCATGCCGGTGTCGAGCCAGGCGTCGAACACGCGCTCGGGTGCGGCGGCGAATTTTTGGGTGACGCGGGCGTAGACGGGCGATGCGGCGGACATGGGTTGCTCCTTATTTACGTTTAGTGTTTTTGAACTTCCGTTCAACCGCACGGCGACTTGCTTGTCGATTCGGTGCCGAACGCCTCGGCATTTTTGAGACGCTCGTTGTATTCCTTTTCCATCCGCAACACCGTCGTCCACAGCCCGCGCGGCTCGAGCCCGTTCAGGTTGTCCGACAGGATATCGAGGTGGCTGTGCCAGCCGCCGGCGTAGTCATTCATCTCCGCGCGCGTCGCGATGCGGCGGTGGGTGAGCACGAGCAATACGTTCTTGCCCTGGGGCTTGAGTTCGAACTCGACCTCTGAGCCGCCTTCAGGGTTTTCCCACGTAATCGCCAATATTCGCGGGGGTTCGCAGCGTACGACGCGCCCCGGAAACTTCGCACCGTCTGAGCTTTTCCAACGCTCGGGCGTTTCTTTTTCCGAGGACAAATTCGCATGGTTGAACGTGAATTCGAAATTGCCACCCGCGCGCAATTCCATTGGACCCCCGGCGAACCATTTGGCACGTTTGTCGGATTCGGTCAGATAACTCCAGACACGTTCGATGGGGCCCGGCAACATGCGCTGCATTCGTAGCGTGCCCGGTTCGGTCACCACGCCGAAGTCTTCGGGTTTCGTCCGGTCGATCATGATTGTTTTCCTTCCTTCGGTGCTGGAGTGTTCCCCGCCGCTGCAATGCGATCCTCCTCACGCAACAACGCATCCAGGATGTCGAGCCGCTTCGACCAGAGGGCGCGGTGCGTTTCGATCCACTCGGCGGCATCGTCGAGCGGTTTTGGATTGAACGACAGGATGTGTTCGCGGCCGCTGCGCCGGCGCTTCACGAGTCGCGCGCGCTCGAGCATGCGGATGTGCTTGGAGATGGAGTTGAGGGAGACGTTGAACGGCTGCGCGATGTCGGTCACGCGCGCTTCGCCTTGCGCGAGCCGGTGGAGAATGGCGCGGCGCGTGGGATCGGCGAGGGCGACGAGGGTCTGGTCTAAATGGGCTTGCATGGCCTGCACAGGCATATATTAACCCTTAAGGTTGAATAATAATCGATGAGAAGGCCCTTGTCAATAGCCCTGTTTTCGATTCCATCCCCTCTTCCCATGAATAATCCTCGTCACCGACGGTAATAACGGACGGGATGATGACCTTAACGGCTCCGGATGATACGGAATTTATCGTACAGGCCCGCAGGGGCGATCGCGCGGCGTTTGGCGAACTCGTCAAGCGCTACCAGCGGCGTGCGTATGCGGTGGCGTATGGACTCGTGGGCAACCGCGAGGACGCGCTCGAGCTTGCGCAGGAGTCGTTCGTGAAGGCGTACCGCGCGATGAACCGGTTCGACACGGACATGCCGTTTTACCCGTGGCTGTACCGGATCGTGCGCAACACGTGCCTTAATCATTTGAAGAAGCGCGTGCGGCGCGGGGAGCGTTCGCTCGACGGCATGATGGAAGAGGGGACGGACTTCGCGACGGCTGGCGACGGCCCCGAAGAGGCGGCGAACTCCGACGAGCTGCGCCATCGTCTTTCGGAATGCATGACGACACTGTCGACACCGCACCGCGAGATTCTTTCGCTGCGGCACGTCGAAGAACTTTCTTACGAAGAGATCGCGCAGGTGCTTGAGGTGCCCAAGGGCACAGTCATGTCGCGCCTGCACGCGGCGCGGCAGGCGTTGCGCCAGGCGATGCTGAGCAGCGGGGCGACGATTGGAAGCGAGTAATGTGATGACTGATTCGGAACAGGAAACGATGCGCGCGATGATCTCGGGGTATCTCGACGGGGAACTCGACCCCGGCGAACGCACGCGCTTCGAGGCGTATACCGCGGCGCATCCGGAATTCCGCCGCGAGATCGACGAGATGCGCGGGCTGCTGAAGACGGCGCTGCATTTGCAGCCGCCCGCGGTGCCGGATGAAGAGTGGGAGAAGTTCCTGGACAACGTGTATAACCGCATGGAGCGGCGGATCGGGTGGATTTTGACCATCGTGGGCGGAACCGCCTTGCTGGCGGTGGCGCTGTATTTCATGGTCGTGCTACCGTGGGCGCCCGCGCCGATCAAGTTCGCGGCCGATGTGCTGGTCGCGGGTCTCGGCGTGCTGTTTCTCTCGGTGCTGCGGCAGCGGTTGACCGTGCGCAAGCACGACCGCTACAGCCGCGATATCAAGCGCTAGGAGTGCCCACGCTGTGATCGTCGTCACTACATCGGAAGTCGCCGGTAAACGTGTCACCGAAACGCTTGGCATGGTGCGCGGGTGCACCGTGCGCGCACACCACGTCGGCGCTGATCTCATTGCCTACATGCGCAACCTCGTCGGCGGGGAAGTCTACGAATACACCAAGATGCTCGGCGAAGCGCGCGAGCAGGCGCTCGATCGCATGATCGAAGAGGCGCGGCACCTGGGCGCGGACGCCGTGCTCGATGTGCGCTTCGATACCTCCGACATCGCGGCCGGCGCGGCCGAAGTGCTGGTCTACGGCACGGCGGTGAAGCTGCAGTAGCGCTACAACGCAGCCGCCGTGCGCGGATCGGGATGCGTGAGGAAGTACTCCTTCGTCAGGAATTCGTAGATGCGCTCCGCGACGAACTCCGCGCCCTCGGGGGTAAGGTGCCCGTCGCCGGGAATGTACAGCGCGTCCGGATCGGGCGCAGCGCGCAGTGGTTCCGCAATCGAAAATGCCGGCAGGTTTTCCTGCGCGAACCGTGCGTACAGCAATTCGGTCCCGCGTCCGGGCGTGTACGCCGAACCGTCGCCGACGCGGCCCATTTCCATTTCCCAGACCTTCGGACTGACCTCCGCGTGGGTCGGCATCGAATAGAGCACGTAGCCGGAGTTATGCGACGCACAGTCGCCGGCGATTTCGTGCAGGGTCGCCATCATGCGATCCATCGCCAGATTCAGATCGTCGTACCACACGGTGAGGTCTTGTTCGAGATAGGCGCGGCGCGGCGCGCTCGGCCCGGCGTTTGGTTCGTCGGGATGAGGGAAAAAGGGCAGACGATCGAGCCAATACCCATAGGTGGGCAGTCCGATGATCTCCCGCATGCCGCAGTATGCCCGTGAATGCAGTTCGAGCCAGCGATCCGCGCGAAATTGCGGATACTTCATTCGGCGAAACTGGCGCACGCGCGCATCCCACACCGGTAAATAGGCCTTTGTCGAGCGGCCTAGTTCGCCGAGCGTGTCGGCGAGATCGTTGCCGAGGAAGAGTTGGTGCAGCACGAGGTCGGGCTGCAATGCGAACCCGCGATCGCGCAGGATGCCGCGCTGTTGCCACGGCCCTGTGCCGCCCGTGCCCAGATTGATGACGGTGATGTTGTTGCGGCCGTGTTGGTGGAATTTTTCTTCGAGCAATACCGAAAGGGTGTGCTGTTGCGCCGCGGACCACCCGAACGTGAACGAATCGCCGAGCATCGCGATGCGATACTCGCCGGACTGCTTGGGGCCGTATTCGCGATCGCGCAGGCCCTGCGACGAAATGTCGTACACGATGCGCGGACGATCGGCGCCGGCTTGATCGGCGCGCACGGAATGCGCGCCCGGCTTGAGGCGATATAGGTACTCCGCATTCGGTTCCAACAGCGGATTGCGCACCACGTCTTCCGGTAGCAGCAGCCGCGCGCCAATTTCCAGCACCGCCAGCGAAAAAAGCATCGTCATCAGCAGCAGCGCAGCGTTCGCGAGAAGATGTTTCTTGCGGCGCGTTTTCGCGGGCGGGGTAGATTCGGTCGGTGTGGGCGTCATGGCTCGCCTGAAGTATAACGGTCCGTGGGCGGCGCATCCGCCGGATGCCGCGGCGTGTCGATCGGATACGCCGGGAAATACGCGTCCATCAGGTAGTCGTAAAGGCATTGGGCCGTCGCCGCGTTGCCGGCTTCGGTCATGTGGCCGTCCAGCTTGAGATACAGGCTTTCCAGATCGGGATTGCCGCGCAGGCAGGCCGGCACGGGGATCGTGGGCACGCGCTGCTCCGCCAATTTGGCGTCGAGAACCTTCTGGCCTTTGCCCATTTCGTACTGATAGCGATCGGGAATCCGATAGCGTTCGCGCGCTTCCTCATACCACCAGGGCACGACTTCCTCGGCGATGGGCGCGGTGTAAAGGACGTAGCCGATGCCGCGTGCGTCGCACTCCGCGCGGATGGCGCAGACGGTCGCGATGAGGCTGGTCATCGCCTCTTCGATTTCGGGATACCACTCAACCGTGTCGACTTCCCACGACGGTGGAATCAAGGGTGAGAGCTCGATGATCTCGACGTTGAGCTTTGGCAGAAGGCGGCACTGGTACGTGAGGAATCGCGTCACGGCACCGCGGCCCACGGCCTCGCGAAAGACCGAATACGCGTGCGAGTGATCGGCCAGCCATTGCTCCGTTTGGAATCGGAGCGTCGTGCGCAAGCGCAGCCGCTGGCGCTCGTGCTCCCATTCGTTGTCGAAGACGCGCAGGCGTTTGCCGGTCCGCGAGAGCGTGTCGTGCAGATCGTTGCCGAGGAAGAGTTGGTGGATGACCAAATCCGGTTGAAGCGCGAAGCCAATGTCTTCGAGATAAATCTGCTGCTGCCACGGCGCCGTGGCGGGAATGCCGAGATTCATCACGGTGATTTTCTTGGCGAGCTTGGTTTTTCCGAAGCGTGCTTCCAGTTGTTGGCCGATGGTGTCGGGGAATTCCACCGTCTGGCCGAAGGTGAATGAATCGCCCAGCAACAGGATTCGGTATTCGTCGTCGGCCTTGGGGCCGAAATGCCGATCGCGCAGGCCTTGGTCGGAGGTGTCGGCGCGGATCTCGCGTAGCGTGCCGTGGTCGGTGGGATGGCGCATGCGGCCTGTCGACGAGGGGCGCAGCCGGAACAGGGCCTTCGAATCGGGGTAGAACAAGCCAACCTGTGGCGAGAGCGAATGCACGAAGAGCCGCGTGCCGATTTCGATCACGGCGAGGCCCAGCGCGATGCTGATGCACACCACCGCAGCGTTGATGAGATACGCGCGCGCGGAATGTTGGGGGCGCGGGGGCGCCGGCACTGTGCGGGCGGTGATCAGCAGCGCGATGCCAATCGGCAGGGCCATTTCCAAGGGATAATTGCGGGAAATCGCCGGGAGCAGCAGCGCGACGGTGAGCGTGATGCAGACGGCGCGCAGAGTGGCCACCCACGGATAACCGCGTGTGCCGGGCGTGGCGGCCGCGAACCACGGGGACAGTAATCGTCCGCGCATTGCCTGTATGAGCATGATGACCGGGATCGTCGCGCAGGTGGCGGCGACGGCGAGTTCGCCGAAGGCGTCGTTGCCGTCTGGAAACATGAGGATGCCGATGCCGACAAGCGTCGCGATGGCGGCGATCAGCGCGATGGTGCGTTGCCGCACAGGAATGAGCGCGGGGATGGCGGCGAGGCAGATCCATGGGCGCGCGACGGACATGAAATCGAGCGCCCAATAAACGTAGAGCAGGAACGCGGTTCCCACCAGAAACGAGGCGCGTGTCGATTTGGCCTGCCGCAACATGCGCGCATTCTCGCCCGCGCGCGGGGGCGTGCGCTACTTCTTCTCGTCGTCCTCGGGCGGCAGGATTTCGAGACGCAGCTCGGCGAGGTGGCCGGGCATCGGCTCGTTCGGCGCGCCCATGAGCAGGTCCTGCGCCTTCTGGTTCATCGGGAAGGCGATGACCTCGCGGATGTTCGGCTCGTCGGCCAGCAGCATCACGATGCGATCCACGCCGGGCGCGATGCCACCGTGAGGCGGTGCCCCGAAGTGGAAGGCCTTCCACAGCGCAGGGAACTTGTTCTTCACGACGTCTTCGCTGTAGCCGGCGATTTGGAAAGCCTTGAGCATGATGTCGGGGCGGTGGTTGCGGATTGCGCCCGAGGACAGCTCGATGCCGTTGCACACGATGTCGTATTGGTACGCGAGCACGTCGAGCGGGTCTTTGGTGTTCAGCGCGTCGAGCCCGCCCTGCGGCATGCTGAAGGGGTTGTGCGAGAAGTCGACTTTCTTGCGCTCGTCGTCGTACTCGAACATTGGGAAGTCGACGATCCAGCAGAACGCGACCTGGTCCTTGTCGACAAGGCCCAGCGCGCGGCCGAGGTAGTTGCGCACTTTGCCGAGCAGCGTGTTCACTTCCTTGCGTACACCCGCGCCGAAGAAGGCTACGTCGCCGTCGTTCAGACCGGCTTTTTCGCGCAGCGCTTGCTTCTCGGCGTCGCTGAGGAATTTCACGATCGGCCCGCGCATTTCGCCGTCCTTGAGCGCGATCCACGCGAGGCCTTTCGCGCCTTCGCCCTTGGCGAAGGCTTCGGCGTCGTCGAAGAACTTGCGGGACTGATCGGCCGCGCCCTTCACCGGAATCACTTTAATGACGCCACCGGAAGCTGCGGCGTTCTTGAAGATTTTCAATTCGCAGTTCGCGAAGGTCTGTGTGAGGTCTACCATTTTCAGGTCAAAGCGCAGGTCCGGCTTGTCGGAGCCGTACCAGTTCAGCGCGTCCAGATAGGCGATGCGCGGGAAGGTTTCCCACAGGATGGTTTTGTCGGAAAGTTCCTTGAACAGCCGCACCATGAGCGGTTCGAGCTCGGCGAAGAGGTCGTCCTGCGTGATGAACGACATCTCCATATCGAGCTGGTAGAACTCGCCGGGGCTGCGGTCTGCGCGGGAGTCTTCGTCGCGGAAGCACGCGGCGATCTGGAAGTACTTGTCGAAGCCGCTGATCATGTAGAGCTGCTTGAACTGCTGCGGCGCCTGCGGCAGCGCGTAGAACTTGCCGGGGTAGAGGCGGCTGGGCACGAGATAGTCACGCGCGCCTTCCGGCGAGGAGCTGGTGAGGATCGGCGTCTGAAATTCGTGGAAGCCGCGCTCGTGCAGGTGCTCGCGCATGAGGCGGATCACTTCGCCGCGCAGCAGGATGTTTTGCTGCATGCGGTCGCGGCGCAGATCGAGGAAGCGGTGCGCGAGTCGGAGGTCTTCCGGCGTCTCGAGTTCCTGGTTCACGGGGAAGGGGAGCGTGTCGGCCGGGTTCTCGATGAAGAAGTCCGTCGCGACGACTTCGATCTCGCCGGTGGGCATTTCGTCGTTCACGGTTTCCGGCGTGCGCTTGACGACTTCGCCGGTCAGCGTCACCACGCTCTCCGAGCGCGCCTTCTCCGCTTCGGAGAAAAACGGTGAGCCGGGGTTGCACACGACCTGCGTGATGCCGTAGTGGTCGCGGAGGTCGATGAAGATCACGCCGCCGTGGTCGCGCTTGCGGTGCACCCAGCCCGAGAGCTTGACCGTCAACCCGGCCTCTTCGGGCCGCAACTCACCGCAATTGTGGGAACGATAGGGATGCATGGACTACCTTCGTGTGTGTGATCTGGATTTCATGCGCACGCTCGGAGAAGGGCGCATTGCGCAACGGCTTAGGGCGCGAATGGTAGTGCGCTGAGGGTGGATTTTTCAAAATTCGGGCCGAAATGGGGAGATTCCGATAGACTGGTGGACGATGTGGACACTGTGGACTTAGTGGACGGAGCAGACGAATGGCTAGTAATGAGCCGCTTATTCCGCAACACGGCGGATTTCGGAAACTCAAATCATTTCAAATTTCGCAATCGGTTTATGACTTTACCGTCCGGTTCGTGGAGCGTTACATCGAGCCTCGCAGCCGCACACGCGACCAGATGGTTCAGGCAGCGCGATCCGGTGTTCAGAATATTGCGGAAGGTAGCCAGGCTTCAGGCACATCGAAGAAGACAGAACTGAAATTAACGAATGTTGCTCGCGCAAGCCTTGAGGAATTGCGGCTGGACTATGAAGATTTTTTGCGCCAACGAAAGCTGCCGCAATGGGAGCGATCGGATTCGCGTAGGCAAGATTTGATCGATGCACGCCCTCAATCACTCCAGCATGTTGTTGATTGGACCAAGAAAACTCACGCAAAAAAGTCCACTCCGTCCACAAAGTCCACATCATCCACAGTCACGTACGCTGAGATCGCAGCGAATGGCGCGCTTGCACTTATTTCCGTCGCCTGTGCGCTGCTAGACCGACAACTTGCCGCCCAAGCGCGCGACTTCGAAAACGAAGGTGGTTTCACGGAGCGGTTGTATCGCGTTCGAAAGAGTAAGCGGATTTAACGGCGTTGACGCAATAAATAAAAATCGCGGGGACCGGAAATCCGATCCCCGCGAATGCAAACTTGGCTTGATTACAGCGTCTTCAGGTACTCAATCACCGCGACTTTTTCTTCGTCGGACAGATCGTCGTCGGGGAAGGTGTGGCCCTGGTTGCTGTTGCCCGGGTTTTTCGTGTTGTAGTACATCCGGCGTTCGCGGGTGTTGGTGATGTCCGGCACGGCGTCGAACTCTTCGATCACGAGGCCGACCTTTTCCGGGTCATAGCCATAATCATCGCGCTTCCACACGGCCGGGCGGTCGTCGACGTTGAACAGGTGGTACAGCGTTGGCACGGAACCGTTGTGCAGGTACGGCGCGGTCGCCCAGATGCCGTCGAGGCGCTGGCCCATGTAGCCTTCGGACTCCATGTCGAGCAGGAGCTTGCCGTTGTACTGCAGCCAGCCGTTGTTCGCGGCGGTGCGGCTTTCGGCCGGCACAGCGGTGCGGCGGATCGGGTCGGTGCCGATTTCCGCGATGGGCACTTTCTTGTTGGGGAAGGTCCAGTTTTCGCCGTAGGTGCCGTGGCACTTCTTACAATGTTCTTCGAAGGCCATCTTGCCCTTCGCGGCGAGTTCCTGGTTGATGTCGTACGGGTACTTCGGCGGCGTGAGCGACTTGATGTACGCCTGGATGTGCACGAAATTCGGCTCAAACGAGTAGAACTGTTCTTCGGTGTAAATCGGCGACATCGCGAAGGGCATTAACTGGCGCGGGCTCTTCGGCGCGAAGCCGTCGGCGTAAATGCGGTCCTTCTTGCTGTAGAGCCACCACGCCGGGGCGTTCATGTCGTGGTGTTGCAGCAACTCGGGGTGTTGCGTGTACTTCGCGAACAATTCCTGGTTGCGCAGACCGGCGAACACGTGCGCGAACACGACGGCGTTGCTCACGCCTTTGTGCTGGTTCAGCGGCGTCTTGAACGGCGCCAAGGTGTCCTGCACCTTCATCGGATCCTTGCCGGCTTCCACCGCGCGCAGGCGCTGGATGTCGGTCGCGATCGTCGTGAGG
Source organism: uncultured Nitrospirales bacterium (assembly GCA_964620045.1). Taxonomy (GTDB): domain Bacteria; phylum Hydrogenedentota; class Hydrogenedentia; order Hydrogenedentales; genus VFKU01. The sequence continues at coordinate 85,086 of CAZUJL010000016.1, forward strand.
TCGAATTGCGTGTTGCCGACGCCGGGGACCGTCTTGCCCTGGATCTGCCCGCCGTGACACGCGAAGCAGTTCGTCACCAGATTGCCTTTGCCGTCGGGAGTGTAGTCGAGCGGGATCCAATGTTCCTTCGGATCCGGACGGTCCGCCCAGCCGTAACGCTGCCACGTCATCGCGCGGCGTTGTTCTTCGGTCGCTTTCTCCGCTTTCGCGCGTTCTTCCGGCTCCCATCCCTTCCAGAGATCTTTGGGATCGGTTTCTTTCATCACCGTCGCACCCATCGGCGCGTGCAGGATCAGATCGAAGCCCTTTGCGGGATCGGGCGTGAGGCCCATCGTGGTGTCGAGCGGCGCACCGAGATCGTCGGCGGTGGCGGCGAACGCCATCACGCCAAGGAGTGCGACTGCTCCGGCTGTTGCAAACGCGAAACGTTTCATGGGCTCATCCTCACGGTCTCATACCGTCTGATCCACGATAACACAGGAAAGCGAATCGGGCAACGAAAACCAGCGCCTATACGTGCGATAATGATAGTCATGCTTAGAATTTTTCTGACGATAGCGTCGGTTTTTATGGCCGCTGCGGTAGTCGCGCAGAATGCGCCTGCGACGCCCGTGTTGAGCGTGAAGCGCGTGGACGATGTGGCGCTGCGCTGGGCCGTGCCGGAGGATCTTCCCGAGGCGATCGCGCGCGAACTGGATCAGACATTTCGCGATCTGGACGCGAAACGTGTGGATGCCGCGTTGCCGCACTGGGGCGAATTTTTGCGTCGCCGCGAGCTGCGCGACACGCTGTTCGATCCGGGTGTGTATGTGGATTATCTGCTGCACCGGATCGCGGCGACGCGCAACGACACGGTGAATTCCGCGAGCCGGCACCTGCGCTTTTACGACGCGCAGGAGACGGCGGTGTTCGAGCACATGTCGACGGTAGACAAGCAGATTTCAATCTACGCGGGTGAAGACAAGCCGCAGGTGCCGCTGCGCGAGCCTCAGCTCGCGGACTATGCCGACGATGTCGAGGCCGTGACGCTGGCGCCGGCGGAGACGGTGGGGATCAAGGAGCTCATCGCGAGTCTGCATAGCTGGCGCGATCGCGCGCCGGCGGTTTCGGAAGCGCGCGAGACGGCGCGCGAAGATTTCGTGAAGGCCGTGCAGGCGGACGCCGCGTTGAGCGAGGAATTGGCGGCAATCGACGCGAGGCTGCGCGCGGAAATTAAGACGATTGTCGTGCGGGAAGTGACGCCGGCGCTCAGGGAACCGGCACACTCGCCAGAACCGTGATCGGATAATCCGGCGGCAGGCCGAGCGCGACGAAGACTTGATCGCGCTGGGGAGTCTGACCACGCTCGAGGAAGTAATCGCGGACGATTTCGAACGAGCGGCTGGGCTTGTACTGGTTGTACTTCTTGAAGCGCTCCAGCACCGTGGGATCGTGCGCTTTCTGCGCATACTCTTCGCGCAGCAGCGGTAACACGAGCGAGCGGCGGCGGCCCCAGAAGTGGGACGGGTTGTAGGACTCGTCCCAGTACGGATTGATGTAATCCATCAGGTCTACTTTTTCCGCCAGCACCCACTGGCCCCGGGAGACTTGCTTGATGTAGGCGTGCTCGCCGCCACAGAGATCGCGCGCGAGCATCAGGCCCTGATAGTTCGCTTCGAGATCGGCGTGCGAGAAGATGCCGTCCACGCCCTTGCCGACGAGCGTGTTCTCGCTCATTACGCCCCAGCGGACGACTTTCTCGATCGCATCGTCTTCGTTGAAGCCGTTTTTGAGATACCAGAGATAGCGGTTGTAATAGCGCCGGCCGAAGGCGAAGAAGTGGCCGAACTTGTCTTCGCCGAAATAGATCTCGCCCATGCGCAGCGTGCGGCTCATCGGCAGCGCATACGGAAAGGTCACGCCGCGATAGATGCTCATCTGTTGGTACTTGGCGCGCGACACGGTGCGCGGCGGATACACGTCGACGTCTTCCTCACGATCCAGGAAATCCTGAAGATGCGCGGTCAGGCGGCCCTTGAACACTTCGTCGTAGATCCCTTCGACGAGTGATCCGCATTCGCAGGTTGGTTCGATGGCCGTGTTGCGCTCGTCGATGACTTTTTGGATCTGACGGTTGAGATAGCCGTTGATGATTTCGGTGGAGTCGGAAAGTTCAACGCCCCAGGCGAGGTATTGATCGGTCTCGTCCGCTCGGGCGGTCCACGCGCAGGAGAGCAGCGCGATCATTGCGATTCTGGAAAACACGGGCCTCATTTCCTTCCGCGTTAACACTACTCTACCGGAATTGTGCCCGAAAGCCGGCGGATTCGGCTAGGCCTTCTTTTTAGGCTTGTAGATATGCGTGCTGGCGCCGTGGATGAGTTCGCCCGATTCCATGAGCGATTCGCCCAGCGGGGGGTGGGGGTGGATGGGCAGGGCGAGGTCGGCGGCGGTGGCGCCCATCTCGATGGCCAGGGCGCCCTCGGCAATCAGCTCGCCGGCGCCCGCGCCGACGATGCCGACACCGAGGATGGCGTCGGTGGCGGGGTCAACCAGCACCTTGGTGAGGCCTTCGTTCCGGTGGACGGTCGTGGCGCGACCGAGCGCGGCCCACGGGAAGCGACCGACTTCGATCTCGATGCCTTTGGCCTCGGCTTCGGTCTCGGTGAGCCCGACCCAGGCGAGTTCCGGGTCCGTGAAGACCACGGCCGGGATGCACTGCGCGTCGAAGGCGGAGCGCTGGCTGGCGGCGACTTCGGCGGCCACGATGCCTTCGCGCGTGCCTTTGTGTGCGAGCATCGGCTGGCCGGCGATGTCGCCAATCGCGAGGATCGCGGGGTCGGCCGTACGCATGGTCTTGTCCGCCTGCACGAAGCCCTGTTCATTGACGACGACCTTGGTGTTCTCGAGCCCGAGGCCGCTGGAGTTCGGTTTGCGGCCGATGCTCACGAGCATGCGATCGAAGTCGTGCTCCGAGCGGCCGCCGGAAGCGTCGGCGATTTCGACGTGCACGCCTTTGGGCGTGGCTTCGACGCTGGTGACTTTCATGTTCGTGTGGATCGCCTCGCACAAGCCCGCCATGCGCTTGGCGAGTGGCTTCACGAGATCGCGATCCGCGCCGGGCAGCAGGTTTGGCGTGGCTTCGACGACGGTCACTTTCGAGCCGAGCGTCGCGTAGACCGTGGCGAGTTCGAGGCCGATGTATCCGCCGCCGATCACGAGCAGTCGTGCGGGGATGTCGGGCAATTCGAGCGCGTCGGTGGAGGTCATGATGCGATCGGATTCGGGCATGAGGCTTGGGATGATCGCGGGGCGCGAGCCCGTGGCGAGGATGCAGGTTTCGTAGCGCAGCTCGACCGTGTTGCCGTCGGTGAGATGCACGCGCATGGTGTTCGAATCGATAAAGCTGCCGCGGCCCTGCAGGTACTTTATCTTGCGGGCCTTGCTGAGCTGGCCGATGCCGCCGGTCATTTGGGTCACCACGCCCTTGGTGGCTTCGCGCAGGCGGTTGACGTCGATGCGCGGCGGATCGAACTGTATGCCGAAGTGGTCCGCGTCGCGCGCTTCGCTGATCACCTTGGCGACGTGCAGCAGCGCCTTCGAGGGGATGCAGCCGCGGTACAGGCAGGTGCCGCCGGGATTTTTGTCGAGATCGATGAGTGTGACTTCGAGGCCGAGGTCTGCCGCGCGAAAGGCCGCGGCATAGCCCGCGGGCCCGCCGCCGAGTACGGCAATTTTGGTCGTTGCGGTCGTTTCGCCCATCGCGCGTTATTCGACGAACATCGTCATCGGCTGTTCGATGGCGGCGCAGAGCCAGCGCGCGAACCGGGCGGCGTCGGCGCCGTCGATCACGCGGTGGTCGTAGCTGAGCGAGACCGGCATCATCGTGCGCGGCACAAAGGCGCCGTCGATCCACACCGGCTCCACGCTCGCGCGGGAGAGGCCGACGATCGCGACTTCGGGGAGATTCACGATCGGCGTGAAGGCGTGCCCGCCGATGCCGCCGAGGTTGGTAATCGTGATGCAACTACCCTGCAGCTCATCGAGCGAGGTTTTGCGCTGGCGCGCGCGGTCGGAGAGGCTTGCGAGTTCCGCCGCGATCTGCACGAGCGATTTGCGGTCCGCGTTCTTGATATTCGGGACGAGCAGGCCCCATTCGGTGTCCACCGCCACGCCGATGTTGTAATACTGCTTGTAGATGATCTCGCCGCTGGCGGGATCAAGGCTGGTGTTGAACTGCGGGAATTTTTTCAACCCTTCGGCGAGGAGCCGCACGAGGATCGCGGTCACCGTAAGCTTTCCGCCGGCCTTCTCCGCGAGCTTGCTGTAGTCCTTGCGGAATTTTTCGATCTCGGTGATGTCGGCCTTGTCGTGCTGCGTGACATGCGGCACGGAGCCCCACGAGCGCGACATTCCTTCAGCCGTGAGGCGGCGGATTGTGGTCATTTTTTCGCGCGTGACCGGGCCCCACTTCTCGAAATTCGGCAGGCCGTGCGCACCACCCGAGGGCGGCGGCGCGGCGTGCTGCGCCTGCGGCGCGGAACCGGTGCGGATCGTGCGCGCGTAGGCTTTCACATCTTCGGCCGTGATCGCCGCGCCGGGATTCGACGGCGGCACCGCGTTTACATCGATGCCGATTTCGCGCGCGAGCTTGCGCACGGAAGGTGCCGCGCGGACCGTGCCGGTGTTTGCCGGAACAGCCTGGCTCGCCGGTTCAGATTCAGGTTCTTCGACCGGAGCGGTGGGCACTTCGGCTTGCGGTGCTGGGGTTGGTGCTGCCGGAGCTGGCGCGGGCGGTGGCGTAGATGCCGGTGCCGCGGCCTTGGGTGCTGGAGCGGGTGCCACTGCTGGCGCAACTGCGGCTGCGGGAGCCTGTGCAGGTTTCTCGACCGGCTTCGCCGCCGGAACCGCTTTTTCTTCCTTGGCTGCCGGTTTGGCCGGCGCTTCGGCGCCGGCGCCGTCGAGCACGAGGATCACGTCGCCGACGTTCAGCGTGGCGCCTTCCTTCGCGCGCACTTCGCTGACCACGCCCGCCTGTGGACTCGGCACATCGACGACGGCCTTGTCCGTTTCGAGCTGGATGACGGTCTGATCTTTCGTGACGGTGTCGCCAGGCTTCACAAGCACGGCGGTGACCGTGCCGGCGTTTACGTTCTCGCCAAGTTCCGGCAGCGTAAAGGTGGTCGCCATGGTTACTCTTTCCCCTTTACGCTCGGGCGTCCGTGGAACACCATCGGATCGGTCTTGGCCGCGTCGATTTCAAGATCCTTGATGGCCTGCTGCAGCGTTTTTACCGGAATCTTGCCGGCGCGGTGCAGGGCCGTCAGCGTGCCGAGCGTGATGTAGCGCGCGTCGACTTCGAAGTGGCTGCGCAGGCGCGCGCGGTTTTCGCTGAGGCCGAAGCCGTCCGTGCCGAGCGACAGCAACGGGAGCGGCAACCAGCGCGCGAGCGAATCGGACATGGTGGCGATGTAGTCCGACGCCGCGACGATGACGCCTTCTTCGCCTTTCAGCGCCTCGGCGACATACGGCGTTTTGGCCGGCGCGCCGGGGTTGAGCATGTTGGCGCGGTCGCACGCCATCGCGTCGCGGTGGAGTTCGTTGTAACTCGTCACGCTCCACACATCCGCGGCGACGCCGAACTCCGCCAGCTTCTCCTGCGCCTTCAGGGCTTCGTTCAGGATCGCGCCACTGCCCCAGAGGTGCGCGCGCACTTTGCCGGGCTGCGCCGCCGGGCGGAACTTGTACAAGCCTTTGATGATGGCTTCTTCGGTCGCGTGCTTCGGCATCGCGGGCATGAGGTATTTGTCGTTGCCGACGGTGAGGTAGTAGAAGCCGTCCTCGTTGTCGACGTACATGCGCTTGAGGCCGTCTTTGATAATGACGGCGAGTTCGTACGCGAAGGCCGGGTCGTAGGAGCGCACGTTCGGCACGGTGCTCGCCAACAAGTGGCTGTGGCCGTCCTGGTGCTGCAGGCCTTCGCCGGCCAGCGTCGTGCGGCCGGCGGTGGCGCCTGCGAGGAAGCCTTTGCACATCATGTCGCCGGCGGCCCAGATGAAGTCGCCGATGCGCTGGAAACCGAACATGGAGTAGAAGGTGAAGAACGGAATCGTGTTCACGCCGAGCGTGGAGTAGGCCGTGCCGGCCGCGATGAACGACGACATGCTGCCCGCTTCCGTGATGCCTTCTTCGAGAATCTGGCCGTCTTCGGCTTCCTTGTAGTACAGCAGGTTTTCCTTGTCCACCGGCTGATACAACTGGCCGACGTGCGAGTAGATGCCCACCTTGCGGAACAGGGCTTCCATGCCGAAGGTGCGGCCTTCGTCCGGAATGATCGGCACGATCAGTTTGCCGATGTTCTTGTCGTTCAGCAGATCGCTCAGAATGCTGACGAACGCCATCGTCGTCGCGACGGGGCGATCCTTGCTGCCATCCTTGTAGTCGTCGAATACCTTGTCCGCGGGCATCGTGATCGGCGTGAAGCTCATGCGCCGCGAAGGAACAGACCCGCCAAGCTTTTTGCGCTGCTCGCGCAGGTACTGCATCTCCGCGCTGTTGTCCGTCGGGCGATAGAAGGGCGCATAGGCCACGTCTTCGTCGCCGATGGGAATGCCGAAGCGCGTGCGGAAGGTGCGCAGCTCGTCTTCGTTCAGCTTCTTCTGCTGGTGCGTGATGTTCTTGCCTTCGCCGCTCTCGCCGAGGCCGTAGCCTTTGATTGTTTTGGCGAGGATGACGGTGGGCGAGCCGCGGTGATTCACGGCGGCGTGGTAGGCCGCGTACACCTTCACGGTGTCGTGGCCGCCGCGGCGAATCTGCTGAAGCTGGCTGTCGGTCAGATGCGCGACCAACTCCAGAATGCGCGGGTCGGCCTTGGTGAAGGCTTCGCGCAGCTCCGGGCCGGTGGATACAGTGAAGCGTTGGTACTGGCCGTCCACGATTTCGCCCATGCGCTGCACGAGCACGCCGTCTTTATCCTTGGCGAGGATCGGGTCCCAGTCGCTGCCCCAGATGACCTTGATGACGTTCCAGCCGGCGCCGCGGAAGTTTGCCTCGAGTTCCTGGATGATCTTGCCGTTGCCGCGCACCGGGCCGTCGAGACGCTGCAGATTGCAGTTGATGACGAAGACGAGGTTGTCCAGGTTCTCGCGCGCGGCCAGGCCGATGGCGCCCAGGCTCTCGGGCTCGTCCATCTCGCCGTCGCCGCAGAACACCCACACCTTGCGATTGGCGGTGTCGGCAATGCCGCGCGCGTGCAGGTACTTGAGGAAGCGCGCCTGGTAGATCGCCATCAGGGGCCCGAGGCCCATCGAGACGGTCGGGAACTGCCAGAAGTCGGGCATGAGCTTCGGGTGCGGATAGCTCGACAGCCCCTTGCCACCCACTTCCTGGCGGAAGTTGAGCATCTGCTCCTCGCTGATGCGCCCCTCCATGAACGCACGGGCGTAGATGCCCGGCGCGCTGTGCCCCTGGATGTAGAGCAGGTCGCCGCCGTGGCCTTCGCTCTCGGCATGCCAGAAGTGGTTGAAGCCGGCCGCGAACATGTGCGCCAGGC
>CAZUJL010000017.1:0-84184 GCA_964620045.1 uncultured Nitrospirales bacterium
CGTCGGTGCGCAGGTGACCGAGGCGATCAGCCTTACGCTCGCGGCGAGTTACTTCAACACCGTCGAAGACTACGGCAACGACGACAGCGACATCGGCATCGAGGTGGGCCTGTATGGCACCTACGCCTACACCGACGACCTCGCGTTCTCCGCGGGCTACGCGCACTTCTTCGCGGGCGACGCTGTCGAGGACGGTGTGTTTGTGTCGCGCAGCGGCGCGAAGCCGAACCAGATCGGGCCGATGGGCGGGTTGGGCGAAAGCGACAGCATCGACTACGTGTTCTTGGAAACCAGCATCAGCTTCTAAGAACGTTTGCTATACTCGCTCCGCATATTGGAGCGGTGCGGCATGCGTGTACTCTCGGGTTCTGTTGCGATTGCGGTCGCCGCAATCGCATTCGTTGCGGGCGCCGAAGAAGCGCCCGGTCCCGCGCCCGCCGGCATGGTGTGGATTCCCTCCGGCGAATACACCATGGGCACCGACGAAGAACAGGCATACGAAGCCGAGCGTCCCGCGCACCGCGTGAAGGTGGCCGGCTTCTGGATGGACCAGACCGAAGTCACCAATCGGCAGTTCCTCGAATTCGTGCGCGCGACGAACTATGTCACCGTCGCCGAGCGCGATGTGGACTGGGAACAACTCAAAGCGCAGCTTCCTCCGGACACGCCGAAGCCGCCCGCCGACGATCTGAAGGCCGGTTCGCTCGTGTTCAATCCGCCGACGACGCCCGTGCCGCTTGGGCGCGCCGAGGTGTGGTGGAAATGGGTCGTCGGCGCGAACTGGCGGCATCCCGAAGGACCGGGCAGCTCAATTGAAGAGCGCATGGACTACCCCGTCGTGCATATGTCGTGGGAGGACGCGGCGGCGTATGCAACGTGGGCGGGCAAGCGCCTGCCGACCGAGGCGGAGTGGGAGTATGCCGCGCGCGGCGGACTCGACGGCCAGCGCTACGCGTGGGGAACGGAATTCAAGCCGAACGGAAAGTATCTTGCGAACATTTGGCAAGGACGATTCCCCGACAACAATCTTTCCGAAGACGGTTTTCCGGGCGCCGCGCCGGTGAAAAGTTTTCCCGCGAACGGATACGGCCTGTACGACATGATCGGCAACGTGTGGGAATGGTGCGACGACTGGTTTCGCGCGGATCGTCACACGGACCTTGCCGAAGGTGGCCTGTGCGAAAACCCGCAGGGCCCCACCGAGAGTTTTGACCCCACATCGCCGTATTCCAAGCGCCGCGTGACCAAGGGCGGCTCCTATCTCTGCGCGGAGAATTACTGCGTGAACTATCGCCCGAGCGCCCGCCGCGGTACGGATTGGGATACGGGCCTGCCACACGTCGGCTTCCGCTGCGTGATGGCGCCCGCCGCGAAGTAACGCTTACTTCTGCGCGTAGAGGAACGCCACCACGTCCGCCAGCTCCTGCGCCGTCATGCCCGCGGCGAGGCCATTCGGCATCAACGACAACGCGCTCTTGTATCGATCCGTAATGTCGCGGGCGGGGATCGGAATGATCGTGCCGTTCGAGTCCATCAACTCCACGCCTTCAGCCGTGTCCTTGCGTATGTAGCCGGTGAAGACGTCTCGCTTCGTTTCGACCACCCACACGATGAACTCGTGCGAAATCGCCGCGCTCGGATTCAGAATCGATTCAAGCAAACCGTCCGGGCCGTATTTAGTGCCGATGTTCGACAGATTCGGGCCCACCGCTTTGCCTTCGCCGTGGACGACGTGGCAGCGATAGCACTGCGAACGCTCTTCGCTGAAAAAGATTCCGTGTCCGCGTTCCGCATCACCCGTCAACTTCAGGAGTTCGGTGACCGAGGGCAGCGGCGTACCGTCGCGCATCGTTTCGGGCGGCAATATCTGGCCGGCGAGCATGCGGACATCGTCGAATTTGCTCGAGCGCAGGACTTCGCCGGTGTCGAATTCCAGATCGGGCGCGATCTGGTCAGACTCCGCCGCGCGAAGCAGCGCGAGCTGGCCCGATTTCATTTCCGCGAGTCCGTGTAGCGCCGTGCGTCGTGGCACCAGCGCATGACGGGAATCCAGCAGGTACACGAGCAGGATATTGGCCGCCGCTTCGTCGCGGAACCGCGACACGATCATGAGCGCTTCGGCCGCAATCGTCGGCTGGTCGGAGGCCACAAGTTGTTCCATCACGTCGGGCCGGGTATTGCGCCGTTTCGCGATCGGGCTGGCGGTTTGAATGGACCACACGCGTTCTTCGAGGGGGCGCGCCGTGTCGGCCGCGATCGCGAGCAGCTCAGGAACGAAGCCGTCGCGCTGGGCTTCTTTGATGAAGTTCAGAGCATTCTGCCGCGTGGCCGGCGCGAGGATTTGCACGCGCAGCGCTTGGTCGAGATCGCTGGCGTCCACGGCCGCGCGCCACGCAGTGCCCCCGTCGCGCGCGAGCAGTTCCAGCGCATACGCCTGCAGCTCGTGCGACGAACTTGCCATCGCATGACGAGTGATGCGCGCGCCGGCGTCGAGTGAACCGATCGCGTCGAGCGCCTGCAGGGCCAGCTTGCGCAGATCCAGGGACAACTTGGCGTCGTTTGCGGATTTCGTCGCAAGGTCCATCACGTCCGCGGGGTGCAGTTGCACGGCAAGTCCGCCGAGCCGCGCGTCCCATGTGGTTCCAAGCTTCGCGCTCAGTGCAGCCCACGCTTCGGCTTCGTGCCCACGGAACGCGATGCCGATTGCTTCGCGGTAGAAGCGATCGACACCGTCGTATTGCGCGGCAAGATCGACCAGGGTTGCCATCGTCTCCGGCTTGGCATTGTCGCGGGCCAGTTCCAGCATTAGTTGCCGGCGGACCTGCGGAGAGGCGTCCGTATTGGATGGCGCGCTCGCCAGGTGGTTCGTGATCGCGGCGAAGCGCACGGCCTGCACGCGCTCCGCCGGATTCTCGCTCGCGGCCGCCGCGCGCACGGCGTCATCCGCGCCGGCACTGGGCGTAAGCCACAGGGCGCGCGCGTGAATCTCCGGGCGCTCATCCGCCAGCAATCGCTTCGCGATGTCCGTGTCGCCTTTGGCCGCGCGCTGATCCAGTTCGGTTTTCGCCAGATAGCGCCGCGCAACGTTGGGGGATGTGAAGGCCTCGACGAGTCCTTCGTCGGATTTCAGATCCAGCGGCACTCGGGTCGCCTTGTGGCCCGTCGCCGCGAGGCAATAGACGCGTCCGCGCGCGAAGTCGCCCATGCGGTGGCCGCCCACGCCGGGGTCATACCAGTCCGCGATGTACAGCGAGCCGTCGGGCGAGGCGGACACATCCACCGGCCGGAACCACGAATCGTCTTCGCAGCGTAGCAATACTTCCATCTCCGCGGAGAAACCAGCGCCGTCGGGCTTCGTGCGGAACGCGCGAATCTCGCGCGGACCGGCCTCGGCGTGAATCAGCGCGCCCCACACGCGCTCCGGCAGCGCGCGGCCTTCGTACACCATCAGGCCGCAAGGCGAGCCGAAGCCGGTGCGAATCATCCGCGGCACAACACCGGGACGATCCGCGTTCCAATGCACGGATTCCAAATGGCGATCGCCCTGGCGGCGCGGCCAGTAACCGTAGTTGCCGCCTTCCATGACGTAGTTGATGCGCGTGTTCTCGTTGCCGTCGTCGTCGTTGTCCGAAATGAACACGTTGCCGTAGGAATCGATCGTCGGCTCGTACGGATTGCGCATGCCCTGCGCGAGCCATTCGAGGTGCTCACCTTCAAGGTCCGTGCGCAGCACCGTCGCCGCCAGGAGCGGCGCGCCCTTGCCGGCATGCACGCGATTGCCTTTTTTGTCGGTGACGTCCAGCCCCTGGTCGCCATTGCTCATGTACAGCTTGCCGTCGGGGCCCCAGTTCACGCCGTGGATCGCGTGGTCATTGTCGATGCCGCCGAACCCGGTCAGGATCACCGTGCGTTTGTCCGCCACGCCGTCGCCGTTTGTATCTTCGAGATAAAAAAGGTCGGGCGACTGGCAGACGTACACGCGCTTGCCCAGCACGGCAATGCCCATCGGCGCTTGCAGCGTCGGGTCCTGGTAGAAGGTCGTCGCCTTGTCGCATTTGCCGTCGCCGTCCGTGTCTTCGAGCACGCGGATGCGATCGCCGAGTTCGGTCGTGCGCGGCTGGTTAAACAGGCGGTAGTTCACCGCCTCCGCCACCCACACGCGGCCTTCGGCGTCGATATCCATCGACGTCGGATTCCACAGGTCGGGCTCGGAGGCGAACAGGGTCACTTCGAAGCCGTCGGCGACCTTCATGTGCGCCAGCGCTTCGTCCGGCGGCAGTTGCGCGAAAGTGGCGGACATAACGCAGCACTGGGCCGCGGCAAGGGAGAGACGAAACAGCGAGAACATGGGGTGCATACTCCAGCGAACGTGGCCGATCAGTAGACCATAAGGCGCTTGGCGCATCCAATCTATTCCCCGCGCGCATAGGAATAATGCTCAGAATTGACGGGAATGACGCCGAATTTCATTGAATCCCCGCGCGGCCCGCACTAGCATGAAAGCGCTTCTTGGAGATAACGAACGTGACCAGGATTTCGTGTACCGTGAATGGATCGAGCGTCTCGGTCGAGACCGACCCAGACCGCACGCTACTTGAAGTACTCCGCGAAGACCTGGACCTCACTGGGACAAAGTACGGCTGCGGTGAGGGCACCTGCCGCGCCTGCACCGTGCTGCTCGGCGGGCGGCCCGTGGCGGCCTGCCAGACCCCCGTGTCCCGCGTCGAAGGCAAGGAAATCATCACCATCGAAGGTGTCGCCAACGACGGCGCGCTGACGCCGGTGCAAGAGGCCTTCATCGCCGAGGACGCCATGCAGTGCGGCTACTGCGTGCCGGGCATGATCGTGACGGCTGAGGCGCTGCTGCGTTCGAATCCAAAACCCACCCGCGACGAAATCAATACGTTTATGAACGGCAACCTGTGCCGTTGCTGCAACTACATCAACATTGTGCGCGCAATCGAGCGCTGTGCCGGTGAACCTTCGGAGACCGGCGCGCGATGAACACCGACCTCTACACCATCGAACCCGAGCGCTACGAATTTAGCGAACCGCCCCGTTATCGATTTAGTTTGAGCCGCCGCGCGTTCATGCAGACGGTCGGTGCAGGCCTGTTGATCACGGCTTTCATCCAGACGGCGGATGCGCAACAGCGTTCGTCCACGGCACGACCGCTCGGCGCGCGGCTGCGCTTCGAGCCGGACGGCACCGTGACGGCCTACACAGGCAAGGTTGAAGTGGGGCAGGGCGCGCGCACGCAACTGTCGATGGCCGCGGCCGAGGAACTCCGCCTGTCGCTGGATCGCGTGCGTCTCGTGATGGCCGATACCGACATCGTGCCCGACGACGGCGGTACCTACGGCAGCCAGACCACGCCGCGCACAGTACCCGCGATGCGTGCAGCGGCCGCCGCCGCGCGCGAGCTGCTGATCGAACTCGTCGCCGAGGAATGGGACGCCTCTCCCGGCGCGGTGGCGTTGGAGGACGGCGAGTTCGCACACATCGACGGGCGCCGCATGACGCTGGCGCAACTCGTGCAAAACAAAACGGGTCTCGTGACTTCGTTGAATGAGCGCACGGTCGACGAACCTGCGCTGACAGCGCAATCCGACTGGCGCACGCTCGGCCACGCGCACCACAAGCCCACCGCGCGCGACATCGCGACCGGCGCGCACCGGTATCCGTCGGATATCCGCCGGCCCGGCATGGTGTACGGCAAAGTACTCCGCGCACCGCGTTTCAACGTCACGCTGGAAAGCGTGGATATCGACGCGGCAAAAGAGCTCGAAGGTGTGCAGGCCGTGCGCGATGGCGACTTTGTCGGCTGTGTCGCGCCGACCTCGCGCCAGGCGCAGGCCGCTATCGAAAAGATCGCCGCGACGGCGAAATGGACGATGGCGCCGCATCCGTCCAGCGCCGAGCTGACGGCATATCTGAAAGCCAACGTGCGCGAAGGCAGCGGCCGGCAGCGGTCCTCCGCGCAAACCGAAGGCGACGTGGACGCCGCGCTGACCTCGGCCACGAAAGTCCTGCGCGCGACCTACGAGATTCCCTACATCCAGCACGCGCCGATGGAGACGCGCTCGGCCGCGGCCGAATGGACGGACGGAAAGCTGACCGTATGGACGGTGACGCAACGACCCTTCGACGTGCGCCGGGAGTTGGCGTCCGCATTCGGACTCGCGCCCGAAAAAGTGCGCCTGATAGTGCCCGACGGCGGCGGTGGGTTCGGGGGCAAGCATCAGGGCGACGCGGCGATCGAGGCCGCGCGCCTGGCCAAGGCCGCAGGCAAGCCGGTGTCGCTGCAATGGACACGCGAGGAAGAATTCATGTGGGCCTACTGCCGCCCCGCCGGCGTGATCGAGATCGCGGCGGCGCTCGATGCGCAAGGCAAATTGCTCGCGTGGGATTTTACGAACTACAACTCCGGCGGCTCCGGCATCGATTGTCCTTACGCGGTGCCCAACGCGCGCATTCAGTTTAAGAATTGCGACTCGCCGCTCCGGCAGGGTTCGTACCGCGCGCTCGCCGCGACCGCGAACAATTTTGCGCGCGAGGCTTTTATCAATCGTCTCGCGGCCGAGGCCGGCGCGGACCCGCTTGCGTTTCGGTTGGCGGCGCTGAACGAAGCGCGCATGAAGCGCGTGCTCGAAGCCGCCGCGGCAAAGTTCGGTGTCTCCGATTACCGCACGGCGTCGTCACCCGGCACCGGTTACGGCATCGCGTGTGGCACGGAGAAAGGCTCATTCGTCGCGACCTGCGCCGAAGTACAGGTCGACTCCGCCGCGAAGACCTTTGCGATCAAGCGCCTGTGCGTCGCCTACGACTGCGGTCCGGTGCATAACCCCGCCAACCTGCGCGCGCAAATCGAGGGCGGCGTGGTGATGGGGCTGGGCGGCGCGCTGACCGAGGTGATCGAATTCCGCGACGGCGCGCTGACCAACGGTCGTTTCAAGGATTATTCCGTGCCGCGCTTCAAGGACGTGCCGCCGATTGACGTAGTCATCGTCGAGCCGAAGGACGTCGAGCCGGTCGGCGCCGGCGAAACGCCCATCATCGCCGTCGCGCCCGCCATCGCCAACGCGATCCGCATGGCCACGGGCGTCGAACTGACGGCCCTGCCGCTGCGCCGCGCCTTCGCCTGAGGCGAAATTGATCCGCGCCCGCGCCTCTGTTTAGATCACGCGTCGAACACCGGAGGCGTCTCATGCGTATTGCACTCGTTGCTGCTCTTGTCCTTGTCACCCACGCGGCCCTTGCCGCCGACCCCGCGCCTATTCGCCAGGTCAGCGAAAGCGGCATCAAGCATTCGTTCCTGATCACCGGCTCGACCGGCACGCACTGGTTTGACGAGGATACGAACGAGATCTGGACCGAGCCCGCGTACTCGCGCGATGGCTACGTGCTGGACAACGGCAATATCCTCATCGCCGAAGTGAAGATGTTGAAGGAAAACGCGAAGGGCACGCACGACGTCATCTGGACGTATGAGTTGCAGGCGCCGAACACGGAAATCGGCACGGTATCGCGCCTCGAAAACGGCAACACGCTGACCACCGAGCTCGGCCCGAACCCGCGCCTGCTCGAAGTCACGCCGGACGGCAAGATAGCAGTCGAAGTGAAGTTGCAGCCGGAGACTGAGAATTTCCACATGCAAACGCGCATGGCGCGCAAGCTGCCGAATGGAAATTACCTCGTGCCGCACCTCTACGCGTTCGCCGTGAAGGAGTACACGCCGGTGGGCGAGATCGTGCGCACGATTCGCACGGACCTGCCCGAATTCGGCGGCCGCGAAGTGCACAACTGGCCGTTCACGGCGATCCTGCTCGATAACGGCAACATCTACGTGAACCTCACGCACGGCAACAAGGTGGCCGAGTTCGCGCCGGACGGCAAGCTGGTGTGGAAGGTAGACGAGAAAGACGTGCCGGACAACTTCAGCGACGCCTGCGGCGGCCAGCGCCTGCCGAACGGCAACACGATGATTTCCGCGTACGGCCAGAAGGACGGCGCGAAGCCCAAGATGTTCGAAATCACGCGCGACAAGAAGGTCGTGTGGCAGTTCTACCACCCCGAATTTCACGTCCACGAACTGCAGATTCTGACGACGAACGGCGAGAAGGTCTCGCCGATGATGCGTTAGGCCGTTCGAACGACGCGCCGCGAGGCCTGCGCCGCGGCGAACACGCTGAGAATTCCCGTGATTGCGGCGAGGACTGCGCCGTGCGTCGCGCTCCATATCACCATATCTTGCAGCGGACGGAGCACCGCAGGGCGATGGCCGAGCCACTGCGCCGCAGGGCCACCCACGCGGTAGTACGCGTCTGTGATCATCGTGCCCGCAGCCGAGGGCAGTAGCACTTCGTCGCGCAGCGCACGTAAGTTCCGAAACATATCCGAATTATCGAAATTCGCGAACAGCACCGACACCAGACAAGTGAAACTGCTGCTACTTCCATCGTCGTCATCCTCGCCGCGATCCTCAATCGCGAGCGCGGCCTCGTCCCACACCGTTTGCGTCGAGTCCAGCGCGGTGAATTCGAGAAGCGGACCGTCCTCGTCGTCGCGCACCGCCTCGGCCAGCCAGAAGTGCCGCGCCGACGACCACGCCGCGAGGTAGTTTTCGGTAAGGCCCACTTCGGCCAGTCCTTCGGGCGTCTCAAGCGCCTGCGCCTGCTCACCCGTGCGCGGTGTCTGGCCCAAGCAACCGTCTCCCAAATAAATCGTGCCATCCGGGTCCGGCGCATTCGCGCGAAGCGGCTTCGTGCGCTTGAGCATGTGATCGTGGTGTTCAAACGCGACGTCCAGGCCCCACTCGTCGAACAGCGGCAACCAGTTCTCGCGCAGTTCCGCGCTGTCTGCATCCAAAAAACTACGGTGGCTGGGATACATCGGCACGTGGTACGCCGCCATGCGCAGGTCGGTGTTTTCCATGTTCGACAACTGCAGCTCCAGCCAGTCGCGCTGCGCGCCGTCCACCGGCGTGACATGCCGGCTGTCGAGCACCAGCAACGTCACATCAGGCCCGAAATTTCGCCGAAAATACGCGCGTCGGCCGGGCGCGAAGCCATGGCCATCCTGCGCGAATAGGCCGAAATAAAACGGCGCGCTCGCATACGGATCGTCGAACGCATCGAATCCGCCCACAACTTCGTGATTTCCGATCGCGAGGATCATGGGTACCGAATGGCCGTCGGGCGTGACCATGTTGGTTTCCCAGTTCGTCAGCCACGTGTCCCACAACGCCCAGTTGTTCAGGTCTCCGTTTTCATAGGCTATGTCGCCACCGACCACGCCGAACAGCGGCGAATGCTCCGCGGCGGCGGAGAGCAACGGCGGCACGGCCGTGCTCGTGCCCATGTCCCCGCCGACCACAAAACGAAGGTCGTCCGCGTCGCGGCTCGGGATAGCCACACTGTGCTCCGCCGTGTATCCACCGTCCGGCGTCCCGGCGACGAAGTAGTACACGCCACCCGGCTGCAAGCCCGTGAGCTCGGCGACGTGGATGTCGCGCTGTGCGCCGGCCAGCGCATTCAGGCCGGGAATCTGGTGTGACTCCGCCGTGACGCGGAACGCGTACGCCGCCGGAATCCCGGCGCGACTTACGTTATCGAAACGCACTTCCGGCAACACATGCGGATTAACGGTATGAAAATTCACCGTGACGGTCGTGGTGGGGTCGCTCTGCCAGGTGAGATAACAGTGGAACGGCACATCGTCGGCGGCCCCAGCGAATGCCGCTGCGTTGAACAATAGCGCTGAGCACACCCCCAACATCACACGTGCAAACTTCGTCATGCTTCCGCCTCCGATCCAATCCGTAGCATATACCACTACTGTTCCATCGGATAGCGCAGGCCCCATTTCGCGCGGATCGCGTCGAGCGTTTCCATGATCTCCAGCGTGACGCGATGGGACATCGCATCGCTTTCGAGTTTCCCGGCGCGCAGACAGGTCTGCGCTTCTTGCGCTTCGTATTCGTAGCCGTTGCAGGCATGCGGAAACGATTTCGTTTGTGCGGGCTCGTCCGGCCGCTGCAGCGAAACGCGCGTCGCGTTCCAGAAGGTGTCGTGCAACGTAATCATGCCCTCCGTACCGAGGACGTACGCGTCGGTGGGCGTCTGGGTCTGGATCGCGCTCGACAAGACCGCGATTTCGCCTCGATCGTATCCGAACAAAACCGCCGCTTGTTCGTCCACGCCGTTGCGGCCGAGCGTCGCCATGGTTTCGATGCGCGTCGGCTTCCGGCCAAAGGCCAGATGCACGATCGTGATCGGATAAATGCCGACATCGAGCAAGCTGCCGCCGCCGAGCGCGGGATTGAACAGCGAGGGCGAGTCGTCGCGAAACCCGAAGCTGGCTTGCACCATGCGCACATCGCCGATCGCGCCATCCGCGATCCACTCCATCGCCTGCCGCACGGCGGGAATAAAGCGCGTCCACATGGCCTCCATCAGGAAGCATTTTTTCTCGCGTGCGACGCGGATCATGGCGTCAGCCTGCGCGCGATTGATCGCGAACGGCTTCTCGCACAGCACCGCTTTTCCGGCATTCAGGCAAAGGAGCGTGTTGTCCATGTGGAGCGCGTGCGGCGTGGCGATGTAGACAATGTCGACATCGGGATCGGCCGCGAGCGCCGCGTAGGACGCGTGGCGATGCGGAACGGCGAAGCGCTCGGCGAAGGCGTCCGCCGAGGATTGCGTGCGCGAGCCGACGGCGACGATCTGCGCGTCGTCCAGCGACTTCAATGCGGTGGCGAATTGGTTTGCGATGCTTCCAGTGCCGAGGATGCCCCAGCGGACGCGCCGATTCGTTTTACTGCCCTGGTTCAAAGGGAGTCCCTTTCGAGTGTCGTGTGTTATACCGTCGCGCCAAACAAAGCACCGACGCCTGCCGTGATACCCATAGCCAATGCACCCCAAAAGGTCACGCGAAGCGCTCCCGCGGCGACCCGTGCGCCACCGGCCCGCGCGGCGAGTCCGCCGAGCATGGCGAGCGCAACCAATGAGGCGGCGGAAACCACCATCGCCATTCCCTTGTCCGGCGAAAGGAACACCGTCGCCAGCGGCATTGCCGCGCCCACCGCAAACGACGCGGCGGAAGCCAGCGCCGCCTGCACGGGACGCGCCGATACAACCTCCGAGATACCCAGTTCGTCCCGCGCATGCGCGCTGAGTGCGTCCTTCGCCATGAGCTGCAATGCCACTTGCCGCGCTAGATCCGGCGCCAGTCCGCGGCCCTCGTAAATCGCCGTCAGCTCTCTGCGTTCCGCTTCGACATCCGTTGCGAGTTCCTTGCGCTCCCGCGCGAGGTCCGCTTGCTCCGTGTCTGCCTGCGAACTCACCGACACGTATTCACCCGCCGCCATTGACATCGCGCCGGCCACCAGCCCTGCCACGCCGGCGACGAGCACCGCGCCCCGCCCCGAATCCGCCGCGGCCACACCCACCACGAGGCTCGCCGTCGAGACGATGCCGTCGTTTGCGCCGAGTACGGCCGCACGCAACCAGCCAATGCGATCGGTGCGATGCGTTTCCTGGTGGCGTATATACATCTGAGCGGCTCCCGCGCACTGCCTGGCCCGAATCGTAACCGGTGCGTTGCGTTGATGCGATGGATTATAGTCGGTATAGAACGCCAATCCGATTCACGCAATCGCAGCGAGTTTTCAAAGGAATCAAGATGAATTTCCGCATGCTCGCGATCGCGATGCTCACTGCCTGCGGAGCGTTCGCACAGGACCGACCTAACATCCTGTGGATAACGAGCGAGGACAATGGCCCGAATTTGGGCTGCTACGGCGACACCTACGCCACCACGCCGAATCTCGACGCGCTTGCTGCGCGAAGCCAGCGCTACACGCGCGCGTGGTCCAACTGGCCAGTCTGCGCGCCGGCGCGCACGGCAATCATCACGGGGATGTATCCGTCGTCCACCGGTTCCGAACACATGCGCAGCCTGGAGCGTTTGCCGGACGGCATGCAGTTTTTCCCGGAGCTGCTCCGCGCGGCGGGCTATTACTGCACGAACAATTCCAAGGAAGACTACAACCTCGAAACGCCCGGCCAACCATGGGACGAATCCTCCACGAAGGCGCATTGGAAAAATCGCGCGCCTGACCAGCCCTTCTTCGCCGTGTTCAATTCGATGGTCTCGCACGAAAGTCAGCTCCGCGCGAAGCGTCCGCTCGTGCACGACCCGGCGCAGGTGCGCGTGCCGCCGTATCACCCGGACTCGCCCGAGGTGCGCGCCGATTGGGCGCGGTATTACGACAACCTGACGCTGATGGATGCAGAACTCGGCGCGCGTCTCAAGGAAATCGAAGAGGCCGGCCTGGCGGACGACACGATCGTCGTGTACTTCGGCGACCACGGTTCCGGCATGCCGCGGCACAAGCGCGAGGCGATGGACTCCGGCCTGCGCGTGCCATTGATCGTGCACATCCCTGAAAAATTCGCCGCGCTCGCGCCTGAGGGATACGCCGCGGGCGGTGCGAGCGATCGACTCGTGAGTTTCGTCGATCTCGCACCCACGATGCTCAGCTTGGTGGGCATCGCGGTGCCGGATTACATCCAGGGTCGCGCTTTCGCGGGTTCGGCCACGCAACCGTCAGAGGAGTATCTATTCGGTGGCCGTGGCCGGATGGACACGCGCATTGACCTCGTGCGCTGCGCGCGCGACGCGCGTTTTGTGTATGTCCGCAACTACATGCCGCATCTGCCGCACGGCCAACACCTCGCCTATCAAATGGAAACCGCGACCACGCGCGTGTGGGAGCAGATGTACCGCAAAGGCAAGCTGAATCCAGTGCAGGCGTATTTCTGGGGTCTCAAATCGACTGAAGAGTTGTACGACCTCAATACGGACCCGCATGAGACGGTGAATCTCGCGACCGATCCCGCGCAGGCCGATATTCTGCAACGGTTCCGCGCGGCACTGGATACGAAGCTGTTGGAGATTCGCGACATCGACTTCATGCCGGAGCCGATGCTGCGCGTATTGCCGGAGTCCACGACGCCGTACGCGCTTGGTCACGACGATGCTGCGTATCCCCTCGCGCGCATTCTCGAAACGGCGCAAATGGCGGCGACGCTGCACGCGAAAGACACGCCCGAGCTCGCACGCCGTATAGCCGATCAGAATCCCGTCGTGCGGTATTGGGCGACATTGGGAATTTATATGCGAGGCAAGGATACCGTCGCCGCATCGCTCGCCGCGCTGCGGCCACTGCTAAATGATCGCGAGCCGACCCTGCAGATCGTCGCCGCGCAGGCGCTGGCCACCTATGGTCTCTCAACGGATGCCGCGCCCGCTGTGGAACGATTGCTCGATTTGGCAGATGTGCAGCGCAACGAAATTACCGTGGTCGTCTTCGCGCTGAACGCACTGGACTACCTGGACGAGGCCGCGCGGCCGTGGCTGGCGCAGATCAAAGCGCTGCCCACCACCGAGACGAACGTTCCCGAGCGATACCGGTCCTATGTTCCGCAGTTACTCAAGAAAATCGTGCAAGATTTGGAGCCGGCGCAGTGACTGGACTGGGGCCTGCCCCGGCGAGTACATTTTCCGTAGCTGCGATTTTCCGAAAGGTGGTGCCATGAAGCGCTTTCGCATTACTTCCGTGATCCTCTGTGCCGTATTCGCTCTGTCCGGTTTCGCCACCGCGCAGGATGCGAAGACGAAGGTGCTGTTCATCGCAGGCAACCCGAGCCACGGCCCGGGTGAGCACGAGCATCGCGCCGGGTGCATGCTGCTCGCGAAGAAACTCGAAGAAGGCATGCCGGGCATCGATGCCGAAGTGAGCTGGTACGGCTGGCCGAAGGACGAGTCTGTGTTCAACAACGTCGCGGCGGTCGTGATGTATTGCGATGGCGGCGGGGGGCACTACGCGAACCAGCATCTGGACTTTCTGCAGAGCCTGGTCGACAAAGGCGTCGGCATTGTGGCGATTCACTACGGTGTCGAGGTACCGATTGGGCCTTCTGGCGAAAAATTTTTGCAATGGATCGGCGGATACTTTGAACCGAACTGGTCCGTGAACCCGCATTGGGACGCCGACTTCAAAACCCTGCCCGAGCACCCGATCACGCGTGGCGTGAAACCCTTTGGCACGAACGACGAGTGGTACTACCACATGCGTTTCCCGGAAGACATGAAGGGCGTGACGCCGATTCTCACCGCGCTGCCCCCGATGAGCACGCTGGAACGCAAGGACGGCCCACACGAGGGCAATCCCGCCGTGCGCAAGGCGGTCGAGGCCGGCGAGGTTCAGCACGTGGCGTGGGCGATGCAGCGGCCCGATGGTGGCCGGGGTTTCGGCTTCACGGGCGGCCATTTCCACCGCGGCTGGAAGAACGACGAACAGCGCAAGCTCGTGCTGAACGCAATCGCCTGGGCCGCGAAGGTCGAAGTGCCCGCGACTGGCATTAACTCCGCCACGCCGTCCGACGACGAAATGAAGGAAAATCTCGACGATAAGCGAAAATAATTTTCGCTGAAGGCGCGTTTTTTACCGTACAACGCAAGCAGCGTGCGTAACGCGCACCTGCTTACTTCTTATGACGCCGCGCTCAACCCTTTGCGGGCATCGTCGATAAACTTTGGCACGCCCGTGTACGGATCTTCCTTGCCCTCGTACTCCAGCGCCACATAGCCGCGATAGCCGCCGTCGCGCAGAATTTTGAAGATGCGCGCGAAGTCGGCCGGCTCTTTCGATTTCGGCTTGGCGCCGGCGACGTCCAGCTTAAGCTGCACATTGACCGCGCGCGGCACGGCCCGCGCAATATTGTCATACGGGTTGCTGTCGAAGTTTCCCGTGTCGAGATTGATGCCCAGCCACTCATGGTTCACGCTCTCGGCCACTTGCATCAGCGTATCGCCGGAAGTCGTAAGGTAGCCGTGGTTCTCGATGCCGAGATAGATGCCCTGCATGCCGGCGTAGTCCGCGCATTCCTTCAGGCACTCAATCGCCCACGCCGTGGCCTGCTCGTCGGATACGCCCTGGTGCGGATTGCCGGCGAACACGCGAATGTGCGGCGCGCCGAGGTGCAGCGCGATATCGATCCATTTTTTTACATGCACGATTTCCGCCTTGCGCTTGTCGGCATCGGGATCGCAGAAGTCGTTGCGGATGGCCGTGCCCGAGAGATCGATGCCCAATTTGTGCGCCGCGGCCTTCAGCGAATGGACGTACGCAAAATCTTCGGAGGTGAAGTAGTAGCCCGTCGGTTCCGCCGCGGACAGGCCGTAGTCGGCGGCCAGCGCGAAGAAATCCGCCAGCGTGATCTTCCCCGGCTTGCCATTGTCCGGCAAAAACTGGCGGAACGAGTACGCCGCCAGGCTCAGCTTCGGCATCGGGGCCGCTTTTGTCTGCGCATGCGATGTTTGCGTGATCGCAAGTCCCGCCGCCGCACCGAGCGCCGCTGTTCCAAACCATTCCCGCCGCGTAAGGTCCATGACGACAAATCCTCCGGCCCGCGACTATACCAGCCACCGGGCCGCCGTGCTATCGTGCGCGAGTGGATGGTGTTGGCTGTGGAGGTTGTTCAGGCATGCGTGCAGTGATGTTGTTGATGGTGTTCGTTTTGGCCGGGTTCGCGGCAAACGCGCAGGAATTACGTTCCAGTTTGCAGAAACCGGCGCCGGACACGCCGTTCCTGCAAGAGATTAATCAGACGATTGCCACCGACGCGCCGATTGCGCAGGTGGCACTGCTCGACGGTGCGCTGTACGCCGTCATCAATGCGCAGGTTCAGAAGTTTAGCGGCGCGGCGTTTGAACCCGTGGCCAATGCCCCCGCCGACATCGCGCTGCTCGAATCCTTGCAGGGCGCGCTGTGGATCGCGGCGAAAGACGGCGCGTACCGCTTCGACGGCAAAGCCTTTGTGCGCATCGGCGATCAGGCCATCGTCGACTTCGCCGAGCACCGCGGCGCCGTGCACGCCGCCACGCGCGACACGGTTTTCCGATATGAAAACGGCGCGTTCGTGGACACGAAGCCCGCCTCCGGATACCAGTCGAACGACACCACTGTGATCATGGAAGACGGTTCGCAGGTCCTCACCGATCCCATCGGCATTGGTCCGCTCCGCGGCATTCAGTCCTACGACGACACCCTGTATTTGCTGCGCGATCGCGGGATTGCGCTGCTCGACGGCGCAGTGCTGGTTCCCGATCCGATCGACTGGGGCGTGTATCCCTCGCGCACGATCCGCGACATGCTCTCGCTCGGCAGCCGGGTTTTCCTGGCGACCGATCGCGGCGTGTCGGAACTGCGCGGCATGGCATTGACAACACTGCGCGGCGCGGACGGTCTGCCGTACGAAGACACAACCTGTCTCGCGCCGGGATTCGAAGGCGATCTGTGGATTGGCACGACCAACGGCGCGATCCGCATGGTGGATGGAAAATTTCACTACTTCGGCGCAGACCACTGGCTGCCGGGCGACTATGTGCACGACATCGCCGTCGGCGATCGCGTGGTATACATCGCGACCGACAAGGGCCTCGGCATCATCCGCTACGAGCCGTACACATTGTTAAAGAAGGCCGCGTACTTCCAGCGTAACCTGGAGGAGTGGGGCCACAAACGCCTGGGCTTCGTGCACCTGTTGTACTGGTCCGGTGGCGCCGACGGCGAATGGATCCGCGAAATCAGCGACAACGACGGCGGCCACACCGCGCACTACCTCGCCGCGATGTGCTTCAAATACGCCGTGACAAAGGATGAAGATGCGCGACGCGAAGCGGTGAACAGTTTCGAAGCCATGCGCTGGCTGCAGACCATCACCGGCACCGACGGTTTCTTCGCTCGCTCTGTTCATGCGCAGGGCGTCGACAAAGGCGAACTCTCGCGCCACGGCAGCGGCGGCCTGCCCGCGAAGTGGTACCCGACCGAAGACGGCAAGTGGGTGTGGAAAGGCGACACGTCCAGCGACGAAGTGAATAGCCACTTCTACGCGATTTCGATCTTTCACGATCTCGTCGCGAACGAGGAGCAGAAGAAAGAAGCCGCGGACGACCTCGCGCGGATTTCGCGGCACATCATGGACAACGGCTGGGTGTTGCGCGACATGGACGGCCAGCCGACGCGCTGGGGCCGGTGGGACCCTGAGTATCTGCAGCGGCCCTATGGCTACGAATCGCGCGGCCTGAACGGCATGGAAGCGCAGATGTACATGACCACGGCGCTCGCGCTCACCGGCGATCAGAAATTCCAGCAGGGGCTCGACCAGTTGCTGAAGTGGGGATACCACCGCTACACCGTTCGACAGAAGCTTACGTTCCCGCCGGAGTCCGTCGTGCCGTGGGACGACGAACTCGCGTTCCGCGCGTATTACCCGCTCATCCGATACGCGACCGATCCGGAACTGCGCTCCATTTATCTGCGCAGCTTCGAGCGCCACTTCGAAGTCATGCGCATGCAGAAGGTTCCATGGTTCAATTTCATGTACGGCGGACTCACCGGCCACGACTGCGAAATCGAACCGGCGGTCGAGCATTTGCGCGAGTGGTCGCTCGACACACGCGCGCACAGCTACAAAAACTCGCAGCGCACCGACCTCGCGCCGGAGAAGGGATACCCGCCCTACGGCCTCGGCACGCGCGGAATCTCGCCGCGCAATCTCATCGCGGAGTGGGGAAGCCGCTCGGCGATCGAGTATGACCGCTTCGACGGCGGCCTGCGCGTCACCCCCGCGGTTGGCTGGCTGGAGGATTACTGGATGGGCCGCTACTACGGCTTCATCCTGCCGCCGGACACGAAAGATCGCGCGCTGACGACCATTCCTGATGCGCCGATAAGACAGCTCGGCGCGAAGCCCTACGACGGTCCGCCGCGACCGAAGCTGCCGCCGGTGGACTAAGGCTGTTGCGCGGCGCGCAAACTCGCCTGCACAAGTTGATCGAGACTTTGTAAAAACTGAGACCGCGCTCTCTTGTCCATGGGTGCCGGGCCGCCGGTGATCATGCCGTGCTCGCGCATCTGCGAGAGGAACTCGCGGTTCGCGAGCGCGCCACCGATCGACGCCTCGGTGAAAATATTGCCCTTCGGTCCGAGCACGCGCGCATGCTTTTCAATGCACCGCGCGGCGAGCGGGATGTCGGTGGTCACCACGATGTCGTTCGGCTGCACGCGCTCGACAATCCAATTGTCCGCCTCGTCGAAGCCCTGCCCGACAACGACCAATTCGACCTGTCCTTCGTCCGGCGTGCGCATCCACGCGTTCGCCACCAAATAGACCTTGAGCTTGTAGCGCGCGGCGACGCGGCATGTCTCGTCCTTCACCGGACAGCCATCCGCATCGACAAAAATCTCAGGCACGTGCACATTCTTTGATAAGCTGATTCATCATGAGACCCGACACGAATAAAAAATCCGGCCCGAAACACCATCGCCTGCCGCCCGGCGTGAATATTCTTTTCGAAGACGACGACATTCTCGTGGTTGAGAAGCCGACGGGTTTGCTCAGCGTCGCCACGGACACCCGCACCACGGGCACGCTGTATTCCAAGCTCACGGAGTATGTGCGCAAGGGCAGTTCCGTATCCAGAAACCGGATTTTTATCGTGCACCGGCTCGATCGCGATGCCTCGGGCGTCATGGTGTTCGCGAAAACGCCGGCGGCGAAAAATACGTTGCAGGAGCATTGGGACCAGGTTAAAAAGAAATACTTGGTCATTGTTCACGGTCAATTCGACAAGAAAGCCGGCGTGATAACGTCGTACCTGATGGAGAATAAAGCCCAGGTCGTCTATTCCACCACCGACAAGACGAAAGGGAAGTTGTCGCGCACGGCGTACACGGTACTCAATGAAGAGCGCGGCATGAGCCTGCTCGAAATCGATCTGCTCACTGGCCGGAAAAACCAGATTCGCGTGCATCTGTCGGAACATGGCAACCCCATCGTGGGCGATGAGAAATACGGCCGGCGAAAAGACTCGCACAAGCAAATGGCGCTGCACGCGTATTCGCTTCAGTTCACGCACCCGGCCACCGGCCGGCCAATGACGTTCGCGGCGGGAATCCCCGGCCACTTCCGCCGGTTGATGAAGATACCGGTGGAGGGGAAAACGCCATGAGCGCGGCCACATACCCGGGAATCTTTGATGGGATTTGTTTGCTAGAGTAGAACGCGCGCTGCACTTGGAGCCGATCATGACCCGCCGAAAAAAGCCTGCGGATGCCGAAGAGCGCGCGCGCATTGTGGCCAATCTCAAGCAAGGACAGGCCGATCGGGCGCAGGGGTATCGCGACCGCGCGCTAAAACTGTTCCCGCAAGTCTGCGGCCGCTGCGGCCGCGATTTTTCCGGCCCGCGCCTGCGCGAGCTCACGGTCCATCACAAGGACCACAACCACATGAACAACCCACCCGACGGCAGCAACTGGGAACTGCTCTGCGTCTATTGCCACGACGACGAGCACCAGAAGTCCGCCGCCAGCGGCTACCACACGGCCTCGGTCCGCGACGCACACACGGACCCCCCGCTGGAGAACAAACCCTTCGAAGGTCTGCGGCTGGAAAAGGACGAAGACGAGCGCGCGTAGTCGCTATGCCGCCGCTTTCGCGTGGCGGTGTTCATGAAGATACCAGTACGCGATGGCGACGCTGGTTGTAAGCGCCAAAACAATCGCAAGGAACACGAAGGCATCGGTCCAGCCGCGCTCCTGCGCCAGCGCCCCAATATATCGTCCCGAGACAATCCCGCCGATATACCCAGCGGTATCCGCAAGGCCCGCCGCGGTCGAACTGCCGCGTTTGCCGCCAAGGTCCACCGAGATCACGCCCGACAAAAACGTGTACGGGCCGAGAATAAAAAAGCCGATCGCGGAGATCAGAACCAGCGGCAGAAAAGCATTCGCGGGTTCGGTCAGGTATGCCAGGCCTAGCAAGGCCGCGATGGACGGCACGAGGAATACCACCATCACGAGTCCGCGCCGGCCGGCAAGCAACGAATCACTCAGGTATCCGGACGACATAGAAGACAAACCGCCAAAGAACGGAAACAATGCGCTTGCGGCCGCCGCCGCGGCCACCGTCATCCCCGCGCTCTCGGTGAGATAGGTCGGCGTCCAAAAGTTGAACGTCTCGCGCACGAGCGTGAGCCCGAAATTCATCGTGCACACGAGCCAGAACGACACACTCGTAAAAAACGGCAGCAATAAATCCCACAAGTCGCGCGGGCGAGGAGCGTTTCCGGAATCGCCGAAGAGATTGGCCGTGTTCGCCGCCGGTTCTTCCTCGCCCACGTCGGTCGGGCTGGCTTTCAGCAGGAACGTGCTCGCGATCAGAATCAAACTCAAGACGGCCGCGGCCGAAAAAAACACACCGCGCCAGCCGTAACCAAGTTCGACGACTTGGCCGAGAAACAACCGTGCGATTACGTCGCCAAACAAATAACTCAGACACAGGATACCGAGCACGGTGCCCATCATCGGCGCTGGAAACCAGCGCGATGCTGTTTTTACCAGCGCGCCCCAGCCCATCGATTGCATAAATCGATTGACGCACCAGACCGCCATGAACGCGGCGAACCCGGCGGAGAAGCCGAACAAAACCGTTGCGCCGATAGACGCGAGCATGCCAAACAGAAACATCCGCCGGCCGCCGATGAAGTCGCCCAGAATGCCGTTAATCAGCTTGCCGCCGGCATAAAAGAAAATGGAGACAGACGCGATCGTGCCCAGTGCTTTTTTGTCGATGCTGCCTTCGAATTCATCCAACAACAGCGGCGCGGCAACGGAAAAGTTCGATCGGCAGAAGTAATACCCCGCATAGCCGACCGTCAGCGTCGCCAGCGTGGTCCACTGCCACCGCGTAAGATTCAGGGTCTTCAAAGCCGCCTCCCGCAGAAAGAGACGCGCATCCTATCAGAATCCTCACCCCGCTCCGCCGGGATTGTTAGAGAGAGGTGAGGAGCGAGCGAAACGATTGATCCAAAATTGAAGTTGCCCGCAAAAGGTCTTCTTCTCGAATCGTCAGCGGCGGGGCGAGCGTGAGCACGGTGCCCGAAGAAATTTTGAAGCTGAGTCCGTGTTTCAGGCAGGCATAGAGCGCCGCTTCGGCGATCTCGGCCGCGGGCTGCTTGGATTGAGGTTCGTCGCGCAATTCGACGCCGAACAACATGCCGCACTGGCGCACTTCGCGGATAAATGCGTACCGGGATTGCAACGTGCGCAATTGCTCGGCAAACAAGACGCCCAATGTGTTTGCGCGCTCAAGCAGGTTTTCGTCCGCGATCACCTCCAGCGTCGCCAGTGCGGCCGCCGCTCCGATCGGACTTTTCTCGTGCGTGAAGTGGCCGATGGAGCTGGCCGCCGCGACGTTGAGCGCGCCACGGGCAACGAGGGCCGCCATCGGGACGATCCCGCCGCCCAGTCCCTTGCCGAGGCACACCATATCGGGCGCAATACCCGCGTATTCGCACGCGAACATTTGCCCGGTGCGACCAAGCCCAATCGGAATTTCGTCGAAAATCAGTAAGGCGCCGTGGCGATCGCACAGTTCGCGCACGCCTTGCCAGTAGCTCGCGGGTGGTTGCACGACCTTTGTGCAGCGGACAGGTTCAGCGATGAACGCAGCGATGTCGCCTTCGCGCTCCATAATCGCCGCGATCTGATCGAGTGACGTTTCCGCCGATGCTTCATCGGCCCCGGGCGGCGGCACGTGAAAGGCGCCGGGCAACAGCGGGCCCACGCCTTCGCGAAACATATCTTCCCCGCCGATGCTGATCGCGTCGAGCGTAGCCCCGTGAAACGCGCCCCACCAACTGATTGTTTTGTGCCGCTTCGTCGCAATCCGCGCGAGTTTGAGCGCCATGCTGATCGCCGCCGCGCCGCCGGGCGCAAAGAGCACGCGCGCATCCGTCATCGGGGCGAGCCGGCTAAGCCGACGCGCCAGCTCAACGGCCACGCGATTCGTATAGCGTCGAGGGCTGAATGACAGCGTCGCAAGCTGATCGCGAACGGCCTGCACCACCTTCGGGTGCCCATAGCCCACGTGATGCGCGCTGTTGCCGTGAAAGTCGAGAATCGCGCGCCCTTCGAGATCGATCAATTCGGAACCCGAGCAGGACTCCAGTGCATTCAAGCACGGCGTCGACAGCGCCTGATGCAAAAAGTACTGCGCGTCTTCGTCAAGCAATTCGCGCGTTTTCGCGCTTAGGTGTTCTTGCTGCCACTGCGCGCGGCGCGCACTAAAATTGATGTCGCCTTCCGTGCGGTCGACGCCGCTCACGGCCGTTCGCCGCGCGCGATGCGGGCTTCGATGTCGGCAAAACACGCGAGACCGTCGGCGAACGAATCGACGACATAGTGCGCGCCGGCCGCCCGCATCGCCTCTCCGGCGTTGTCCAGCCAGTCCTTCATTTCGTCGGCGGGCAACGCATTGGCTTCAGCTTCGGGGAGGCCCAGCATGTTGCCCGAACGTGTCACCCCGATGGACCACACGCCGGCGTTTTTGCCGGACTCAATATCGGGCAATGTGTCGCCAAAATTCACCACGGCCGCCGGCGGAAACACACCCAACGACTCCATGCTCCGGTAGATCATCCACGGCGCGGGCCGCCCCGCGGGCACGTCTTCCGCGCACCACGCGGCATCCGGCACAAATCCCTGCGGCGCGGTGGATTTCAATACGACGGACATCATTTCGCGGTTGTAGCCCGTCGTCGCGGCGATCTTGATGCCGCGTTTGCGCAGATCCGCGAGCGCCGGCAGCACGCCGGGGATCACGTTGCCGAAATTCGGCAAGATTTTGACTTGCAGCGGAATGAACTCGGCGTACATCGCGTCGATTTTTTTCTCGTCGGGCGCTGACCCGTGTTTGGCGAGCCATGCCTTCGCGATCCGCGGCACGCGAGTGAGTTCGACAATGTGATCGCGCTTCTGCAGGCCCATCGGCCCGCGCGCTTCCGTTTGCGTGATATCGACGCCGTGACGGCGAAACAGCTCCACAAACGCACCCGCGGGTGCGCAGCTTCCGTAATCCACCGTCGTGCCGGCAAGATCCGCGACGACCAACTTAATCGCTGATGCACTCATGATTAACTCCGCAATGCCGGCGCAAGTGACACATTCATCGAATCAAGTACCGCACGCACGGCTTTGACCAGGTTCTGCATATCCTCGGGATATAAACGCCCAATCGAACCCATTCGGAAACAATCGGCATTGCCGACCTTGCCCGGATAAATCACAAAACCACGATCGCTCAACCTGCGATAGAACGTCTCAAAGTGAAAGTTGGCGTGGTCCGGATAGTAAAACGAAGTGATGATGTAGCTTTGATTCGCGGGCGCGAGATACGGCCGGAATCCAAGCCCCGTCATGCCGCTGAGCAGCGCAGCATGATTGTCCGCATATCGTTTGCCGCGACCGGCTACGCCGCCTTCGGCGTCAAGCTCGTTCAGCGCCTGATGGAACGCGAGGATCGCGTGCGTCGGGGGCGTGAATCGAAATTGCCCGTTCGCTTCGAGGCCTTTGTGTTGCGCCAACAAATCCATAGAAACACTGCGCGCCCACCCCTCCGTCGCTTCAAGCGACGATAGCCGCGCAATCGCAAACGCGAAACCCGGCACGCCCTCGATGCACTTGTTCGACGAGGACACGAGGTAGTCGATATTTGCCCGCCCGAGGTTCAGGGGAATCGCCCCGAAACTGCTCATCGCATCCACAAAAAACTTCTTACCCGCCGCGCGCACGACGCCGCCGATCGCTTCGACCGGATTCAACACACCCGAGGTCGTTTCGCAGTGGCACATCGCCACATGTGTAATCGCCGGATCCGCCGCGAGCGCAGCCTGCACGCGCGCAGGCTCGACCGGCTCGTGCTCGCCAAATTCCAGCGCCTTCATGTCGATGCGGAGCGTCTTTCCGATTTGCACAAGCCGTCGCCCATAAGCGCCGTTCACGGCGACAAGCACCTTCCCATCCGGCGGTACCGTGGACGCCAGCACCGCTTCCAGGCTGAATGTGCCGCTGCCCTGCATCAGCACCGCGGTGTACTCCGGCGCAGCCACTTCACCCAGCGCCAGCAGTCGCCGCCGCACGCCGCGCACGATCTCGATGAATGCGTCGTCGCGGGAACCGAGATCGTGTTGCATCGCGGCCTTTACCGTCGCGCTCGTCGTCAGTGGGCCAGGGGTAAACAACAATTTGTCTTGGTTGCGCGACATAGTCATGCCAGGGAGCTCCGAATAACGAAGAGATGATTATAGCGGGGCGTTGAGGAGTGAAAACGACTTAGGTGGTAGCCCGTAGGGGATTCGAACCCCTGTGACAAGACTGAGAATCTCGCATCCTAACCCCTAGATGAACGGGCCACTAAGGTCGTGCACGCGCTTGGGAGCGCGGAGTGCGCTGGCTGAAAAAAATGGCTGCCCGACTAGGGCTCGAACCTAGAGTCTCCTCATCCAGAGTGAGGCGCCTTACCAATTTGGCCATCGGGCAACGCGCGAATAGGGTACTGAACGGATGGAACTTAAGTCAATTTTTGCGCGCCAAACCAAAGCGAAACGGAAACCAAAATATCGGTTTCTTTTGGTCTTACCTTTTCTTTTCCCAAAGAAAAGGTAAGTTACATCATGTAGACGAAGGGGGAGACGACGCCCGCGCTGCTGGCGAACACGATCAGCGCGCCGAGCAACATCAGCGCCAGGATGATCGGCGCAAGCCAGAATTTTTTGCGGACCTTGAGGAAATCCCAAACCTCGCCGACAAAGCTCTTCGGCTCCAGATCAAGTGGTTCCGGGTTTTGGGTCATGTTGGGCGAACTCCGCAAGTGAATACGCTTATTTTACTGAAGCTACCATTCAATTGCCAACCGCGCCTTGCTATAGTGCCGAAGCGGTGCGCCCGCGGGAGATACACCATGAACCCCCTTAGATTTGCCGTTGCTGTCGCGATCAGTTGTTGCGCCGGTTCGGCGGCTGCGCAAATGGACCAAAATGATCCGATGGCGCTGTTCAACATCGGGCGCGACCAGAAAGAACCAGTAAAAATCGCGGACCATATCTATGAGGCCTACGGCTTCGGCAACACGTTTCTAGTCGAGACGGACGAAGGTAACGTCATCATCGACACCTCAATCGCGTTTACGGCGCCGCGCCACAAACAGTTGCTCAGCGCCGTGAACGACAAGCCGGTAAAGTACATCATCCTGACCCACGGCCACGGCGACCACACCGGCGGCGTGCGGCTGTGGAAACAGGAGGGCACCGAGGTCATCGCGCAGAAAAATTTCGTCGAATTCCAGCACTACCAGACCCGCCTCCGCGGGTTCTTCGCGAAGCGGAATGCCGCGCAGTTCCCAAGGCTCGCACAAGCGGGCGGAAGTCTGGCGGGCGGCGGCGCGGCCGATCCGTCGCCGGGAAATTATGCCGCCGACATCCAGGCGACAATCCTGTTTGACGACACCTACACCTTCGAACTTGGCGGGCTCACGTTTGAGCTGTACCACACGCCTGGCGAGACCTACGATCACCTCACGGTCTGGATTCCGCAGCTCAAGGCCGCGTTCACGGGTGACAACTACTACACCTCGTTCCCGAACCTATACACCCTACGCGGCACCGAGACGCGCTTCGCGCTCGACTACGTCAACTCGCTGAACAAAGTGCTCGATCTGAAACCGGAGGTCCTGCTGCCAAGCCACGGCGAGGCGATCCACGGCAATGCCGACATCACCAAAAAGCTGACGCAGTACCGCGACGCGATTTTGTATGTGCACGACGCGACGGTGCGCGGCCTGAACGAAGGCAAGGATGTGTTCACGCTCATGCAGGAGATCAAGCTGCCTCCCGAGCTCGACGTCGGCGAGGGCTACGGCACGATCGCCTGGTCCGTGCGCGGGATTTACGAAGGCTACATCGGCTGGTTCGATGGCAATCCCTCGACGATGTTTGAGACGCCGGAGAAGGCGATCTACCCTGATCTTGTCGAGATGGCCGGCGGACCCGAAGCGGTCGCGGCGAAGGCCGAGGAGTTGCGCCAGGCCGGCCGCTTGCAGGAAGCCCTGCACATGGCCGACGCCGCGCTCGCCGCCGACCCGGAAAACCTCACCGCGCTGAAGGCGCGCCTGGCGGCGTACGAAGCGCTCCGCGGCAAGTCGCGCAATTCCAACGAGGCCGGCTGGCTCGACTACGGCATCGGCGGAACGAAAAAGCAGATCGAAAAGGCCGAAGAATTCGCCAGTTCGCCGAAGTGATTCGGTGTTTCGGCGCGACTTAGACGTATGGCCCCGAATGGTGTTTAATAGAGGGCCGAATTCGAGGTCATTGTATGCTGCGTGTTGCATGTTTGCTGCTGGTTTTTTCGATGAGTACAGCCGCTTCGGCGGAGGAACTCGGCCCGGTCGCGGTCGATCCCGCCGCGCCACCGGCGCGCAAGATTTCCGAGTATCGCCTGTTCAAGGACGCCGCGAAGCAAATTCCAAACGACGGCATCGTGCCCTACGACGTGAACTCGCCGCTCTTCTCCGACTACTCGCACAAGCACCGCTTCGTGTATGTCCCCAAAGGCGCCCCTGCGCAGTACGACGCGCGCGAACCCTTCGCGCTGCCGGTCGGCAGTGTGCTCGTAAAAACCTTCAGCTTCCTGCACGACATCCGCGACGTGTCCAAGGGTGAGCGCATCATCGAAACACGCCTGCTGATTCACACGAACGACGGCTGGATCGGCAACGCGTACGTGTGGAACCCTGAAGTCACCGAAGCGACGCTGAAGGTCGCCGGCACGACGGCCGATGTCGAATGGATCCACTACGACGGGTCCACGCGCAAGAACAACTACATCGTGCCGAACGCAAACCAGTGCAAAGCCTGCCACGAACAGGCCGGCAAGCTGACCCCGCTCGGCCCGAAGGCGCGCAACCTGAACCGCGACTTCGCCTATCCCGACGGCACCGAAAACCAGCTCACGCACTGGGCGAAGCTCGGCATTCTCGCCGGCGCGCCAAGCGATCCCGCGCAGGCGCTGCGCCTCGCGGACTGGTCCAACCCCGCCAGCGGCACGCTGAACGATCGCGCGCGGGCGTACCTCGAAAACAATTGCATGCACTGCCACAACCCGAACGGCCCGGGTAATACGACCGGCCTTGATCTCACCTTCGATCAGATCGATCCGCTGAAGTTCGGCGTGATGAAGCCGCCCGTGGCCGCGGGCCGCGGCGCGGGGCACTCCTTCTTCGACATCGTGCCCGGCAAGCCGGAGGAATCGATCCTGATTTACCGGCTGGATTCGACCGACCCCGGTATTATGATGCCGGAGTTGCCGCGGCGCCTTGTGGACGAGGAAGCCGTGAAGATGTTGCGCGAGTGGATTGCCACCATGAACGACTCCGGCGCGTCGTCGGCCGGCCAGGACTAGCGAATCGGGAGACGCACGATGAGCGTGGGAACCAACACCGTCGATGCCGCAACTTTGCTTGGGCGCTGCGCGCTTTTCCGCAACATGACGCCCGAAGTGCTGCAGCGGATCGCCGTGCATTTCGAACCGACGCGATACAACGCGGGTGAGATCCTGTTTCGCGAGGGCGACCCCGGCGACAGCCTCATCGTCATGGGCGACGGCGACGTTGAAGTGACCAAAGTCGTCGGGCAGACGCCGCACGTGCTCAATCGGCTCGGGCCGGGCGAACACGTCGGCGAGATGGCGCTCATCTCGAAGCAGCGCCGCAGCGCGACCGTGCGCGCGATGAAACACTTTGAAGGCCTCGTGCTCAAGCAGGCGGCCTTCGATACGCTGCTCGCCGAGGAGCCGATCTTCGCGCGCGAAATGCTGAACGCCATTTCCGAGCGCCTCCGCCGCACCGACGAAACCGCGTTGGATCAAATGGTCACCGCGCACCAGGCGCTCACCTTCGCGCTCGCAAAACTCGCGGACTCGCGCGACCCGGAGACCGGCGGCCATTTGTACCGCGTGCGAGAATACTGCGCGCTGCTGGCCGAGTTGCTGAAGACGCATCCGAAATACGGCCCGCAGGTGACGGACGAATTCATCCAGAATATTTTCCTCGTCGCGCCGCTGCACGATATCGGCAAGGTCGCGATCCCGGACGGCATTTTGCTCAAGCCCGGCCGGCTCACCGACGCCGAGTTCAAAGTCATGTCCACGCACACCACGCTCGGCGCGGCCGCCGTGGATACCGTGCTCGAGTTTTGCGACTTCGAGCTGTTCCGCATGGCCAAGCGCGTGATCCTGTGCCACCACGAGCGCTTCGACGGCAAGGGCTACCCGCGCAAGTTGCAGGGCGAGGAAATTCCGCTCGAGGCGCGCATCATGACTATGGCCGACATCTACGATGCGCTGTTGTCCGCGCGCGTGTACAAACCGGCGTTCAGTTACGAGCAGGCGAAAACGGAAATCAAAAATGAATCTGGCCTGCGCTTCGATCCCGAGATCGTCACGGTGATGATCGACAACATTCACCGTTTCGAAGACGTTCATCGCCGGTTCAAGGATGAGAATCCGGACGAGGCGCACTAACGCCCCGCCGAAAATTTTCCCCAACGAAGGAAAGGAAGGCCCATGGTTAAAGGCATGTTCGAAGATCACGTGGCGGTTGTCACCGGCGGCGGGCGCGGCATTGGCGCCGCAGCGTGCCGCTTGTACGCCGAGCAGGGCGCGAGCGTAGTCGTCAGCGATCTCGACGCGGAACCCGCGAATGCGATGGTGGAGACGATCAAGAAGGCGGGCGGCAAAGCCGTCGCGGCGGTGGGCAACGTCACCGATGCGGCGTTCCCCGACATGCTGATGAAGACCGCCATCGATGCCTTCGGCAAGATCAACGTGATCGTGAACAACGCCGGCTACACGTGGGACGGCATGGTGCACAAGATGACCGACGAGCAGTGGGACGCGATCATCGCCGTGCACAACACCGCGCCCTTCCGCATCATCCGCGCCGCCGCGCCGCACCTGCGCGACGTCGCCAAACGCGAGATGGACAAGCACGGCAAGCCGCTCGAGAACCGCGTCATCGTGAACATCTCGTCCACCTCCGGCCTGCACGGCAACGTCGGCCAGGCGAATTATTCGTGCGCAAAGATGGGCGTCGTCGGGCTCACGAAGTGCATCGCGAAGGAATGGGGCCCGTTCGGCGTGCGCTGCAACGCGGTCGCGTTCGGCTTCATCCAAACGCGCCTCACCGGCGCGAAAGAAGACGGCGTCACGATGAAAGTCGGCGATAAAGAAGTCGCCGTCGGCATCCCCGACGCCATGCGCGGCCGCGCGCACACAGGCAATCCGCTCGGCCGGCCCGGCGTTCCCGAGGAAGGCGCCTCGGGCATCCTGCTCATGTCCTCGCCGTGGGGCAGCTACATCACCGGCCACTGCCTCGAAGTCACCGGCGGCGCGGGCATCTAGCGCGATCGAAAAACCAAGACCCAGGAATTTCCAGGGTGGGCGCAAGCCCACCCTTTTCATTTTGTGGCCTCCGGCGGTGGAATCCTGATTCCTTCCGTCCGCAATTGCGCCACCGCTGCATCCAACTCGTGCAGGAACGGGTGCATCAATGCGGGCAGGCCGATCTTGTTCCCCTTGTGGTCATAGAACTGGGTGTAGCCGTGCTCGTTTAGTTCCGGGCGGTCTGCGTCGTCCCCGAATCCTGCGGATTCGGGGATGACGCCGACGGGGGCGGGGCGCAGTTTGAGCCACGCGCGGAGTTCACGCCCGATGCGCAGGAAGGCGGTCACCGCCGCGCTGAGTTTGTTGGAGCGGAACGTGTAACGCTCGCTGATTGCTTCAGTCTGTTCCGTGAGTTGTTGCGCGCTCACGGTAAGCGTCGCACGTTGCAGCATCGCGTAGAGGATCGCGCCGGTGTCGTCGATGATGGAGGGCGCGGGATCGGCGGTCGGTGGCTGGGGACCGGTGGACGAAGTGGACTTTGTGGACGGGGTGGACACGACCGCGGCGTCGCTTGTATTGGCGAGCGTACCGTCTGCGTTGCGCGGGAATTTGGTGGTCGCGCCTTTGTTGCTGCCGAAGAACGGTGTGCTGCGGTATTGCAGTTGCGTGACTATATTTTCACGCATCTCGGCGCCGGAGCCGAACGGAGACGCGGGTGATGTTGCTAACTCAGCGGCGGGGACGCCGCTGTCACCGTACGACCAATCCGCGTCGGAGATGTGCATCGCGATCGCATAGGCCTCGCGTTCGTAGGCGCAGATGGGCCGCTTGCGTTCCGCGAGTGTCATCACGTCCGCGCCGGCGAAGGGACACGTATGCCACGCGGGACAAGTGTCGTTGCACGGGCGAAGTCGCCGGCTGTAGAGACCGTGCAGCAGCGCGTTCGTATTGCCGGGCTGCCCGCCGATGCGCGGATGTCCGCCGTGAAACCGGCACCGGCCGTTCGGGTGGGTCGACGCGAGTTCGCAAGGTTCGCCGTCGGGCGCGTGCGCGCCGCAGATGCGGCGGTTCAGGCGTTGTTCGGTCTCATCGACGAAGGCTAGCCAGGCGGGGTCCCACGAGGCCGCGCGCGGCGTTCCTAGAGTTGTGGCGAGTGCGTGTTCCGCTGTTGCTGCACCCACATAAACCCCTTTCTGTCCGCAGATGACGCAGATTGGCGCAGATGGGGATCGGATAACTCCCTATAGAGGTGCGTGGTTGTTGCAGTGGGTTGGTGGTTGGACGTGCGGGAAACGAAGGCATGATGACGTTTAACTCGGTTTTGTGCCGTCTACCAATTGAGGATAGATCGCCATCGCAATGGTAAAGATCAGAAATGCTGTCGCTTGGAAATCTCGTTGGTTCATTGGATGATGCTTAACGTGTCGTCTGTCTACATCGAAATGATGAACATTGCCCCGCACCATGACGATATATTTAATGACGTCGCCGACATTGAAAGACCATGTGCGCTTACTGAATTCCTTCTTCAATGTATTGAAATCTTCTGCGTTTGCCGGATGTCTGAGAAAAGCGATCGCTTCGCCGACAGCGGTTGTCACTTGTGGTGACGACTTGAGGTTTTCCATTATTTTTTGATTCTTTGTTGCTC
Organism: uncultured Nitrospirales bacterium; assembly: GCA_964620045.1. Taxonomy (GTDB): domain Bacteria; phylum Hydrogenedentota; class Hydrogenedentia; order Hydrogenedentales; genus VFKU01. Next base: position 30,996 of record CAZUJL010000017.1, read on the forward strand.
CTTTGCAATATAGCCCTTCAAGAAAGTAGTAGAAGTTACAATACGAATTCACAAAGCGCATTTCACGGTAATCGTTCATTCCTTCTCGGAAGAAGGCCATCGGAACAATTAAATATTCATAACTCGGAGGCAAACTTGCGAGTTCTTGTATCGTAACTTTCGAAACTAACATTGGTTTGGGTGGAGTCCGGCCATATTGAAGGTGATTCACCAAAATTTCTTTGCGTTCGTCATCTGTTTCTGGAACGAATTCTCTTTTGGCGTCTTCCCAGTGGACTTTCTTAATGCCCGCCCAGAATGCCCCAAATGATTCCAGTTTTTGGAGCATCGTTTCCGCTATTACTTCATACAAATTATGTGGAACAACAACCCGATGGATGCCGTCAGGGCCTTGATCCATTCGAGGCAAGACCATTCCGTAACTCGGAGCTGGAACTTCAACCCTAATCTCAGAAATCAGGCCTTCATCGTTCGCTGAAACGAATACCATGCAGTGATCAGACCCGGTCACTTGGAATGGTTGGTCTATTTTGCCAAGACTCTCCACCTTTGCCGTCAGTGCGAAACGCATTCGATTTCCCCTCAATTAATTTTTAAGAATAGTTATCACTCGTGTTATACGCATGTAATGCGCATTTTTAAACACTTCAAAATTCGGTCAAGTACTGCCCTTTGTTATTATCGTGTGCTAACCGACTGGAGAGTGGGATGGTGTCGTTCGATCTGGAAATTGAATTCGCGGTGGAGGCGGTGCGGCAGGCGGCGTGGGTGACGCGGCGTGTGCAGGCGGCGACGTTGCCGAAGGATGGCGCGCTGCAGAAGGCTGACAATTCTCCCGTGACGGTGGCGGATTTTGCGAGCCAGGCGGTGGTGGCGCGGGCGCTGGACGATGCCTTTGGCGCGGACCCGCTGGTGGGCGAGGAGGACTCGTCCGCGTTGCGCGGCGATGCGGCGACGCTGGCGGCGGTGACGAAGTATGTCGGCGAGGCGGTCGCGCGCGATGGGCATGCGCCGGGCAAGGCGCCGTCGGCGGACGATGTGTGCGCGTGGATCGATCATGGGAAGTCCGAGTCGGCCGCGAAGAGCGATCGGTTCTGGACGCTCGATCCGATTGATGGCACGAAGGGATATTTGCGGCGCGAGCAGTATGCGGTCGCGCTGGCGTTGATTGTGAACGGGCGCGTGGAGGTGGCCGCGCTGGGCTGTCCCAATCTGGGCCACGCCGGTGCGCTGACGCCGGAGACGGGCATTATCGCGGCGGCCGTGCGCGGGAAGGGATCGTTCTGGTTGCCGATGGACGTGAAGGCGACGCCGCGACCGTTGCGCGTGTCGAAGGTGGGCGCGCTGAGTGATGCGCGCTTCCTGCGCAGCGTCGAGGCGGCGCACACGAACCTGGATGAGATCGGCCAGCTCGCCGCAGCGCTCGGCGTGACCGCGCCCTCGGTGGGGCTGGACAGCCAGGCGAAGTACGCGGTGCTCGCGGGCGGTCATGGCGATGTGTTGCTGCGATTGTTATCGCCGAAACGGCCCGATTACCGCGAAATGATTTGGGACCAGGCGGCGGGTAGCTTGGTGATTGAAGAGGCCGGCGGCACGGTCACCGATCTCGCGGGCCGCGCGCTGGATTTTGGGCAGGGCAAGACGCTGGCGGCGAACCGCGGCGTGTGCGCGACGAACGGGTTGTTGCACGAAGCGATTCTGGATGGCCTCGCCGCGCTGAAAGCGGCGGGTGCCCGTGAGGCGGCAAAATGAAAAGCGTGATCGCGTGGATACCGGCACTGCTGGGCGATGCGGCGTCGACGCTGTTCATCCTTGGCTTTGCGCTGGGCTACACGCGCACGGTGCCGTCGCTGACGGCATTTTTCATGTCCTCGCTCGGCATGCTGCTGGGCGTGGTGGCGACAATCGGCGGCGTGATCATGCTCGCGCGATCGGGCATCACGCTGCAGTCCGGCATGGCGCTGCTGGGGCTTGTGCCGGCGCTGTTTCTGGTGTACACGCTGATCAACGCGCGCGGCTTTCCGCCGATCAATGACATCTCGACCGATCTTGTGTATCCGCCGGCGCTGGCGCATGCGGCCACAGTGCCCGCGAACGCGGGGCGCGACATGGCGTTGCCGGAAGCATTCAAGGCTGATATCAAGAAGTCGTACGCCGACCTTCAATCGATCGGGCTGAACAAACAGCGCGACGATGTGTTCGCCAAGGTGCGCGACCTGGCGCAGAAGCAGCCGGGGTGGACGATCACGGCCACGACGGTGACAGAGAAGGAATCGATCGTCGAAGGTGAAACGCAGACGCGCATGTTTGGATTTATCGACGATTGGGTGATCCGGATCACGGATGCGCAGGGCGGCGGCGTGGTGGTGGACATGCGTTCCAAGTCGCGCGAAGGCAAGGGCGATTTGGGAACGAACGCCAAACGGATTCGTGAATTTTTGGCGCAGATCCAGTCGTAATTCCTTGGGTTTTGCGCGGATTCCGCGAAAAAGCGTATGCTTTTCGCGCTGCAATTTACCCCATCGCGCGCGTCCACGTCCGCGATGACGAAGGAGCGCCGAATGATCTCCCGCCGTATCCAAATGTTTCTGACCTGCGCATTTGTCGCAGTTGCGCCATATGCGATCGCGCAAGACGACGCCAAGCCCGCCGCCGATTCCGGCATGGACGAGAAAGAAAAAACCAGCTACTGCGTCGGGCAACAGTTCGGCCAGATGATCTCGGGTGGCGCCTCGTTCATCGATGTCGAGTCGCTGGTGGTTGGCCTGAAGGATGCGCTGGACAAGCTGCCGAGCAAGGTGAGCGAAGAAGAAATGCAGAAGTTATTGCAGCAGCTTCAGAAGCAAATGATGGAAGCCGAATTCGCCGACAATAAGAAGGCGGGCGAGGATTTCCTGGCGGAAAACGGCAAGAAGGAAGGCGTAATCACGACCGCGAGCGGCCTGCAGTACAAGGTGCTCACCGAAGGTAAGGGTCGCACGCCGAAGGCGACCGATACTGTGTCGACGCACTACCGCGGCACGTTCATTGACGGCAAGGAATTCGACAGCTCTTACAAGCGCAACACGCCGGCCGAATTCGGCGTGACGCAGGTGATCGCCGGCTGGACCGAAGTGCTGCAGTTGATGAAGGAAGGCGGCAAGATGCAGCTTTGGGTGCCGTACAGCCTTGCGTATGGCGAACAGGGCCGTCAGCCCGCGATTCCGCCGTACTCGATGCTGATTTTCGAAGTCGAGCTTCTGAAGATTGTGGACGCCGCGGGTCAGCAGACCACCACGATCAAGCCGAAGGCGCAGTAATTTAGAGCAAGCCCAGGAATTTGTGGTTGGCCTTGGGAAAGGCCAGCGACGCGAAGTCCTTGGCGGCAACCCAGCGGAGTTCCGTGTGCGCGCGCGGTTTTGGCGTGCCTGCGCGCAGTGTGCAGGCGTAGACGTGCAGCGTCACACGGAAGTGCGAGTAGGCGTGCGACACCGTGGCGATCGGATCGCCGACGGTGGCCGTGATGCCGAGTTCCTCGCGCAGCTCGCGGCGCAGCGCGGTCGCGTGATCTTCGCCGGCCTCGATTTTGCCGCCCGGAAATTCCCATAACCCACCGAGCAGACCGCCCGGCGGCCGCTTCCCCACGAGGTAGCGGCCGTTTTTCTTTAGCGCGGCGACGACGATGTCGCGGTGCGGCGTGGCGGCCTTCGCGCGGCGCACGGGGCGCGATGCGACGGTGCCGGCGGCGTGCGCGCGGCAGTGCATCTGCACGGGGCACACGAGGCAGCCCGGCGCGCGCGGCGTGCAGATCTGCGCGCCGAGTTCCATCATGCCTTGGTTGAAGTCGCCGGGCGCTGCGCCGCGCACGAGGACGTCCATCAGCATCCACAGGTCGTCGGTGGTCTTCGCGTCGTCGATGGACGCGTCGAGATCCGTGAGGCGAGCGAGCACGCGCTTCACGTTGCCATCGAGCACGGGCGCCGGTTCGTCCAGCGTAATGCTCGCGATCGCGCCGGCGGTGTAGCGGCCGACGCCGGGAATCGTGAGCCACTCTTCGGCGGAGGTCGGCATGCGGCCTGCGCGATCGCGTACGATGTGCTGCGCGGCTTTGTGCAAGTTGCGCGCGCGGGCGTAGTAGCCGAGGCCTTCCCAGAGTTTCAGGACATCGTCGATGCCGGCCGCGGCGAGTGTCTGAACGGTGGGAAATCGCTGCAACAAACGCTCTATATAGGGAGTGCCCTGATCGACGCGGGTTTGCTGGAGGGCGATCTCCGAGATCCAGACCGCATAGGGATCTTTGGTGCCGCGCCAGGAGATGGGGCGTGCGGCGCGCCGAAACCAGTTGATGATGCGCCGGCGAAAGGCGGTGCGTTCGCCGGGAGACTGCAGGTCGTTGTTCGCGGAAGGTGCTGCCTTGCGACGCGTCACTGCACGTGCACCCGGAATTGGCCGGAGACGTCGCCCTTGCCTCGCTTGGCGCCGACTTTAAGCGTGACGATGTATTCGCCGGGCTTTTTGTAGGCGTGCGCGGCCACGGGCGTGGAGGACTTGGAGCCGTCGCCGAAATCCCAATGCACACTTGTCACCGAGAGCGTGGGGCGATAGGCGACCGAGTAACCGGCAACGTATTTTCCGCCAATGGTGACCGGAAGCCGGCCGACGGGGCTGCGGAGGACATCGAAGGCGTCGAAGCTGGATTCTTCGCCGGGTTTGAGCACGAGATCGCGCAGCGGGGGGAGGACTTCGACCGGGGCGTTGCCCATGAGCACGTCCGCCACCGAGACCATCGCTTCACCCGCGCGATTCGGGTTGCTATACGCCAGCACGATTGCATTTGCGTCTTCGAACGGTGTCAGGTCTTTTGGATATCCGATCAGCACCGCAATGACGCGCTTGCCCATGCGACGGAAGTTCCGGATGAGGTCGCGTTGACCACGTCCTTCGATTTCATTGGACACCATACAAACGATCGTGCGGTAGGTGTCGGTGAGTTTCAGGATGCGGTCGGTTTCGAAAGGTTCGAACCGGCCGGAGTGTTTGGCGTAGCGAATCGGGCGCTCCGCGATCGGCTTCATGAACTCTTCCAGCGCGAGCTTCAGTTCCTCGGAGCCGTATGCCCCGATGACGGCCACGGGTTGCGAGGCTTCCGACATGGGCAGCGCTTCGTCGTTTTTCACGAGTGTAATTGTCATGCGCGCGAGCAGCTCCGGCTCGGGAGACTTCTCGCGTTTGTCAAGGAGGGTCTTCGACAGTTCGACGGATTTTTTGTACTCCAGTCGCGGCGGCAGTGCTTTTTTGTACGCCCGAACACGATCCAACGCGCGGTCGATTATTTTTTCGTCGAGCGCTTTCTTCTGGATGCCGTCGACGATCGCGGCCGCGGCCTGGACGACGTGCGGCCCGGGCGCGCTCCAATACAGCATGTCCGCGCCGGCGAGCAGTGCTTCGATCGCGGCCTTTTCCGGACGCCGCGAGAGGCTAATTTCCTTGGCGTCGAGCGGACCCGCGACGATGATGCCGTTGTAGCCGAAGACCTCGGTGCGCAGATCAGAGATGACGATCGGAGAGAGGCAGGCGGGCGTGGCGTCGTCCATCGTGGGCACAAGCGAGGTGCCGACATTGAACATGGGGACGGCGTTCGGGCCTTGGACGAGAAACGCATAGGGCTTCAGGTCCATTTCGCGCAGTTGCGACCGGGGCGTTAGCAGGGCCGGCGGCATTCCGCTGCCGCCGGGGAAGCCCATCGGAATCCACGCGACACCGCGCGCGCGCATGGCGGCATCGATTTGTTGCGCGAATGCGGTGGTCGCCGAGGGATCGCCGCCAAAACTGAAGATCGAACCGCCGCCGGTTTCGGGCGCGGACGCAAGCGCGAGCGATGGCCCGAGGTGAAAGTCGAAACCCATGATCTGCATGTTTTCGGCGAGTTGATCGAAGAGGGCGGCGGACACGCCGGACGGGCCTGCCGCGGCGAAGTTGATCATGGGTGGCACGTGGAGCGTCTGCGTGCGCGCTTCCTTGGCGTATTTTTCCTGCGCGAACAAATCGGCGCCGACGATGAAGGGGAGTTGTTCGAAGGCGTTGCCTGCGAATGCGCGGACATTGTTCACATACTCGACGGCCGATTCGGGGTCTGTAATCTGCGGAACGATTACGCCGCCCGGTGGCAGCGTCTGCAGCACCTGCCGATCGAGCGAGGTCGGCGAGCTAACGCCTTCGAGCGTCACGATCATGAGCTGCGCCACCTTACGCATGAGCGCGATGGTGGGATCGGCGGGTGGCGCGGGCGCGATCGGCTCGGGGGTCGCATTGGGATCAACGGGCGCAGGGGCGGCCGGTGCGGCTTTTGCGGGATCCACGACGCCGCGCAACCCGGAATTGGGTGCCTGGGCGAATGTGGCTGCGCAGATGAGCGCGCAGAACAACACGGTGCATACGGAAAGGGTACGGCGCACGTGCAAAAACTCCAATGCGTGGAATTCTAACACCCTTGCGGCTTGGCGTTGAAGTCTCGATTTTTTAAGTATACTGTGCTTATAAGACAGGGAGAGCCCATCATGACTTCTCGGAATTCATGGGTTGCTGCTTTGGTCGTCGCGTTAGGCACTGCGTTTTCGTGCAGCGCGGCCAACATTCTTGAAAATGGTGATTTCGAAGCGGATGACCTTCAAGGTTGGCGTGTGACGCAAGGCTCCACGCTGTATCGGCTTGTGGTGGACGATGTGCGCGGGCAGTGCGTCGAAGGAACGGAAACGGTGCGCGCGGGGAATCTGGGAAGGCTTGTGCAGTCGCTGGATGGGAAAGTCACGCCCGGCGAGACGTACCGGTTGACGGGATGGATCAAGACGCTGAGCGTTCAGAGCGACGGCGGCGTGGTGATTGGCGTGGGCGCGGTAAACGCGGACGGCGCGCTCGTTTCGGGTAGTTTTTGGAAGGAAGTGGGGCACGTTAAAGGCAGTTCGAACTGGAAGTATTTTGAGAGCAAGGACATTGTGCTTCCGGGCCTTACTCCGGGGGCGGTTGGTTATGCGGTGTATCTCGACTTCAATGGGAATGGAAGCGGCCGGGCGCGGTTTGATGACGTTGTTCTGACCTCGGCGAAGTCGACCAGTGGCACCTTATCGATACTCCAAATCGGCGGATTCGGCCTGTTCGGCCTCGTCATCGTCTTTGGTGGCGTGTTTCTGGGGATGTGGGCATTCAAAAAATTTGAGCGCCGCAAGCCGGCCTGGCAAGAGATCACCCAATAATCCCTCCGTTGAACAGTTCACATATGCTCAGTTAGAGTATTCTGAATTTGCTGTCACCATGCGGCGGCCCGTGGTTGCGCGTTCCTCGTCTCCGCCCGGTGTCTACCAACGAGCGGAGTCCTCATGTCCAGCCAAGATATGCGATTCAGCGGTACCGAGAAGTACTACCTTGACCCGGAATTGGGCGCGATCGTGAACATCGCGCTGCAGATGGAAAAGCCGCTGCTGCTGACCGGCGAAGCGGGCACGGGCAAGACCCAGCTCGCCTTCCAGGTGGCGAAGTCGCTGGGTTTGCCTCTTGAGATCATGCGCTGCAAATCGACGGTCAAGGGTGAAGAGGCTTGTTATACGCAGGATACCGTGCTGCGCTTGAACGACGCCCGCTTCGGATCAGGAGATACGGGCCGGCAGGTGCAGAGTTTTTACGACTACGTCGTGTGGGGGCCGATTGGACGGGCCTTCCGCGCAGACGGCAAGTGCGTATTGCTGCTGGATGAAATCGACAAGACGGAATCGGATATCCAGGACAACATGCTGGATATTCTCGAAGACTTCGAATTTACGATTCGTGAGTTGAACACGGTTGTGAAGGCGAAGAGCATCCCCCTCATCGTGATCACGTCCAATGCGAAACGCGAACTCTCTGACCCGTTCCTGCGCCGTTGCTACTGCCACCATATCGCGTTCCCGTCTCCGGACCAGATGAAAGAGATCATCCGGCTGCACTACCCGCAGACGAGCGCGAAGTTGATGGAAGCGGCCGTGAAGATTTTCTATGACCTGCGTCAGCGTGGCTTCGAGAAGCCGCCCGCGACGAGTGAGCTCCTGAACTGGATCGGCGCGCTCGAGAAGCTGGACACGGTGCCCGATCCGAAGAATCCGCCGCTGATGGGCGTGCTGCTCAAGCGCGCGAGCGACATCCAGGCGTACCGTGGCGAAGGCGAAGGTCCAAAAAGGTTCGCATAACATGCAGGCCGCCGAAGAGACCAAAGAAGGCTACAACGCGCTGTTCGTGGACTTCTTTTATCTTCTGCGCGAATATGGGGTGCCGGTCAACACCAAGGACCTGCTGGAACTGAACCGCGGCCTCGAAAAGGGGCTCGTGCATACGCTGGACGACCTCTTCGTGCTGATGCGCCTGTGTTTTGTGCGGCGCGTTGAGCATATGGACCCCTATGAGCGGGCGTTCGCGAGTTACTTCTACGGCATCGAAATTCCGGCGGTGGAGGAGGGCGACCTCTCGCTGTTGCGCACGAAGGAATTTCGCGAGTGGCTCAATCGCGCGATTGAGAGCGGGGAATTGCCCGCGCGCGCGAAGTGGGACATGACGCCCGAAGAACTGATGAAAAAGTTCTGGGAACGCCTGAAGGAACAGACCAAGGAGCACCACGGCGGCAGCAAGTGGGTGGGTACACAGGGCAATTCGCCGTTTGGCCACTCGGGCAATGCTGAGAACGGCGTGCGCGTGGGCGGGAAGCCGGGCGGTGGCGCGGCGCTGAAGGTTATTGGCGATCGGCGCTATATTTCGTATTCCAACTCGACCAAGTTGCGCAACGAGAACCTGCGGCAGGCGCTGGAGTCGATGAAGCACCTGAAAAAGGTGGGCGCGCAGGCGAACTTGGATTTGGACGAGACCATCCGCCGCACGTGCAAGAACGGCGGCGAGATCGATCTGGTGTTTTCGCGCGAGCTGCGTGACCGTATGAAACTGATGCTGCTGATCGACAACGGCGGGTATTCGATGACGCCGTATGTGAATCTGACGCGCTTGCTGTTCGCGAAGATGCACGACCGTTTTGAAGACATCAAGACCTATTACTTCCACAATACAATTTACGAGAAGATTTGGGTCGATCAGCGTCGCATTCGCGGGATCAATACCGAGAAGCTAATGCAGGCGCGGCCTGACACCCGAGTTGTGATTGTCGGCGATGCCACGATGGCGCCGGAAGAGCTGGTGTCTCCCTTTGGATCGATCACGGGCTTCGATTTGCAGGACGCGCGGCCGTCGATTGGTTGGCTCGAGCGCATCGCGGGCCGGTTCAAGCACAGCGTGTGGCTCAATCCGATTCCGCGCGAGCGCTGGGGCGGCAACTACGGCGCGTTCACGCTGAAAAAGATCCGCGAGGTCTTCCACATGGAAGACATGACGCTCGGCGGCGTGAAGGGCATGGTGCACAAGCTCAGCGACCGCACCGGCCGCGACGAAAACTAAGTTCGCGCCGCTTCTGGATTTCGCCCCGGCATCCGGTTAGCATAGCGCCCCGTGTAACGACCCTTCGCGTTAACTCCCTGGACGGCCCATCGGATGGGGACCGTGAAACAATCGCGGGCTGGGCCGGGTTAAACAGGCACGTTCCGATTCCGCACGCGCGGGTGGATGTGTAAGGGCGCATGACGAAGTTCGACGACGAAATCGTCTCTGGCGGGACATTCCGGTCAATCTGGAAGGTCGCGTGGCCGGTTATCATTACGCAGCTCATCGCCAACGTTCATGGCATCATCGACCAGGTCATGGTCGGCCACAAGGACGGATTCGAGGGCCAGGCCGCCATTGGCGCGTCGTGGCAGCTTTTCCTGGTCGTGGTCGTGTTCCTGTCGTCCCTGTTCCAGGGGATGAACATTCTCGTGGCGCAGTATGTGGGCCGCAAGGATTCGCTCGCCGTCAATCGCATTGCGTATCACACCTTTTTGGCCTGCGGATACATGCTGTTTTTCGTCGTCGCGCCAGTGGGCTATCTGCTGACGCCGTGGTTGTTGAACCTTGTGGACGTCTCGGACGATGTGCGCGTGTATGCGCTGCCGTATCTGCGGGTGTTGTTCGCGGTAAACGCTCCGTTGTTCTTCATGTTCCTGCTGGGTGGCGTCCTGCAATCGAGCGGCAATATTAAGTTTCCGATGCTGCTCGGCATTATGACCGCGGTGACCCATGTTGCTGTGAGCTATGTGTTCATCAATGGGATTGGGCCATTTCCGGAATTGGGGACAGTCGGCGCGGCGGTGGGTACAGTGGCGGGGCCTGTGCCGGGGGTGTGTATTGGCCTGTGGTTGATCGCGAGCGGGCGAACGATTGTGGGCCGGCCGGATAAGTTCACGCTCATCCCGGATTTGACGATCCTGCGGCGTAGCGCCGCGATCGGAATCCCGACGGGTATTCAGGCGGTGTTGCTCAATATTGGCGGGGCCACGCTGATTTACTTCATCAACCAGTTGCCGAACAGCGCCGCGGTGCTGGCGGCGTACAGCGTATGTTACTCGCAGATTTTCTCGATTGTGACGTTCACGGGCTTTGGCTTGCGTGCGGCGTGTGCGACGGTGATCGGGCAGAACATCGGCGCGGGCAAGCTGGCGCGTGGCGAACGTGCGGTGTACCTCGGCGCGGGCATCGGTTTTGTGTGGGCGGCGGTGTTTGGTCTGATTTTTTTCACGCTACCGGGGCCTGTGTTGTCCATTTTCGCGCTGGATTTGGGATCGCCGGTGGGGGAGATCGCGCGCACCTTCCTGCACTTCCTGACGTTCTCGGGCGTGTTTGTCGTGGTGATGCTGGCATTCACGGGCGGCTTGCAGGGCGCCGGCGATACGCGCACGCCGATGTATGTGGCGTTCATCACGCAGATTGTGATTCTGTTGGGCTTTTGTCTCGCATTTCAGATGGCGGGCCGGCTGTCGACCGAGGTGATCTGGACGGCGATTTTGATTGCGCACGCCACGCGGTTCGTGCTGACGTACGTGGTCTTCAGCCGGGGCAGCTGGCGAAAGATTAAGGTCTCGCTCGATGCTCCGGCGGCCGCGCCACAGGCGGCCGCCGTTGAATCCGGGGATGCGGTGAACGAGGCGTAGTTACGCTTGTTCTCCGGCCGGCTGGAAGCCGGCGTTACGCTTCGCCCTCGCCGCCGGTCATTTCATCTTCCTTCGAACTACCCACCGCACGGGCTGCCGCGCTAACTTTTGCGCCTTCGGTCGGGCTCATGAGCTTCACGCCCTGCGTGTTACGGCCGATGGTGCGAATGTCCTTCACGGCGGAGCGGATCACGATGCCGTTTGTGGCGGCAAGCACGACTTCGTCTTTGTCGTCGACGGTGAGCATGCCGATCACGCTGCCGTTGCGTTCCGAGGTCTTGATGTTGATGACGCCGGAGCCGCCGCGGTGCTGCAGGCGGTACTCGGAGACCAGGGTGCGCTTGCCGTAGCCGTTCTCGGTGACGCTGAGCACGGTCATATCGTCCTTCGCGAGCGACACGCCGATGACCTTGTCGTCTTTTTCGAGACGGATACCGATGACGCCGTGCGCCTGCCGGCCCATCGGGCGGACGTCGCTTTCGGGGAAGCGGATCGACATGCCCTGGTGCGTGGCGATGAGGATATTGTCCTCGCCGGAGGTGAGCATCACGGAGATCAGCTCGTCGCCCTTGTCGAGATCGATGGCGATGATGCCGACATTGCGCGGGTTGCTGAAAAGTTTAAGGTCGGTCTTCTTGATTGTGCCCAGCTTGGTGACCATGAGCACGAAGAGTTCGGCGTTCAGATCGCGCACCGGCAGGAACGCGGTGACCTTTTCTTCGCCCTTGAGATCGAGCACGTTGGCGATGCTGCGCCCACGTGCAGTGCGGCTGGCCTTGGGCAGCTCGTGAACCTTGCGCCAGTGGAGCCGGCCGGTGTTGGTAAAGAACAGCATGTAGTCGTGCGTGGACGCGATGAAGAGGTCGCGTACGAAGTCTTCTTCCTTGGTGTCCATGCCGGCCACGCCGCGGCCGCCGCGTCGCTGGCTGCGGTAGGTGCTCACGGGCAGGCGCTTGATGTAGCCCTCGTTGGAGACCGTGACGACCATGTCCTCCTCGGCAATGAGGTCTTCGACGGTGAATTCCGCTGTCTCGCTGAGGATTTCCGTGCGGCGCGCATCGCCGTAGGCTTCGCGGACTTGTTCTACTTCGCGGCGGACTTCGGCGAGAAGGGTCTTGCGGCCGGAGAGGATCGTGCGCAGGCGCTCGATTTCCATCAGCACGGCTTTGTATTCGTCGTCGAGTTCCTTGCGCTCGAGGCCCGTAAGGCGGCGCAGGCGCATGGCGAGGATGGCGTTTGCCTGGATCTCGGACAATTTGAAGCGCTTCATCAACTTTTTCTGTGCATCGTCGGTGTCGGCGGCCTTGCGGATGATCGCGATGACTTCGTCGATGTTGTCGATCGCGATCTTGAGGCCTTCGAGAATGTGCGCGCGATCTTCCGCGGCCTTCAGGTCGAACTTTGTGCGGCGCTCGACGATTTCGACGCGGTGCTCGATGTAGTAATAGAGACATTCGCGCAGCGACAGCACGCGCGGCATGTTGTTGACCAGCGCCAGCATGATGATGCTGTGCGTGTCCTGCATCTGTGTGTGCTTGTAGAGCTGGTTCAGCACCACTTCGGGCTCGTCGCCTCGGCGGATTTCGATCACGATGCGCATGCCGTCCTTGTCGGACTCGTCGCGCAGGTCGGTGATGCCTTCAATGGTTTTTTCGCGCGCGAGTTCGGCGATGTTCTCGAGCAAGCGCGATTTGTTCACCTGGTACGGAATTTCTGAAACGATGATGCGGTCCTTGCCGCCCTTCGCGTCGCTCTCGACGGCGGCGCGGGCACGCACAGAGATGCGGCCACGGCCGGTCTCATACGCCTCGCGCAGGCCGCCGGTGCCGTAAATGATGCCGCCGGTCGGGAAGTCTGGCGCCTTCACGAAGCGCATGAGGTCGCGCGAAGTGGCTTCGGGATTGTCGATCAGGTGGATGAGGGCGTCGCAGACCTCGCGGAGGTTGTGTGGCGGACAACTGGTCGCCATACCGACGGCGATACCGTAGGAGCCGTTGACGAGAAGGTTGGGGATGGCGGCGGGAAGAATCGTAGGTTCTTGCAGGCGCCCGTCGTAGTTCGGCGCCATCTCCACCGTGTTCTTCTCGATATCGGCCAGCATGTTGGCCGTGATCGCCTGCATCTTCGCTTCGGTGTATCGCATGGCCGCGGGGCTGTCGCCGTCGACGGAACCGAAGTTGCCCTGACCGAGCACGAGGGGATAGCGCAGGTTCCAGTCCTGCGCCATGCGCACGAGCGAGTCGTAGATCGCGCCGTCGCCGTGAGGGTGGTAGTTACCCATCGTGTCGCCGACGATGGAGGCGCTTTTGCGCAGGCTGCGCGTGTGGGTGAGGCCGAGGCCGTGCATCACGTAGAGGATGCGGCGGTGTACGGGCTTGAGGCCGTCGCGCACATCGGGCAGCGCGCGGCTGACGATGACGCTCATGGAGTAATCCATGAACGAGGTGCGCATTTCTTGCTCGATGCTAATCGGAACGATGTTTTCGTTGTTTTCTAAGATGCCCATGGTCCCCTCATTGACCTCATTCGGTAGGGGCGGCCCCCTGTGGCCGCCCGGGCGGAGACAAGGCCCCGCCATCACACATGTTCAGTTTTAGATGTCCAGGTTGCGGACTTCCGCAGCGTGTTTGTAGATGAATTCCTTGCGCGGCTCGACCTGATCGCCCATGAGCAGTTCAAACATCGCGCTCGCGATGGCCTCGTCGTCGGCGGAAACCTTGAGCATGGTCCGCTTGGCGGGATCCATGGTGGTCTCCTTGAGCTGTTCGGCGTTCATTTCTCCAAGACCTTTGTATCGCTGAATCGAGACACCCTTTTCGCCGATGGCCATCACCTGGCGGTGCAACTCGAACATGTTGTCGGTTTCGATGGGTGCGCTTTCAGCGTCCTTTTCCTTGGACGTGATCTTGAAGGGGGGATTGTCGGAGCGATCGGGATCGTCGCTGTGTTCCAGCAAGGTCTTAAACTCGTGACCCTTCAAGAAGGCGATATCGATCTGGTCTGCCTGACGCGTGATCTTCGGGCGGCCGTTCCCGTTGCCGTTCGTGCCCTCGATCGGCAGCTCTTCCTGTACGCGGGTCGTGTCGACGAGTTCCATCTCGTCCCCGAAAATTTTTGAGCGCTCGGCGGCGGAGATGGTTTCCGGGTTCTTGATCTTTGCTTTAGAAAGCTTCAGCGCGGCATCGATCATCGACGGCGTGACGCCGTAGACGCGGCCCAGGCGCTGGATCATGCGCTGGCGGTCTTGCGCGGCCTTGAACAGGCGCTTCAGGTCTTTCTGCGTAAGCTTCTTGGCTTTGTCTCCCTTGCCGGCGGTGATTTCAAAGGCTTCCATGACCATTTCGATCAGGAATTCATCTCGTTCTTCTTCGGTGTTGAGGTAGCGCGACTTCTTGCCTTTCTTCACCTGGTAGAGCGGCGGCTGCGCGATATAGAGGTTGCCGCTTTGGATCAGCTTGGGCATCTGGCGGAAGAAGAAGGTGAGGAGCAGCGTGCGAATGTGCGCGCCGTCCACGTCCGCGTCGGTCATGATGATGACCTTGTGGTAGCGCAGATTTTCGATGTTGAAATCTTCCTGGCCAAATCCGCAACCGAGCGCGGTGATCAGGTTTTTGATTTCGTTGTTGTTCAGCATCTTGTCGACGCGGGCTTTTTCGATGTTGAGGATTTTGCCGCGGATAGGGAGGATCGCCTGATAGCGGCGATCGCGGCCTTGCTTGGCCGAGCCGCCGGCGCTGTCGCCCTCAACGATGAAGATTTCGCAGAGCGTGGGGTCTTTTTCGGAGCAGTCGGCCAGCTTGCCGGGCAGCGAGGAGCCGCCGTCGAGCAGGCTCTTGCGGCGGGTGAGATCGCGGGCTTTGCGTGCTGCTTCGCGCGCCATGGCGGCTTCGAGCGTCTTGTTGCAGATGCGGTTCGCGACGCTCGGGTTTTCTTCGAAGTAGGTCGTCAGGCCTTCGTACACCATTGAGTGCACGATGCCTTGCACTTCGCTGTTGCCGAGTTTCATCTTCGTCTGGCCTTCGAACTGCGGCTCCAGTACGCGCACGGAGACGATGGCCGTGAGACCTTCGCGTGCGTCGTCGCCGCTGATCGCGCTCATGCCCTTCTTGATGAGGTTATTGCGCTTGGCGTGTTCGTTCAGCGCCTTCGTGAGCGCGGAGCGGAAGCCGGTAAGGTGCGTGCCGCCTTCGTGCGTGTTGATGTTGTTCACGTAGCTGGAGATCGTGTCGGAGTAAGAGGTCGTGTATTGCAGCGCGATTTCGCACTCGACGTCGTCTTTTTTGCCTTCAAACGCGATCGGCTTGCGGTGCAGCGGTTCGCGGTTGTTGTTCAGATACTCGACGTATTCCGTGATGCCGCCCTTGTACTGCATCACGACCGCTTCGTTGTCGTTGCGCTCGTCCTCAAATGTGATCTTGATGCCTTTGTTGAGGAAGGCGAGTTCGCGCAGCCGGTTGAGCAGCGTGTCGGCGTCGTAGACCATCGACTCGAAGATCTCGACATCGGGCTTGAACGTGATTCGCGTGCCGTTCCCCTTCGACTTGCCGCGTTCCTCGACGTCGGCTTGCGCCACGCCGCGCTTGAAGGTCATTGCGTAGGTCTTGCCACCGCGGCGCACTTCGGCCTCGAGCCATTCCGAGAGCGCGTTCACGCAGGACACGCCGACGCCGTGCAGACCGCCGGAGACTTTATAGGCGCCCTTCTCGAATTTACCGCCCGCGTGCAGGACCGTGAGCACGACTTCGAGGGTGGATTTGTTCTTGAGTTTCGGGTCTTTGGTGTTGGTGAATTTGTCGACCGGGATGCCGCGGCCGTTGTCGATGACAGTGATGCTGTTGTCGACGTGGACCTTCACGTCGATGTTCGTGCAGTAGCCCGCCAAGGCTTCGTCGATGCTGTTGTCGACGACTTCATACACGAGGTGGTGAAGGCCCCGGATGCCTGTATCGCCGATGTACATGGCGGGGCGTTTTCGAACCGCCTCCAGGCCTTCCAGAACTTGGATGGATTGTGCGCCATAAGTCGTTTCAGACACGTAACTTATCCCCAGTTTTTGTAGAGAGAAATGCAGCCCCGAAGTACAGCCAAAAGTATATCAATTTGGAGGCGCTGAAACAAACCATTCGGCCTTATTTTCCGGGCCGAAACGCAGTTATTTCGGAGCGTCTTCCGAGGCGATCAAATCCTCGGCGGTGGGGAGGGTTAGATAGATGTCTTCGATGGCTTCTTTGGTAAGAATTCTATTAATTCTGCCGAGGATTTTTGCCTTGTCGTACGAAAACTTGTGCATCCATACCGGCCCGGCGATGGCGACGGTGAGTATGCCTTTGCGGACTTTCATGGGGTGGCTGCGCGGCGCGAGTTCGGGCCCGGCGAGTTCATCCCAGCGCTCCCAAATTTGCGCGTGATCGAGGTGCTTGCCGAGCTGCGTCGTTGCTTTGAGCGCATCGAGGATCTGCGCGATGTTTTGCGGGTCGTTTTTTTCGCTCACGGCTGCACGACCTTGCCGGCTTCGATGGTGAATTCGATCGTGGGCCGTGAGGCTGGTGCGACCGCGCGCGAGAGATCGGTCGTGGTGACGAAGCATTGCGCGCCGGCGGGGATCGCGTCGAAGAGTTGTGCGGCGCGCTGTGCGTCCAGTTCGGCGAGGACTTCGTCGAGCAGGAGCACAGGCAGTTCACCGGTGCGCGCGTGGGCGAGGCCCATTTCGGCCAGGCGCAGTGCGAGCGCGGCGGATTTCTGCTGGCCTTGGGAGGCGTGGCTGCGCGCGGGGGTGCCCGCGATGGTGATATCGATGTCGTCGCGATGTGGGCCGTGGACCGTCATCTTGCGGCGAATGTCGCTGTCGCGCTTTACGCGTAGCATGTCGGCGAGGCCGTCGGCGGGACAATCGGGCGCGTAGGCCAGGGCAAAGGCCTCGCCCGCCGCGATGCGGCCGTAGGCCTGTGCCGCCAGTACGCTGAGTTCGCGCACGAAATCCGCTCGGCGTTCGACAACAATCCGACCTTCGCGCGCGAGCTGCACGTCCCATACATCGAGCAGGGCCGGATCAGGCTTGAACGCGCGGAGCAGTTCGTTGCGCTGCTTCAACACTTGGCGATAGTTCTGCAGCGCGGCGAGGTAAGCCGGATCGAGCTGGGAGAGGGCCATGTCGATGAACCGCCGGCGTAGCGCGGAACCGCTTTTGATGAGCGCGATGTCTTCCGGCGCGAAGAGCACGACGCTGACCTTGCCGAGCAGGTCGCTGAGTTTTTTTTGCGCGACGCCGTTGATCTTGATGCGCTTCTGGCCCTTCCACCAGTGCGTTTCGAGTGCGACTTCGCGTTGTGTGCGCTGCACCTCCATGCGCACGTGGAATTCTTCCGAGCCGGCCTGCACGAGGTCGCTTTCGGTGGTCGTGCGGTGGCTTTTCGAGGTCGCGCAAAAAAGGATCGCTTCGAGCAGCGAGGTTTTTCCCTGCGCGTTCTTGCCACGGATCAGGTTGATCTCGCGGCCCGGCTGGAGATCGATCGCGTGCAGACAGCGGAAGGATCGGCAATTGAATCGGGTGAGGTGCATTGGGCGAAAGCGGGTCCTGCAGACGAAACGTTGCCGCTATCGTACTCGGTCTGGACGCTGCAGGTGTAGTTGCGAACGGAAGGGAGGCGACTAGCTCGCGATGTTCACGAACTCGTCGATGGTTGCCTGGCTATTCGCGAGTTCTTGGATGGCGAAGTCCATGGCGTCCTGTTCGAAGCCGGAGTGTTCCCACATGCCGGGGGTGTCCGGGCCAAGGCCGCCGATGAGCGCGGGGAAGCCCGCCTGGTAGCAGACCCAATCGCACACGGCGACGAAGGCCGCGCGGCGGCGCTGCTGCGGCGTGGCGCACAGGCTCAGATCGTGGTGGCCGGCGATTGCGGCGACGAGGTCTTCCTGGAGTTTCCAGCGCTCGCCGAGCAGTCCGCCGATTTGGGCGTGGTTGGCGCCCACTTCCTTTTTCTCGATGTCACAGGCTTGCTGTTTGCCTTCGGCGATTTTCTTCGCGGCGACGTCCCAGCGCTTCGGCAGGCTCTGCTGCAGCACGATCTTGCCGCTGTCGTGCAACAGGCCGTACATGAAGGCCTCGCCGGCATCGCTGATCGGCGCGCCGGGGGTCTTGCTGAGAATGCGGCCGGCGGTGCCGCAGGCGACGGCGTGGCGCAGCACGGAGGCTTCGCCGCCCTTGAGCGTTTCGAACACGGAGGCGGTGAGCACGAGGTTGCGCACGGTCTTTACGCCGAGGAGCACAATGCCGCGCTCGACGGAGGTGACTTTGTCGCGCAGTGAATAGAAGGCGGAATTGACGACGCGGAGGGCCTTCAGTGCGAGCGAGGGGTCTTGTGCAACGACTTTACCGACGTCCTGCAACGTGGCATCCGGATCGTCGAGGAGCTGCATGACCTTAATGACGGTACCCGGCAGGCTGGGCAGCGTGATGAGGCCGTCGAGTACTGCCTCGACACGGACGGACTTTTCCATGATCGCGCGAAACTCCCCCTACACCCTCCCCCGAGGGCGCGCTACCGCAGGAACGGCTGGACGCTCAGACTAGTGTTCGAGGAACTCAGAACAGGTAGTCGGGCTCGATCATCGCATCGTAGCCGACTTCGTCGTGGTAGTCCCAGAAGCCGAAGAACTCATAGATACCAATGCCCAAACGCATGAAGAACTTGGTCGTGCCAACGATGGTGCCGTGTGTGAGGATTTGCGTGAGGGGGCGATGCTGACGGATTTGCTTGTCCCACGTCAGCGGAATTTCCGCCCAGCCGAAGAGGATGTTGGCCAACCCGCGGCCCATTTTTTCGAGGCGCTTCTGGAAAACCGTCGGACGCGGGAGATCCTGATCCGGGTCGTAGCTTTGGGCTTCGACCACGGGCACCGCAAGCATCATAGCGACGACGAGCAGCGCAAGAATGCGATAGACAGGGCGTTGGCGCATGGTCTGTACTCCCTCAAGTACGGCGGGTAAAGCTCTAAGCGAAGGATAACACAGGGGGCGAATCGTGTCAAAGCCTATCGTATCAAGGTTTTACGCAGATTTCGGAGTTTGTGTTTTGAAACCGAGCGGCTTTTAAAAATGGAATAACGATATCGAAACACCTCGTGCGGCCTGTTTCGAGAAAGTGAGGATTTTCAAGGGTTTATGGCGCTGGGCGCGTTGGCACATCCCTTGCCATTCCCCGGCAGTGGCGAACCATGCGATTGGGGCCATGCGGAAAACCGAGCCGCGCCGAGGCGCGAAGAACAGAAGGAGAAAGGCAATGAGCAGCAGGATGCTAGACCGATTTCGTGGCAGCGTCGCCCCGTGGATGATGCCGTGGGACTTGCAGGACGAATTCAACCGCGCGTGGCCGGAACTGGGCCGCATGTTCGGCGGCGAGGATTCCAGTTACGCGCCGTCGATGGATGTCCGCGAGACCCCGGAGGCGTTCATTGTGGAGGCCGACGTGCCGGGTTTGAATAAGGACGATGTCAGCATCGAAGTATCGGACAACGTCGTGACCGTAAAAGGTGAGCGCCGCAGCGATCGCGAGGAGAAGAAGGACAACTACCACTTCACCGAGCGCCGCTTTGGCAGCTTCCGCCGGTCGGTGGCGATTCCGGGCGGATTCTCGAACGACAAAGTGTCCGCGAAATTCGAGAACGGCGTGCTGACGATTACGTTGCCGAAGCAAGAAGAAAAGAAACCGCGCAAGATCGATGTGCGCGTCGACTAACGTTCGAAACGAACATTTGGAGAATGAACATGAGTCAGGTTGAAGAGCGCTACATTGCGCCGCGGGTGAATGTGGTTGAGCGCGAGGACGCGGTGGTGATCGAGGCCGAGGTACCGGGTGTGGCACGCGATCAGGCCGAAATCGAAGTGCGCGACGGCATGTTGTATTTGAAGGCGCATGCCGGCGCGGCGGCCAACAGCGGGGCGTATCGTGTGCAAGAACGCGCGGGCGCGAGCTACTACCGGACGTTCCGGTTGGGTGAAGCGATCGATACATCCAAGATCGACGCATATCTGAAGGACGGCTTGCTCACGCTCACACTGGCGAAGTCTGAACGCGTGAAGCCGAGGTCGATTGCGGTGAACTAGGGCCTACCCGGGCGCGCATGTTGATGCCCGTGTAAGACATAGATGCACTGCTGTGCTCCTGACGCGTCGGGAGCCGCCCCTGGGTTGGGGAAACCGGCCCAGGGGCATCGTTTTTTTAGAGCGGGACGGTCTTGCGGACGACCTTGCCGTGTTCGCGCGTGAGGATTGTGACGGTAGTCACGCCGTTGGCGAGGAGATACTCGCGCGCGACGGGGACATCCTTTCCCACCTGTGCGGGACCGTGGCTGTCGTCGCCGAAGCAGAAGGGGATGCCGCGCGAGAGCGCTTCGCGGATTAGCCACGGGCGCGGATACGGGCAGCCGAGACCCTTGCGGATGCCGGCGGTGTTCAGATCGAGGATGCAGTTGTGTTGGCCGGCCACTTCGAGCGCGGCGAGGGCGGCTTCGCGGATCGCGGGGGTCTCCACGGCTTCGGAATTCGGCGCATTGCGGCGGATGAGATCGAAATGCGTCACGACTTCAGGCTTGATCGACCGGATCATCGTGGCGAGGTCTTTGTAATACTGAATCGCGAGTTTCTCGATGCCGCCGGCCAGCGCAATCGCTTTGGTGAAATGGTCGGGCGGGCCGTCGATGGTGGTGTCGAAGACATGGTGCACGGAGCCGGCCATGAATTCGAAGCGGTATTTTTCGCGCAAGCCGAGCATGGTTTCCGCGTAGGACTCGTGCGGCACGGCCTCGGTCTCGAAGCCGCGTAAAACGACCAGCCGGTCCGAGAACTCCTCGGAAAGCTTCCCCGCGTCGCGCGCATAGGCGTCGAACAGCGTATGTAGTTCGGCCACACCGCGCTTCATTTCGAGCTCGGTGTCGTACAGATAGCGCTCGTGGTTACGTGGGGCATGCTCGGTTACGCCGAACGTCTGGTAGCCGAAGGTCACGGCGGCGTCGAGCACTTCGCGCAGCGTGCCCACCGCGTGGTCGCAGTAGGCGCCGGAGTGGCCGCCGTGCAGGGAGACTTTCCAAGGCTGTTTGTCGGGCATGCGATCCTCAACTCGCGCGCACGGTAACAAAGCGCCGCGCACACACACAAGCCGCCTTGAGCGGCGGCGTGCGTCGTGCGAAACTGTGCAGCTACGAACGCGGAGGGGCAGGGCATGCGCGGTGTGATCTTGGTGTTGCTGGTGTGCACGGGCGCTACGGCGCAACTGACGGCGGGGCCGCTTGAACTGGTGACGGACAAAACGACTTTCTCCGAGGGGCCGCTGTGGTTGCCCGAGGGCAAGTGGATTTTCAGCGACACACCGAAGAACGGAATTTTCGCGGAGGACGGTTCCGTCTACCGCCAGCCGAGCAACGGATCGAACGGGCTGACGCTCGATCGCGAGGGCCGGTTGATCGTCTGCGAAAGCACGAAGAAACGCATTACGCGCACCGAGAAGGACGGCACCATCACGGTGCTTGCCGACGGGTTCGACGGCAAACCGCTGAATAGCACGAACGACGTGATCGTGCGCGGCGATGGGACGGTGTACTTCACGGATCCGACCGGACCGAAAAAGCCGGAGGGCAGCCTGGGGTACAGCGCCGTGTTCGGTATCCGGCCGGATAAAACGGTGTTTCTGATTTCGAACGACATGAACTATCCGAACGGGATTGCGTTGTCGCCGGACGATAAGACGCTGTATGTCGCCGATTATGTCGGTGGATTTATTCGCGCTTACGACCTCGCCGCGGACGGTACCGCATCCAACCCGCGCGACGTCATTCAAAATAAAAATCCCGATGGCTTTTGCGTCGATCAGGCGGGACGCATCTGGACCTCGGCGCCGCGCGATGTGGTGGTGTTCGGGCCGGACGGCAAGCAACTGGAAAGTATCCCGGTGCCCGTGGGCACGCCGACGAATTGCGTGTTTGGCGGGCCGGACGGCCGTACGCTGCTGATCACCGCGCGCCGCACGGTGTACCGCGTAAGCGTCAAAGAACCGGGGATTGCGGAAGCGCTGCAGGTGGTTAAATAACGTGGATTGCAAACCTGCGGGCCGCGTCCTAAAATCGGGTGGGGCGGCATTGGGCGCCCGGCGCGTATCTTACTCATGAGCTCAAATCCTTTGGACTTTCTTTTTCAAGGCCCAGCCGGCGGCGGCAATTTCGAGCACACGTGGTCGGACACGTATCTCGCCGCGCATCTGATTTCGGATGTGGGCAAGCGCCGTGAACGCAATGAAGACTCGTGCTTGATGGCCGCGCCGCGTGATATCGAATTGCTGGACGGCTGCGGATTCGTGTTTGCCGTGGCCGATGGCATGGGCGGCGCAAGCGCGGGGGAACACGCGAGCCGGATGGCGCTGGATTCGTTCTCGGAATCGTTTTACCGCGGCGCGCCGACGAATCTTCCGGATCGCATGCGGACCTCCATCGAGGACGCGAACGCGAAGGGGTTTCACGCGTCCGAAACCGATCCCGAACTGCACGGCATGGGGACGACGATCTGCGCGCTCACGATTGTGGGGGACGCGGCGTATGTCGGCAGCGTCGGCGACAGCCGGGTGTACCTTCAACGGCCCGACGCGGCGCTGGTGCAGGTGACGCAGGACCACTCGCTGGTGGCGGAACAGGTGCGCGGCGGATTTTTGACGCCCGAAGAAGCGCGCAACCATGTGATGAAGAATCTCATCACGCGCGCCGTGGGGATTAAGGACGAAGTTGAGGTTGATCTCTTTGGTGTTCGCCTGGAAAAAGGCGACACGTTGATGATTTGTTCGGACGGTCTCTGCAATTTCGTGAGCGATCCGGACATTGGCAAGTGCATGCAGATCAAGCCGTTGCGCGCGGCGGCTCGGGTGCTCGTGGGCAAGGCGCTCGAAGCCGGCGGAAACGACAATGTATCCGTCGCCGTTATCCGCGTGATGGATTCACCGCCGCGGCGTCCGCTGCAGGAAGGGTGCGAGCCTGTCGAAACGCCGCAGCCGACGTTTGTATCGCGGCTCAAGCGCCTCTTCGGTTAATTCGCGGGCGGCGGCGCCGACTCCGCCGGTGGCGAAGCCGCGGGTTCCTCGGCCGTTGGTGTTTCCGCGGCCGACGGGACCACGGGCGTCAGCGGGATCAGGTTCATCGGTGTGATGATCACTGTGCCTGACTCGATCTTCACCGACTCAATTTTCTCCAGCAGCGTGCGCGCGTCTTTGTGTTCCCGCTGCCAGTCAGTAGCGAGATTCTCGCTGCGCACGCCGACGATGTACTGCTCCGGAACGACTTCGCCCTTGACCGTAGCGCCGGTTAGGTAAACTTCCGCGCGTCCGCGTTTCACCTCCACGTCGAAGGTGGCGGTGCCGTTGAAAAAACGGCCAGACATCAACGGCAGCCAATCAAGTGGAATGCTCATTTGCCCGGTCACGTTGTCGTCGCCGAGCGTGAGATACACGATCGAGCCGAAGTCTTCCTTCAGATCGGGGTGGTTCTGCAGCAGCGCGTTGACTTCATTCTGCGTGAGCACCAGCGTGCCGAGCTGTTCGTCGGCGCGCAGTCTTTTCACATACTCGTCCACGCGCGCGATGAGCGCTTCCGTCTCCGCCGCAGGAAGATCCGCGGTCGGCAGCGCGGCGGCCGTCGGCTCGGTATATTTTTCGCGGACCTGGCGCGCGAAGCTGCGGAACACGAGGAACGAGATTAATCCGCCGAGAATCGCGAGGACCACGACGGTGACGCAGCCATAAAGGAAGCAGTTTCCGCGTTCTTCGTGGAGCTTGCGCAGAAGAGCATTCTGTTGTGTGTGCATCAGCAACCTCATTTGGTCCAGCTCACAGACCATGGCTCATGGTACATCGGTTTCACAGCACTGCCAAGATACCGTTCCGCCGGGCCTTTATTCGAGTGGCCGGTGGCGCGTCACCGGCGGCGGCGCGGGCCGCGCGATCGGCGGTGGTGCCGCTTGCGGCGCGAGGTATTCCGCGCGGCGGCGATCGCGGCTTCGGGCGCGGGCGTGGCGCCGCTGTCGTGCACCTCAAACACCGCGGCCTCGCCCGCGACGTTTAAATTTTCGCAGCGCGGACACTTCGACAGGTCCTCGGCGTGCTCGTCAAGATAACTGCAGCCGCAGAAGGTACATTTCCAGAGGAATTGCTGCCCCAGGTGGCGCTGGGGCCGGCGCACGTTCAGCTCGGTATACAGCCAGATGCCGGCCGCCGCGAGGCCGAACACGATGGAATACAGCGCGAGGGCCGTGGAGAGTTGGATCTCGATCACGGTGCCTCGCTTTCCGCGCGCACGATGAAGGTGCCGCCTTGCGTGCGCGGGCCGTCGCCCAGTAGTGGTTCGAAGCGGTACTCCTTCAGGGCGCGCGCGGCGCTGCGCACGAGGTCGGTGGTTTCCGACAACGGGTTGAAACTCTCCGTCACGACGCCGTCGCGGTTCACGCGAAAGACGAGTGTGATCGGTTCGGCCAGTGCTTCCGGCGCGACGCCCCACAGGGCCTCGATCGGTTGGACAGTCAATACTTTTCGATCGGTCGGCTCGGACAGCCACTCGATATAGGCTTCGAAGCCCGGTGCTGGACGGCTGACGGGCGTGGGTTTCGCGGGGCGATCCTCGCTGGGGCCGAAGGTGAGCCGCGAGAGCGTTTCGGCCAGTGTGCCGAAGCCGCCTTCGAGTGCGCTGGCCGGTTCGTCCGGTTTGCCGAAGAGTTCATCGAAGCGCGAGCGCGTGAGGAGGGCCTCTTGTCGCATGCGCAGGCGTTCCATGGAATCGAAACGCAGCGCGGGTAATTCGATCGACGGAAGCGCGGCGGCCACGGTGGATTCCGCCGCGGCGAAATCCGGCCCGGTGAGGTTGATCTGCTCGCCGTTTGGCCGTGCGCTGACGGGCGCGGTGACGATGGCGGGCGTTTCGACAATGCCGACGCTGAAATATTCGATGTCCTTGCGCGGGAATTCGAACACGATGCTGAACAATGTTACGGCCGACAGGTGCAATCCGAGAGACGCCAACAGCGCGCGCATGAAGATGCGATCGCGGAGGACGGCGATCATGGTTTTTGGGCGACCGGCTGTGCGCCGATGCCGAGGCGCTTGATGCCGGCGCTGTTCGCGATGCCGAGTACTTCCACCAGGCGGCCGGTATCCGTGCGCGCGTCGGTGCGGACGAGGAGCTGGATGTCTGGCTGTTTTTGCACGGCGGCCGACAGGCGTTCTGAGAGGACGGTCAGGTTCTGAATTTCTTCCGTGTCCACATAAATTTTGGTTTTCCCATCCGGTTCGTAGGTCAGGGTGACGGAGAGGTCTTTTTGTTCCAGTTCGGACGCGCCTTCCGCGGTCGGCATTTCTATTTGGATGGAGTTTTGCACGACGAAGGTGGACGAGAGCATGAAGAACAGCAGGAGATTGAACATCACGTCGATCATGGACGTGAGATTCAGGGTAATGGTGGGGGATTGGCGGCGCCGGGATCGCCTGTGGAATTTCATGGCCAGTCCTCAGTGCGCGTCGCGGTCGCGGTCCTTGGTGAGCAGGTCGGTGAGTTCCGACGCGCTGGATTCCATTTCGAGCACCATGTTGTCCACGCGGCTGACATAATAATTATGAATCACGAGCACCGGAATGGCCACCGCGAGTCCGGCGAAGGTCGTGATCAGCGCGTTTCCGATACCTTCCGCGAGATCGCTTGGATTCACCAAGCCCTGCTTGTTTTTGATTTGCTCGAAGGCAATCAGCATGCCCTGCACCGTGCCGAGCAGGCCGAGCAACGGCCCGATGTTGGCGCAGGTGGCGAGCGCGGAGAGGAAACGTTCGAGCCGGGGGACTTCGAGGCTGCCGGCGTTTTCGAGCGCCTCGCGGATGTCTTCCTTAGGGCGATCGTGCTTGAGCAGACCGGCTTTCAGGATGCGCGCGACGGGCGCGTCGGCCTCATCGCAAATGCGAACGGCTTCATCGGGTTTGCCCTGGCGCAGGATGGTGCGCACGGTGTCCATGAGCTCGCGCGTGTCGATGGTCGCGCGGCGCAATACGAAGAAGCGTTCAAATGCGATGGCGAGCGCGACGATCGACGTGGCCAGGATCGGCCACATGATCACGCCGCCCGCGCGGAACCATTCAAAAAGTGTGACGGTTTCTGTGGACGGCACTGTTATCCCCCGCACCCACGCGTGATCAGTGGGTGACCAGCGTGCCCAGGCCGGCCTGCGTGAAGATTTCGACGAGGAGCGCGTGCGGCACGCGTCCGTCAATTATATGGGTGCGGTGGACGCCGTAATCAAGCGCCTTGTGGCAGGCTTCGATCTTCGGGATCATACCGCCCGCGATCACACCGCGCTGCTTGAGGTCTTCCACTTCGGCGTAGCGCAAGTGGCGAATGAGCGAGTTGTCGTCGTTCACTTCGCGCAGCAGGCCGGGCTGATCGGTGAGGAAGATGAGTTTCTCGGCGCGGATGGCGGCGGCGATCTCGCCCGCGGCGGTGTCCGCGTTCACGTTCCAGGTGCGGCCTTCGCGATCGGTGGCGATCGGCGCTACGACGGGGATGAAGCCGGATTGCGTGAGGGTGTTGATGATTTTGAAGTGCACCGTGACAATCTCGCCGACGTTGCCGAGATCTACGCCGTCGTCTCCGATGATTTTTTGCGCGTGCATCAGGTTGCCGTCTTTGCCGGAGAGGCCGACGGCGTCGCCACCGGCCTGATTGATCAGCGTGACGATGTCTTTGTTCGTGCTGCCGGCGAGCACCATCTCGACTGTCGCGATGGTCTCGTTGTCGGTCACGCGCAGGCCGTTATGGAATTTCGATGGAATGTTCAGGCGCTTGAGCATGCGCGTGATGTCGGGGCCGCCGCCGTGCACGACGACGGGATTGATGCCGACGTATTTCATCAGCACGATGTCTTCGGCCGTGAGCCGGCGAATCGCGGGATCTTCCATTGCCGCGCCGCCGTATTTCACCACGACGGTCTTGCCCGCGAACTCGCGGATGTAGGGCAGCGCCTCCACCAAAACGCCGGCCTTCGAGATGAAGCTTTTCATCTGCCGGGGGGAGAGGGTGTGCGTGCTGTCGTTCATGTTAGGTCCGGTAATCCGCGTTGATGCTTACGTAATCGTGGCTGAGATCCGAGGTCCAGAAAATGGCGTCGCCGGGGCCATCGCCGAGCCCGACGGTGATCGTGAATTCCGGCCGCTGCATCACGGCCGCCGCGTCCGTCTCGGCGTACTGAGCGCCCAAGCCACCCTTGCAGACTTGCACATCGCCGAGCCAGATGTCGAGTTCGGCGGGGTCGAACTCCACGCCGGAATAGCCCGCGGCGCACGCGATGCGGCCCCAGTTCGGGTCCTGGCCGAAAAACGCCGTCTTGCAGAGCATGGAGTTGCCGATGGAACGCGCGACGGTCTTGGCGTCTTCCGCGGAGTCGGCGCCGCGCACGTGGATTTCGACGAATTTCGTGACGCCTTCGCCGTCTTTCACGATCCAGTGGGCCATATCGGTGCAGAGCTGCGTGAGCGCCGCGCCGAATTGGTCGGCTTCCTTTGAGCGCGCGCCGATGGCGGGGATGCCGCTGGCGCCGTTCGCGAGGATCAGCACGGTGTCGCTGGTGCTCATGTCGTTGTCGATGCCGACGCGGTTGAAGGAATTTTGTACGGCCTCGTACAGCAATCCGTGCAGCACTTCCGGCGCGAACGCGGCGTCGGTCGTGAGGATGGAGATCATGGTCGCGAGGTTCGGCGAGATCATGCCGGCGCCCTTCGCGATCGCGCCGATGCGCACAGGCCGGCCGCCTATCGTGATCTCGATCGATTTTTCTTTCGCCGTCTTATCGGTCGTCATGATGGCTTCGGCGGCTTGCGCGCTGCCATCGCGCACGAGCGATGCGGCGCAGTGGTCCACGCCCTTCGCGATGCGATCCATGGGAAGCGGCACGCCGATGACGCCGGTGCTGAGGATGCAGACCTGATCCGCCGGCACGCCGAGTTTTCCGCCGACGCGGTCGGCCGTGGCGCGCACGTCGTCCATGCCACGCTTGCCGGTGGCGGCGTTTGCGTTGCCGCTGTTGATGAAGATCGCGCGCGCGGCTTCGCGCGAGCAGACCTGCTGGTTCCAGATCACGGGGGGCGACTTCAGCACGTTTTGCGTGAACATGCCGGCGACTTCGGCGACGCGATCGCTGACGATCAGCGTGCAGTCGCGCTTTTTCGAGGTGAGCTTAATCGTCGCGTTCACGCCCGCGGCCAGGTAGCCCTGCGGCGCGCAAATTCCACCCGGCACCGTCTTCATATGGTCATGCCTCCAAACAGCAGGCCGTCCGTCTCCAGCAGGCCGAACATCAGGTTCATGCACTGGATCGCCATGCCGGCCGTGCCGCCCATGAGGTTGTCCACGGCGCTGACGATGATGAGGTTTCCGGTGCGCGCATCGTGTTGCCAGCCTATATCCACGAAGTTCGTCGCGCGCACGTCGGTGACCATGGGGAACTTGCCCTCACCGAGGACGCGCACGAAGGGTTCGTTTTTATAGACGGCGTAACACGCGTCGAGATCGACTTTCACGCTCGGGCGGATCGTGATCGTGCTGAGGATGCCGCGCGTGTAGGGCGCGACGTGCGGGGTGAACTGCACCTGGAAGTCGCCGCCGAGTTCTTGCTCGATCTCGGGCACGTGGCGGTGGCTGGTGACGCCGTAGGCCCAGACGTTTTCGTTCATCTCGGGGAAGTGGAAGTGTTGCTTCATGCCGCGGCCCGCGCCGGAGACGCCGGAGACTGAATCGATCACGACGGGGACGGAGGGTTTCGCGAGGGGGAGGAGCGGCCGGAGCGGCACGAGCGCGCTGATGGGATAACAACCGGGGCCGGCGACGAGGTTCGCTTTCTTGAGTTGCTCGCGGTAGAACGGCGCGAGGCCGTATACGCTTTCTTTCAGCAGCGCGGGCGCTACGTGGTCGACTTTATACGTCGATTTCCACATCGCGGGGTCTTTGAGCCGGAAATCCGGACCGAGATCGATCACTCGTGCGCCGGCCGCCCAGAGCGCCGCCGCGATCGCCATGCTCTCCGTGCCCGGCGCGCCGATGTAGACCACGTCGCACTTCTTCGCGAGCGCGGCGGCGTCGAAGGTTTCGAGCACGACGTCGGTCAGTTTGCCGAAACCTGGCACGACCTCGGCCAGCGGCTGGCCGGCGGCCGTGGTGGAGGCCGCGGCGACCAATTTGGCCTGCGGATGAGCACAGAGCAGCCGCAACAGCTCGCGGCCGCCATACCCGGTGACGCCTACAATGCCTACACGTATCACGTCTGGACTCCGTGGGAAGGCGCGGATTATATCCGCCGTTTTCCCGATTCTGCAAACCTAAATGGTTACAAATGAGGGGCGCATGCGTACTTGGGGCTTCGAACAATTCTAAGATTAAGATTCTAGTGAACTGGGAACCACTGTTGTTTCTCGATTTGGTACTTCAAGATCTCTCGTTTGTCTATCGGGATGCGTGGACCTTCAGTAGCAAGCAATTTTGGGAGAAATTGATTGTGACAGAGCTGTGCATTCCATACCTGCCCGTTGTTGATGGAGGCATCGACCAAAGATAGGAGTTCGCTATTAGTAAGCAATGGGAAGTAGTTTACAAGCGGACGCATTGCAGCTTCGGCTCCGCGATATGAACGCGCATTTTCTACATCTCGAATCATTGGCGGGAGAATTGTCCGGGGAAATCTGTTGACCAATGGCAGAATTACCAAATCGAATGTGGGACCATCTGTCGGAATTCTTCTTCCTTGCAGGTGCGAGATAAATCCATATGGAACTGTATCGTCGATTTGTAGCGGAACAATGGCAACTCCCTGTCGTAAAACGACAGATCCGATTTCTTGGGATGCCCAGTCCGAGGCTCGGAAATTCTTACTTAGTATCGGAACAAAGACTTCACAAATTTTTAACTCCGCCAGTATGCGATTTTTCCACTCCTCCGATACCTGAATGTCATCGTGAGCAAGGAATCCGCTTATTCCATGTTTCTCCAGCAGGCTCTTGACTTGCGCTGCTGTCGATTTATCGACCGATGAGTAGCTGATGAAAGCGGAGATTTCCGGTTTGCCGTCATCGACGTTGAGTGGGCTTGGGTCGTCGCTCGGTTTGTTCACTGTAGTCGTTTCTTCTCTCAAGCGATCGATGATTGGGACTAATTCGGCTTTCAAGTCGTAAGCTTCTGTTATGAAATCTGGATTGAGATTTAAGCGCGTAAGCTCGGCGTCGATTTCGGGTTTTTTCAATCGTCGAACTGCTGCAACAAAGCGCTTCGCAATTTCCCGGAAACTATACAAGTACGCCGTCTGCTTGTCTGGATCGTCGCTAGGGCCGCAATTGCCTAGGGGGAATTGTTCGAGTTCATCAGCTAGATCAAGCAACTTCGGAGGGACGTCCCTCCGAACATCAGGATTACTGTCGCTCAAGTGTGATCTCCACGTCTCCCTCTGGAAACCGAGCGGCTATGACCAATTCCGCGCCCAATCCCTCTACGTATTTCGAGAGAGTTTTGAGTAGCATGTCTGGTTGCTGTTCAAGCTTTGAAATTGCTGCTTGGGACACGCCGAGATACTCGGCCAGTTCGCGCTGAGTTTTGTCCACGGCCTTGCGTAGCTCGGCCAGCCGGATTTCGTCCAGCAGCACTTTCGCGCGCGCCTCAATCCGGTCACGACGTTCGCGGGGCATCTTGTCGAATAGTTGGTTAATTGGGCGTGCCATCAGCGTAATCCTTCTCGTTCTAGTTCCTGCAAATGGTGGTCGTATATTTTGTCTGCTGCGCGAACAAATTCCTCGTACCACCGGTCATTTCCAGTCTTGTCGCCGCCGATGAGTAGGATGGCGACGCGCCTCGGATCGAATGCGTACAAAATGCGAAACGGCCTTCCTTGATGCTGCACGCGCAATTCACGCATGTGGCCGTGTTTTGACCCCGCGATACCAGAGCTATGTGGATGAGCAAGCGCCACTCCTTGATCCATCAACATTCGAATTGATACCGCAATGCTATCTTGCTCGGCTTCGGTGAGTTCATCGAACCAATCAGAGAACTCGTCCGTATACTCGACTTCCCAACTCATAAAATTATAACCATCAAGTTATATATCCTGCAAGTTATTTTATTGAGCCAACGAGAGAATACTAATAGTTACGTAAGGCAGCCACAAAAAGTAACGGCCGGCGGAGGCATCCGCCGGCCGTTGTGTTTTCGTTGGTTGGTTACGTGATTACAGCGTGCTCATTTTGCTCGTGTCGAGGATGCCGGCTTCGACGATGATCTGGCGGAACTCGTCGTGCGGGAGTTCTTTGAGGCTGAGCAGGAAGGCGACGATGTTGTCGACGTCGGCGTCGGTGAGCGTGACGAGTTTGTAGGCGGGGTCGACTTTCGTGTCGCCGGCCTTGGCCTTCGCGGCCATCTCGACTTTCTGCTTGACGATCGCCTTTAGTTCTTCGGCGGTCTTCTTCGTGTTGCGCAGCGCGGGGGCCGGTTTGGCGTCGGTGCCGCCGAAGCTGTTGGGCGTGTGGCAAACCACACAGTTGCCGACGGCGATACCCTCTTCATCCGGCCAGGCGCGCAGGAAGTCCTTGTAGCCCAGGTATTCGGGCATGCCGAAGCCTTTGACGTCCTTCAACTGAATGCGGCCTTCCATGTTCGAGAGGCGGCTGAAAATAACGTTACCGCCGTACTGTTCGGGGCTTTCGCCCGTCGTCGGGCCGATGGGCACGCGGTTCAGGTAGGTGAAGGCGTCGTAGGGGGACGTCATGCCGTTCTTGAGGCGGTGGATATGGAGTTCTTCCTCCACACTTTGTTTTTCTTGCGCGTATGTTTGTTGCGTGGACCACATGATTCCGACCCCGAGGATCGTGGCTGCACACGCACTGGCTATTGCCGCTAAACGCTTCATGATGGTTGGCTCCTCCCGGTAGAGCGTTACATAATGGTTTCCGAAACGCCTTTTTTCCGACCGGAATAACAAACGGTTCGCCGATTCATTCTGTCACACACCTTGGCCGTGCACCGTGCCCCATATCTATTCCCCGCGCCATTACGCCCCATTGCGGAGTTTGCGGCGCGTTGTTTGGCCGCCGCGCAGTGGGTACGCTAGCGGGATGGGTGAAGATTTATTTGAGCACGCGGCCGCGGGGCGGATGCGCAAGGAGGCGCCGTTGCCGCGCCGGGTGGCGCCGCGCACGCTGGACGAGATTGCGGGGCAGGGGCATATCCTCGGGCCGGGCAAGCTGCTGCGCCGTGCAATCGAGGCGGACCGCATCACGTCGATCATCCTGTTTGGGCCGCCGGGGGCAGGGAAGACGGCGCTGGCGCGGCTGATCGCGATGCGGACCAAGGCGGCGTTTGAAAACCTGAACGCGGTGACCAGCGGCGTGAAGGATGTACGCGAGGTGATTGAGCGCGCGAAAACACGGCGCGTGGAAACCGCGCAGCGCACGATTTTGTTTGTGGACGAGATCCACCGGTTCAACCGCTCGCAGCAGGACGCGCTGTTGCCCGATGTGGAGAACGGCAACATTATTTTGATCGGCGCGACGACGGAAAATCCGTTTTTTTCGATTGTGTCGCCGCTGCTGTCGCGATCGCAGTTGTTCGAGTTCAAGCAGCTCAGCGAAGAAGACGTGGTGGGCCTGCTGCGCCGCGCGTTGACGCATCCCGAGCGCGGGCTGGACGAATTTCAGGTCGAGGCGGACGATGCGGCGCTCGCGCACATCGCGCGCTACTCCGAAGGGGATGCCCGGCGCGCGTTGAATGCGCTCGAGATTGCGATGCTGACGACGCCGCCGGCGGAGGGCCGCATTCACATTACGGCCGACGTGGCGGCGGAATCGATCCAGAAGAAGATTTTGCACTACGACGGCACGGGCGACGAGCACTACGACGCGGCGTCGGCGTTCATCAAAAGCATGCGCGGGTCGAATCCGGATTCGGCGATCTACTGGATGGCGCGGATGCTGGAGGCGGGGGATGAACCGCGCTTTATCGCGCGGCGCATGTGCATTTTTGCGTCGGAGGATGTCGGCAATGCCGACCCTATGGGGCTCGTGCTGGCGACGGCGGCGTGGCAAGCGTGCGAGTTCATCGGCATGCCGGAGGCGAAGATCATCCTCGCGCACGCGGCGACCTATCTGGCGTCCGCGCCAAAGAGCAATGCGAGCTATCTCGCGATTGGCGAGGCGCTGCAGGATGTGAAGACGAAAAAAACGATTGCCGTGCCGAGCCACCTGCGCGACGGCGGACCGTCCGGCCAGAAAATCGGCCGGGGCGTTGGGTATCAGTATCCGCATGATTTCGAGGGTGGATATGTGGCGCAGAATTACGGCGTGCCGCTGGGGACGTACTACCATCCGACGGACCACGGTAAAGAGGCGGAGATTAAGAAGCGGTTGGAGGAGTTGAGGGACGAGGGGTAGGGGGCAAGGGGCGAGAAGTAGCGGTGCGAAGCGCTTTGGACTGCGGCAGCTTGCTGCCGCTTTACTTAGCCCAGCCAAGCTGGGCGGTTTTGCTCCGAAATCTCAGTTATTGATGTGGCGCCGCCAGCTTTGCTGGCTTGGTTAAAGCGGGAGCGAGCTCCCGCAGTCCAAAGTCCAGTCCAACGCACCGATTCGCGGCCGCGTGGTAAACTATTTACGTCAATTCTTGAGGTGTTTCCGGCCGGGGGGAACCGTGCCGGACGGGGGATTTACGGTGAGCGGGAAGCCCAGCGGCGCCAACCGGCGTACGTCAGAGCGCATCCAAACGCACCACCATGTGGTGTTTTCGGATTATCGCGCGCTCGGCCCCCTGCGCACCGGCACGGCGGTCGACCGCTCCAGCGGCGGCATGCGGATCATCACGCCGCACCCCGAGCCGCTCGGCACGACGCTGCAGATTGAACTGCGCGCCTCGCCCGATGCCGGTGCCGTATTGCTGATGGAAGGCCGCGTGGTGCACATCACGCCGGTCGACAAGGGCCAGCACGCGATGGGCATCAAGCTTGTTCAGCCGATGCTGCGCCAGCAGACGCCCGTGCCGGCACGTGAACGCCGTGTGCTCGTGGCGACGGTGGCTGCTTCGACGGCGGCCAGCCAGATTAAAGCGCCCGCGCCGATGGTCGCGCCGGTGGGTATGCCACCCGATATGGACATGAGCGAGGCGGTGACGTTCCGCCGCATCGAAGACGGTGGGCGTCCCGGTTCATGGCTTGCGCTGATCGCGATCCTCGCGCTGGTGGTGATTCTGATTCTGCTCGTGGTCGAGGCGTTGCGCCGCGAAAATAACCTGAGCATGATGGACTGGATCCGCGAATTCGAGTTGCCCGGAATCTTCGCGGAGGAATCCGCGGACGTAACGCCGTCCGATACACCGGCCGTCAGCGAGGCGGAAGTCGTAATCGACGATGAGTCGATCGAAACCGAGCCGTTTGCCACGCTGAAGTCCGACGGCGAACCGGTTTCCCTGCCGATGGCGGCCGTTACGCCGGCAGTGGGAAAACCAGCATCACTCGATCTTGCGTCCAACGCGGCGATGGAGCCTGGCCTGCCGGAAAATCTGCGCAGCGCTTCGCCGCTGACCACGGACCAATTCAGCGCGATGCTCGACTATGCCGATCGCGCGGCTGCACGCGGAGAGACTGGGCTGGCGCGCGCGGTGGTGCGTCGTGCGATGGGTCGGGCCGATCATCTTCCGGCGGCGTGGCACGATCTCGGCGCGGAGTATCAGGCGCGGTTGATGGCGGGTGGCACCGAGGGCGCGCCGCATCCGCTGAGCCAGGAAATCGAACTTGATGCGCCGGGCGCCGCGAAAAGTTCACCGGAATCCATACGCCTCGATGTCGACACGGGCGATCATATGCTGCGCGTGTGGCGCGGGGACCAGATGCTCGCGGAATTCCCGGTGGGCCTCGGCCGCGACGGCGCGACGCCGACCGGCGATTTCCGCATTGGCGCGAAGGCGCGCAATCCGGACTGGTACCACGATGGCCGGATAGTGCCCGCGGGCGATCCGGGAAATCCCATCGGCGATCAGTGGCTTGCACTGCAACAGAACGGCGCGCGCACGGGCATTGGAATACACCCGACGCAGCATCCCGAATCCATCGGCGCGAACCACAGCCTTGGCTGTGTGCGTATGCGGCCGGAAGACGCCGAAGCGCTGTACCGGCTTGCGCCGATCGGCACTGCCGTCGCGATTCATCCTTAGGGGTTGTGCGCCAATGCAGCCCGGGCTAGCATAGAGGCATGAGCACCCTTGCACAGCGCGTGCGCGCTGGGATCGCCCGCGCGCATAGCTTCGCCACGCGCGACATCTGGCACATCGGCGCGCCGGGCGAGAAACTTCCGCGCGGATTCATCATCAAGCAACTGCGCGTCGCAATTCTGCTCGGCAGCAAGCTGATCGACGGCCAGCACATGATGCGCG
Source organism: uncultured Nitrospirales bacterium (assembly GCA_964620045.1). Lineage (GTDB taxonomy): Bacteria > Hydrogenedentota > Hydrogenedentia > Hydrogenedentales > VFKU01. Next base: position 66,521 of record CAZUJL010000017.1, read on the forward strand.
CGGCGTCGCTGACCTTCGCGACATTGCTTTCGATTGTGCCGCTGCTCGCCGTGACCTTCTTTATTATTTCGAAGTTGAGCCTCGACAAAGACGTATACCAGTTTATTTCCAGCAAGATTGAGCACGCGGCGGACTACGTTGCGGGCGAGGAAGAAACGACTCCGATTCCGGCTCCGGCAGATACGGTGCCGCCCGATGCCGCGCCGGAGGAGGCCGCGCCCACGGAAGCGCCGCCGGCGAGCGCCGTTGCGGGACAGGACGAGGAAATCACCCCGGAGCGGCGAACGGAACTGCAGACCGAGATTATTGAGAAATTGTTCCGTGGTGTCACGAGCGAGCGCGAGGGGATGAAGGATCCGGTTGAAGGGATTTCATCGACGGCGGAGAACCTCGCGAAGCTGGCGAATGACGCGGCGTCGAATTCCGCCGCGCTGACAATCTCCGGCGCGTTGCTGGTGATTACGACGGTGTTCGGCTTGATGCGGAACATCGAGAACACCTTTAATCGCATCTGGGGCGTGCGCCGCCGCCGATCGTTGTACCGCACGTTTGCGGACTACTTCATCATCATGCTGCTGGCGCCGTTCGTGGTGACGGCGGCGATGGGTGTGCTGACGGCGATGGAAAGCGAGTCGGTGTCGCGCGCGGTGGGGCCGTTCCGCGTGGTACTGGGGCTGGGGCAATATGCGCTGATCGTGGTGGTGTTTTCGGTGCTGTACCGCTTTGTGCCGAACACGAAAGTGATGTTCCGGTATGCCGTGCTGGCCGGCCTGATCGCGGGTACGCTGTGGCTAGGGCTGTCGTGGGGTTACGTGCGCTTTCAGTTCGGTCTCGCGCGGTATGCACTGATTTTGTCCGCGTTCGCGCAGTTTCCGCTGCTGCTGATGTGGGTCTATTTGAGCTGGGCGATCGTGTTGCTCGGCTGTGAAGTGGCCTACGCGTATCAACACGAGCGCACCTATGCGCTGGAGCGCTATGCCTCCGGCGCGAGCTTTGCGTACCGCGAGGCCGTGGGACTGCGCGCGATGATCGAGATCGGCTACCGCTTCTCGGAAGGCAAGCCCGCGTTCAACGCCGAAGTCGTTTCGCAAGAGTGGAATGTGCCGCTGCGCTTGCTGGATGGCGTGCTCGATGCGCTCGTGGCGACGGGGTTGCTCGCCGTGCGCGCGGGCGAACAGGAAGAATATCTGCCGGGGAAGCCGCTGGACCGCATCAACGCGTCCGACATTATTCGCGTGCTGCGCAACGACGGCACGGAACCGTCACGCTTCTTGCACGACTCGCGTTTCCGAAATATGTACACCGAACTTGCGCGCGTGGATCACGCGTTTGCCGGCGCGACATTGGCCGAGCTGGTTGCGGGCCACACCGCCACGCTTGCCGGCGACCCGACGACCGTGCCCGCGCCTTTCAATTTCAATGCCTGATTCGCGGCGCGACGCGCCCCTGCCGGGCACCGAGCCGGTGACCGTGGAAGGCGTGCTCGACAAGATTGTGTTCGAAAGCGCCGACTCCGGGTTTTTCGTGGGCCGTGTGCGCGAATCGCGCAGCAACGAACTCGTCACTTTTGTCGGCACCGTGATGGCGGTATCCCCGGGCGAGACCATCCGCCTGCGGGGGCACTGGGTGGACGACAAAAAATTTGGGCGACAGTTGCGGACCGAATCCTGGGAGACGCTGCGCCCGACGTCGCTGGAAGGGATCGAGAAGTATCTTGGCTCGGGGCTGATTAAAGGCATCGGGCCGACCTACGCCAAGCGCATCATTGAGGCCTTCGGCGTGGACGCGCTGACGATTATCGACGAGCGTCCGGAGCGCGTGCTCGAGGTGGAGGGTATTGGCCGCAAGCGCGCCGAGCAGATCAAGGCCGCCTGGGCGGAGCAGAAAAGCGTGCGCGCGATCATGGTGTTCCTGCAGGGACACGGGATCGGCGTGGGGCAGGCGGCGCGCATTTACAAGCGCTACGGCGACGCGGCGGTCGCGGTGCTGCGCGAGAACCCGTACAAACTGGCCGACGACATCAGCGGCATTGGGTTCGCCGGGGCCGACAAGATCGCAGGAAGCCTCGGCATCGAGAAGACCGCGCCGAAACGTCTGCAGGCGGGGCTTGTGTTTGCGCTCGAAGAGGCGGCGTCGGAGGGGCATGTGTGTTACCCCGAAGACATGCTGCTTGCGGAAGCGCGCGAGTTGCTCGGCGTCGAAAAAGAATTGTTGCCACACGCACTGCACGAACTCGAAGTGGCACACAAGATCGTGCGGCAGTCGTTTATGTGCTACCTCGCGCCGCTGCACACGGCGGAGCTGGGCTGCGCACACCACTTCAAACGGTTGCTGTCCGAAGAAAAAGTGCCGGTATCGATCGACGTCGAGAAGGCGCTGCTGTGGATCACCTCCAAACAGAACATTCAGCTTTCCGAGGAACAAGCCGATGCGCTGCGCACGGCGGTGCGCGCGCCGGTGCTGGTGATCACCGGCGGGCCGGGGACTGGCAAGACGACGCTGGTGAAGAGTCTTCTCGCGATGTTTGAAACGAAGGGGCTGTCGGTGTTGCTGGCCGCGCCGACGGGCCGCGCCGCGAAACGCATGGAGGCCGCCACGGGACGGCAGGCGTCGACGATTCACCGCCTGCTGGAGTTCAATCCGCGATCGGGCGGGTTCACGCGCACCGAATACGATCCATTGCGCACCGATTTGCTCGTCATCGACGAGACGTCGATGGTCGATGTGCAGCTTATGCACAGCCTGCTGCGCGCGCTGCCGGGCGATTGCCGGCTTGTGCTGGTGGGCGATGTGGATCAGTTGCCGTCGGTCGGGGCGGGCAATGTGCTGCTTGATACGATCGCGTCGAACGCCGTGCCGACGGTGCGCCTGCGCACTGTGTTTCGTCAGGCGTCGGAGAGCGGCATCGTGCGCAATGCTCACCGTATCAATCGCGGCGAGGACCCCGAGTTCAACGCCGACGACTTCTTTTTTGTGGAACGCGAAGACCCCGAGCGTGTGGTGTCCACGATTGCCGAAATTGTGACCACGCGCATTCCGCGCAAATGGGGACTCGACCCGCTGCGCGATGTGCAGGTGCTCTCGCCGATGCACCGCGGTCCGGCGGGCGTGGCGAACTTGAATCAGGTGCTGCAGGGCGTGCTGAACGAAAAGGGCCGGCCCGCGCCGCGCCGAAACTTTCGGCTCGGCGATCGCGTGATTCAGCAGCGCAACAACTACGATCTCGACGTGTTCAACGGCGACATGGGCCGGGTGGACGCGATCGACGAAGAGGCGCAGACGCTGACGGTGGTGTTCGACAACCGGCCGGTGCTGTATGGCTTCGATGAGACCGATGATCTTTCGCTAGCGTATGCGATCACCGTGCACAAGGCGCAGGGCAGCGAATATTCCGCCGTGGTGATGCCGCTGGTGCCGCAACATTTCATGCTGCTGCAGCGCAACGTGCTGTACACTGGCGTGACGCGCGCGAAGAAACTCGTCGTGCTCGTCGGCGATCCGAAAGCGCTGCGCCGCGCGCTGCACAATACCGACGTGACGCGGCGGCATACGCGCCTGGCCGAGCGCCTGCGCAACGAACTCTAACGGCGACGCCGTTTTTGCGGGAGGTACACAATGGCTGCGACCCAACAGGGCAAAGTGGCGCTGGTGACCGGCGCGAACAAGGGCATTGGCCGTGAGATTGCGCGGCAACTCGCGAAGCAGGGCATGACGGTGTTTATTGGCGCGCGCGACGCTGAGCGTGGCAAGCAGGCTGAAGCCGAGCTGAAAGCCGAGGGGCTCGATGTGCGCGTGCTGCCGATTGATGTTACCAGCGAAACGTCGGCGAAGGCCGCGGCAAATGCGATTGAGAAAACCACGGGACGCCTCGATGCGCTGGTGAACAACGCGGGCGTGTTTATTGAAGGCCAGAACCCGCCGAGCGCGGTGTCGCTGGACCTTGTGCGTAAGACCTATGAGACGAATGTGTTTGGCGTCATCATCGTCACGCAGGCGATGCTGCCGCTGCTGCGAAAGTCCGAGGCGGGGCGCATTGTGAATTTGTCGAGCGGCCTCGGCTCGTTGACACAGCACACCAACCCGGAGTGGGAGTTCTCGGGATTCACCGTGCTCGGGTACAACTCCTCGAAGAGCGCGGTGAACGCGGTGACGGTCGCGTTCGCGAACGAGTTGCGCGGCACGAAGATTAAGGTAAACGCCGCGGACCCTGGGTATGTGGCCACCGATCTGAACGCGCACCGCGGTCCGCGCACGGTCGAGCAGGGTTCCCGTGCGGCGGTGCGGCTCGCGACGCTGCCCGACGACGGTCCGACGGCGGGCTACTTTAATGAGGACGGGCGCGTGCCGTGGTGAGGAGGCGCTGACCCGCACGCATGGAAACGACCCTCGTCTGGTTTCGGCAGGACCTGCGCCTCGCTGACAATCCCGCGTTGCACGCTGCCGCACAACGCGGCGCTGTGGTGCCGGTGTACGTCTGGAGTCCGGACGAAGAAGCTCCGTGGGCGCCCGGCGGTGCATTGCGCGTGTGGCTGCATCAATCCTTGGCGGCGCTGGATGAATCCTTGCGCGCGATGGGTTCCCGGCTGATTTTGCGCGAAGGGCCGGCGGAACAGGCGTTGTTTGCGATCGCGCGCGAGACCGGCGCGACGGCGGTGTACTGGAACCGGCAATACGAGCCGGCGGCGATTGCGCGCGACAAGACGATCAAGGCGGCGCTGAACGCCGCGGGGATTCGCGCGGAGTCGTTCAAGGCGAACCTGCTCTTTGAACCGTGGGAAGTGATGACGGGGGAGGAGCGGCCGTACCGTGTGTTTACGCCGTTCTGGAATGCGTGCCAGGGCAAAACGGAACCGTCGGAGCCGATACCTGCGCCGGATAAATTGAAAGCGCCGGCCGAGTGGCCGAAGTCGCTCCGTGTGGACGCGCTCAAATTACTGCCCACGATCTCGTGGGACACGGGAATCAGCGAAGCGTGGACACCGGGCGAGGAAAGCGCGCAGCAGCGGCTCGATACGTTCCTCAACGAATCGCTGATGGATTACGACTCACGCCGCGATACGCCGTCGAAAGAAACGACCTCCTTGCTCTCGCCGCATCTTCATTTTGGCGAGATCAGTCCGCGCCAGATCTGGCATGAATGCAAGCGCGCGGCCGGTGGTCGGGGCAAGGCGGCCTTGCCCTATCTGCGGCAGATCGTGTGGCGCGAATTCGCGCATCATGTGCTTTATCACTTCCCGCACACGACCGACGCACCGATGCGCCCCGAGTTCGCGAACTTTCCGTGGCAGCGCGACGAGAAGCGCCTGCGCGCGTGGCAGCGTGGGCGGACGGGCTATCCGATTGTGGATGCCGGGATGCGCCAGCTCTGGACGACGGGCTGGATGCACAACCGCGTGCGGATGGTCGTGGGGTCGTTTCTGGTGAAGGACCTGCACCTGCATTGGCTGGACGGCGCGCGCTGGTTTTGGGACACGCTGGTGGATGCCGACCTGGCGAACAACACCTTTGGCTGGCAGTGGGTTGCGGGGTGTGGCGCCGATGCCGCGCCGTATTTTCGGATTTTTAACCCAGTGTTGCAGGGCGAAAAGTTCGATCCGAAGGGTGAGTATGTCCGGCGCTGGGTGCCGGAGCTGGCGGCGCTGCCGGACAAATGGATTCACAAGCCGTGGGACGCCCCGGCGGACGTGCTTGCGAAAGCGGGTGTGGAACTTGGTGAACAGTATCCCAATCCGATTGTGGATCACGCCGAAGCGCGAGCGATTGCGCTGGAGTATTTCGAGCGGATTAAGAAGTGAAGACCGGGGACAGACTACGAGTCGCTATGCGATTTTTGCGAACAAAGCATTCGGCTCTGCAATCGCGACTCGCAGTCAGTCCCCTCCGCGTGTCTGTCCCCTAGCGGAAGATTGGTTGCGGGCGCAGATAGGTCATCGAGCGCCACAGCCACTCGGCCGGGCCGAAGCGGAAAACGCGTAGCCACAGCGGCGACCAGATGAGCTGCACCATCCAGATCGCGAGCACGATGAAAAACTGTCCCCAGCGCTCGACGTAGCCGTAGAGTCCGAGACCGTGGCCGTAGAACAGCGTCGTGCAGATGACGGTCTGCATCAAGTAGTTCGTGAACGCCATGCGGCCCGCGGCGGCGAGGCGATCGTAGAGCGACAGGCCGAAGAATGCGCGATCCGTGCGCGGGGCCATGGTGCCGGTTTTGATCAGGCGCCGTTGGCACCACAGCATCACGACGGCCGCGATGCCCAGGGCGAATGGGATGCAGGCGATGTTATTGATGAGGTTATAGTGCATCTCGACTTCCTCGCTGTCCCAGCCGAGGTGGAAGTTGTGCCAGACTTCGTAGCCGATGGCGGGTAGGGCGACGAACAGCGCAAACACAATCGCTGCAATATACAGTCGGGGGCGTCGCCACGCTGTGAAATATCCCGTCTTGTAGAGCGCCATCCCGATCAGCATGAGGCCGCCGCACCACCAGAAGGTGCCTAAAATTGGGCCGCGCGTTTGCATAGCGTATGAATCGCGGGCCCGCCATACCTGTTGTTCACTCCAGGAGCCACGGTAGACGTGGTTTTCCATGTCCACCAGAAACGGCGGGGGATTGAACGCAAAACGCGAGACGACGGTCGGATCGTCGGGCACCAAAGAATTTTCGTAATCGGCCCAAACACCGAGCAATGTTTCGATTGAGATGAACGTCAACCCCAATGGAATCAACCAGCGCGCGCGTAGACGTTGCATGGGATACAGCAACAAACCAGCGACGGCATAGTGGAACAAGATGTCGCCGGTCCACAGATACCGGCCGTGCGCGAAGCCTATCAGCAGCAGGGCGATGTTGCGCCGGCAATGCACGGCGAAGGCGCGACGACCGGTCGCGCGCAGGCGTTCGTGCAGCAGCACGATGCCGGCGCCGAACAGCATGCTGAAGGTGGCGATGAATTTACCGTGGAAAAACAGCGCACCCACAACCCACACCAGAAAATTCACACCGTGCAGATCGCCGTAGGATGTCGGATTCGAATACGCCGCGTCGATCATCGAGAAGTTCTGAATGTTCATGTACAAAATGCCGAGCACGGCCACACCGCGCAGCACATCGAGGGGAGTCTGGCGGGCTTCCTCGGTGACCGGTGTGGCGCGCGGAGGCGGTGAGGGAATGGGCGGCGGCTCGGTGGGAATCGGTGCGGAATCGATTGGGAGTGGTGGCGGAGCCGCTGTCGAATCAAAAGAAAAATCGGCTGCGGGAGGCGTTTCCCCCGCAGCCGGTGTGTCCATGGATTACTTCGACGCGCCCTTGAGCAGCGCCATCTGGCCTTCGTGGTGCGAATCGTGCATCGCCATGCCCACGAGCGTCTGGCCGACGTTGCCGAAGAAAGCCTTGGCCTGCGGCGGAACGTTGCCCTTCAGCTCGCTCGCCAGGTCTTCGTCGTTCAGCGTGCCGATCAATTGCGTTGTGCGTTCCGAGACTTTCTTGTAGCTCGCAAGCACTTCGTCCCAGCTTGGGTAGCCCGAGGCGTCGGCGTGCGGGTCTTGTCCACCCATGACGTCCGGCGCGAACTTCGCGATCCAGTCGCCGGGGATGGTGCCTTCCTTGCCGAGCACCCACTGATTCACGATGAGGTCGAGCGCCATCGTCATGTGGCCAAGCTGCCACAGCGCGTGGCCCTTGCCGGGCTTTACCTGGTACATCCGCTTGTCGGCCGGAAACTTCTCGGCCGCTTTCGCGGAATGCACGGTGGTGTACTTGTACATTTCCTGAATGCCTTCAATGCGTGCCTTGCCCATGGAGGTGTCCTTTCGTAAAGGGGTCCGAGCAGGATACTCCACGGACCCCGCGGTGTGAAATTGGGACTTGGATGTGCGGTTCATCCACAATTTGTGGGTCTAAGGAGTAATGCTGTGCCGGAACCTGTCGGAAAAGTCACTGGATTGGCGATCAAACCCGCGCACTATGCCCCGCTGCAGGAAGTGCCGGATGTTTCAGTTACGTCGGAAGGCATTGAGGGCAGCGCGTGGGCGAGCACGGTCCGCCGCGTGACGCTGCTGTTTCAGGAACAGTGGGACGAGGTGCAGCGGGAGCTGGACGCGACTATTCCGTGGCCAACCCGGCGGGCCAATGTGTTGATCGCCGGCCTGCGTCCGCAACAACTGATGAAGCAGCGCGTGCGGCTGGGCGAGGTCGAGCTGGACATCCACGGCGAGACGAAGCCCTGCGAGCGGATGGATCAGGCGCACGAAGGCCTTAAAAACGCGCTGAAACTGGACCTTCGCGGCGGGGTTTACGGCTCGGTCGTGCGGCCGGGGCGGATCCGCGTGGGTGACACCGTCACGCTGCTGGGCGAGTCCAAATTGCAACGATGAATAAAGCTCCGGGCGGCTGAGTATATGCCGCATTGAGCCGGGTGGAGTATGCTGGGGCTACAGGTCGCCCTGGGAGAGTATGAAATGGAACACGCGAACCGCCGATACACCGAAGAGGAAGTCACGCAGATCATCCGGCACGCGCTCGGACAGGGCGGCGTGAACGAGACGGTCAGCCACGACGACCTCGTCGAGATCGCGCGCAACTCCGGTATTTCCGGGAACCGCCTGGAAGATGCGATTGAAAACATGGAGCGCCACAGCGCGCTGAACGACGCGAAGGTGGAATTCCTGAAGCGTCACCGCGCGGATTTTTACAGCCATCTTACGGCGTACTGCATCGTGAACATGTCCCTGATCGCGATCAATATGTTTACGACGCGTGGCTACTTCTGGGCGATCTTTCCGATCATCGGCTGGGGGATCGGTCTCGCCTTCCACTTCGTCGATACCTTTTTTGTCAACGACGAGAAGATCGAGAAGGGCGCCATTCGCTTGCTGAAACAGAAGCGCCGGCGCGAACGCCGGCTCGAGCGCGAGACTTTCGAGATTTAAGGTCAGGCGAGTTTTAGAATCCGCCGCGCGAAGTCCTCGCTGAACGGCGTGCGCGGTTCATAGCCGCGGACCCATTCGCCATCCACAATCAGATACGGGACGCCCAGTTTTCCCGTTTGTGATTCGAGTTCGCGCGCGTACGCCGGGTTCAGCTTGATGTCGCGCAGTTCATACGGCACGCCGTGCGCATCCATGAAGTCTTTGAGCTTGATGCAATCGCCACACATGGGCGCGGTATACAGCACGACTTGTCGGGGCATGCGCCAGAGTGTACAGGGCGATGGGGGGAAGGCGTCAAAAGACGGCGGCGCGCTGGTTCGTGTATTCTTTCGCGACTGAACCCAGAGGACGAGCCCGCGTCGCATGCGCAACGACAAGACCATCCGAAAATACACGACCTCCGGCGGCAAGACGGTGTACAAACTGCCCGTGGAGGCCTTTCCGAACCACGTGACCAACTGTTATCTGGTGCTCACGGACCCGGTGACGCTGTTGGACACGGCCTCCGGCTGGGACATGGCGAACCGCGAGCTGGTGGGTTGTTTTGAACGACTGAAGACGGAGTTTGGCGAGAAAATCACGCTGAAGGACGTCGATCGCGTCATCATTACACACGGGCACATTGACCATTTCGGCGGCGTGAATTTTGTGATCGATGAATCCGCGGCGGATCTGTGGATTCATGAGTTGGATGCCAGCGTGATCCAGCATTTCCGCGAGCGTCTGCTGTATTCCGCCACGAACGTGCATCACTTCCTGCAGCGCGCGGGTTTGCCGCGCGAGCGCGTCGATGCGCTGGTGCAGATGAACAAGTGGTCGAAGGACACCTTCCAGCCGCGGCCGGTGGACACGATGTTCAGCGAGGGTCCGATATCGGGCGGGTTCGAGGCCTTTCACACGCCGGGGCACTGCCCGGGGCAGGTGTGCCTCAAGCTCGACGACATTCTGTTTACGGCGGACCATGTGCTCTCGCACATCACGCCGAACCAGTCGCCGGAATCGATCACGCGCTACACCGGCGTGGGGCATTACATGGATGCGCTGCGCAAGGTGCGGAACATCCCCGGCGTGCGGCTGGCGCTGGGCGCGCATGAAGACGAAATGCCCGATCTCGCGACGCGCGTCGATGCGACGCTGGCGTTCCACGATTCACGCCTGAACAAGACACTCGAGATTCTTGCCGAGCCCAAGTCGATCGCCGATGCGTCGCTGGATCTCTTCGGCGAACGCATGAACTACCACATCCTGCTGGCGATGCTGGAGACCGGCGCGCACCTCGAATATCTTTACGAACACGGCAAGCTCGTGGTCGCCAATATTGAAGAGGTGGAAAACGACCCGGCGACCGTGCCGATTTACCGGCAGGCGCTGTAGCCGCTAGGCCAGTTGCGCCGGTCGGATGATCGCCGTGTGCAGGATGCGCGCGAGCGGGCGGTCGTTTTCGCCGAAGGCGGCGAGGTCGAGCGTGACCATCTCGTGCCCGCGCTTCTCGAAGGCATCCGCAACGCAGCCGCGCAGCCAGATTTCTTCGCCGGGCTGCGGCAGCGCGTGGTGCTCCATTTCGCTGGCCGTGTGAATCCATGGGCCGAGGTCGACATTTTCCGCGAGCAGCCGGTTGGCGCGCATGGGGATGAGCGCCGGGTGCCAGGGCGCGTGGGGGCCGGTGTAGATCGGCAGTGTCTCGACGAGTTCTTCGAGCAATCCCACGAATTCGCCGCCGTAGGCCGCTTTGCCCGGATCGATGCGCAACGAACCGAGCGGCATGCCCTTCGTGAGCGCGTTTGCGCGCGCGGGCCACTTTTTTGTCGGCATGGTGTGCCACGGATAGCGCGCGGGATCGACTGGCGGGTGAGACTCCGGCATGGAGGCTGTGCCGACGGCGCACAGTTCGCCGAGGGGATTGGTCAGCCGTAACGCAACGCTCAACGGTGACTCATGCTCGACGCGGGCATGCACTTTCACTTCTTCGCCTGCGTAAATCGGCTGGATGAACTTCGCGCTCATTGCGCCGGACGCGATCCAGTCCGCGCCGAAGTCGCGCGCGAGCGGCACGGTCATGTAAGCGTAGAGGGCCACGCCGGGCACGAGTCCGCCGAGGTAGCCCATGCGCGCGGCGACATCGTTGTCGTGGATCTTGTTGTCGGATTTTTCAGCGAAATTGTGCGCGCATACCAAATGCGGTTTGAGATCACGGCCTGTGGCCGTTCGCGTGCCAGACATGGCGTTTTCCCCCTGCGTTGCGGACTACGGTGTGAGTACAGGCAATACGATGGCGCTCGGGTGTGCGGCATCGTGGTAGATGCTGTTCTGCGCGATGCGCGGCGGCAGTTTTTCTTCGCCGGGCGCCTCGCCGGTGTTCGGGTTCACTTCAAAGCGCGGGTAGTTGCTCGACGACACGTGGACGGCGATACGGTGCCCCTTCTCGAAGGTCTGCGCCGTGCTCCACAAATCGATCATCAGTTTTTCCGGTTGGCCCGGCGTCATCATCTTCACGTCGGCGGCGCTGTTGCGTCCGAAGCGATACCGCGCGCGCAGCGGATTGTCGAGGATGATCGCCTCGTAGCCGTCGGGATACACGTCGACCAGCTTTACCATGAAGTCGGTGTCGGGGCCGTCTGTCGCGGCCCACAGTTCGACCTCGATGTGCCCGGCGACGACGACGTCTTCGGCCAGCGGCTCCGTGGTGAAGCGGAGGTAGTCGGGACGCTCGCCGATCTCGCGCTGATCCATGGGGCCCAAATCGCCGCCGAGGTTCGCGCCGCCCTTGGTGGGCACCGGATTCGCCGGATCGGCGGGATAGATCGTGGGCGCGTTTTGCTCGACCGGCGCGGTGAGGCTCAGCGTGCCGTTGCCGTGCAGATACAGGCGCTCTGCTTGGCTCGGCGGCGGCCAGGACGCCGCGTCGATCCAGCGGTTTTTGCCGGAAACGGCGTTCTTTTCCGCAGCCGCCATCATGTAGTAGCGCACGGCGGGTTCTTCCATGATGCCGTTGTCTTCGCCCTTGAGCCAGTGGTTGAACCACCGTTTTTCGACATCCCAGAATGCCGCGAGCGAGCCGGAGTCCGGATAGCTCAGGCCGCCCGCGAGTTGGCCGTGGCCGAAGGGACCCATGAGGAGTTTCTGATTACCCTTTGCACCCTCGCGACCGTTCGCCTGTAGATCCATAAAGTTGTTCAGGTTGCCTTGCGAGAAGATGTCGTACCATCCGCCGACGTTGTAAATCGGGATGTCGACGTTCTGCCGGTGAAACACGAAGTCCGTCGCGCGCCACCGATCGTCCATCAGCACGCGCCTTTTGAGATCGGGAATTTGCGCTTCCGCGCCCTGTCGTTTCATCCAGCCGCCCGCGTGGCTTTCCTTGAATACTCCGCCAATGAAGCGCGACTGGTTGAACAAACCTTCGGGCGCGACGATGACGAAGGCCGTTACAAGGTGGGGCGGATCGGAGGCCGCGGCGAGGTTGGCCGCGATGCCCATGGCCGACGTGCCCGTGATGCCCACCTTGCCGTTGCACCATGACTGTTTCGCGATCCATTCGATGGTGTCGTAGCCGTCGGGGATGTCGGACTCAAACGGAAAATATTCGCCTTCGCTTTTGTGGATGCCGCGTGAGTCTTGCAGTACGTAGGCGTAGCCCGCTTCGACATAGCGCGGCGCGGTGCGCGCGTAGGTGGCCTTGTTGTACGGCGTGCGCTGCACGATCGCGGGCCACGGGCCGTCGCCCTCGGGCAGGTAGACGCTGGTGGCGAGACGGACGCCGTCGCGCATCTCGACCATGTACTCCTGCTCGCGGAGCGCGGCGTCCTGGGCGAGAGTCAGCGGCGCGAGGAGTAGGGCAAGAACGGTCACCTTGAGGGTCAACAGCCGGAAAAAAGAAGAGCGCATCGGGACCTCCAGCGTGGAATGGCTCAGGATAGCGGCAAACTGGTTTCTGAGCAACGATAAACGGCACGCCGATTGGTGAGAGGGTAAGTTCACAATTTTAGACAATTTGACTACAAAAATTAGTCATAATAATCATTTTTATACTAAATTAAAATAAATTAAGTCCATATCTGTAATTAAGTGTTGACAAAATAACACTAACTATGCATAAATAAGCAGTGCTAAAAGAAAAATCATATCTCCTCTATACCATGAGGAGGAGATAATTGACTTCAAAAAATAGTCAAAATGGTGATTCTGACGTTTTGCAGACTCTTTTTTCGTCGTCGGCGCGCGTCGCCGTGCTACGAATATTCCTGCTCGACCCCGGTCGTGGGTATTACCAACGCCAACTCGAGGCGGCGACGGGCGTGCCGATCCGCGGTGTGCAGCGGGAACTCGATCGCCTGGCGTCGATCCAGCTCATCTACGCGCACAAGGAAGGCAACCGCACCTACTACCAGATCGATACGGAGCACCTGCTGTATCCCGAACTCCGCAGCATGGTGCTCAAGACGTCCGGCGAAATCGATCAGCTCCGCGCGCGGCTCGCGCTCGATCCGGCGGTGCGGCTTGCGTTCGTGCGACCGAAAGAGCACGACGTGCTCGTCGTGCTCGCGCCGGGCGGCAGCGCGTCCTTCGATGATCATCCTGGATTCAGCTTCGATGTCGTCAGCAGTGAATTTTTTTCAAAGCGGTTGGCCGAGCGGCCCGAGTCGCTTGGTGAATTTTTGAAGCATGGCGAGGATGTGTTGGGGCGCCGCGAGGATGTGCTTTGGCGGCGAATTGAGGCCGCGGGCTTCGACGTCAAAAAAGGAAGGGGAGTGCCTTGATGAATCAGGGGCGCAAGCTGGTCGAGTTATGTGAGCGGTGGTGGGACAATCCGGTGGACGATTCCGAGGCGCTGCAGCGCGCGGCGGATGGATTCCTGAAATGCCTGGGCTGGACGCAGTGGGAAACGGCGCAGGTCGGGCCGGCGCTGTTGTTGGGCGTGCAGGGCACGGAAGAGACGAAACTCTGCTTCGCGTTTCTGCCTCCCGGCAAACTGGACCCCTCGTCGAAGGTTATCGATCAAGGTTTGGACTACGCGACCGCCGCGCGGCCAATTGCCGCAGCCTGCCGCGAGAACGACATGCGCTATGTGCTGATCACCGATCTGTGCCGGTCGTACTTGTATGACATCGACACCGACGAGTTACTGCTGAATGCCGATTCGCCGCAGTTGTTCCTGCGCGAGATTTTCGACGAGGTCACGCGCGAGTGCGTGGACGAAGGCGGGCTGCACGAAGTGCGCCGGCCGTCGCGCAGCATGATGGCGCGCCACCTGGGTGAGTGGGAGCAGCGCTGGATTCGCACGCTGACGGGTGGCTCCGAAGACGTGCAGCCGGTGGCCGAGCAGTTCATCGATCAACTTGTGATCGCGCGCTTCCTGTTCGAAAGTACTGTGCGGCCGGCGCAGGGCGAGGCGTTGTGGACCGCGTTCCGCGAGTTGCTCAGCGGCCAGTCGATGGAGGCCTACGGTCCGCGCTGGCACAAGATCTGCCACGCGCTGTATACGCGCCACGCGATGACGGCGTTCCAACCGTCGGGCAAGTTGCTGCAACTCACGGCGGACGAGCCGCGCATTGCGGGACTCTTCCACGAGTTCGGCCGCATGTCGCGCGCGAAGTTCGCGATTCCGTGCGTGCTCGAAAGTTTCAATTTCGGCGAGGCGGCGGAGAAGGCGCGTGTGCGCCTCGTGCCGGAACCGGACGAAGAACGCGAGAAGTCGCTCGCGGGGCAAAGCCTCGACACGCTTGGCGAGTTCAAGCTCGAAGTCGACGTGCTCGAAGAGGGATACCGCGCGGTCGGCCACTGGTTCGGCGAGTTGGTCGGCGTGTACCGCCGCCTGGGCGTTTCGGTGAAACCGGTACAGACAGCGTCCGGCAATGATGCGTTTTCAGATCTGCCGCCGTCCGCGAGTGAGCGCGATGCGATGACCCGCGCGGTCGAGGATTGTCTGTGCGTGTGGTATGCGACGCCGCGGCAACTGCGCACGGCACGGTTGCTGATTCATCTCTACATTCTCGATCTGTACAAAAAGTACGGTGCGCCCGTGGGTCGATTCCCGGAGATCGATCGCGCGTTCAACGCGCGGCCGACCTTGCTCGAAAAAGAGAAACGCTGGATCTACGAACCGCCCGCGGATCACGCGCTCGGCGGCTACGAATAATCGCCACGTCCTGCGCCGTCGCCGGTGCAGTGGGGGATCAGTCAGGGGGAATAGAGGCCCCGGCCAATTCGGGGGAATCGGCCGGGGCCTCGGCTTTTTTACATTTCGGTAAAGCCTTGGCGGCGTCCCATACATTTTCGTATCTGATTTTTGGAACGCGAGACGTGACGCGCGAAAACACGCCAATTTTTCCATGCCGCAGATCGCGGATTCTGGTACGCGCTTTGCAATTGCCCGGCGGGTGGATCTCGTTTGCGACGGGGGAGTGTGCCGCATGGGAATGTCTGCTAATCGCCGCGCGGAACCTGCGGCTTTGCCGGTAACGATGCCGGCGGCGTGGGAGAGTCTGTTCGAGAATGCCGTCGAGGGCATGTTCCTGTGCCGGCCCGACGGTCGGTACTTCAGGGTTAACCCGGCGCTTGCCGCGTTGTATGGCTACGCGTCGCCGGCCGAAATGATCGCCGAGACGACGGACGCTGCCGAGCAGATGTACGCCGACGCGCGCGTGCGCACGCGCTACATCCAGCAGATGAAAGATCGGGGCGTGGTGCGCGATCTTCATTATGAGATCCCCGTCAAGGGCGGGCCGACGCGGTGGGTGTCCAAGACGGCGCGCGTCGTGCGCGATCCGAACGGGTCTGTTCTGTACCACGAAGGATTCGTCGTCGACATCACCGAGCGCATGAAGCTGGAGGAATCGCGCCGGCGTCTCGAAGATGAACTCCAGCGCGCGCACAAACTTGTCACGCTTGGCGCCGTTGCCGGCGGCGTCGCGCACGATCTGCGCACGCTGCTGCACATCGTCGATGGCTACGCTGATCTTGCGAACGACGCGTTGGAAGGCGCTGAAACGGGACTGGCGCGGGGGCACGTGAACCGCATCCGCAAGGCCATTCAGCGCGGGAATGAGTTGGTTGATCGTGTCGGATTGTTTGGCGCGGCCGTCGAAGAACGCCGCGAACCCGTGGCGGTGGACGCGCTCGTGATCGACATTGTCCGCATGCTGGAAGCCTCGGTGCCGGGCAACATCGAGGTGCGCCAGCGCATCGAGCTCGATCCGGGTTTTGTGTATGCCGATCCGATCCAGATTTTTCAGATCGTGATCAATCTCTGCGCGAATGCGTTTCGCGCGATGAATGAGTGCGGTGGGATATTGGAGGTGTCGCTCAGTTTTGATCGCGTCGCGGCCGCACCAGAACGGCTCAACGGTATCGAGCCCGGGGACTATTTGTGTCTCGCGATCGCGGATAACGGTCCTGGCATGGACGACGTCGTCGCGCAGCGGGCGTTTGAGCCGTTCTTCTCGACGAAACGATCCGAAGAACCGTTGTCCGGGTTCGGCCTCGCGATCGTGGAGGACCACGCGCGACGACTGGGCGGCGGGGTGCGGGTGAATACGGCGCCGGGTAGGGGAGCTGAGTTTACTATCTATCTTCCGGTGCACAATGATGGCCGCGCAGCACGTCCGAACCCTCCGGCCAAATACGAAACCCGACTGCCACGGGCCGCGAACGAGGGTTGAGGGCCCAAAACATGAGCATTGGATTATGTTTCCGGGGTATTGTTTAGGCCGGAAAGGCCCCAAAAGGCCTCTGAATACAGCCATAAACAATCTCGTTGACATCAGCTTCTCGTTGTGTTAAGCTCTTACTTCTGGGCTGCTCAACAGTGGCCCTGCGGGGAGCATGCAAGGCTCGCTCGGTGAAAGCCGGTGCGGGTGGAACGGAAGAGGGTTCCCGGCGGGGTTGACATCCACATTCTCGGATGTTAGACTACGCGCTTGTGTGCTGACCGGGCGACGATGTTCGCCCGCTCTTATCGGGTCGCGCACCCTCCAAAAAAGGCAGGTCGGGAAAGCTACGACTTTGTCCCTAAGGATGGGAACGGGCTTCGGGCTCTTTGAAAATTGAATACGGCGCACGACAGAAATTCTCGTGCAGGGTCAGGTTTCGAAAGAAACCCGATCCGTCAATTTAGTACTGCGACGAAATAAAGTAAGACAGGTAACACTGTCCGAAACGTCAGCATCAGTGCTTCGGCACTGTTCACGTTTTTATCGGAGAGTTTGATCCTGGCTCAGAACGAACGCTGGCGGCGTGCCTCATACATGCAAGTCGAGCGCGTGTAGCAATACACGAGCGGCGTACGGGTGAGTAACGGGTGGATAATCTACCTCCGGGTGGGGGATAACGGCTGGAAACGGCCGCTAATACCGCATACGGTTGCTAGGTCTTTGGACTTGGTAAAGAAAGGGGCTTCACAGCCTCGCCGGGAGATGAGTCCGCCTTCGATTAGCTAGTTGGTAGGGTAACGGCCTACCAAGGCGATGATCGATAGCCGAACTGAGAGGTTGATCGGCCACACTGGAACTGAGACACGGTCCAGACACCTACGGGTGGCAGCAGTAGGGAGTATTGCGCAATGGGCGAAAGCCTGACGCAGCCACGCCGCGTGGATGATGAAGGCCTTCGGGTCGTAAAGTCCTTTTATGAGGGAAGAACGGTCCGGTGAGGAAATGCACTGGGCGTGACGGTACCTCAGGAATAAGCCACGGCTAACTCTGTGCCAGCAGCCGCGGTAATACAGAGGTGGCTAGCGTT
>CAZUJL010000018.1:0-81130 GCA_964620045.1 uncultured Nitrospirales bacterium
CCTCATCCTGCTTGACATGCTGCTGCAGCTCGACCCCGCCGCCAGAGTATTTGAAGCGCGTAAACGGCTCCGCGGCCCACAGCACCGGCCCCACATTCGACGGCACCTCGCCGTTCAGCATCTGCACCACAGTTGGCAACGGCGCGCCGGGTTCATAGCCGGGAAATCCGAAGCCGTCGTCTGTGCCCGAGGTGTGGCTCATCAGCATGCGCGGCGTCACCGCCTTCGTGCGCGTGAATTCGCTGTCCGGCACACGCCACGATTTCAGAATCGTGTTCACGTCCGCGTCCAGCGAGAACACGCCGTCCTGCGCCGCCTTCACGCTCGACATCGCCGCCACCGGCTTGCTGATCGACGCCGCCTGAAACAGCGTCTTCGCCGTCACCGGTTCGCCCGTCGTTGCGTCCGCCACGCCATAGAACTGCACCCACTGCACTTCGAAGTTGTCGATCACGGCAATCGAATAACCCGGCACACCGTACTTCTTGGCAATTTCAGTCAGCGTTTGCGCTTCCGGCCCGCTGCCTTTTTTGTCGCGCGGCGCTTCGACCCGCTGAATCGCTTTTTCCGGCGAGATACCGCCCGCTACGGCTGGAACCGGCACAAGCGCCAACACCACCATCAACGCCCAACGCACGTTAAAAAGGACCCGCATATAGCCGCTCCCGATTTAGGATTTCGTCATCACCAGTTCTGTAAACGACACCGGCACTGCCCGCGCCGGACGTACAAGGATCAGTTGGAAGCCGTTGCTCGTAAACGCGCGCACCACGTCTTCCCGCGTGCAGATGCCGAACCACGTGCCCAACGGCTTCGCGATTTTCATAAAGCCTTCGGAAAAAACGAAATCCTGCCAGATTACCGCGCCACCCGGCCGAACCACCCGCGCGAGTTCTTGCACCGCCTGTGGCCAGGCCGCGATGTGGTGGAAAACCATCTGCGCGATCGCCAGATCGAAGGCTGCGTCGGCGAAGCTCAGCTTCGTGGCATCCTCACGACGATACCGCAAGCCGCCCGCTTCGGGATATCGATTCTTGGCCTCGTCGATTTGTTGCGCGTCGTAGTCGGTACCCACGACGTTCCAGCCGTACTCGTCCGCCAATCGCGCCGAGACTGTTCCGATACCGCAACCAATCTCCAGTACATCCCGAATTTTGCCGGCATCAATCGCGCCCAGCGCCCGCCGCACACGCCGAAGATTGCCGAGACCCTTGCGCTCGCGGTTGACGAAGAATTTTTCAAAGCGCGTCATTTCCATGACAGACAATCCGGGTGGGCTGGATTCCTTCCGTTAGACGCGCCTCGGCTGCTATCGGTTTGTGCCTTACTGGAAGTGGATTACATCCGTATGCACGCCGCCCTGCTTGACGACCAGCTTGTCTGGATATGTCTTCAGCTCGGTGTTTTCCTGCCACTGGTTGCGCTCGCCGAGGCCGTCCCAATAAATGTCGCCCGCCGGAATTCCTGCGAACTGTTTGGTAAACGCCCCCGAGGGCGCACCGCCATTGTCGGCATAGTGGTTGTGGTGCATGTAAATATGCTCGGCGCTCGGTCCCGATCGCGCCGCGTCTTTTTCCAAATGCCGCACGCCCGCGGCGTCGTACGCCAACGTCGCCACACCCACGGAACCATTACCCGAAATCTCGCCCTGGGCAACCTCAATCTCGGTTGCGCCCGCGATCAAAATGCCGATACCCGCCGGTGCGTCGGCGAAGTCGAGACCTTCCGGTCCCGCGATGAGCGCGTTGTTTCCCATCACGCGCGTACGCAACATCTTCACATACGCCAAGCGCTTCTCCGAGTCGCTCGTATCACTGGAAAAAACGACACCAATTCCATTGTGATGAAAGCTCGCGTTGTCGATCACAATCTGCTGCGAGTTTCCCACATACAAGCCGAAGCGCGAGGCGTATCCCTCCGATTGCGCGATCCGGCATTCAGTCGAGTCCTCTATGGCGATCGCTACGCCGCCAATCCGCCCCGCCACCACGCGTTCGAGTGTGCATTGACGAATGTCGTCCAGTTGCACGCCCGTGAACCCGGTGTCCTCGATGATCAAATCCCGCAGCGTCAACTCCGCGCAGTTGTCGGCGCCTACGCCAGACTTTCCGGATCCGCGAATCACGAAACCTTCAACGGTTACTCTGTTACCGCCGATCAAAATCGCAACCTCAATCGGCTCATCCTCTTCATTCACTTTAGACTTCAGAACGGACCGCTCGCCTTCGTATTCCAGACCCTTCAGCGTGATGCCGTCCGTTTTTATTTCCACCGACTCCACATATTCCCCCGGCAACACCTGCACCGTGTCGCCCGGCGCCGCTTTATCCACGGCTTCCTGAATCGATTGCCCGGGGCTCACTGTCCACGTCTTCGGCGCGTCTTGCGCGTGCGCCGCGACACCCGCTACGGTTATCAACGCCACAACAAGGATGCGAATCATCGTACGTTCCCTCGCAGATACCCGCTATGATACTGCCTGGACTCATCAAACGAATGGAGGCCTCCATGCAACACGCCCCCGGATTCCTAAAACTCGTAAATGACGCCAAAAAGCACGTGAAAGAGTGCACCGTCGCCGACGTCGCCCAAATGCGCAGCCGTGGCGACAAATTCACCCTCGTGGATGTTCGCGAGGACAACGAATGGGTCGAAGGCCACCTGCCCGGCGCGGTTCACCTCGGCAAAGGCATCATCGAGCGCGATGTGGAAAAAGAGATCCCCGATCACGCCACCAAAATCGTGCTCTACTGCGGCGGAGGCTACCGCTCCGCGCTCGCGGCTGACAACCTGCAGAAAATGGGGTACACCAACGTCATTTCAATGGACGGCGGCTACAAAGGCTGGAAAAGCGCCGGGCACGCGCTCGAGAAACCTTAAATTTCCCGACGCTGCAATTCCTGTTGCAATTCCGGCCATGACTGCACAACGAACATCGCGACAAACACGATCGCCGTAATCCACAACGCCAAACAAATCCATCCGACAACGCTCCACGCGCGTGTCGCGCCGCGTGGATGCATGCGACTCGACTCCGGCAACACGCCAAACACGATCCCGCCCACCATGCCGCCGAAATGCGCCGCGTTGCTGATGCCGCCCCCGCCCGCATACGAATTGATCACAAACCCGAGGATGAACATAAACGCCGCCGACTGCAGCAGCGAATTGCGCATCGAAACAATACCCGCGCGGTGCGCGAACACAATGCCGAATCCCAGCAAGCCGAACAGCCAGCCGGACGCGCCCACTACGGGCAGATACCACATGTTCTGCACCAGCCCGTACCACACGTAGCACATCCCCGCCGCGCTGAGTTGCGACAGCGTGATAAGCGACAGCATGCGCGCGCGACTCAACTGCGATTCAAGCAGCGGCGCGATCTGCACGAGGAAGTACGAGTTCATGCCGATGTGAAACAGCCCGCCATGCACGAGGCCAAACGCGAGAATGCGCCAGTATTCGTGCTGTTCGATGCCGTAGGCCGTGGTGAACGCGCCGAGCACGTGCATCGACACGCCGCTGGGCCCGAGCGCACTGCTGATCGAGATGCCGTCGATGAAAATCTGCACGGCCCAGAACAACACCATCATGCCGAGAAAACCCATCGATACCACTGGGCCTTCGGAGGGAATCACGGTCGAGATCAGCCGGCGCACGCGGTAGCCCGCCATCGACGGCAGCCGCATGCCGCAGGAACTGCAGGTTTTCAGGTCGGCATTGTTGATGGCGCGGCAGTGCGGGCAGATTTTGTTCGGATAACTCCACCACGAAAGCGACGCCGGCCGCCCGCCGGTCTCGATCAGACGCTTCGCCTGCTGTTCTCTCTGGTAAATCCGCCAGCGCAGCTTCGTCGTGTTTACGCCGAGCCGCTCAAGCAGTTGAATGTACCACCGGTCGCCGTCGGGCATCGTACTCCCCTGTGCGCGAAGACGCCCGCGAAATCAGTTGTAGTACCGCGACAAGGTTTCGGCCACCGCCGCCGGCTTATCGCTGCCTTCGACTTCGATCGTCACCTCGACCGCCACCTGCGCGCCGCCCTTCACGTCCTCGACGCCCAGCAATCGGGCCTTCGCGCGCACCCTCTTGCCGACCGGCACGGGGGAGGGAAAGCGCAGCTTGTTCAGGCCGTAGTTCACGCCCATCTTCACGCCTTTCACGCGCCATACTTGCGCCATCAAATACGGCACCAGCGACAAGGTCATGTACCCGTGGGCGATTGTCGTGCCGTAGGGCGAGTCTTTCTTCGCACGCTCGGCGTCAATATGGATCCATTGGTGGTCGAGCGTCACGTCCGCAAACGTGTTCACGTCTTTCTGAGTGACCTCGTGCCACTCGGACGTGCCCAGTTCCTGACCCACCAACGATTTGATGTCGGAAAATGCAATCTCACGCGGCGCCATGCGAAGTCTCCCAGAATCAGTGGTTCGTTCCGGGCAGGATAGCGCATCTACAGCGTCATTGCGAGAGCGGGAGGGCGAGCGTACCCGTGAGCTAAACGTGCAACGCCCGCCCGATCGCGAATCCAGCGAACACACATAAAATCCCGACAACGTTCTGGGAAATAATGTTCGCTGCCGCAAGGCCCCACTGCGACTTCTCCATGAACTGCGCCGACTGGAACGCAAACGTCGAATAGGTCGTGTACGCCCCCATGAAACCGGTCAGCACAATCCCACGCACATCGTGAAGCTCCGAGCGTTGTTCCGCCATGGCATACACGACGCCAAACAACAAGCACCCGGTCATGTTCACCAGAAAAATGGCCCACGGAAACGCGGTCGGAAATTGCCGGTCCACAAACATGGCCATGCTGTAGCGCGCCAGGGTCCCCAGCGCGCCCGCCGCCGCCAGCCAAGCCAGTTTCGCCGTCAGACTCAGCGTCCGTCTCCCGTTAGTCGTGCACGACTGCTCAGTCGCGTACGACTGACGCAATCGCGGTGCACAACGGCTCCATGTTCGACTTCGTCAACCCCGCGACGTTAATGCGCCCGCTGCCAACGATGTACACGCCGTGCTGGTCACGCAACTCGTCCACCTGCGCCTTCGTAAGCCCGGAGTAGGAGAACATGCCGCGCTGGCGCGTCAGGAACGAAAAATCCCGTTTCACGCCCTTCGCCTTCAGTGTGCTCACGAACAATTCACGCATCTCGTGGATGCGTTTGCACATCGCCTTCAGTTCCGCGTCCCATTCCGTGCGCAACGCGGGATCGCTCAGCACCGTCGTCACGATCGACGCGCCGTGCGCCGGAGGGTTCGAGTAGTTTACGCGGATCGCACGGCGCACATGCGTGAGGCTCGTCTGCGCCGCGTCCTTCGAACGCGCGACAAGCGTCAGCGCGCCCGTACGCTCGTTGTACAGACCGAAGTTTTTCGAGAACGAACTCGACACCAGCATCTCGCCCGGGAATCCCGCGAACAGCCGCAGGCCGCGCGCGTCTTCATCGAGCCCGTCGCCAAGCCCCTGATACGCGAAGTCGAAAAACGGCATCAGCTTCTTGCTGTGCGACAGCGCCGCCAGCGTGTGCCACTGTTCCGGCGTCGGGTCGATGCCCGTCGGGTTGTGGCAG
This sequence comes from uncultured Nitrospirales bacterium, assembly GCA_964620045.1. GTDB lineage: Bacteria > Hydrogenedentota > Hydrogenedentia > Hydrogenedentales > VFKU01. The sequence continues at coordinate 5,571 of CAZUJL010000018.1, forward strand.
CAGGCGTGTAGCACAACCACATCGCCCTCGTGCGCGCCTTCCAGCGCCTTCACCATGCCATCAAAATCGATCGCGTGTGCGCGCGGCTCGTAATACGGATACGTTTTTACTTTAAGCCCAGCCGCCTCAAAAATCCCAGGGTGGTTCGGCCACGTCGGCTCGCTCAGCCATACCGTCGTCCCCGGCTTCAGCATGTGCAGCAGATCCGCCGCCACGCGCAACGCACCCGTACCGCCCGGCGTGTCCGCCGTCACGGCGCGGCCCGAAGTGATGATCTCGTGCCCTTTGCCGAACACAAGCTCCTGCACTTGCGCGCCATAGTCCGGCGCACCTTCAATCGGCAGATAACTTTTCGTCGTCTCCGTCTTCAGCAGTTTTTCTTCGGCCTTTTTCACAGCCGTCAACACCGGCGTCTGGCCGCTGGCGTCTTTGTATACGCCAATCGTCAGATTGATCTTCGTCGAACGCGGGTCTTTTTTGAACGTGTCCGTGAGGCCCATGATCGCGTCGGGCGGTGCCGGGGTTAACTGATCAAACACGAGACAAACTCCTTCCGTATCAGGCCGTGCATCGGGGAGAGAACGCTGAACCGCGTCCAAGTGCCCTTAGTATAACGGCTTCCGATGCGCATTCCCAAGCCGCTCACCACGTTGTAAAGGGCCGTTGCGCCAGCGACGAATTTAGATACTTCGGATCGCCCGACACTTCGCGGCCCACCCACGGCGGCGAATCCACGCGCTGGTCCTCACTATCCAGTTCCACTTCCGCCACCACGAGCCCTGCGTTCGCGCCCTCAAACACGTCGACTTCCCACACCAACCCGCCGTGCTTCACATGATGCCGCGTTTTCAGCACCGCCCGCCCCATGCAGCCGTGCGCAAGCAAATGCTCGGCGTCGGCCACCGGAATCTCGTACTCAAACTCGTCCCGCGCGATCGCGAGCGTGGACTGCTTGATGTTCAGATAGGCTTTTCCGCCCGACACCCGCACCCGCACAGACACCGGCGGCCCAAATGTAAGATATCCCTGTCGCATCGGCTTCGGGTCAAACCCCGGCCGCCATGCGTCGTTTGCCACCAGGAATTTCCGTTCGATTTCTTTGCCCACGCGGAGCGTCCCCCTTGGGGCGGGATCATACCCGAACCCGCCCGCCGCGCCTGTGTGACTCCATATATATAGTCGCCGACCGCGCGCCCAGCGTGCAGGGCCGCTTCTGGCGCACTTGCGACAATTTTTGTTGCACCCATCGCCAAATTTTGACTTCGCGTGGTACAGTTCGGGTGCCTGCAGTCAGGCGGGGGAAGGAAAAGTACCCTTGGGGGATCCGTGCAATTCTTGTGCGGGAGAGGTGTGTCTGTTTGGTAACAAATTGTTTACAAAAATAACGAAAAAAGATCGACATTAACCGCTAAATCCATGCTTCGCCGAATCAAAAACGATAAATCCGAACCGGTCGCCCGGCCCACGTCCGACGTGGTCGCCGAGCCCGATCTGATTTCATCCGACATACCCGCGCCGGCGCTCGAAGAAGCATCATCGAAGGGCCGCGCCGCGCGCCTCGGCGACATCCTGCGCGAAGAGCGCATCATCACCGCGAAGCAGCTCGAGGAAGGTCTCGCGAAACAAAAAGAGATGGGCGGCTTCCTCGGCCAGGCGCTCGTCGAACTGGGCCACATCGATCAGGACACGCTAACGCTCGTCCTCGTGAAGCAGTGCAAAATCCCGCACCTCAATCTGCACGAATACTCCATTGGCAAAGAAGTGCTCTCGCTGATTCCGGCCGAATTGTGCCGCAAGTATCACGTACTGCCCGTCGACAAGATGGGAAAAATTCTCACCGTCGCCATGGTCGATCCGCTCGATGTGGATGCGCTCGCGGCGATTCGTGGCGCATTTCCCGATCTGCGCATCAAGCCGATTCTGTGCGACTGGCCGCATTTCCAGGAAGTGTTCAAGCGCATTGAGCAGTCTCCGGCCGCGATCCCCGCTCCGGTTGCTGAAACTAAGTCAGCGACACCTCCGCCGCCTGCTCCAAACAAGACCGAAGTAGAAGCCCCCGCCAAAAAAGCGGTTCCTGCTTTCATGGCGAAGGCTGTTCGTGTAGCGGCCGCGCAGACTGTCGTCGAGGAAGAAATTCCCGTTATAGACATTGCCGCACCCGCGCCAGAGGTGGACTCAGAAGCGATTACGGCCGCCGTCCGCGAAGGATTGCGCCAGACCTTGTCCGTCTTCGAACAACGGCTCATCGAAGCCGCGGAACTGTTGCGCGTCGTCCAGGAAAAAGAAAAAGTCATCGTCGCCGCGCAAGCCAAGGAAGATTTGGGCGTGCCCACTCCTGCGCCCGTGGTTAAGCGGATTGAACGCGTTGTTGCGCTCGCGCCGGCGTCCGCGCCGGCCGATGCCGACGCGCGTGTGCTCGCCGATCTTGAACGCGGCACGCCACGCACGGTGTATTCCTTCGACTCCTTCGTTGCCGGTGCGGCCAACAAAGCCGCGCTCGATATGGCCAACGCGATCGCGACCGGAAAAGGCGCTGAATACAATCCGTTTTTCCTGTGCGGCGATGTCGGTCTCGGCAAGACGCACCTCATCAGCGCCATTGGCAACGCAATGCTCGAGCGCGACGCGAAGCTGCGCATCGGCTGGACTTCGGCCGGACGTTTCGCCGACCACGCCATCGCCGCGCTCGAAGAGAAGGCCCAGGAAGATTTCCGCCACGCCTACAGCCAGTGGGACGCACTCATTCTCGACGACATCCAGTTTCTCGGCGGTCGCATCGAAGCACAAGAAGAACTTTTCCATGTGTTCAACGCCCTGCTCGAACAAGGCCGCCAGATTGTGATCGCCGGCGACCGCATGCCCGACAAACTCGGCCTGCTCGAGAAGCGCCTCGTCTCGCGTTTCGATAGCGGCCAGGTTGTCCGCATTCACGCGCCCGAATGGGACACGCGGATTCAGATCCTCCGCCAGCATGCGAAGCTGCTCGACGCGAAAGCGCCGGACGATGCGTTGGCAATGATCGCCATGAGATACCCGGCCGACGTGCGCCGGTTGATTGGCGCGCTGCGCAAAGTTGCCGCGCGCGCGAAGTTGCAAGGGGGAAGCATTACCGCGGCGCTCGCCGGCGAAATTCTGGCCGAGAGCAACGCGGAGGCCGCGGCTTAATCGCTGCGCCAGCGGAACGGGGACTTTGGGGGATTAAGCAGTGGCAACCAAGACGGCAAAAAAACGCTTGGGCGACGTACTCCTGGATCAGGATCTGATCGCGGAGGAGCAACTCCGCGAGTGCGTGGCCATTCAGCGCCAGTCCGGCGGTAATTTGGCCTCGATCCTTGTGGAAAAAGGCTATTTGAATGAAGAAGATCTCGTCATCACGCTGAGCGAACAGCTCGGCATTCCGCATATCCGCGTCGCGCACTACAACATTCCCAAAGAAGTGCTCGATGAAGTGCCGGAAACCCTCGCGCGCCAGTACCAGATGCTTCCGGTGTCGATCACGGGCGACGTGCTCACGCTCGCGATGGCCGACCCGCTCAACATCATGGCCCTCGACGACTTGCGCATGCTCACCAGCTACGAGATCGAGCCGGTGGTCGCGGTGCAGTCCGAATTGCGCGACACGATCGAGAAACACTACGGCGTCGGAAAGCAGAGCGCCGAGCTGTATGAAGAATTGGTTGGTGACAGTGCCGCGGCCGACGTGCAGACGATCGCTGACGGCGCGGAGTTGGGTGACCTCGCCCAGCTCAAATCCGACGCCGAAGATGCGCCGATCATTCGCCTGGCCAACCTGATTTTGGTGAATGCGCTGGAACTGGGCGCGAGCGATATCCACATCGAGCCCTTCGAAAAAGTGCTCCGTATCCGCTACCGAATCGACGGCAAGCTCGAAGAAACCAAAAGCCCGCCGAAGTCCGTGCTCGCCGCACTCATTTCGCGTTTCAAAATCATGGCGAACCTCGACATCGCCGAGCACCGCCTGCCGCAGGACGGTCGCTTCCGCATTCGCTACAAAGGCCGCGAAATCGACTTCCGTACCGCCATCCTGCCCTGTTATTACGGCGAAAAGATCGTGATGCGTGTGCTCGACAAAGGCGCGCTCACGCTCGACATTGAAAGCCTCGGCTTCGAAGATCAGCCAATGAACGCCTTCCGCGAAGGTATCGCGCGGCCCTACGGCATGTTGCTGATCACGGGCCCGACCGGTAGCGGTAAGACGACGACACTCTATAGCGCGCTCCACAAACTCAACCAGATCGGTGAAAACATCGTCACGGTTGAAGACCCCGTGGAATATGAACTTTACGGCATCAACCAGGTGCAGGTGAAAGCCGAAATCGGCCTCACCTTCGCCGCCGCCCTGCGCCAGATTCTGCGCCAGGACCCGGATATCGTGATGGTGGGTGAAATTCGAGACGAGGAGACAGCCGACGTCGCCGTGAAGGCGGCGCTCACGGGTCACCTTGTGCTCAGCACACTCCACACCAACGACGCCGCCAGCGTCTACACCCGCATGACGGACATGGGCCTCGAACCCTTCCTCGTGCAATCGTCCATTGCCCTCGCCGCCGCGCAGCGCCTCATTCGTAAGGTCTGCCCGGATTGCAAGGAACAGGTCTCGATTCCGCGCGAGGTGCTCGAGCGCATCCAGTTCTCAAACGCGACATACAAAGAACAGACGCTGTGGGTCCGCGGTCGCGGATGCACGAAGTGCAAAAACCTGGGCTACAAGGGCCGCATCGCGGTCATTGAAGCCATGCCGAACTACCCGGAACTCGAGCCGCTGATCCTTGGCCGCGCGGCATCGACACAGATCAAGGAAATGGCCATCAAATGTGGAATGCGCACCCTGCGCCAGAACGCCTTGACGAAAGCGGCGAAGGGTCAAACAACGATTGAAGAAGTACTGCGTGTCACGGCGGCCGACTGAGCATCGGTTTCGCACAAGGGAGAAGAACAATGGCAGTCCGCGAGGTACCTAAAACGCAAGATCTGAATATGAAGGAATTGCTGATGCGCCTGATTCAGATGGGCGGCAGCGACCTTCACATCGCCGTCGGACTTCCGCCGGTGGTCCGCGTCGACGGCCGGTGCGAACCTCTGCCCGGATACGCGAACATGTCGCCCGAGCAGACGCAGGAGCTCATCTATTCAGTCATGAAAGATGAGCAGATCGCCGAGTTCGAGCGCGAGAAGGAATGCGACTTGTCCTTCGGCGTGAAGGGCTTGAGCCGTTTCCGTCTGAACGTGTTTCGCGATCGCGGTTCCGTGGCCGCGGCATTTCGTACGATTCCGTTCGAAATCCGCAGCTTTGACGACCTCGGTCTGCCCAAATGCGTCGCCGACTTTGCATACAAGCCCAACGGCCTTGTGCTCGTCTGCGGCCCCACGGGTTCCGGTAAATCGAGCACGCTCGCCGCGATCATCGACAAGATCAACCGCGAGCGCGACGTGCACATCATCACCATCGAAGACCCGATCGAATTCCTGCACACGCACAAGAAATCCGTGATCAACCAGCGCGAACTGAACTCCGACACGAAGTCGTTCAGCGGCGCGCTCAAGCGCGTGCTCCGTCAGGACCCGGACGTGATCCTGATCGGTGAAATGCGAGACAAGGAGACCATCCAGGCGGCGCTCACCGTCGCGGAAACCGGTCACCTTGCGTTCGCCACCTTGCACACGAACGACGCGCTCCAGACCATGAACCGTATCATCGACGTGTTCCCGGCCGAGCAGCAGAGCCAGATTCGCACGCAGCTCTCCTTCGTGGTCGAAGGCGTCATCGTGCAGCAGTTGCTTCCGCGCGCCGACGGCCGCGGCCGCGCCCTCGGCATGGAAATCATGCTGGCGAACCCGGCCATTCGCGCGCTGATCCGCAGCGAAAAGCTCCAGCAGATTCCGTCGATCATCGAAATTTCCAGTGGCGACGGCATGATGACGATGAACCAGTCGCTGTACCGCCTGTACAAGCGCGGGATCATCAATTACGACATCGCCATGGAACGCAGCTCGAATGCCGAAGGTCTCCAGCAGCTTATCGACAAAGGCGCCGCTCAGAACTCATGAGTCTCGCTGGAAGCCTGCATTCGCTCCGCGCCGCACGCCCGGCCGATCCCGATCGGTCGGCGCGCGGCGACTTGGGGTACGACCGTCACGTCATGTGGCTGCGCTATCTCGGCGTGGCGCGCATCGGCGTGTTGTCGTTCCTCGCGGTGGGTGCGGCTTTCATCGATCTCGACCGCGGTCAGAATGTTCTGCTCGGCTTTTACATCGCCGGGTTCGTTTCGAGCGTGTTGTACCTGCTCACTTTGCAGCGGCGTCTGCGGCTGGGAACGATGCAGTGCTGGTCGACCTTGCTCGTGGACTTCGCCGTTGTCGCGGTGACCGTCGGCTACACGCAAGGCGCAAACAGTTTCTTCACATTCATGTTCGTCGTCGTGGTGTTGGAAGCAGGTTTGCTGCTCGGCCTGTCGCAGGGCTTCGTGCTCGCGAGCATGGCGGCGGTGTTCCTGGTCCTGCAGGTGGTCTTGCCGGCGGCGTCGCTCAGCCAGCCGGATCGTTTCGAGCTGGTTTACAAACTGCTCGTGCAGGCGCTGGCCTTCTACCTGACGGCGTTCATCTCGGGCTACTGGAACCAGCGCATCAACCGGCTGCACGAATTCCAGCGCGAAATCCTCGACAACATGAACAGCGGCTTCTTGATCACCGACAATCACGGGAATATCTCCGTGCTGAACAAATCCGCGCGCGGCATTCTCGGCCTGCGCAACGTGGATGCTGGCCGCCCGGTATCCAGCGTGCTCAAGGTGGCCTCGGGCGGCGAAAGTCCGATCGTCACGGCGCTGCGCTCCGGCCAGGACTACGTCAGCTACGAGTTCGAAGCGCTGAAGGCCTCCGGCGAACCGGTGTTGCTCGGTCTTACGACGAACCGCCTGCGCGACGCCTCCGGCGAAGTGACCGGCGTGATCGCGTCGTTCACCGACCTCACCGAGATGCACGCCATGCGCGAAGAACTTCGCCGTCATGACCGCCTCGCCGTGGTCGGCGAACTCGCCGCCGGGCTTGCGCATGAAATCCGCAATCCTGTCGCCGTGATCCGCGGCGCGCTGGAGGAAATGGGCCGCGGCGGTCCGTTGCCGGTGCAGCTCGAACAGAAATTGCGGGGCATGGCGATCCGTGAGTCCGACCATCTCAACGAAATCGTCACCGGGTTCCTCAATTTCGCCCGTGAACCGTCCCGCAAGCGCGAGACGATCGACGTGCGCAATTTGGTGAACGAAGTGGCGGATCTGATTCGCCGCGAGCATCCGTCGGAACCGGCGCTCACCGTGCGCGTCGATTGCCCGCAGAACGCGCGACTGATCTCCTGCGACCCGTCGCAGATGAAGCAGGTCTTCGTGAATCTCGCGAAGAACGCCGTCGAAGCCATGAAGGATCGCGGCGCGCTCGAAATTTCCGTGAACGAAGGCCCTGGCCTCGTCGAAGTGCGCTTCGACGACGAAGGCCCGGGCATTGAGCCGGACAAAGTGGCACGTATTTTCGAACCGTTTTTCACGACCAAAGACACAGGCACTGGCATGGGGTTGGCCGTCTGCATGCGCATCGTCACCGCGCACGACGGCACGCTTCGTGCCACAGCGCGGCGAGGGGGCGGCTGTTCCATGCGTATGACGCTGCCGGCCGCGGGACAATGAAGGGAGCGACCATGAACGCACGCAAACGGGTACTCGTGATCGACGATGAACAGGGCATGCGCGAGCTGCTCGAAATCATCCTCGGGGGTGACGGCTACGACGTCACCTGCGTTATCAACTGCGACGAAGGCCGCAAAGCGGTCGAGCGGGAGCGTTTCGACGTCGTGCTGACGGACCTGCGCATCGGCAGCGACGCGCACGCGGGCATGCGCCTGCTCGAATGGATGCAGGAACACGGCGCAGGCACGCCGTGCATCATGATGACCGCGCACGGTTCGGTGGAAAACGCCATCGACGCGATGAAGCGCGGCGCGACGGACTACGTACTCAAACCCTTCAAGAACGACGAGATTAAATTGCTCGTGCGCCGCGCGATCGAACAGCGCGATCTGGTGCGCGAGAACAAGGCCTTGCGCAAGGAACAGGCCAAGCTCGGCCAGGTCACGAACATGATCGGCGCCAGCGCGGCCCTGCAGCAGGTGAAGGATATGGTGCGCCGCGTGGCGGTGTTGCCGAGCACGATCGCGATCTACGGCGAGAGCGGCGTCGGCAAGGAGCTCGTCGCGCGCAGCGTGCACCAGCTTAGCGAGCGTTCGCAGAAGCCTTTTGTCGCCATCAACTGCGGCGGCATTCCGGAAAATCTGCTGGAGAGCGAGCTCTTCGGCCACAAGAAAGGCACCTTCACCGGCGCGATCGAGGACAAGGATGGTCTCTTCGTCGTCGCGAACGGCGGCACGCTCTTCCTCGACGAAATCGGCGAAATGCCGCTGGCGCTGCAGGTGAAACTGCTGCGCGTGCTCGACAACCACGTGGTCACCCCGCTCGGCGGATCGGAATCCATCAAGGTGGACGTCCGCATCGTGTCCGCCACGAACCGTGACCTCGAGCAAATGGTGCGCGACGGCACGTTCCGCGAAGACCTCTACTACCGTCTTAATGTCATTCCGTTGCACTTGCCCGCGCTGCGCGAACGTCCGGACGACATTCCGCTGCTGGTGCGCCACTTCCTCACGCGGCATTCGGAGAAGCTCGGCCGGCGCATGCCGGCGATCACGCCCGGCGCGGTGGATGCGCTGACCGGCTACGACTGGCCCGGCAACATCCGCGAACTCGCGAACGTGATCGAGCGTGCGCTCGCGCTGTGCAACGCGGACACCATCGACGTGGCCGAGTTGCCGCACAACATCAGCCACTACGTACCGCGCGCGCAATCGGCCTATACCGATCTGCCGCCGCAGGGTGTGGACCTTGAGGCGCTGATCGCCGAGATCGAAATGAAGCTCATCGAGCAGGCGCTGAACCGCACGCGCCACTCGCAGAAGAAGGCCGCGCACCTCCTCGGCCTCACCGCGCGCTCGCTGCGCTACCGCCTCCAGAAGTACGGCATCGGCAGCGATGTGGATGAGGAAGTGCTGGTCTAAGTCGCTTATAGAACGGGAAGTTGTTGCAGCGCGCCCAATGGATTGGGCGCGCTTTTTTTATCCGATCCGCGCGCAGTACACGTTCGTCGAATAGTCGAAGCGCACGATGCCGTTCTGTTGGTACTGGGCGAAGAGTTGGTCGAGCGCTTCCATCATCAATTTGCCGCGCGGGGTATCGGCCTTCGGCACATAGGACGCCGATTGATTGCGCGTGCGCAGCAGATCGAGATCCATGTCCTGTGCGTGCGGGAATCCGCGTCGTGTGTAGTCGCTGCCGAGCACGCGCGCGATGTGCGCCCGATTTTCATAGGTGGCCTTGACCGCTTCATAGTCGATGCCCCACTCGACCAAAAAATCTTCGTACGCCCGCGCGAACGGCGATGTATCGCTCTGGCGTTCATTCCAGATCGGCGCGCAGCATCCGCCAGGCTTCAGGATTCGTCGGACCTCCGCGGCCGTGGTTTCCGGATTGAACCAGTGAAAAGCCTGCGCGGCGAAGATCCAGTCGACGCTGGCCGGCGCGAGGGTGGTCGCTTCGGCGCGCGCGCCGACACTGACGAACCCCGTGCGGCTTCCTAGCGTGGCTTCCGCCTTCGCGCGCATCTCGGCATTCGGCTCGACAGCAAATACCGTCACGCCGCGATCAAGAAGTAACCCGGAAAAAATCCCGGTGCCCGAACCCAGATCCGCCGCGGATTGTCCCGCGGCCAACCCAAACTCCGCCGCCAGAAACGAAAACACTTCGGCTGGATACGACGGGCGCGCTTTCGCATACGCCCCGACCCGATCCCCGAACCGCTCTGTGACATCCTTCGCCATCGTGAACCCCGCCGTGGTCGGGAGAGGATACCACTGCCTTATCAGGACTGACGCTACCCATATATATGGTCAGTGTGTTGCACTCGAAGAAGTACGTAGCTGCGAAACAAGGTCAAGCGGCGGGACGCCGCTTCCACATTAAGGCCGTTTGCGAGACAAGGGGTGTGGTTTGATGGAATTTCATAGTTTAAAATTTGGGAATATTCCGGGACGAAATCACGCATATGGAGTGTTATTGCTCCACCATCGAGATCATCGGACGGGAGGGGCGTATGAGTGGGACTTCGCGATTCAAGATCGAAACGCCGGACGGGTATGCGCCGGAAGTCGGCCGGCTGGTGTGCGCGATGGAGCGCGCACGCTCGCGGACGCTGGACGCGGTGAAAGACCTGACCGTCGCGCAGCTCGATCATCTGCACGACGCGACCAGCAATTCCATCGGCGCACTGCTGACGCACATCGCCGCCATCGAGACCTTGCACGGGATTCTTTCCTTCGAAGGTCGTTCGCCCACCCCGGAAGAATTCGGAAAATGGGGCGCGGCCTTCAGCCTGGGCGATGCCGCTCGCGCGACGATCAAAGGCAAACCGCTGCAGCATTATCTCGACCTAGTCGCAACGGCGCGCGAGACAAGCAAGTCGCGCCTGCGCGGAAAATCCGACGCATGGCTGCTCGAAGAGCGCGACTACGTCGGCGGCGAGAAGTGCAATAACTGGTACATCTGGTTCCACATCCCCGAAGACGAGACGAACCACCGCGGCCAAATAAACTGGCTGCGCAAGCGCCTGCCGATGTAATCTCCGGGGAACCGGAGTCCTTGCACGATGCGCGTCACCTGCTGCCTGTTGGTCGTCATACTGGGGGCGTGGTGCGCCGCTGCCGATCGGCTGTGGTTGTCGAGCGAGGCGTTTTCCCAACTTCATATCGTGCTTTCCGCCGATGCCCCCGAGTCTGAACGTGTAGCCGCGACGCGGTTTACCGAGCATTGGCGGCAACTCACCGGGGCCGAGGTCACGCAATCCGGTGATGCTGCGGCGGGCGCCGTGAATGTGTGGTTCGGCTCCGCCGTTCAGCGCGTGTTTCCTTCTGAATTTTCCGATCGCGCACCGAACGCGGACGGCTGCTTCGTGCTCACCTTGCCTGCACAAGCCGATGTTCCCGGCATCGCGCATTTATTGCTCGCCGGCGGCGGCCCGCGTGGCACGCTGTACGCCGAATGGATCTTCTTCGAGCGTTTTCTCGGCGTGCGCGCTTTTGCGCCGGGGATAATCGAATATCCCAAAGACACCCAGGCTATCCCGCAAATCGACTGGCGTTACGAGCCGCCGTTTGAGTATCGCGACACGAACCAGCGCGAATTTCTACAGGCGCCGTGGCTGGCGAGTGTGAACACGCTGAACGGCCAGTGGTCAGCGTTACCTGATCGCCTGGGCGGCCACATCGGCTTTGTCCACGGTCTCGTCGGGCACGGCCACACCTTTCATCATTTCGTAAATCCCGAAGAGTATTTCGCGACGCATCCCGAATACTTCGCAGAGATCAACGGCGAACGCGTCAAAGAGGCGCAGCTTTGTTTGACCAATCCAGACGTGCTCGCGATTACGATTGATCGCGCGCGCCGATACCTGCGCGAGGCCGCGCCAAACGAGCGTGTCCTCAGCATTTCGCAAATGGACTACTACTGGTTCGACTCTTGGTGCACGTGTGCGAACTGCAAGGCGGTGGACGAGGCCGAAGGCAGTCACAGCGGGACGATCGTGCGCTTTGTGAATGCCGTGGCCGATGCCGTGAAGGACGAATTTCCGAATGCCCTCATTGATACCTTCGCGTACCAATATTCGCGCAAGCCGCCGAAACTCACGCGGCCGCGCGACAATGTGCTGATCCGCTTGTGCGCGATCGAAGCGGACTACGGTCGGCCGATTAGCGACTGGCGCAGCAAGGAAAACCGTGCATTCTTGCATGACCTGAAAGACTGGCGACGCATTACGAAACACCTGTGGGTGTGGGACTACACGCAAAACTGGAGCGCATTCCAGGCGCCGCATCCGAATGTGCACGTGCTGCAGCCGAACCTTGCGCTGTTCAAGAAGCTGGGCGTGGATGGTGTGTTCGAGCAGGCGAGTCCACACGGACCGCACAGCGACTTCGAGTTTTTGAAGGGGTATCTGATCGGCCGCGGACTGCGCGATCCGGATTTCGACTGGAAGGCGGAGTATCACGCGTTTCTCGATGCGTACTACACCGACGCCGCGCCCTACATCGACGAATATCAGCAGTTGCTCCGCGGCCGCGTGCACGCGTGGGGCGGCCCGGTGCGCTTTTCGAACAACCTCCCGTGGATCGACACGGAAACTGTAGAGCGTGCGCAGGAAATTTTCGCGCGGGCGTTCGCGGCGACAACGGATCCGATCATCACTGAACGCCTCCGCGCGGCGCATCTGTCGGTGCAGTATGCGGCGCTGGTGTGTCCGCCGGAGATCGCGCAGACGCCGGCGGCGTATATCTTCACGCGCCCGCAGGGCCCAACCTTCGACGAATACTGGGCCGAGCTGACCGCACTCGGGGTGACGCATCTGAACGATTATCCGATCGACTATCTGCGACGCCGGCTGGACGGGAAAACGCCGCCGCGTGTGGAGGTGGCGCCGATCGAGAAGCTGCGCAACGAAGAATTTGAAGTGTGGGTTGTACCCTCGCGCGGCGGATCTATCGTACGCTGGCGGGATTTGCGCCACGATCGCGATTGGCTACGGGGATACGACTTCATGCTTTACGCCCGCAGCCGCATACAGGACTGGGCCACCACGGACGATGATCGTTGGGCTGAACCGGATCCGGTCGAACAGCCTTACGCGATGGTTGAGCGTGGCGAGGATTACATGGTGTTGCGCACGGAGCTGGAAAAAGGTTTGGTGTTGCAGAAGCGAATCGCGCTGACTGAGAACGGCATCGAGACGCGATTTAGGCTGGAAAATTCCGGCGAGTCCGCGATAACGCCGAAGGTCGCGCAGATAGCGGAATTCTGGACACGCCAATGGCGTGAACCGGCCGTAACGTGGGTGCGACGCGATGCGGGCAGCGGATTCGCGAAGGGCGAATCCGAAGAAAGCGATCGCGGTGCCGCACTGCGATTTGTGTCCGCGGGGCGCACGGTTGCGGCGGAAGTGGTGGCGGGGGAGGCCGGCGACGAAGTGGTCGTCGAACGCGAACCGGATTCGCCCCTGACGATTCTGCGGGTAAATTTCGATCGCCGCGTGTTGGCGCCAAAGGAATCGCGCGAAGTGGTACTGCGCCACACGATTAGCGCGCTGCGCCCGGACCGCCTTCCTGTGGCGCCATCACGCTAAAGTCGGCGGTCGCTTCGATCCGCGTCAGCACATCGCGCACCGTGACATGGTAGTTGCCCGGAACATCGCTGAATGCGAACGGTATTGATGCGGCGCCTTCACCATTCACCGCGATGATCGTGCGGCTGTAGTGCTCGATTACTTTTCCGTCCGGTCCGCTGATCGAAACGTGCAACACGTGATCGCCCGGCAACGCGCCTTTCGTTTTCACCGAGGCTTGCAGCGTTAGCCGGCGGCCAGCGGGCACAGCGCCCGGCGCGACCACCGCGACGCGTGTGACTTCATACGGCAGGATGGACGCCATGGCGACGTCGCCGGGCCGAAGTTTGAACGAAAGATTCTTGGCCGCGCGCGGCAGTTCGGTGGACGTCATGTCGTGAATGCGCGAGGCGTCTTTCGCCTGGAGTTTTGCCGTCGCTTTGCCGTCTCCGGACGGATCGGCGAGGAACGCAAAGATCTCCGCCTTGCCAAAGGTGAAGTGGCGCACGATTCCCGGGAAGTCCGCGGAAATCGTCAGCGTATCGGCGCCCACAATCGGCGTCGCGGCGGCGCGCTCCAGCAGAATATCGTAGCCGCCGCGCAGGCGGCGCGTTTCGGCAGTGAGCGCGGCAAACGAATCAGGAGCGGAATCGCTGTCGTCGATCCACAGCGCATTGGCTTGATGTAGCGCGGCCAGCCACGGCAGCCATCGGCTTTGTTCGAGCGCGCGTTCGCCGGTGGGCAGTGGCGCGCGCACGGCGGTGTAAGCCCCGGCGCGTAGCGATTCGAGCGCCGCGGGATCCGCCGGGACCACGCGAAATCCGCCGCTGTCTGGCGCGCTATAGTTGTCCTCGATCAACGCCAGCACCGCGCGACGGTCCGATTCGCGCAGCGCCTTTTCCATCGCCGCGCGGCGCGATTCATCCGCGTCCCCCGTGATCGTGTACAAGCCGGGCTGTATCGCGGCGTAGGGCGTGGCAGCCTGGCGCAGCGCAAGGCCGGAGGGCGTCCGCTGGCCGAAACTGTCGCCGGGGAACTGCTCGATGCCGCCAAGATCGGCGATGATGCGCGTGCCGTCGGCCGCGATATTGCCGAGGGCCGGCAGCGCGCCCGGCGCGACGAACGTGACCCCGTTTTCGCGGATGGTGCGTCGGCGCGCCGAACCCGCGAAACTGCCTTCGCCGGCGTCGTCGGCAATCAGTGCGAACTCGTCCGGCAGGGGCTGCCGCACGAGCAGATCGAACACGCGATGATCGGCGCGCGCACGCGTCCACCAGTCAAGCGCCGGTTCGGTGGCGTACGACGCATACACATCGACACGCGCATACGGCGCGAACAAATCGACCAGCGCAAGCTCCGCGTTGATCACGCCACCGGCCGAGGGCAGCGCAATGTCGCGGCGAACGACCTCGCGCCCGAACGTATCGGTCACGCGGATGAACACCGCGATCGGCGTTTGCGCCGTGACGATGCGCGGTTGCTCCGCTTGAATGCGGCCTTCGACCGTGCCCGTAATGCGCACGCGATCATTCGCGTCCGCCGCCGTGGCGCTGAGGCCGAGGTCGGTGAATTCCGGCATGGTGGTAAGCAGGAGCGGCTGCGAGAACCAGTCGACCACATTCAGATTGTCGAGCAGCCACACATCGAGCAGCGCGTCTCCCGATCCGGCCGGAATCGAGAATGTAATTTTCTCCGCGCCCTTGGGAAATTCATCCAGTGCCTGGAAGGAATTGCTCACGCCGCGGCCGGGATAGCGCATCTGCACGCGCAGGTCGTAGTCGCGCGGCGCGGGGCGATCGATCGAGACCGAGAACTGTCGCAGCGCGCCCGGCGCGGACGATTGCTGCATGCGTTGCACGAAACGACCCGGCAGTTGCGCGGGCGTCTCGGCGGCATCGGGACCTTCCGGCGCGATTTCTTCGATGCCGCGAAACTTTATTTCAGGATCGCGGCCCGCCGCCCAGCGCAACATCTGGCCGATGAACGCCGTGTAGTTGTCGCGCAGCTCCGGCGCGCGCAGGGCGTCCTGCGGCGCAAGCGGCAGCATCGCATGGCCGTGCGGACGTGTCGACCAGTAGCGCAATTCCACCGCGCGCGCGGTCTCGCTGGAGTAGGCCGAGAGCGTGTCGTATCCGGGTTGCAGGCCGGTCAGCGCCGGGCCGCCTGACATCGCGGCAAAATCCGGCGCGGGATCGAGTGCGCTCAGGCCGAGCGGAGTGACGACGTCCGCGAGTTCCGGCGTGGTGTTCGGCGCGAAGCCGATCCACAGGAAGCCGCCGCCGCGCTTGAGGTGCGTTTCGAGCAGCGCGCGCGTACCCGTGGAAAGTTCGGCGACGGACACATCGGCCACGACGACCACGTCCGATTTATTTTTCAGTGCCGCGGCGAATACTTCATCTAGCGGCGTCGCATCGTCGAAGGAATGCTTGGTGACGCGAATGTCGAACTGACGCTCGAGCTCCGCGATGTCGGATTCCGCGTCGTTTGGGAACACCGCCGCCACGCGGATCGGCCCGCCCTTGAGCGGTTGCGCCCAGACCGGGGCGGGTTCAACAGTGGGGGTGTGGAAGTTCTGCGCGAGGGCCGCCGGGCCGATGAGCAGCGCCGCGACGGTCATGGCACGCAGAAGACGCCTGCGATCGCGGCGAAACATCGGGTCGCGACCCTCCGAAAGCTGGGGCGAGCGGGGCACAGTGTAGCAAAGTCCGGCGCCGCATCCGCGCCGCATCCGCGCGCCGGTAAATGAAAGTGCTGGCCGGAAACGGGCTTTGTCGTGTATCCTTCCCACGCAGCATTGGGATCACCGGGGGGCCGTGATGCCCGACGAAATGTTCTTTTCGAACGACGAGAAGGGGTTGGTGCGGGGGCGCCGAGCCGCCAAACGCACCGAGACCTTCCGTCCCTGCCTCATCACGCTGCCCGACGGCGGCCGGATCGAGGGCATCATCCTCAATCTGACACCCCACGGCATGTTGATTCGTCTAATGGGCACACTGCCAGTGGGAACGCGCGTCGAAGTGCAGATGATGCGCGACGAGACCTTCCAGAAACCGCTCGCCGAACCGCGCTACGGCGCCGTCGCGCGCCTGGCCGCATCGGATGGCATGTTCAGCGATCTCGGCATCCGGATTGACAACAAAAAACCAGCGACGTCCAAGACGAAAGTGAAAGAGATTCGACAGCGCGTGGAAGCGCCGGCGCGGTCGAAGTCAAAGGGGATGCAGACGGTGGAAATCACCAGGGGCCAGTCCGGGCCCGTGCGGCGGAAGTAGTGCGTTCCGGGATGTAACCGGCGGGGGCCGGGTGTTCACTTATCCACACTGCGAGGACCGACATGTCCAAACCCATGATTCTGATTGTTGACGACGAGCCGGATGTGGTGACCCTCTGGCAGCGCGCGCTGACCATGGAAGGGTTCCAGGTGATTCCGGCCTTCGACGGCATCAGCGCGCTCGACCTCGCCGAGGCCGAAAAGCCGGACCTCGTGCTGCTCGACATCATGATGCCGATGATGAGCGGCTTCGAAGCCTGCCGCCTGCTCAAGAACAATCCGCAGACGCAAGACATCCCCGTGCTCTGCGTCACCTCCGCGCAAAACCCCGAAGTGCGCCGCAACGTCGAGAACGCCGGCGCGCAGGGCCTGCTCATCAAGCCATTCACGACCAAGGAACTGGTCGCCCAGATCAACCGCTATTTAGCTGCCGCCTAATTTTGTCATTCTGAGCGAAGCGAAGAATCTCCCCGTCGGTCCGCTGGGGAGATTTCGTTGTTTTGAGAAGCGGCATTCATTCACATCCCGATTCCGGTACAATAGTGGCCGCGGCGCGCCTTTTCGCCGCAGTCCGCCTCCCGGAGGGCTAGCGTAATTGGTAACGCACCGGTCTTGAAAACCGGCGCCTTCGGGCTTGGGGGTTCGAGTCCCTCGCCCTCCGCCATTTTGCATTCTCTCTTCTTTAAGATCGCTATTCCTACGATTTTTAAATTCACAAAGCATCCGGGTTTGGTGTAGTCTTTTCCTATTACAAGCGGACTGGAAAAGTTAGAGGCATGCGCCATGGATCCCACTCTGTCTATTGAGGTGTACGGCATCCGAATTCCGGGCTTTGGATATTTCGTAAGCGCGACGATATTCGTGCTTTTTTCAGCGCTTCGAAAAGCCCAAAGGCGTATCCGGGAGTATGAAGAACTGCTTCGGGAGTACGAGGAGGAGACATGATGCGACTGTCTTCGATACTTGCTGTCTTTACGACAACAGCGATTATGATTGCGGTAATCTCCTCGGCTGAGGAAACGGCACCCGCAGGTGCTCTGCAGTTTGGCGAGGCGAGTATCAAGCTTGGAATGGGCGAATCGGAAGTTTTAGCCGCCTTGGAATCAGATTTTAAACTTCAAAAGAGTCCCCCTGACCTTCCGGAGTATGTCGGTTACTCTATTCACAAAAAGGCGTATCTACCGGAGAGCGAACCGCTGAAATCGTACGCGGGTTGGATTACGTTTCGCGACGGGAAGCTCATCGCCGGATCGCGCTCTCTCGTGGAAGGGAAGTACACTCTCGAATCAAAAGAGATGATGAACCGTCTCACCGAATTGCTAACTGCCACGTCAAAACGACTCGAAAGAGCGCCGAACGTAGTTTGGAATGACGGCAAGCCTGAGGGTTGCGAAGAACCCGGTAACCGTGGGCTTACCTTCGATTTCGGAGTTGAGAAAATCGAGGTCGTCTACTCCGAGATCCCGAAAGACAAACCGCGCTTGACGCTTTCTGTCACTATAGGAAGCTTGTAAGCGCCCGGATACGTGCTCAGACTTAGTTAGAGGCGCCTCGCAAATCGAGTAGAATGAGATCTGGCCGGCGCATGTCTTCCTTCGGGAACCATGCGCCGGTATAGTTTGCCCGTCAGAGGCGCAGCCGCATCAAGATTCTTGTGCGGAGCACTGGTGCTCGAATGCTATTCAATTCTCCCATATTCATCTTTTTATTCCTCCCGATCACGCTGATTGGATTTTTCGCGTTAAGTTCGTGGGGCCGACATAGAGCCGTTGTGTGGTGGCTCGTGTTGGCATCGCTCGTCTTCTACGGGTACTGGAACCCGATTTATCTTGTACTACTCGGCGTATCCATTGCCGTGAATTATCAATTGGGGTCGATGCTGACTCGGGCCCAGGAACCGAAGCCGATGCTGCTCGCGTTTGGCGTGGCTTTGAACCTCGGCAACATCGGATACTTTAAATACGCGAATTTTATGGTCGACAACGTCAACGCCGTGGCGCACACCACGTTCAGCCTGGGCGAGATCGTGCTGCCCTTGGGGATTTCGTTTTACACGTTTCAGCAGATCGCCTACCTCGTCGATTGCTACCGCAAACAAACGCATCAGTATGATTTCATCCACTACTGTTTGTTTGGGACCTTTTTCCCGCACCTGAACGCGGGTCCCATCATGCACCACGCTGAGATGATGCCGCAGTTCGCGGACCCCAAGACTTTTCGATTCGATTCCCGGAATCTCGCGATAGGCATTTCGATATTCGCCGTGGGCCTGTTCAAGAAAGTGGTTTTGGCGGACGGGATCGCCCCACACGCGAACGGAGTCTTTGGAATGGCCGAAGACCCCGCCGCCTCGATAACGTTCTTTACCGCATGGGGCGGAGCGCTCGCCTACACCTTTCAGTTGTATTTCGACTTCTCGGGTTACTCCGATATGGCGTTTGGCTTGGCGAGGATGATGGGGATTGAGATACCGATTAACTTCAACTCGCCATACAAGGCGCACAGCATCACCGAATTCTGGCGCCGGTGGCATATAAGCCTTTCCCGTTTTCTGAGAGATTATCTTTACATTCCACTCGGCGGAAACCGGAAGGGCGACGGTCGGCGCTATGTCAACCTTATGGCCACGATGGTCCTGGGTGGGCTATGGCACGGCGCGAGCTGGAACTTCGTTATTTGGGGCGGGCTGCACGGGTTATATCTCGTGATCAACAACGCGTGGCACGCGCTCGGGTTTACCGGTCCGCGCAATTCCATGTTTGCCCGCGTTTACCGGGCGGCGTGCGTCGCGCTGACCTTCATCGTCGTCGTTCTGGCCTGGGTAATCTTTCGGGCCCGCACGTTGAACGGCGCGGGGTCAATGTACAGTGGACTGTTTGGCTTGAACGGCGCCGTCTTGCCTGAGAACTTTCTTGGTTTCCTAAATAAGGTGGGCATCGGAACCGTCATCGATCAATTAGGCGTTACCTTCGCCGGAAAGTGGCAGCAAAATTCGATCGAGCAAGTACTCCTTCTCCTCGGGCTCGGGGCCATTGCCCTGTTTGCGCCCAACATAATCGATTTGTTTAACCTCGCCGACACAAAACTCCGGCGCCCGTGGCACTGGATGCGATTCGATACCAACTATCGATGGGTCGCATTCTCGGCCCTGATTTTGGGTATTTCCGTCGTACTGGTCCTGTCTCAACGAGTCAGCGAGTTCCTCTACTATGTTTTCTAAAATGAAAGCCGGCCGTTACATCCTCGCGGTACTTATCTTGGGCATCATTGTCCCGACGGGACTCATCTTCGCGGTCAACTATTCTGCTGATCCGTATCACGAGTGGCGATTCGCCCCCACGTATGCCAGCAACATTAATTTGGCATACGAAATGGGACTAGGCGGGCGGTTCACCAGGGCCTATCAGGTTCGTTTTTTCCGTCCGAAACATATCGTGCTTGGTTCGTCGCGTTGCAGCCTTGGTATAGAGGAGAACTACAAGGCATGGCCGGAAGGCCGCTGCTACAACCTCTCCGTATTCGGAGCCGGCATCGAAGAGTCTCTTGCCTTTTTACGACATGCCCAGGGCATCAGCAAGCTGGATACCGTTGTCCTCGGACTGGATCTATTTTCATTCAACCAAACCAAGAAACCTTTGTTGCAGTATTACGAGGGAATCCTGAGCCACAACGATTACCGATTTGGTTGGCAGACTACACGCGTTCGTTCAACGGTGTCTGTGAATACGCTTGCAGAATCATGCAGGCTCATTCGTTCTGACCAGCCGCCCACTGAAAATCGAGGCAAGTGGATGCCCACGCGGCCGCGGGCGTTCCGGGTAGGAGTAGGTCAGACTGTCGAAAGGTATTTCAGCCCCGACGAACTGCGATTTTCCTTCAAGGATTCTCAGGGCGGGTCGAGCTTCGAATCTTACCGTCAATTGCTCGCCTTCTGCCATGAAAACGGTATCAACCTGAAACTCTTCATTAGTCCGGAGCACGCCGTGCAGCAGGAGGTGATCGATGGATTTGGTTTGTGGGACGCATCCGAGATATGGAAGCGACAACTTGTCAAAATCAACGAGGAGACAGCCAAGCACTTCGGGAAGCCGCCGTATCCGCTGTGGGATTTTTCGGAATACAATTTCATTACCACGGAGGCGGTTCCGCGAAGTGACGACCCGCAGGGGACGATGAATTATTTTTTCGATCCCAATCACTTCAAACCCGAAGTGGGCAATAGAATTCTTGATTCGTTGCTCGGCGGGCCCTACACACCCGGATTCGGGACGCAGTTGACCTCGGATGCCGTTGAGGAACACTTGGCGCGAATTCGCAGGGATAGGGTAATTTGGCGCGAATCGCACCCTGAAGACTATGAAGAATTCTCGACTCTGGCAAAAAACGCACGGCCAAAAGGCGCAGTCGTCGATATCAGTTTCTAGTCGCCGCGCCGATGGCGCCGACGTGCTGGGGTTTGCGGATTGAGACCAAGAAGGTCGATTTCAATATGTGTCTCGCAACCGCATAATTGGGGCCAATCCTTGAAGCCTTACTGAGCGTGTGTTAGGCTTCTCGAGCGGCTAAATGCTCGATTTCTTTCGGAGGCCGGATCGTGAGTCGGCGACAGCTAACACGTCGATCATTTCTGAAAGCGAGCGCGATCTCGGCGGCCCTCGCGGCCTCTTCAGGCACGTCCTCGACCGAAACCAGCATACCGCCGGAAGGCATGAATCGCACGGATTTGCCGACACCCAAAGCAGACGCATGTATTCTGGTCTGGCTGCCCGGCGGCGTTGCACAAAACGAAACATGGGACCCAAAACCATTTACGCCTTTTGAACGGGGCATGAAAGCGAGTGCATTTCGGTCCACGTGTCGAAGTATTCCCACATCCGTGGACGGAATATTCCTTGGCGAGGGCCTGGAAGAAATGGCCTCGGTTATGCACTTAGGTACTGTGATTCGTAGCCTCTCAGAGCCCACGGAGATCGTCCCGGTACATACGGAATGTATTTACCAGATGCATACCGGATATAAATTCCCTTCTGGATTCAAGGCCCCGAGTCTAGGGGCGATACTCTCTCGCACCCTCGGACGCAGACACCCCGATGTCCCTGCTTATGTGGACATTGGACGTAGCTTGGAGTCGTCTCACACGGAAGACAAATTCTTGTCCATTGTGGTTGGCTCAGGATTTTATCCTCAGAAGTTTGGCCCCTTCGAGGTTGGCGACCCACTTACAGGCGCACAGTTGCTTGAGCGACTTGCCGGCATGACAAAATCGGACATTCAGCGCCGCACGGAGTATCGGCGTACTTTGGCGGAATCGGGGCCATTGCAATACAGCCACGAATCCGAACTTGCGCGCTATGTCGATATCGTTGATGAAGCAGTCGCTATCATGGATTCTCCCATACGCGATGCATTCGACTTTAGCGATGCAAAAAGCAAGGGAGAACTCTCGGCCTATGGATATCTGAACCCGCACGCCGACATGGCGAAAGAGGGGTTCATGTGTAAGATTGACGAGCGGGGAAATCGTTTCGAGGCAGGTTGTCTGCTTGCCCGCAGGCTCATCGAGTCTGGCGTACGATTTGTCGAAGTCGAATTTCCTTATCGTGGCTTTTGCGGTTTCGATACCCACCTTGGTGAAGGATCCATCTACCCTGGGCTTAAGAAGCGGGTGGACGTTCCAGTTTCACGACTGATTCGGGATCTGAAGGAACGCGGCCTGCTGCAGCGAACGCTGGTGGTGGTGGCGAGCGAATTTGGCCGAACGGTCTCGGGAGTGGACTCGGGAAATTCTAAGTTTTCACAACCCGATCACCTTTCGGCGGACGCCGCGAAATCTGCTGCGGAAAGCATCGTTTTTGATGAGCAGCATCTGTACGGATTTCACGCACATTTACGAACGTGGAGCGCGCTCTTCTTTGGTGGAGGCGTTCCCGAAGGCTTTGTCTACGGCAAAACCGCTGACGAACATCCGATGGTCGCGGTTGAAAATCCCGTGTCAATTTCGGATCTTCATGCCACGATTTTTCATCTTCTCGGACTCAATCCGGATGTTTATTTCATGGACGGCACCCGGCCGGTCTATATCACAGACAATGGCGAAGGCCGGCCGATTCGCGCGGTTATTGGTTAAGGTGAGTAAATGGCTTCGGCCGGTAGTCTCGAATCATGAGTTCGCTCTTCGATATATCGTCTATTCTTAGTGATCCCCAGCAGCTTCACGCGGCCTTGGTGCATTTGCCGATTGGCCTCACGGTGATCGGTGTTCCGTTGTTGCTCTGGGATCTATTGCGCAGGCCGCAATCGCTCACGTTGAACTCCATTCTATTGCTTCTGTATCTCGCCACTGCAGGGCTTGCCTACTGGGCCGTCCAGGTGGGGGAGCGAGCGTCAGCGGAATTGCCGAATTTTCTGCCGGCGGAGGTCTGGGATCAAGTCAACCGGCATGCCGATATCGCCGGGCGTGTATGGATTCTTGCGGCCGTGACCACGGTGACGTTGCTGCCCACGTTGTTGCAGAAACGAACTCGATTGCGGTTTGCCGCGCGAATGATCGCCTTGGTCATGGGCGTCACGACAATGCTTTGGACGCTGAGCGCCGGGCATGAAGGCGGAAAGCTGGTCTACGAGTATGGCGTAGGTACGCCGGCTCTCGAAATCGAAACGCATCGGGCCAATCCCGCCTCGGCGCCTCACGTCGATTCGGTTCAGGAAACCTCTCATCCGTCGTCGCGTTCAAAGCCGCTGACCTTTGCGACGGACGTTCAGCCGGTGTTCACCGCCTATTGCATTAGCTGCCATAACCCAACGGATGCCAAATCAGGCCTCGACTTAACGTCGCTAGGCGGTTTGCTTAAAGGCGGGAAGAAGGCTGGTCCGGCTCTTCTCCTCGATTCCCCCGAGACGAGTCCATTCCTTCGATACGTGCAGGGGGAACTTCAGCCGCGAATGCCCAACGACGAGCCACCGTTGACGGCTGACAATATCGCAGTGCTCATTAACTGGGCGCGTGACTACGCGGCGAAGGAAATCGGCGAAGGTCCTGCACTGGCAAGCTCCGAGCAAAGCGGCCCCGAAAAAAGTGGCGCTTCCGGACCGATGGCGCGCAATGCGTGGTCGCCGAGGGCACTCGATATCCCTCCGGGACTGGATTCTCTATCACATACGATTGACCTGCGAACTAAAATTCGCTACGACCATCTGGCCAAAGCAAGCGGGGCCCCGCTAATACCACTCGAATCCGACGCGCCGGACCTGCACTTTGCCCTCGACACGCAAGAGCGGCTGAACCGGTATCAGCGCTACCGCCGGTTGTTGTTGGTCGAATCGCCGCCAGTGGTCCCGGTCGCCGACCCAAAACTCGAAAACCCCATCGATCAGTTCATTTACGAAAAGCTTCAGAAGGTCCATATTGCTGCGCCTGGCCTGGCAACAGATCGCGATCTGGTGCGGAGAGTTTTTTTGGACCTCTTGGGTGTTTACCCGGACTTTGACGATGTCGAACGTTTCGTGAATGACCCGAGCGAAGAAAAATTCACGAGATTGATCGACTCATTGCTTCAAAGGCGTTCCGACTACGCCGATAACTGGATTCCTCAATGGGCAGACGCGCTCTCAAGTGGCACCGATGGAGGACTTCCGGAAAATATACCTAGAATTCGCAGTGATTTAAGAGATTGGCTGGCACAATCGTTCAGAGAGAATCGTCCTCTGGATGAAATGGTGCTGGATCTGTTCAAAGCTGAACCCGACGCGCCAAAGGGCCGATACATACTTTCGGAAACTCGCGACGATTCTCTGATGACCGCTGCGGATATTGCGCAGGTATTTCTTGGAGAGGCAATGCGCTGCGCCTCCTGTCACAACCACTTCAAGAACGCGGATCTTACGCTCGCCCGAACGGTCGGCTTCGCCAGTTATTTCTCGAAGACCGATCACGAACTCATTCGTTGCGGGAAATCCTCTGGACAGTTCATTGCCCCCAGACCGCCATTCGATCTGCCCGAGTTTAACGAAGATGCATCGGGTTCATTGAAGGAGCGGAAGGAGATTGCGGGGCTGTGGCTCGTCGATCCCACGAATGAACGATTCGCGCAGGTGATGGTAAATCGAATTTGGAAACGCTACTTCGGGGTTGGGCTTTATGAGCCCGCTGACGATTGGAGTAGCGCGGTCAAGGCCAGCCATCCCGAGTTGTTGCGTTGGCTCGCGGACGATTTTAGGATCAGCGGCTACAATGTTGAACGAATCGTAAGATTGATATTGACGAGTCGAACTTACCAGCATACATTCAATAGTAACCGCGCGACTAAATTTGACAGCGAAACTCCCGATGCTCCGCGCTATTTCGAGTCGCCGGGCGTACGCAGGCTCACCGCTGAGCAATACTGGGATTCCGTACACAAGACCCTGGGTTTCGAGTGGAACGATAAAAACCGAACTATTCGAATCGACGATCCGGGCGCCCAGGCGATTGCCTATGCCATGGGCAAATCCTTAGTGCGATCCGAAGCGCAAACAGAGCGTCGTGACGACGCATCTGCTAATCAGGCACTCCTGATGTTAAATGACACGACATTCAATGGCCTCATCGCCAGCAGTCCGGCGATTGCAGCAATCGTCAACAACTTCCAGAAACAGGACGAGCCTGGCGCTACCCTGCGCGCGCTCTATCATCAAATTCTCTCGCGGGACCCCAGCGACAATGAACTACGGACCGCCGAACGCTATTTCGCGGGCATGAAAGCGTCCGCAGACCAGGCCCAAATACCGCCACTGAAGCAAGCATTCGTGCAAGATACTTGCTGGGCACTGCTCACCAGCCCCGAGTTTCTCTTCGTACCTTAGTCCGCCGATCCCTAGATGCGAAATGTGCGGGCTGCGGTATGCGTTTCCCGTTCGACCTGAAATTCTCTTGTCACCACTACGGGCTTGGAATACACTTATGCGTGGTCGTGGCATTACGCGGATTGCTGTATCACACCAGCGCGTAAACTATGAATATACGCGCGGTGAGGGTGCGCTGCGGGCGTCTTGGATGATTTGCCGCTTCATGGGCGTCCTGTCCGCGAACCGATAGGAGTTCCGATCCGTGGCGTTGTTGGACGTCTACACCGGCGCATGGACGGAGGCCGAGGCGAGTCATTTGCTTCGGCGCGCGGGATTCGGCGGATCGAAGGCCAATCGTCAGGCACTCGCCGGCATGACGATGGCGAACGCCGTCGCGAGTCTGGTCAACATCGCCCAGACGGACCCCTACCTCGACGGCCCCGCGATCGGCGGCGGCGCGTACCACGGCGCGCCTTTCGCCAACTTGCCGCTGGCGCCGCCTGCTCCCAATGATCCGAACGTACTCGCGTTGCAGGATTTGTTCGAAATTCGAAACGCCTTGGTGGGGCCGTGGTTCCGCGGCAACATCTTTTATCGCATGCGCTACAGCTCGCAACCGTTTCAAGAGCAACTCGCGCTCTTTTTCCACGACCACGCCCCGAGCGGCATTGGCAAAGTCCAGGACAACATCACCACCGACGTGAACAACGGCAACGACGGTGACCCGGGCGGAAATCTGCCCCCGGGCGAGACCCAGCTCTGCACGACGGGCACGTTGGCTTATGATCCGCTTCGCCAGCACAAGATCGCCATCAGCGCGATTCGCAACCAAATCGACATGTATCGGCGGAAAGGCGTCGACAGTTTCCAGGACCTGCTGCTCTCGATCGTGCGCGATCCGGCGATGCTGGGCTACTTGGACAATTTCCTCAACGTCCGCGGCAAACCGCAGGAAAATCTGGCGCGCGAGCTGATGGAACTGTTCTCGCTCGGTGTGGGGAACTACAGCGAGCTCGATATCTTCCAGGTTGCGAAGTGTCTCACAGGCGAGAGCTTTCCGAATTTCAATTGTGAGCAAAATTTCGACACGACCAGCGGCTTCATCAACTCAATCCACGAGCCCGGCACCAAGACGGTCTTCGGCGTATCCGTTCCATTTAGCAATACCGGCCAGGAAACCGTCAGCGTGGTCAACCTGATCGCGACGAAAAATGCTGGGCTGGCCGCGCCCTACAACACAGTCCCGCGCATGGCGGTGTACATGGCGTGGAAATTCGCAACGTGGTTCGTCAACCACGACATCGCGCTGAACCCGCCGGCGCCAATCGTGCTCGAACTGGCCCAGTACCTCGCAGGCAACGACGGCGGGGTGTACCCGAATCGGCGCTATGCCTACGACGTCAAGGCGACGCTCGGCCGATTGTTTCGGTCGCAGTTCTTCTACGACGCATCCAACCGTTTCGCGATGTACAAGACGCCGCCCGATTTCATCGTCGGCGCGCTCAAGTCGTTGGAGGCGGCGGATTTCATGTCGTCCGACGGCATCGGCCGGGGAACGATCGCGCGCGCCAGCGAACGCATGGGCATGCACGTGGCCGAGCCGCCGGACGTTTCTGGCTGGCTACAAGGCAAACAATGGCTCGGTTCGTCCGCCCTCGTCGCGCGCTACAACTTCGCGAACCAAATCGGCCAGATCGTGCTGCAACAGTATCCCGACAGCCAGGCGTGGGTCGATGCGCTTCCGGTGACCGTGAACGATCACGCGGGTATGGTGGCCCTGCTCAGCGATCGGCTGCTGCACAAGCCGGCAACTGTGGACGAGGGGACCACGCTGACGCAATTCCTCAACACGTTGCCGGTGGCGGATCTGGGTGGCAACACCGTGTTGATCAAGCGGCGGAAAATTGGCGCGCTGGTCCATCTGATCATGACGATGCCGGCGTTTCAGCTTAAGTAGTCACAGGAGCGGCTCATGGAAACAACGCGACGCGACTTTCTGAAGGCGAGCCTGTCGAGCCTGGCCTATTTCAGCACCGTCTCGACCGTGCCGATGTGGGTCGCGAAATCCGCGCACGCGGCCTGCATCAACGGTATCCCCGACGACCGGATTCTCGTGATCTACCAGATGGGCGGCGGAAACGACGCGCTGAATACAGTCATCCCGTACACAGATCCAAAATACTTCCAGACGGAAGGCGCGGGCGGCCTGCGGCCCAACTTGCGCATTCTGAACGGACTTCAACTCGGAGACGGCCTCAATGCCTTGCATCCAAAATGGGTGAGGCTGAAAGATTGGTACGACTCCGGCCGCATGGCGGTGATTCAAAACGTCGGCTATCCCAACCCGAGCCTCTCGCATTTTACGGGCACCGACCTGTGGGAGCTGGGCCTGTCGCCGTCGAGTTCGCTCTCGACTTCGCAGGGGTGGCTGTCGCGGTTCTTTGATAACCAGTGCAACGGGGGGCCGCCATCGAGCATCGAGCCGCTGATGATGATGGCGAACGGCATCTCGAAACTGCCGCTCGCGCTTTCCGGCAGCATCGACTATTTCCCGCCCGCCGTGGAGGCGTTTGACTCATACCAGATCCAGGCGCCCTCGCCCGCGGCCTACGGCAATCACATTCGCAATTACATCAATGCGCTCAATGACCTGAATGTTCCGGTCAGTTCGAATCTGGATTTCATCCAGCGCGCATCGAATCTAACGCAGGCCTCGATCGACGACATGGCGATCGCGGGCGCAGTGCCGCTGATCAATGCGTATCCCGGATTTGGCCCGCAGAGCCTGCCCATTTACAGCCCGACCCTCGGCCCGGGCCTCGAAATGGTCTCGAAAATCATCCGCGCCGGCGAGTTCAACACCAAGGTCTTCTTCGTGCACCAGACCGGATTCGACACGCACGCGAACCAATTCGGCTTGAACGGTGGCACGCCCGATCCCGTCAATCTCGGCGCGCATCCGCAGCTTCTGAATGAGGCCGACGCGGCAATCGATGCCTTCCTGAAAGACATGGAGGCCAGCGGCAACCTTGATCGCGTCGTCTTGTTGTCGTTCTCCGAATTCGGCCGTCGCCCGCAGGAGAACGGCAGCCGCGGCACTGACCACGGTACCGCGAGCTGCGTGTTCGCCTTCGGCGGCAAGGGCGTGATCGGTGGCATCTACGGCGGGCAGCCGGATCTCGTGAATCTGCTCGCGGGAAACCAGGGTGGCAACCTGCGGCATCAGATCGATTTCCGCGCCGTCTATTCGGTCATCCTGCGCGACTGGCTCGGCGCCGATCCCGAACAGATCTTCGGCGCAACGGATTTCCACAACCCCGCATACGGCATCGACACCGGAATGAATACTATCCGGTTCATCGACGAGAACGCCGGCGTCAATCTCAACACCGTGTGGGTGGACAAAAACTACAGCGGCTACGAGAGCGGTTCGTATGACCGGCCGTTCCGGCAGGTGTCCGCCGCGGCGAACAAGGCGACCACGGGTGGAATTGTTAAACTGAAGACCGGCAGCACCACCATCAACACGTCGCAAACCATCTCGAAGCGCGTCCGCATCGAGCGGGAGTAGGCACTTGGTAGTACGATCACGGGCTGTGCGCGGCGCGATCGCGACCGTTGCCCTCATCTTCGCGTCGCCCGCAATGGCGCAGTCACAACTCTTCACCTTCGAGCAAGACGTGGCGGGCTACACCGGTTTCGCCGACACCACCATTTTTTCCGAATCCGACAACAGCGGCGGCGGCACGGACGGTATCTTCTCCGGAACGATCAACCAGTTGACCTTTGACGGCCAGAAACAGCACCGCCGGGCATTGATCAAACTCGACCTCACATCGATTCCCGCGGGATGGATCATCGAAAACGTCTCGCTGCAAATGACCGTGGCGATGTCCGGCGGCAATTTCGGCGATATTGATTACTCGCTGCATCGCGTGACGGCGGCCTGGGGCGAAGGCAGCGTGGTGGGGCCGTCGGGGGGAGGATACGGCGCCGCCGCCGATCCCGGCGACGCCACGTGGTTGTCGAGTCAGTTCGGGGCGAGCGCGTGGAATACACCCGGCGGCGATTTCGCGGCGACGCCTTCGGCCACGACCGCCGTAGGCGTGGCGAACACCGACGCGGTGTGGTCCGACCCGGGACTGATCGCCGACGTGCAGCTCTGGGTCAACGCGCCCAGTGCGAACAACGGGTGGCTGGTGCTAAGCAGTCTTGAAGGTACGCAGCAACGCATCAAGCGGTTTCATTCATCCGAAGCCGTGCAGTTTCGTCCCGTTCTCACCGTGCTCGCGCAGCCCGCCCCCGCGTTGGGCGATTCCACGGCCCTCGTGCCGCTGCTATTCCTCGCGCTCACACTCGCTTCGCTCGCGATGCTCCGCAGGGTGCATACTACGCGCTGACGTATGCAGCGGGGGGCATGAAACATGATGATCGCGCGCCTTGGTTTGGTCGTTCTGGTTCTGATGACGGGGTCGTGTGCGAATCCGTCGACCATCACCGTGAATCCCGGAAGCACGATTCAGAGTGGCATCGATCGAGCCGGCTCGGGCGATACCGTGATCGTGAAAGCGGGGGAGTACAAGGGCGGAATTAAGCTCAACAAATCCGTCACGGTGCGCGGCGAAGGCACCGTGACCGTGCGTCCATCGAAGCCGGGCACGGACGGGGCTGTGCGCGTGCAGTGCAGCGACTGCGGCGTGGACAACATCGACTTCATCGATTTCCGCTACGGCTTCGGCACGGACGAAATTACAGGCCACAACGACGTGTTTCTGACCAACAGCAAGATCGTGAACGCAAACTATCACGTGTGGATCAGCGGCGATCGTTGGAAGGTGGAAGGGAACCGTTTTGAAAAGGCCAAGTGGCGCGCCGAAGGAAACGATGGCGACAGCGACTACGGCCGGATATTCGGAAACGGCCATGAGGTGCGCCGGAATGTGTTTGGCGACACCGACATTCTAAACGATAAAAACGAAACCGACGGAAAGCCGGGCCCCGACTACTCGCACACGGATGGCCTGCAGTTCTACAACCAGAACGGCGAAGTGTTGCGCGACATCGTGATCGAGGAAAACCTGTTCACGGATTTTGTGCAGGGTCTGTTCATCGGCAACGAGACCGGCAACGGGGACTCCGTCCAGCGCGTGACCGTGCGCAACAACGTGTTCTGGGGGACTAAGTTCCGCGAGCGCGGCAACCTGCTGGGGATTCCGAGTTGGGGCGTGTACTTCGGCAAGAACGGGCCGGAGCGTGGAATCACGATTGAGCACAATATTTTTTATCAGTGCGCCAACGCGCTCGGTATTTTGAGTGGCACCGACGCGATCTGCCGCGGAAACATCGTGGCCTCCGGCGGGACGGTATACGTTCTCGAAAAGACGAATCCGTCACTCGTCTCGCGCGCGCCGGGCGGCAACGCTTTGTGGAAGAACCAGCGAACCGGCGACCTGCCGATCGCGGGCGACATCGATACCGAGAACCCGAATTTTCAGGACCCGCTGGCCGAGACCCTGGACGAGCTGCTCGGCAAAGACGGCGAATGGATGACGGCCGACGACGCGTGTCGCCCGATGAACACGGCGCTCAAGAATTATGGCCCCCGCGTGGCCGCGTGGAACGGCGCGAAGTAGCGGCGCTTACTTTTTCTGCAGCTCGATGATCCGGTTGCGCACGACGTGTTCGAGCGCTTCGTTCGTCAATCCGGCCACCTTGCCTTCCGCGATCGCGTCGTCCGGCGTGAGGCCATTGTTCGCGCCGCTGTAAAGCGCCCAGATCGCGCCTGCGCGGTTTCCGCTGGAGCAGTGGAGCAGCACGGGGGCGTCCTTCGATTTCGCGAGTGTGCTCAGGATCTGGTCGACTTCGGCCTGCTTCGGCAGGGCCGTGTTCATCGGAATGTTGATGTATTCCATGCCGGCATTCTTCGCGGCGGTCTTCTCGTCGAAGCTCAGCTTCGCCATCTCGTCCGCGCGCCGCATATTGATCACCATCTTTACGCCCTTTTGCGCGAGTGCGTCGAAGGTTTCCTGCGTCGGCTGGCTTGTGATGAAGACTTTGTCGGCGGCCGATTCCGCGGCGGCGGTCACGCCCGGCAATTCGATTTTCTTGGTGTCGCCCGCGGCGGCGTAGGCCGTGCGCAGGTTCGCGCCCAACATCACACCAGCAACGCACACGCACAGCGCCAGCAAGAGTTTCGTCATTTGGCTCGTCATCACATCGCCCTCCGTGGGTGGTCGGCGGGCAGTATATGCGATCTCGCTCAGGCTGTCGCGCGGCTCAGTTCACCCGTGTCCGACGCGGCATACCCCGGTAAATCGCCAATCGCGCGGCGGATGCGCGCCGATCGCACGCAGTCGATGAGCGCCTTGATCCGCGGGTCGTCCTGCAGGTCCGCGCGGAAACAAAGGTCGTACGGCTCCTGCTGAATCAGCAGAAAACCGAGACCGGCTTCTTCCGCCGCCAGCCGGATGCACACGCCCGCGTCCGCCCAGCCGTTCTTCACGGCATCGGCCACGCTGCGGTGATCGCGCACGACGCGCTCGGCCCCCTTGGGCTGCTTTCGCGTGCCGCCGAGCAATTCATCCATGCACCGGCGTGCCCCGGAACCTTTGTCGCGGCTGATCCACGACAACTTGCGGAGCGCGGTCTCGTTCAGCGATTTGGACGAGACGCTGGACGCGAGCGCGACGCCTTCGTCCCACTGCGCGACGCGCAGCAGCAAAAAGTTTTTGCCAAGCTTCTCGCGCACGAGTTTGCGGTTCGCCTCGGGCTTCGTGCCGGCATGCAATCCACCCACATGGACCTTGCCTTCCTTGAGCAGCGCAAGCGCATCGCCCGTGGACCGCATCAGCGGCAGTAGTGTGACGCCGAAGCGCTGTTGCAGTTCGGCCGCGAGCAGGGCGGAGGCGGGATCGCATCCGGCCATGATCAGAGTCTTCTCAGCAAGCGCGTCGGGCGCCGTGGTGGCCTGCGCGCCGTCCCAGGTCCCGTGGTGCAGGATCACGCCCGCATGCGTCGGCTCGACTGGCACACGGAACGCACGGCCGTTGATTTCCGCCGTCCAGAATCGGCACGCCCCGGCCGGCGTACCGCCGAACCACGGGACAGGAGTGCTCGCCTCGGGCGCGGAAAAATAGAAGAGGTTTTCGACGGAGCAACCAAACAGATTCGCCAACGACAACGCCGCGGCCGCACTCGGCACCACGCGCCCAATTTCGATCGCGCTGATTTCCGTGCGCGAAAGGCCCGAGCGCGCGGCCAGTTCCTGCTGCGACCAGTTGCGCTCGGCGCGCCGCGCGGCGACGCGGTTATAAAGAGGCTTGGCGTGTTTTTTCATGGTAAGCATGATGCTATCACCTCCTGCCGTCCAGGCGCAGCGGCTAGGGTTGCGAAGTTGGTACTTCGGCCACGACGGTGACCTTGGGGCCGAGCGCACCGGCTTCTTTCGAGTGAAACCGGCGCAGGCGGCGGTTCGTCGTCTCCGGGCCAAGCATGATCCAGCCGAAGTTGGTATCGGGATGCTCAACCCATGCCTGTACATCGGCCACGAGTCCCGCGCCCGACCACTTGGCGATCGAGCCCGTATCGCCGACATCCGTACTGGAAGACGGCTCTGGCAAAAAATCACCACCGGGATTTGTCCACGCGGTCGCGCCCTGCGCGCGTGAGATCCAAGTCGTATCGCCGTCGACAGCCGGATCGCCACTGCCACCACCGCCAGACGAAGCTGCCGTCGTGCCTTCGTTCCATCCCGCCGTGAGCCGATGCAGGGCGAAGGTAGTCGGCGGCTGAACGTCCGGCGCGCGCTCGACGTGCAGCTCCAGCGTGGCACTCGTGATGGTCGCGCCGGCGGGAATCGAAGCAAGATCCACACGCAACAATGCGCGGCGCAGGCCGCCTTCCTTGTTCATGCCGGCGGAGATGATTGGTGTTGCCCCGCTTGCGTTCGGCACTTCGCTGAAGATGGTGGTGTCCTGCAGGCCGGTGTATCCGTCCGTGCCCTGCTGGAATACGAAGGTCCGTTCTTCGCCGACGGCCGCCAGCGCGGCCGTCAGCGAGACGGCGAAGAAGAAAACGTAACGAAGCTTAGTGTGCACGACGGAACGCGCGGCGCATAAACCACGCCGCCACGAGCAGCGCCAGTCCAGTCGCGATCATGGCCGGGGTATTCGACGCCGGAAGCGGATCCGGCACATCGGCCACGATGGTCAGCAACGGATTTAGCGACGTCGCTTCGGCGGAGTCGAAGCGGCGCAGGCGCTGGTTGGTCGTCTCCGGCCCGATGATGATCCAGCCGAAATTGCTCGCAGGCGTGTCGATCCATCCCTGCACGTCGGCGATCAGGCCGCCATCGATCCAGCTCGTAACGGTGCCCGACGCGCCCGACGTGGCCGAGGCCGACACCGTCGCGTTGTAGTCGCCGCCCGCTGTCGTCCATGTCGAGGTGCCGTTGACGTTGGACGTCCACGTCGCGTCACCGGGGTTGGCCGCACCGCCCTGGCCGCCGCCCATCGCGCCGACGACCGTGCCCTCGCCCCAGTCGGCCGTGAGCGCGTGCAGTTCGTAGGTGTTCGGCGTGTTCGTGTTCGGCGCATTGTTCACGCTCAGGTCAAGCGTCACGCTGACGATCGTCGAGCCAGCTGGAATGTCGCCAAGGTCGGCGCGCAGCAGCGCGCGGCGCACATCGCCGTTGTTGTTGCGGCCGGCGAAGATGCCGTTCGTGCCGCCGCCGGAGTTCGTGCTCTCACTGAAGATACTGGTGTCGTCAAACCCGGTGTAGCTGTTCACGCCCTGCTGGAATGTAAAGGTTTGCTGATCTCCGTACGCGCCGAACCCGGCGGCCAGCACCACACCTGCACACGCAGCCATTCGTCGATACATATTCATGATTCCTTCTCCCGAGGAGATAATTGACACGAACATATCGTATTGACATTATCGTGTCAATCGCTGGGATGTGGACCAAATGCGGCGGCAATCGGGCTTTACCTTGATCGAGCTACTGGTGGTCATTGCCATCATCGGCATCTTGGCCGCGCTGCTGTTGCCGGCGCTCGCGCGAGCACGAGAAGCCGCCCGACGATCCTCCTGCCAGAACAACCTCAAGCAGCTCGGCCTCGCGATGAAGATGTACGCCTCGGAAAACCGCGCGAACTATTTTCCGCCAACCACGAGTCGCGGGCGCGGCAACTTCCACCAGGAATCCATTTTTCCGGAGTACTTGACGGATCTCGCCGTCATCTTGTGCCCATCGGATTTCAACGCGCCGTCGCCCGATGAATTGGAAAAACAACGCGTGACAAACGGCGGCGTGGTGGATGCCGTGTTCGCCGATCGCTTCGAAGGTCTGCAGGCCGGCTTCCCGGTCTTGTGGAGTTACTCCTATTACTACCGGCCCTACGTGCTCACGGGCGACGCCGACGACGACTTCAACAACGCGGGCAGCACGTACAACGGATCAAAGCGCGTGAAAGGGGAGGAGGAGTCTGGCAAACAGTGGAACGGCGTGAATGCCGTGTTCCATTCGCACTTCCCGATCGTGGGCGACATGGAAGCCCGCAACCAGATCAACTCACCGGTGCCCACCGACGGCACGCGCGCATCGGGCACCTACCTCGCCATACGCGAAGGCATCGAGCGCGCACTCATCACCGACATCAACAATCCCGGCGCATCGGCCTACGCACAGTCCACGATTGTCGTGATGCTCGATCAGATCGCGTCCGAAGGTCGCCGCCTCATCGACGTGAACCACCTCCCCGGAGGCGCGAACGTCCTCTACATGGACGGCCACACCGACTTCGCGAAATACCCCGGCCCGTACCCGCTCACCGAACACG
Source organism: uncultured Nitrospirales bacterium (assembly GCA_964620045.1). Classification (GTDB taxonomy): domain Bacteria; phylum Hydrogenedentota; class Hydrogenedentia; order Hydrogenedentales; genus VFKU01. Next base: position 40,770 of record CAZUJL010000018.1, read on the forward strand.
CGCTGGAATCGCTGCCGTACTGAAGAGCCCAAACCCAGATTAAGAAGCCCCGGTCTATATTGTTGGTGGCGAGATGCCGCCGGGAGCGTGGGTGATGCGCTGGTTGATCGCGGTCGTCGTCGGGTTTCTGGTGCTGGTTGGAATCGGTGCCAGCATCGGACACTACTTCGTCGAGCCCTACAACCCTGGCTTTCTGAAGTACCCGCTCGTCGTCCACCTGCACGTCATTCTCGGCGCGCTCTATCTTGTGGCCGGCTCGATCCAGTTTATCCCGCGCGTGCGCAACCGCTGGCCGGTCTACCACCGCTGGTCCGGTCGCGTGCTGGTGGGCGTGGCGGCGGTCGTCGGCTCGGCCGCGCTCTTCATGGCGCTCGTGATCCCGTTCTCGGGCTGGTCCGGCCGCATCGGCAACGGCTTCTTCGCCTCGCTCTTTCTCTTCTCGCTCACCCGCGGTTTCCTCGCCGTCCGCCGACGCGATTTCGCCCGGCATCGGGAGTGGATGATCCGCGCCTTCGCCATCGCGCTCGGCATCGCCACGATGCGGCTGGTCTTCGTGCCGCTGCTGGCGATTTTTCAGGTGGACTCACCAACCGCACCCATCGTGCCGGTGCTGTCGGTCATCTCCTTCGTCGGGGCTTTCACCCTCCACCTCGCCGTCGCGGAGTGGTGGATCCGCCGGACGCGCCCGCGTCTCGTGCGCGCGACAGTGCCTATCGGCGACGCAGCACAGGAAGCCGGCGCCTAGTTGCCGAAAGCGTCCTCCGCCAGCCCAAACGCCAGCGTCATCCCCGCGCCGCCGAGCGCGTTCACAATCCGAACGCCGGGTTCCGGCTCCATCACCATGTACGGCCGGCCGTCGGTACGCTTTAGGTAGATCCCATTCCAGCGGGCTGCGGGGGTCGGATCCGGCACATCCAAGACCTTGTATATATAGTCCAAAATCAGCCGGTCGATCTCCGGGGAGTCGTCGGCGCGGATCTCGCCGCCGTACTCGTGCGAGTCACCCAAAATAAGCTCGCCGAGGCCGTTTTGCGCCGTCAGTACGTGGATGCCGAAGCGGTCGAATTCCGGCGCCTCCCGGGCGATCCGCGCGCGGAGCCCCGGCAAGCTCGGGCACCCGGCGAAACTCGCGTAGTGCCGCAGCGTCAGCCCAAAGGCCACGTGCGGCCCGAGCCGCCAACCGCCCGGCTGCGGTGCCGTCCGCATCATCTGCAATTTGCACTTCACCACCGGTTGGCGGGCGAATACTTCCGGAAATAACGCCTCCGTGTCGGCGCCGGTGCAGACAAATACTTGTCGCGCCGCCAGTTTTTCGCCGCTTGCTAATATCGCCGCGCCACCGTCGAGCCGCGCGACCGGATCGCTCAAAATGAGGCGCGTTTTTGGCTGTTTTTGGAGCCACGCAGAGAGTGCGCGGAGCACTTCGCGCGGATCCACCGCCAGCTCGTTCGGCGACCACAACCCGCCGCGAAGGCCGTTTTCTCGGAGCGCTGGACACCGCTCGCGCGCCTCGGCGGCGGAGAGGAGTCGGCAGTCGAGCGCCGCGCCGTCGCCGGCGGCGAACTCCGCGAGCACCGCACGTTCGTCGTCGGCGAACGCGGCGTGCAACGAGCCGGATTTTTGGCACCAGAAGTCGGTATCACGGGAAAGTTGGAGCCAGATCGCGCGGGAGCGCAGCGCAAGTCGCCGCGCGTCGCCGAGCGGCTGACCAATCGGCCAGATCATTCCAAAATTGCGAATAGAGGCCCCATTTGCGGCATTTTCTCGTTCGACGAGGCACACGCTGAGGCCGCGGCGCGCCGCCGAAACCGCGTGCGCGAGCCCCACGATCCCGCCGCCGACGACCAGGACGTCTACCTTTGCCGTCATCGCCGACTCCGCGATGCGTCACTCTCCGAGGTTTTGGTGTTCAAGCCACTCCGAACCGGCGGCAAGAAATTTTTTCGGCGAGCGCTTGACGAAAAAATCGCTCGCGCGGTAAAAATTCTATTGCAATGTGTGCCGAAGGTGTGCACAATATGGCGCTCTCTCTGGTGAAGTCGACGGGCGCGCGGCGACGCGAGGGGATTCCGAATAAACTCGCAGAGAGAAGTGTATCAGTAATTTGTTGGACTCAATGACGCTGATATGAGGCGTCTGAAGTTTGAGTATGGTGGGCTCCTTGTCTGGAGGGTATATGAATTGCACAAGGGCAGACATCTCCTCGTCGACTGCTGGGACGTAGACCGCGAAACTTGTCTTGATGACAAGAAGGTCCTCTCGGCCATGGCTCGCGCCGCAGAACGCGCGGGTGCAACGGTGGTATCCCAAGTTCGTTATCAGTTCGGCCACAACTCGCCTCCCGGCTTCGCCGCAGCGATCCTGCTGGACGAAAGCCACTGCTCCGCGCACAGCTACGCTGATCTTGGGCTGATTGCGATGGACGTGTTCACGTGTGGCAGCACGAACCCGCGCACCGTGTTGCGCTATATCCAGGAAGAACTCAACTTGGGTAACGTAACCGTTCGCGAGTTCAAGCGCTTCCCCGTCGGCGCGGCCCGGCCTGTACTGGCCGAGCCCGCACTCGCCGGAGCGAAGTGACGCATCACCACGAAGATCGTCCGTCCCGCGCGCTGCACGACGGCCGCAAGGACAACCTGACGCCACTCGAGTCGCTCGACGTGTCTCAGGTGAAGTCCTTTGCCGACCTTGTGCACGCCATGGGAAAGACGGCCTTCAACGGCCGACAGCTCGGCCGCGCCCTGGATTGTCTCGTCGCCATGGCGAAAGACCCCGACTGCGCCGTAGTGCTCACGCTCTCCGGCGCCATGACGGTGGCCAAGCAAGGCAGCATCATCTGCGAATTGATTGAACGCGGCGTTGTTAATGCCGTCGTGTCCACGGGCGCTCTCATGGCCCACGGCCTCTCCGAGGCCGTGGGCCTTACCCATTACGCCATCGAGCCCGATTCCGACGACAAAGAACTCTTCGACAAAGGCTACAACCGCGTCTATGACACCGTTGAGATGGAAGCCAACCTCAACGACGTCGCCGAGGTCGTCGCCAAAGTTCTGGAGACCGTCACCCCGCAAGACGGCGTGTGGTCCTCCGCGCGCTTCTGCAAGGCCGTCGGCCAGCACCTCCACAAACAAGGCCACGGCCGCGGCATCCTCAAAAGCGCCTTCGAGAAAAACGTCCCGGTGTTCATCCCGGCCTTCACCGACTCCGAAATCGGCCTCGACTTCTCCACCTGGGCGATGAAGACCGCGCTCAAGAACCAAATCGGCGGCGCCAAAGAACTCGACCCCGACGTCGTGTTCCAGGCGATCCCGCCCTACAACCCCTTCCTCGATCTGCAAGAGTACTCACGCCTGATCGGGAAGACCAAGAAGATGGGCATCTTCACCATCGGCGGCGGCGTGCCCCGCAACTGGGCACAGCAAGTCGCTCCCTACTACGACATCACCTGCGGCCGGCTCGACATCACACTCCCCGAGCCGCGCTTCCAATACGGCGTCCGCATCTGCCCCGAACCCGCCTTCTGGGGCGGCCTCTCCGGCTGCACCTACTCCGAAGGCGTCTCCTGGGGCAAGTTCGTCCCCCACGAAGAAGGCGGCCGCTACGCCGAAGTCCACGCCGACGCGACGTTGGTGCTCCCGCTGCTGACGAAGGCGCTGCTGGAAGAGCTTGGGAAGTAGGAACCGCATAAAGTTTCTAACTACTGGAGTCAGGCTCTTGAATGCATGCTGGACTCTCTTAATAAACTGATAAGCGTTTTTGCTGCACTTGGGGCCAGTCGCATCTATCTCAAGCGGCTCGCGTCAAATGACAATAGTAAGCAGCAAGTGTATTTAGGGTCGAGTTTTGTGGCCCTCAACCTGCTTCCAACCGGTCCAGTTCAAGAAGACGCAAACCCAGACAATAAAACATTTAAGGCGTCGCTCAAATTTTTCTGGCTCGATGAGAGTGGCAAAGCTGTGCCAGCTCCTCATGCCCAATTGATCCTTTATCCACAGTACCCAGAAGTCCGATTTTCCGGGTTCCTCAAAGGGTGTGCTTCATCTCCTTCGAACCTTATGCGTGCCAATCCACGTCCAAGTTCCGGCCGCGTTCTTTTTTTTGGAGTTTGTCCGGATGAGAGGATTTTGGGCTACCTTGTCGCTCCGGATTCTTCGATAGCGGCAGAAGTCGAAGACTCAGCCAAAGTTAAATACCTCAATGAAATATTTTCTGAGATAGTACCGAGCAGGGGCGCCGCCGATACAAAAACGCTACTTTTAAGGGCTCTGAAATCTGTTCATGTAGCGGAGTATCATCCGAGTCGTCGACTTAAGCCAGATGGAACATTGCTTAGTCCATACGATGCGCCAAATGGCGGCGGATATACCTTAGAGGCTCTCCTGAATATTACTCCCAATGGCCTTTCTATTCCTGACTATTTAGGGTGGGAATTGAAATCGTACAAAGTCCAAACATTCTCTGCTTCAGCAGCAAGTTCTAGGCTTACATTGATGACGCCAGAACCGACAGCTGGTTTCTACAAAGAAAATGGCGCCGCCGCCTTTGTCAATAAATTTGGTCGCTTAACAAAGCCCGATGTTACGTACTTCACGGGAACTCACAGAGCTGGAGAGAAATGCACCACTTCTGGATTGAGGATGGAGGTGCGAGGTTTTGATCCTGAAAACGAGAAAATAATTGATACGGGAGGCGGTATTTTTCTTTTGGACACTAACGAATCAGTTGCTGCGGGTTGGATGTTCCGGGATCTTTTTGAGCATTGGAAGAGAAAGCATGCGCAAGCTGCATACGTTCCCTATATCGTGCGGGAATCTGTTCCCAAGGCTTATTGGTTTGGCAAGAACATAAGTCTAGGTGAAGGAACAGAAATTATCCGATTCCTGCGGGCCGTCTCGTCAAAGTGTGTGTTTTATGATCCAGGGATAAAAGTAACGCGAGACGCCGGACGTGAGCGTGTAAAAGCAAGATCTCAGTTCCGAATTTTATTCAAAAACTTAGGAACTCTCTATTCAAATTTTAAGCAAGTGAATCTTGATTCAATCAGCTAACATTTTCAGTTAATTGGGACTGTCAAGTCTATTAAGCCATTTTGCGATCTGTATTGCTGCCTTAGTTGCATTCTCGTGCGGCGTTCCTCCGATTCTTATTCTGCACTCCCAGATAGTTTTTGAATGCCAGCCAAGCTGTTTCAACTTTGATCGTACTCGTTTATCTCGGGCTCGATTGCCTTGAATTTTGTGTTTCCAAAACGCGCGCCTAGTTTTTGGCCATTTAAACAAGTCACATCCGTGACCATGCCAGAAACATCCGTTGATGAAGATGACGGCGTGGTAACGCGGAAAAACAATATCTGGTTTTCCGGGGAGGGATGATACATTGATTCGATAGCGAAACCCTTGGCGAAAAAGTTCCTTTCGCACCATGCATTCGATTTTGGTGTCCCGTCCCTTAATCCCCGCCATCATGCGGCTGCGAGTTTTGCTATCGACAATATCCAAAGCTAAACAGCTTTCCTGGTCCGCTGTGTTTTTGATTCCAGTTTTTTCAGTGTATCAGCCAAATTCTTGGCGACACTCGCAACAACAGGTACGACGACCGAGTTGCCAAATTGCTTGTATGCTTGAGTATCCGAGACGGGGATTTTGAACGAATCATCGAAGCCCATTAATCGTGCACATTCGCGTGGGGTAAGTCGCCTCGGATTTCCATTCCTGCGACGGATGAGAATCTCTGAACCATCTTTGTAATAACGTGCACTCAGCGTGCGCGCGCGGTCATTCTTTGAGCACAAACCGAAACCAAAACCATTACCTTTCTCGGCGTGCTTCTGGGCGTAGTCCTGCAGATATTGCCAGAGCTTGTCGCTTAAGATGTATCGTTTGTCGTAGTCCTTTTCCAATATCTCGCCTAAAGTCGGCCTTGATTCGGATAAAACAGGAAACTCAAAGGATATATCTCTTCCATATCTCTGCTTGTCAAATCCTATGATGAACAGGCGTTCTCGATGTTGAGGAACGAAAGAATTGGCATCCAGTACTTTGGTAAATACAGCATAGTTCAATTCTGCCAAAGCATCTTTAATTACACGAAACGTATTTCCCTTGTCGTGTGACACAAGGTTGCGAACGTTCTCCAGAAGGAATGCCTTTGGTCGTTTGGCCTCAAGGATTCGCACTATCTCGAAGAATAACGTTCCTTGTGTTTCGTCTTTAAAGCCATGCTTGTGTCCCAAGCTGTTTTTCTTCGAGACACCGGCAATCGAAAACGGCTGGCATGGGAAGCCCGCAGCGAGAACGTCGTGTGGCGGGATCTCGTCCGAAGTGATCTTGCGAATGTCACCTCTCGGATTGTCTCCAAAGTTCTCCAAGTAAGTTGTTTGAGACCACTTGTCCCATTCGCATGAAAACCGACATCCACCTCCCGCCCGTTCCATCGCGAGGCGAATGCCTCCGATTCCCGCGAACAGGTCGATGAAAGAGAAATCTGCTTGCTCAGCATTTTGCGACCTGTATTTGGAGCTGGTATCTCCTGTTAAGAAGTTGAACTCGCTTTGTGAAAGGGCATACGCAAGAGCACGAGCTGCAATTTCCTGCTTGCTGACTCCATATTCCTCAGCCAATTCGTGCAAAACGACTCTCTGGCGGTCGGCAATATGAAGCGATAAACGGTATGGTTTTCCCATGGGACAAATTAGCCTCTTTTTTTTCCCAGACCCTAAGTATCAAACGTCACGCGATCTGTCAATGTGCAGGACGACTTGAAGCTTCCTTTTCTTGCCGAGGGAGATCCGGCAATTTTTGCCGGATCCTTGTTTCGCACCTGAATTCATAGGATGACTCGGCGAACCCGATAGACCGTCTGCCATACCGTCCGACAGGACCCTTGTTCCGCACCTGGTCTTGCGCCGTAGGCGCACCATACCGTCCGGCAGGACCAGGACACACTGCAACGGGCGAGTGTATATATAGGGAGTGGAAGCGGGACGCTTGGGCGGTGTCGCACTTCCGTGTGGGAGGGCGAGTGTCCCCACGAGCCACCTACTTTCTTTCTGGGAAGAAAGAAAGTAGGCAAAGAAAGACCGATTGGGGTGTGACAAGGTGCGATCCGTTCAATCGGCAGTGATCCGTGGCAAATGGATTGGGGTATCTGTATTCATCCCATCCATCTGTGGCGAAAGCGGGGTAGAAGTTATAGTACTCCGCCATGATGGACGACCCGGACGATAAAGCGCCGCGACTGGCCGACGCATTGTCGATCGCGTTGGTGGTGGTCGGTGGCGGGCTGATGCTGGCCGGCGACGGACCGCTGCGGCAGTTCGGCGCGGCGTTTTTGGCGCTTGCCATTGCGCGCATCGCCCTCGCGCGCTGGCTATTCGCCCCCGACCCGTCCACTCAGTCCATTTCGTCCACCCCGTCCACCGCCAATGCAACAACTTTCCAAGTGAATGGGGGAGAAGCCCCCGTACGTTCAATCGACAACATCGCGGCCACGCTCGGCGTGGCGGCGGTGTCCGCGCTGTTCGCGACCGTTGTGCTCTACGGCTCAAATATCCCCTTCTGGGACGAGTTCGTATCGACGCTGAAGTTCGCGACGAATTTTAGCGATATGACCTTGGCCGAGCGCGCCAAGGCGCTGATTGCCGGGCACTACGGTCACCGGATTGTGACGATGCGGCTCGCAGCACTGGCCGTGTGGACGCTGTTCGGCGAGCTGAATTTTTTTGTGCTGATGCTGATCGCCTTCGCGTGTCTTATCGGCGCCGCGGCGACGATGTACACCGGCCAGCGCCGCGACGTGCGCACACTGGCATTATTCGCACCGTTCCTGCTCTTTCTCTTCCAGCCGCAATACCACCAGCTCACCCTATGGGGCTTCTCAGTGCAGCACTTCGCCGCGCTACTCTTTGAGACGCTCACACTCCTCGCGCTCGCGCAGTGCAACAAGCGGCACTTTATATGGGCGATCATCGGGTTCACGCTCGCGACCTTCAGCTTCGGCAACGGCATCCTGCTTGGCCCACTTGGTCTGGCGTACCTTTGCGTGCAGCGGCGTGAGCGCGAGGCGCTTGTGTGGCTCGGCGTCACAACGGTGCTCGCCGCGTTGTACTTCCACGGCCTCGGCATCGGGCCTACGCAGGGCGCGCGGCCGAGTCTGCTCGCGCAACTCTGGTACCTGCTCGAATTCCTTGGCTCGGGAGTGACGCTCGGATTCTTCACGGACTTCCTCGGCGCGATGGATGCGCAGACGGCGAACTATCCCGCGCTCGTTTGGCTCGCGCGGGCGACAGGCGCGCTGGTAGTTGTAGGTTTCGTGTGGCTCACGCTGCGCCGTTTCTGGCGTCAGAACTTTGTTGTATACGGTCTGCTCGCGCTCACCGTCGGCTCCGGCGCGCTCGCCGCGCTGCACCGCACCGGCGCGGACTACTCCTCGCCATTCATGTCGCGCTACACAATGCACTCGGCGCTATGCCTGGGCCTGCTTTACCTCGCATTCGTGGAAAGTGCGCCGCAACGCGCGCGCAAGTTGTTACCGATTTCGCTCGCGGTTTCGGCCGCGTTCTGCATCGGTTCATTCGCAGTCACCGTGCCCTACATCAAGCTCCACCGCGGCGACATGCGCTTCTCCGCATGGATGGCGTCGAACGCGATCTACACCGGCGAACCGCTGAAGATCGCAACGCCGTTTTTCGATCTGAAACTGCTGCAAAAGTCCGAAGAACGCAAAGTGTATTCCGTGCCAATTGCCGACATCATGCTCGCCTATAGCCGCGTGTCCGCCGGAAAACCAGTGGAGCCGACTGCAACGCCCCGCATAGTCTATAGCGGCAAGAACGCCGTGATGCAGACGTGGCTTCTGAATGTGCCAGAGTATTCGGGCCGCACGATCATGGTGAATCCGCCCGTAGACAACGTAGGAGTCGCGTTAACGACGGCTGAGCCGATAGAGTTGCTCTCCGTGCATCCGCGCCTCTTGCAAAACAGCGGTTACGGCGACGCCACGCATTTCGTGATCGAGCCATGGCCCAGCGGCGGGACGCCGCTGCCACAGTAACTACCAGTTCACCTGGAAGCGCGTGAGCAGGCCGTCGAAGGATCCGTCGATCGGCGGATACACGACGTCTTCGAAAGTCAGTGTCGCATCGCGATCGACCCACGCGTGGATGTAGTTCAGCATGATTTTCATGCTCGGGTTGATGTACCAGTTCAGGCCGGCGGTGATGTCGTCCTGCGTGCCGCCGCTGACGTCCTGGTCCTGCAGGTCGAGGTGCGAGTAGCGCACCGCGACTTCCCACGCGCCCGGCCCGCCGCCCTTACCGATCTGGAAATTCCGATCCGGCACCACGCGATCGAACACGCCCGTTGTCGGCCGATACGTGCGATGTTCGCCCGTGAGCAAATAGCGCGCGGTAAGATAGCCGCCCTGCATCGTCGCCGTGTCGGCATCCTCCCGGTCGAGCCGATGCTGCATGAACTCGCCCTGCGCGGAGAACGATCCGAAAACGATCGCGGCCTCCGCGCCATACAACCACTCGCTCGAGACCGCGCCGATCTCGTCGAAGGTGTCGATGAAGTACTCCGCGAGATGCGCCTCGGGCCGCTGACGGATGCGGTAGTTCTCGATATCATCGCCGCGCACGCTGGTCCACGCGCCAAGATGGATATAGTGCGCGCCGTCCTCCGCGCGCCACGGCAGACCCGTCACGCGCGTAGTGAAAGCGTAGTTCTCGTCGCCGGAGCCAAAGCCGAAGTCGTCGGAATTCCGGAACACGCCGGCCGCGGCCGTCATGCGGCTGTCGAAGAAGGCATTTTGCACTCCGACACCGACATTGCGCGCGGGCACGAGCACGCCCGTGAGCGCGCGCTCAAGGAAGACGGTGTCGTTGTCGCTCGTGAGCAGATCGAGGCTCGCGTACTCGGTGAAGTGGCCGACGCGGATGCTGCCGATCCCGGGAATGTTCTTCGCGCTCATGTACACGTCTTTGAACTCCGCCTGGCCTTCGGCGAAGTCATACACGGCGAGGAAATCGTAGTTGGTGTAAATCGTGCCGCCGATGCCGAGACGCGCGCGACGGAACTCGGTGCCGTCTTCGGCGATGGCGACCGTTTCGAGGTCGTCGTTGGTCCAGAACCAGCCCCAATCATTCTGGATTGTGCCAAGCAGGCGGAGCTGAAACGGTTTTTCACCGGCCGCGTTCGGCGCGGAGTCGATATGAATGCCGTTTTGCCAGTACATCTCCAGCTCGCCCGGCCTCGGCGCGGCGGGGGCGGAGGGTGCAGCCGCCGACGTTTGCGGCGGGGTGGGAGCGGGCTGCGCCTGTTGCTGCTCGATCGCGTTCAGTTTTTGCTGGATCGCGTCGAGTTGCTGCTGAAGTTGCTCGACGGTTTTGCGCAGCTCTTCGACGGAGTCCTGCGCACGTGCGGCGGACGAAAGGCAAAACACACTCAGCGCGATCGCCCAGAAACCTCTTCCGATCACGCCGTGCCGACCTTTCTACTGCTCAGTCCCCGGAAACCGCAGACTGCCGCTTGCCCGTGAACCCAACCGAACGGATTTTCTTCGCGGGATCCACGGCGTTTTCCATGATGCCGAACTGGATCGTGCCCTTGAGTTCGCCGGCGGCCGAGCGCGTGCCCTCGACGTGCATCGATTCACCGCCGCCGCCCTGCGTCACCATCGTGGTGTCGAAGGAGAAGGCGTCGCCGTTCCACTTCAGGTTCCACAGGTTGCTCGTGAACATCAGCGGGCCGAACGCGATGTACCACTTGCCCGCATCGCCTTCCTTCGGCAGGTAAAGCCCCCACGGCAGCCCCATCAGCCCGCCCGCGAGGTAGCTGTCCTCGGCCGGATGCGCGGAGAGAATCGCGGCGACCTTCTGCACCGGCGGCATGCCCGCCGGGCGCACGCCTTCGACCGGTACGGATTCCATGAAGCCGACGAACATTTCTTCCAGCGTCTGCTCGCGGTAGTAGAGCGTCGCGTTCGGGTCTGGATTGCGCGGGTTGCCCGACGAGTTGTCATAGGCGAGTTCCACTTCGACCTTCGTGCCCTTCGGCACCACGAGATCGCTCACCGGCCGGTAAATCCACTGCCAGTTGTAGTCGTACTGCGGCACGTTCAGCAGGATTTCGCTGCGGCCGTCGGGGTAGTGCGCCGTGTACTTGGCCGATTTGCAGCGGACGTGCGCATGCGGCATGAACGAGATGATCCGCGTGTCCTGATCGAACATGTGGAAGGCCGTCTCGCGGTAGTCCGGATCGTTCGGCGGGATTACGATGCCGAGGTTCACGCCGAAGTTCGTCGTGACTTTCTTTTGGAGATCGCCGTGGCCGAAATGCAGGCCGACGCGCGTGGCATCCGCCGTCGCTTCGCCGGAGAGGTGATAATGCATCTGGAACGTCATCACTTCGTTCTTCGTCAGCGTGCGGCCCATGCCTTCGGGGTACACCGTCGGCTGTGCGCCGGCCACCCACACGCCGAACTGCTCCGCGCCCGGTCCCGCCTGGCGTGTGGTCGTGCGCTTATCGTATTCCGAATTGCCCATCTGCGCATCGCCGATGAACGCAAGAATATGGTGGACGACTTTGCGATCGCCGGGGGCAAACTCCACACCGCTGACCCAGTGGTCGGAGTCCATGCCGAGTTCAACGACGTACGTCGGGAAGATGTCTTCGCCGCTCGCGGGCAGGTCGAGATTCGGCAGCTCGATGACATAGTCCGGCTCGCCGAGTTCCCATTCGGGCGCGGGGCCGGTGACGAGCGGCGCATCTTCGCCCGGGCCGCGCCTCGCGCCGCCGTCGACCCACGCGAGGATCGTGTCGCGCTGTTCCTTGGTCAGGCTCATGTCGTTCTGCCATTTACCGTGCGCCGGATCCGGGCGCCACGGCGGCATCACGCCGTCGGCGATCGCCTGGCGGATCGACTTCGCCCACGGGCGCGTCTCTTCGTAGGTGAGCAGCGACATCGGCGCGACGGAGCCGGGCTGGTGACAGCGCACGCAGCGCTCGGCGAGAATCGGCGCGACGTCTTTGGTGAAGGTGACGTCGTCGGCGATGGCCGCGGTGGAGGCGAGTAGAAGTCCGGACAGGGCGAAACGAAGCATGGCGAGTAGTCTCCGTGCGGGAATCTGTATATAGATTAACATTATGAATACGTCTAAACCAGACGATCTAAATGGTGCGAACCGCGTCGAATCAGGCCTTGTATACTTGTAGCTGTATCGCGAGAACCATCGATTGAACACAACATCACAGTGGTTAGTTCGACTTCTCTTGTTGTTCCCCTTCACCGGCGCGGCGGCGGGCGCGACAATATGTTTTCTGATCGATTTTGTCCCGCTTTTCGGGGCCGTATGCGGCTCGGTTGAAGGCGCCGTGTTTGGGGCGATGATTGTGTGGCCCACCCGCACAATCCCGTTCTGGCGCATCGCGATCTTTACAGCCTCCGGCACTGTTCTGTTGGGCACTTCGGGCATATGGGCATGGAACGGATACCTGCTCAGCGCGATTTATCTGTCGCCCGTTGGATTCTGGATTGGCTTCGCCGCATTGATTCTCTTCGAGATGGGTTTGCGTCAGCGCCGACCAGCGCTGAACGGAACCGAGTCATAGCGCGAAACCTCTGCGGACAAGGGCTTTGCGATTGTGCTAGGTTTGGCCGGGTCTTTTAACGGGAGAAAGTCATGGCGGAACGGCATCCGGATGGGCAAGTGACGCGGGAAGTGCGCGGGAATATTTTGTTGATGGGGATTGACCGCGCGGAGAAATACAACGGGCTGACGCCGAAAATTTTCGAGGAGCTGACGGCGCTCTACAACGAACTCGACACGAGCACGACGCTGCGCGCGGGAGTGTTGTTCGGCCACGGCAAACATTTCACGGCGGGGCTGGACCTGCCGAAGTTTGTCGAGCACATGAAAAAGGGCGAGCGCTCGTATATGCGCGAGGGTCAGGCGGACGTGTATGCGCTGCGCAAGCGCTGCTCGAAGCCGATTATTGTGGCGGTGCACGGCATCACATACACCGCCGGTATCGAGATGATGCTCGCGGCGGACATCGCGATCGCGGCGAGCGATTGCCGGTTCTCGCAACTCGAAGCCAAGCGCGGGATCATGGCCGCGGGCGGCGCGACGTTCCGGTTCGTGCAGCGTGGCGGCTGGGGCAACGCGATGTACCACCTGCTTACGTGCGACGAGTTCAACGCACAGGAGGCGCTCCGCTGCGGATTCGTGCAGGAAGTGGTCGAGCCGGGCAAACAACTCGATCGTGCGATCGCGCTCGCGGAGCAGATCGCGCGCATGGCGCCGCTCGCGATTCAAGCGACCAAGTCGAACTCGTCACGCTTCCTGCGCGACGGCGAGGCGGCCTGCATCGGCGAGTTCGAGAGTATCCAAAAACGCATGAGCAATTCCGAAGACGCGGCCGAAGGCGTGCGATCCTTCGTCGAACGCCGCGATCCGAATTTCCAAGGGAAGTGAAGAGATTGTCCGCAGATGACGCAGATGTGCGCAGATAACCGAATAATGTTGAATGAATTATTTGCGCTTCTTTGCGTTCTCTGCGGTTAAATCTTAGAGCCGAGGGCGAATCACGATGACGAGCGACATAGTATTGCCGCTGTGGGTCGTCGTGTTGCTGGTGGTCACAACGATCGTGGCCGTGTCCGATCGGCTGTTCATGCCGAGCGTGCGCTGGTTTGTGCGGCGACGCGTGAACAAGGCGATCGACGAGGTCGGCGCGCGATTGCGGATTTCGCTGCGGCCGTTTCAGTTGACGAAGCGGCAGGTGCTGCTCGATCGGCTTGTGTACGACCCTGAAGTCATCGCCACGATGCAGGATTTTGCGCAGGAACACGGCATGCCGCGCGAAGTGGCGCAGGCGAAAGTCGTGACCTACGCGAAGGAAATCGTGCCGGCGTTCAACGCCTATGTCTACTTCCGCTTCGGCTACTGGCTCGCCAAGAAGATCGCGCGGATTTTTTATACCGTGCGCGTCGGGTTCCTGGATCCGCGCCGCCTGCAGGACGTCGGCTCCGAATCCACGGTGGTGTTCGTGATGAACCACCGTAGCAACATGGACTATATCCTCGTGTCCTACCTAGTAGCGCGCAGTTCCGCGCTCAGCTACGCGGCGGGGGAGTGGGCGCGCGTGTGGCCGCTGGAGACGCTCGTGCGCGCGATGGGCGCGTACTTCGTGCGGCGGAACTCGCAGGACTCGCTGTACCGCAAGGTATTGGAACGCTATATCTACATGGCGACCGACGAGGGCGTGGCGCAGGCGGTCTTTCCCGAGGGCGGCCTGAGCCATGACGGATTCCTGCGGCAACCAAAGCTCGGCGTGCTCGATTACGTGCTGCGCAACTATGATCTCGCGCACAAACGCGATATCGTGTTCGTGCCGATCGGCATCAATTACGATCGCATCATCGAAGACAAGAGCCTGCTGCACCGCCGCGATCCCAATGCACCCAAACGCAGCCGCTGGTTCATGTACAGCACCTTTTTTCAGTTCTGGCGGAAGAACATGGCGCTGTCGCTCGAGGAGCGTCGCAAACGCTTCGGATACGCAAGCGTAAACTTCGGACGCCCGGTTTCGCTGAAGGGCTACTGCACGGAGCGCAATGTCGCGTTCAACACAATGGCGCGCGGCGAACGTTTCGTCGAGATTCAGAAACTCGCGGGTGAATTGATGGGGCGCGTAGCGGAAGTTGTACCGATTTTGCCGACTCCGCTGGTCTCGTCGGTGTTTCTCGACGCGGGCGAAGAGTGGCTCGATGCCTTCGAAGTGAAACGCCGCGTGCACGATCTGATTCGCACGCTGCAGGCGAACGGCGCGCCCATTCGAAATTCGGAGATACCCAAGGAGCGCACCATCCAGCGCGCGATCGACATGCTGCACCACCGCAACATGGTGGTGGAGGACACGGGCCGGTATCGGCTCGAACCCGTGACGCGCGAGCTGGTGGCGTTCTATGCGAATTCCATCGCGCACTGGACCCGGCCGGAGCGCGGCGGACCGGGGTCCGAATCCGCGCAAACCCAAGCGCTGTCTGAGGTTCCGTACCGGGTGTAAGCCTCGTGGAGCCTGCGGTGGCCGTGTGGTGTTTAAGTCCCTAGTGCGGCTACACTTAGGCCGTAAGGCTGCGAACCACAGGATCGGCACTCATCCAAGCTGGCTTGTAAGACAACCGACGCGTTCGTCGTTCTATATATGGAAGCGACGGTGGAAGCGTTGGGGACGCAAGACCAGCCGGAAATGCCGGCGAGAGAGTATGAAGAAAGCGCTGCGTTCCCTACATTCCACGAGCGAGGTCGAGCAGTTACTCACGGCCTACCAAGGCCCGCTCATCCGCTACGCGTACCGGCTGGTGCATGACCGGCAGGTCGCCGAGGACATGGTGCAGGAAGCATTTCTGCGCTTCGTCCGCCGGCCGCTGGAATACGGCGAGCCGCGACAACGGGTCGCCTGGTTCTACCGGGTCGTCCACAACTTGTGTGTGGATTGGCTCAAGCGCGAATCGAAACGCACGGATATTTACGAGCGGATTCGCAAACAGACCGCGGACGGCGAAACGCCGGCCGGGGTCGTCTCGATGGACCGGTGGCAATACCTTGAGGCGTTGCTGGGCCGGCTCAACGAGAAACAGCAGCACGTGATGTTGCTCTTCTTCCAGGAAGGGTTGAGTTATAAAGAGATCGCGGACGTGACGGGATTTTCGATGTCGAACGTCGGGATGTTGTTGCACCGCGGTCTGAAGAAAATGCGCACGATGATGGATGCCGAAGGACGGAATTTCGATTCATGAAAGACCGGAACACATACCGCAGCCAGTTCGCGGCCTACTTCACGGGAAAACTTTCCGCGGACGAGACGGCCGCGTTCGAGCAGGCGCTCGCGCGCGACGCAAAACTTGCGCGCGAAGCGGAAGCAGTGCGCCCGGTGATGGATGCGATGGCGCAGGCGGCCGACGATAACGTCGCGGAGTTCCGCCTGAGCGCCGATCGCCTTGCGCTGATTCGCGCGGCGGCATCCAAGCAGATCGTTGAGTTCCCGAAAATGGCGGCCGCTTCGCGCCGAGATGTGTCGCTGTGGCGCAAGCTCGGCCCGGCCCTGGCCGCGACGGTGGCCGTGGTGATCGGCGCGGTGTCCGGGTTCAGCTCGGGCCGCGGCAGTTTCGACGGCAGCATCGCGTCGTTCCAGGTGGCCACGGAAGTCGAGACGGCGGACAATGCCGCATCGACCGACGAAGCGGTGCACTACTATCCGCCCGCATATGGGCTCGATCACTACACCGATTGGGAACAAGCGCCCGCGTGGCACGCGACCGGCATCGGTATCGGCGTCGGATTCGCGTCGACCACGCCGAATTTTTACGGACTCCCCGGTCCTAGGCCGCCGTACGTTGCCTCGGGGAACAGCCTCTTCCTGCAATGAAGCGCGCCGCGCCTTGGGTAGTTGTCGCGTTCTTCGTGGCCTTCTACGTATTTCAGTCGTTGGGCTACCAGCGCGAACGCGTCCGCCGCGAAAACCTCGAGACGATCGAAGGCCAGACCAAGCTGCTGCAACAGTGGCTGGACCTGACCGGCGAACAGACGCGCGCGTATCTGGCGATGCGCCATGCGATCGTCGACAAGGAAAAGGAATTCGCCGACTATCGGCGCGCGGACGCGCAGGCCTTCTTCAAAACCAACGCCGATCACATCCCCGACGACGAGAAGCTGCACATACTCAAGGAACGGCATCTCGCCAAGCTGAAAGAGATCAAGGCCGCCGAACTGGATCTGTGGAGCGACTGGATCGACACGCTTACGTTTGAACAGCGCGTGAAATACCTCGGCAAGGTGTTCGAACACCGTCCACTGGATTCATCCTGGTACGACCGCGATTTCTTCGACGAGTTGTAAACGCGCTTAGTTCGACGGCGGCGTCGCGGGCGCCGGTGCCGGGTTCCCCGCCTGCGCGAAGATGTGCTCCAGCAGGAACGCGATGTGCGGCGACGTGGCCGGCGTCAACAGGCGGCCATTCAGATACATCGTCGGCGTCGATATTACTTTCAGGTTGATCGCCAGATCGATGTCCTCGGCGACTTTAGTCTTCGCCAAGTCCGAATCCATGTCCGTCTGAAAGCGCCCGACGTCCAGGCCGGCCACGCGCGCGCATTCCAGCAGCGCCGGCGGCGTTGGCGCGACCTTCAGGCTGTAGACCATCTCGTGAAACGGCCAGAACTTGCCCTGCATGTGCGCGGCGACACCGGCATACGCCGCGACACAAGCGCTCTTGTGCGGGCTGGCCGTGATCGCCTTGTTGCAGGTGCTGTTGAGCGGGTAGTTCTTGGCAATGATGGTGATGCGGCCTCGATACATCTGTGCGAGGCGCGAGATGACTTTCGCGTTTGCCTTGCACGACGGGCACTCGAAATCGCTGAAGAACACGAGCTGCGCCGGCGCGTCCGCGGGGCCAATGCGCGGGTCGCTCGACGAGACGGGGATTTCGACCGGGTCCTGATCGAGATAGGCTTGCAGAATGTTCTGGTAGAGCTGCTCCATCGTGCGCTCGGAGCCGGATTGCGGTGTGGGATTGGCGGCCGCCGTGATTGCGGCGGAAGTGGCCTGGGCGGGGCGGCTGTTGAGCGCGAGCCCGAGCCACACGGCGACCGTGAACAGCGCCACGGCGACGAGGGTGACCGCACGCAGGCTGTGTTCCGGTGTCGAGCGGTGACTGGGCGCGAAAATCCACGAGAGTCCGGCGCCGATGTCCTTGAGGAATCCCATGGGCGCGCCGCTGCGATACAGGATGAGTGCAATGAAGAGCGCGAGATTGATGATGTGCGTGACCAGGCAGAGCGGACAGACCGGCACGGTCTTCGATATGAACAACCATGCGAGATAGCCGCTGACGGCCAGACCGACGAGATTCATCCCGAGCGCGACGGAGAGAGCAGCCTGCATGAAGGCCGTGCGAAACATCGAACCCGCGAACAGCAGCGCGCCGATGGCGGCGAAGTAAACGACGCCCCATCCCCCGACGGAGAGACCGAGCACGTGGCTGTATTCGGACTGCAGCGTGCCGTCGCACGAGGTCTGGAAGACGGCGCTGCACACGTCCGAACCCGCGGCGCCCACACCGCCCGAGAGTTTGTTGCCGCGCGTGTAGAGATAGAGCGAAACGGCCAGGCCCGCCACGACCAGCACGAAGGCCAGCCAACCGGCCCATTTTCTGTTTTGCATGAATACGCTCCGGGTTCCAATTAGAGGAACATCTTAGCAAACGAACCAGTGACGCTCGAAAGAGGAATTATCGCGCGCCGTCGTCGGGCGGTTCATGCAGGTCGAGATGGAATTTGTGCAGAAACCGATGCGCGATGGGCGCGAAGAGTACCGCCATCGCGGAGAGGAACACGACGCCCGAAAACAACGAGTACACAATCGCGAACAGCTTGCCGGCTTCCGTCTGCACGGGATTCACGGGGCCCATGCCGGTCAGAATCATCGAGGCGTTGAGGTACGCGTCCAGCCACGGCAGATGTTCGAAACGGTGATAGCCGGCCGCGCCGAGCGTGAGTGAGCCGCCGATCAGCAGCGCCGCGATGATCGCGCCTTTCCCTAGATGAATTAGGAATCGTTCCCAGCGGGGGAGCGGACGGGGTGAGGAGTTCATGGTTTATCCGGCTCCGCGCGCATGTGGACCGCGCGGCCGGAACCATCGAGGATGAGGCGGACATTCGAGATGCGAATGTCATGAAATTCTTCCGGCGAAACTTCGTTTAGCGTCTCCATAAACGCGACCAGTTGCGCAACGTCCTTGTCCGTGATCCCGGTGATCTTCAGCAGTTCGGGATCGGGGTTGCGCAGTTGGCCTGCGCGCGCAAGGTCCGCCGCCCGCAGATGAGCGCGTATAGCGTCTTCGATCGATGCCGCGCTGCCGTCGTGCAGGTAAGGATTCGTACCCTTCGGATCGCGCAGCTTTGGCGTTTTCACGGCCCCGATATTTTCTTCCGTCGGGTCGATGTTCCACCGGCCGAGATCGGCTTTGTCGAGATCGGCCTTATTTACGCGCGCGCGGGTCTTGTCGGAAGGTGCGGTAGGCGTGTAGTTCATGAAGGCGCCATCGCCGTGTGCCGCGTCGTACTCGAACTGCGTCACGCCGATGTTGTGGAACTTGCCATCGGTAAAGCGCGGCGGCACATGGCACGCGATGCAGTTGCCGATGTTGGTTTCCTTGCTGCCGGTCAAATGATTCTTCGTCGGCATCACGCGCATGAAGGTTTTGAGGCCCTGATAGGCATTTTCATCGTACCCGGCCGGGAACTTGACGAGGGCGTGCTCTTCAGTGACTCCGATGCTCCCGAATATCATGCTGGAAAGTCTCTGCGGCGTGCCCGGTTCGAGGCCTTCGGGGATGCGGTTCAAGTACGCCATCGCGTCGTAGGGGGCCGTCTTCCGCGTGGTCACCGTGCCGAGGTAGTCGATGATGGAGGCGACCACCGCATCGAGTGCGTCGTCCGGACTGAAGGCGAGCACGTCGATATTCTTCACGGCCTGGAATTGCTCGGCGTAGGCGCCGATGGCGAGCGGGTCGGTGCCGTCGTCGTTCATCAGCAGCGCCTGGATCTCGCGCTTCGCCTGATCTTCCTCGCCCGGGCGCCAGCCCATAAACTCAGAAAGCACTTTGTAGTGGAGGTAGGCCGAGAGCGAGTCGTACTGCCCGTCGCTCGGAAAGGATTTTTCCGTGGTCGCATCGAGTAGCGACGGCGTATTGCGCAGCGTCTCCAGTTTCGAGCCGCGATCGTTCGCAGGGATCACGCTGAAGGCGAGATTGTCGGCCCACATGCGGCTGCCGTCGCCGGCTTCGACCGGCACATGGCAGGTGCGGCAACTCGTGGCGAGGTTCGCGCCGGGATTGCCGATGCGGTTGTCGAAATAAAGTCGCGCGCCGAGTTTTTGCTCCGGCGAAAGAGAAACGAGCGCCAGTTTCACCGCCTCCATTTCTCTCATTCGCGGAGCCGGCGTGTTCACCGGCGCAGCAACATCACTTGCCGGTGCCGGTGTGTCGACGGAAGTCTCCGTCGTGGGAACTTCGGCGGTTTTCGGTTCTTCTTTCGGCGTGCAACCGCTCAAAAAAATCAGCGCCAGGGCGAGTGCCCCGGCGCTGATGATGTATCGCGAATACATGTATGCGCGGCTTACTACGCGCCCGGCTTGAAGGTGACCGTCACTGACGCTTTGCCGTCCGCGCCTACCGTCACCGGAACTTCTTGGGTACCGAAGGATTCGTGCCACACGGCGAGCGTGTAGTCGCCCGCCGGAAGACCCGTGATGTTGAACGCGCCGTTCGCGTCAGACACCGCGAAGAACGGATGCTCCATCGCGAAGATGTAGCCCGTCATCCACGAGTGGATGTCGCACTTCAGGCGGATTTCCATTTCCGCCTTGTCGAACACGCGCTCGCGCGCGGCGGACTTTTCCGGCTGGCCGAAGTTGAAGGGCTTGTTGCTGCGCGCGATACCGCGCACGTTGTGCAGCGTCGGGTCGCTGTTTTTGATCGCGACCGTCTGGCCCACGCGCACGCCGAGCACGTGCGGCGAGTACGCGCACGCCACCTGGTCCATGTGCAGCACGTCGGTCGGCACGGCGTGATCGCCCGCGGGCGGATTCTTGATGTAGGCAAACGCCCACTGCACGCCGCCGTCGGCGCCGACCACTTCGCGATCGGAGAGCAGCGGCTTGTCCGCGTGCATCGCGTGGCATTTCGGATCGCCTTCGGTCTCGAGCACCGGGCGCTTCGGGGCCGCGCCTTCGAACACAACCTTGCCGGCGAGGCCATCGCCCGAACCGGTGGCGGCAGCGACGACGGTGTTGGCGGCTTCCTTCACGCCTTCCGCGACGGTGTGCGCGGCGTCCTTCACAGTATCAATCGCCTTCTCCGCGCCGCTCGGCGCATCGGTGTGTGCGGCTTCAGCCGCAGACGCGGGGGCCGGTGTGCTGGCCGCGGCCGGAGTCGTGGCATCCGCCGCGCGCATTTCGGGCGCCGCGGGCGGCGTCGAGGCCGTCTCGTCGGTGGCGGCTTCTTCCTTCGGCGCACAGCCGACTGCCAACACGGCGACGACGAACGACGTCAACAAATAACGAGCGACGTGCAATTTCATGTATGGAGCCCTTTCTGTAAGGAGGCCGAGTGGCGACCGTCCAATGGTTATGAACCGGCAATGGTCCGAGAATCTTACGATCCTCTGCGTTGATCCGAGCCCCGCCGGTCGTTTGTGTGGACTACAACACCCAATCGCGGATTGCGAAGTGCTCATTTTAGAGTCCGGTTGACCGGCGGTTCAAGGAAAATTGCACAGAGCACTGAATTGGCTTGACTTACGCCGAATCGGGACGCATGCTTCCCTTACAGTACGGACACCGTTTGCGCACATATCGCTAACAATGCCGACATATACTAATCACGATCATTTCCATCGGTTGGCGGACCGGATGGACCCCCGTGATTGGCACTCGGAACGGGCTGTTTTTGAGCGTCCGTCATCCCAAACCCAAAGAAGGTGCCGGCGGTATGGCAAAGGACACGATTCTCGTCGTTGAAGACGAGAACGAGATTCGCGAGCTGGTGCGCTACAACCTCGTGAAAGAAGGATTCGACGTGGTGGAGGCGCGCACCGGCGAGGAGGCGCTGACCAAGGCGCACGAGCAGTTGCCGACCCTGGTGCTGCTGGACTTGATGCTGCCGGAGCTGGACGGCCTGGAAGTCTGCCGCCGCTTGAAGCGCGACTATCTGGCGCAGCACGTGCCGATCGTCATGCTCACGGCCAAAGGCGAAGAGTCGGACGTGGTCGCGGGCCTCGAAGTGGGTGCCGACGACTACATCACCAAGCCGTTCAGCCCGCGCGTGCTGACGGCACGCGTGCGCGCCGTGCTCCGGCGCGGATCGCGGTCCAAAGTGGACAACTCGGATGTGATCCGGGCGCACAATATCGTGATCCACCTCGGGCGGCACGAGGTACTGGTGGACAACAAACCGGTCCCGCTCACGAATACAGAATTCCGTGTATTGGTTTATTTAGCACGGCGGCCCGGCTGGGTGTTCACGCGCTATCAGATCGTGGATGCCGTGCACGGTGAGGATTACCCGGTCACCGAACGTTCAGTAGATGTGCAGATTGTAGGCCTGCGTAAGAAACTCGGCACCGCCGGCGAGTATATCGACACGGTACGCGGCGTAGGGTATCGGTTCAAGGAGTAACGGGTGTAATGACAGGACGTAAACTCTACTGGCAATTCCTGCTGGTCGAGTTATGCGCGGCGGCGATCGTGGGGATCGTGCTGGCCGCGCTCATCACGTCTCGCGGATCCTCCCTGCGCCAGGAACGGGCGCTCGCCGTGCTCGAAGGCCAGGCAATGGCCGTTCGCAGCGCGCTGGAAGTCTGGCGTGCCGAGCATTCCGGCAAAGAAGCCACGGGGTTCTTCAAGAGCCTCAATATCCCCGGATCGGCCGACTTTACCCTGTATTCGCGCGAAGGCACAGTGCTGGCCTCGTCGGGCCCGGCATCGCCGGCGGAGCCCGCGCCGCTGGCCGAGATCGAGCGCGCGGTATCGCGACGCCTCGGGACTTCCGTGCGCAATGTACCCGGTGGGGCCTTGGCGGAAGTGGCCGTTCCGACCACCGATACCGGCGGCCGTATCGAAGTAATCGTGGCCTCGGCCCCCGTGGATGACTTCCGGTTTTCGCCCATGATCGGCATTACGGGCGGGATACTGCTGTTTGTCGCGATCGTGACGATGGCGGCCGTTGCCGCGAAAATGTGCTCGAACGTCATTACCCAGCCGGCTGGCCAACTGCAGTTGGCGGCGAACCGCATGCGTGAGGGGGGCGGGTTCGAGCGATTTATCGCCCCCGAGGCCAAGGAACTGGGGATGGTGACGGAATCCCTGAATGAACTGATGGCCGCGTGGGACGCGCGCCTGCAGACCGCGCTGCGCCAGCGCAACGAGCAGGAAGCCGTGCTCTCCAGTATGGTGGAAGGGGTGTTGGCGGTGGACAGCCAGCATAACGTCATCAGCATCAACCAGGCCGCGGCGAAACTGGTGGGGGTCGAGCCGGCGCATGCCCAGGGTCAGGCACTGGCCGAAATTGTACGCAACTCGGCGCTGCAGAATTTTGTCACCCGCGCCTTGCATGGCGCCGAGGCGGTCAAGGGCGAGATCACGTTGCATCAGCGCGGACGCACCCAGATCATCGAAGCCCACGGCGCGCGGTTGCGCGGCACGGCGGGATCGGGCATCGGCGCCGTCGTAGTCCTGAACGATGTGACCGAATTGCGGCGACTCGAACAGGTGCGCCGCGACTTTGTTTCAAATGTGTCCCACGAATTAAAAACCCCCGTAACATCCATTAAAGGATTCGTTGAAACACTTTTGGACGGGGCCATGAATAGCCCGGACGACGCCCGTCGGTTTTTGGAAATTGTGCAGCGGCAGGCCGAGCGTTTGAACGCAATCATTGAGGATTTGCTGACATTGTCCCGCCTGGAACAGCGTGAACAGGCGGCAGACGAGATGCTGGAGATCGCGCCGCTCACAGGTCCCCTCACGGAAGCCGTAGAGCTGTGTACTCCCGCCGCCGCGACGCGTGGCATTCGCATCGAGTTGAGTTGTGACCCGAGCATCCAGGCGCGAATCAATACGAACCTGATCCAACAGGGTGTCGTGAACCTGATCGACAACGCGGTGAAGTACAGCGAAGCGCGCACCAGCGTGAGTGTCGAGGCGATTGAGACGCTGGACGAAGTGCTCATTTTTGTACGCGACCAGGGGTGCGGGATTTCGTCCGACCATCTGCCGCGTTTGTTCGAACGGTTCTATCGGGTCGACCGCGCGCGCAGCCGCGACATGGGCGGCACGGGTCTGGGTCTCTCCATTGTGAGACACATCGTCCAGAGCCACCGCGGGCATGTAACGGTCGAAAGTACCCCTGGGGTCGGCAGTTCCTTCTGCATCCACCTTCCTAAACCGACGCACGCCGGCTCGCCGGCGATTGTTTGAATTCGATTAAGTCTTTCGATTCATCCCTTTTTCGCGCAGTGCTAACACTTCTCTAATCATCGTTCTTTAGCGTATTCCACGGGTCGGTGCGGGCTGCACCGGGGCGGAAGCGGATTTCTAACTAGGAGAAGGGTATGCGTGTGCGCAGGTGTATCCAATGGTTCGCGCCCATTTTAATGGTCGCGGCAGGTCTGTTGCCGATTGGGGCGTCGGCTCAACAGGCCTCGGTCGATGAACTCAAGAAGATGGTGGAAGACCTCACCAAGCGGCTTGATGAAGTAACGAAGCAACTCGAGGCGGTGGAGAAAAAACAGGCCGAAGCCCCGGCGGCAGCGCCTGCTGCGGCCCCCGCGGCCGCGCCCGCACGCCCAAAGGGCGCCCTCGATATGTACTGGAAGGAAGGTCTGCGCATTGATTCGGCCGAGGCCGAGAACGGCGTAAAGCCATTCCAGCTCCGGATCTCGGGTCGTATCCAGTTAGATGCGGCGTGGAACAACGAAGACGATGAACTGGACACCGTCGCGCGTTCGCAGGACGGCGTCGAGTTCCGCCGCGCGCGCATCGCCATCGGCGGCATTATCTACCGCGACTTCGACTTCATGGCGGAATACGACTTCGCGGGTGCCACGGCGTTCAAAGACGTTTATATGTCGGCGAACAACATACCCTATATCGGCACGGCCCGCGTCGGACATTTCAAGGAGTTCGGAAGCCTTGAAGAATTGATGAGCGACAACGACACCCTGTTTATCGAGCGTGCCCTGCCGAATGTCTTTGTACCCTCGCGCAATGTGGGCGTGGGTCTTACCAACGCCTTCTTCGACAAACGGATGACGGCCTCGTTGGGTGCCTTCCGTGACACGAACGACCTCGGTATCGGTTTTGGCGATGAGAACTGGGCCGTCACCGGCCGCGTCACGGGTCTGCCGTATTACTACGCCGTGAAAAACGACCGCGTCGACAAGCTGCAGCTCGTCCACCTCGGCGCGTGGAGCAGCTATCGCGAGAACGACTTGAGCGGCCTCCGCCTGCGGGCGCGTCCGGAGAACCACCTCGCGGAGCGCTACCTCGATACGTTCAATATGATCGGCGATATCGACTCGCAGGTGCTGTTCGGCGCGGAACTGGCCGGGATCTATGGTCCGTTCTCCGCGCAGGCCGAGTACATCATGGACAGCTTCGATCGCGTCGATGGCGATCGCGTGATGGCGCAGGGCGCGTATGTGCAGGCCGGTTACATCCTGACCGGTGAACACCGCGCCTACAAGAACCAACAGGGCGTGATCGACAAGGTCATCCCGAAAAAGAACTTCAACATCTCAGGCGATTCACGCGGTCCGGGCGCGTGGGAGTTGGCGCTGCGCTACTCGTGGCTGGACTTCGACGACGAAGACGTCACCGGCGGCACGGAAAGCAACGTCACGGCTGGCGTGAACTGGTACCTCAACCCGAATATGCGGATCTCGTTCAACTACATCCATGGCTGGGTGGATCGCGACGAAGAAATCATCATCGGGGATCCGGCTGATCCAGACGATGTCTTCCCGGCGGTGGACAGTGGCAACTACGACGGCTTGCTGATGCGATTCCAGGTGACTTGGTAACAAATACCTTACTTGATTCGCAGTTTTAGTAAAGAAATATCCAATTGAAGATGAGTAATTCGAGTTTCGCTAACGAGACTCTAATGTTCAATGACTACCATACTGGCGCGACTTTCGTGTCGCGGAGGCCCCGCAGGTTACGCCAGTGAGCACGACGAAATGAGGCCACCGCGAACCGTAGGAGCAGAAATATGATGACAAGAATCAAACGAGTGTGGGCGGCTGTCGCCATCGCCGGATTCGGCGTGGCCGGTTCGCTTGCCACTGCCGCGACGGCGGACGACGCGCTTGCCGAGTACAAGCCGGTCGAAGGCGTGTCGGGCAGCATCAAGAGCATCGGGTCGGACTCGATGAACAACCTGATGACGCTCTGGGCTGAAGGCTTCAAGAAGATGTACCCGAACGTCCAGATCGAAATCGAAGGCAAGGGTTCGTCCACGGCGCCTCCGGCATTGATCAGCGGCACGGCGCAGTTCGGCCCGATGAGCCGCGCGATGAAGGCCGAAGAAGAAGACGCGTTTGAAAAGAAGTTCGGGTACAAGCCGACCGGAATCCCGACCTCGCTCGACATGCTTGGGGTGTACGTCCACAAAGACAACCCGATCAAGAAGCTGACGCTGCAGCAGGTTGACGCGATCTTCTCGAAGAACCGCGCCGGCGGTTACCCGGAAGACATCACGACCTGGGGTCAGCTTGGCCTGAAGGGCGAGTGGGCAAACAAGCCGATCAGCCTCTATGGCCGTAACTCGGCCTCGGGCACGTACGGCTACTTCAAGGAATTCGCGCTGTTCAAGGGCGACTATAAAGACAGCGTCAAGGAGCAGCCGGGTTCCTCCGCCGTGGTGCAGGGCGTGGCGAGCGACAAGTACGGCATCGGCTATAGCGGCATCGGCTACAAGACGGCCGACGTGCGCGCGGTGCCGCTGGCGGCGCGCGATACAGATTCGGCGATTGAGGCGGAAGAAGAGCACGCGTACAGCGGCGAATATCCGCTGTCGCGCTTTCTCTTCTTGTATATCAACGCCAAGCCGGGCGAGCAGCTCGATCCGATCCGGCGCGAGTTCGTGAAGTACGTGGTCAGCGCGCAGGGCCAAGCCGATGTGGTGAAAGACGGCTACTTCCCGCTGTTGCCGGAGATGGTGGACGAAGCGCTCAGCAGCGTCGGCCTCGGTGGCGCGGCGAAGACGGATTGATTCATCTTGCCGGTGCTAACGCGCCGGCGTGCAGTTAAAAGGTATGTAAGCAGGCGGCGGCCACTTCGGCCGCCGCCCTTGTGTGTTCGTGGCTGGGCTGGCCACACGATCTGATGCAGGAGCAGCGCATGAACGAAGAAAACCGTGAGCGCGCTGCTCCCAGTTTTTCCGGCCGGGGCCGTCGGCGCAGCACGAGCCGCTCGGTCCACATCGCCAATCGCGCGGCGGGTCTGCTGATTACCCTCGGTGGCAGCGCGACGATCCTGGCCATTTCGCTGGTCTGCGTGTTCCTCGTGTGGGTCGTCATCCCGCTGTTCATTTCGCCCTCGCTGGAATCAGAGCGGGAGCTTTCCGCGACGCTCGGCGCGCAAGATGCCGCGGGCGGCACGCCGTTTCGCTTGAACGAATACCTCACCATGGCGTGGTCGATGAACGCCGCCGGTGTCGTTCATTTGATCAGCCTCGATACGGGCGAGTCGCTCGCGGAACTCAAACCGCTCGGCGATCGGGCGCCGACGGCGATCTCGCCGGTCGCGGCGGATGGATTGATCGCGTTCGGGTTCGCCGATGGCACGGTTCAATACGGCCGGATCGCGTTCGCGACGCAGTTCCTCGATCAACAAAACCTGTCCGATGCACTCAAGGGGTTGAAAGTTGGCGCACGCATGCCGGCCGAGGGCGGTGTCGTCGAGCGTACCCCCGAAGGCCAGTATCGCCTGCAGACGATCGAAGTGAAGCTCGAAGAACCGGTTTCGATCGAGCCCGGTGCGCGCGTCGAACTCATCGACATCACGGGCCGGGGCGATGGCCGCATCACGGTCGCGCTCACGTCCACCAATACACTCCATGCAGATGAAATCACCAGCAAGAAAAATCTGATTACAAAAAAAACCACCGTGAAGAAGGTGGGCGGCAGCGCGAAACTCGAATTGGCCGCCGGCGAATCGCGGCCCGCCTGGCTGAAGCTCACCGGCCTCGGCGACAACGCCATGCTGTGTTGGCGCGACGGCCGCCTCCTGCGCTACGACACGCGCAACGTCGAGACCCCGCAGTTGGCCGAAAGTATTTTCATCGTGCCGGAGCCGGATACGCAGGTGACGGCGCTCGAATTCTTGATTGGAAAAACCTCGCTCGTCGCGGGCGACAGCCGTGGGCGCGTGCGGGTGTGGTTCCGCGCGCATGCCGACGGCGCGAACACCAGCGACGGGCGTGTGCTCGCAATGGCGCACGAACTCGCGCCGTCGAGCGCGGCCGTCTCGTCGATCGCGGTGTCGCAGCGCGGCCGCATGATCGCCACCGGATACGCAAACGGCCACGTGCGGCTCAGCCATGTCACGAGCGAGCGCATGCTGGTCGATGCGACGATGCCGGGCGAAGCGGCACCCGTCGCCGCGATTGCGCTTGGCCCGAAGGACGACGCGCTCGCCGCGCTGTCGACCACCAAAATGCAGATCTGGCGCATGGATGTGCCGCATCCGGAAATTTCCATGGCCGCCATCCTCACGCCGGTGTGGTACGAAGGTTCGCCGGCGCCCGCGCAGGTGTGGCAGTCGTCCAGCGGCACGGATGATTTCGAACCGAAGTACGGTTTATATCCGCTGATTTTCGGCACGCTCAAGGCGACCGTGTACTCGATGCTGTTCGGCGTGCCGGCGGCACTCTTGGCCGCGGTGTACACCAGCGAAATGATGGGCCGGCGCGCGCGCATGCGCGTGAAGCCCGTCATCGAAATGATGGCGAGTCTGCCCAGTGTCGTGCTCGGTTTCCTCGCGGCGCTCGTCGTCGCGCCGTGGATCGAGCAAGTCGTCCCCGCCTCTCTGCTGGCCTTCGCGACGATTCCCTTCGCAATCCTCCTTGGCGCGCATCTGTGGCAGTTGCTGCCGCGCCGCTTCGCCACGCGCAACGATCGCTGGCGCATTGTGTTCGTCGTCATCGCCATCGCCGCGGGCGGGTGGATGGCGGTCGCGCTCGGCCCGGTCCTCGAACGTACGTTGTTCGCCGGCGACATGCGCGCGTGGCTCGATGGGCAGGTGGGCACCGGCACGGGCGGGTGGATGATGTTGTTGTTCCCGCTGGCGGCCCTCGTCTGCGCGCTGGGCTCCGGCCGATTTGTGAACCCGTGGTTCCTGGGCGCGAGCGGGGGATGGTCGGATCTGAAAATCGCGCTCACGCGGCTGGGCATGTTCCTCGGGTTGTCCGGCGGCGCCGTGATCGTGGCGCTGGTCGTGTCCTACTTTCTCTCGAACGGTCCCTTCGGATTCTGGTCCTTCGATCCGCGCGGCGGGTTCGTGGACACCTACGTGCAACGCAACGCCTTCGTCGTCGGATTCATCATGGGCTTCGCGATCATCCCGATCATTTACACCATTTCCGAAGACGCCTTGTCCGCCGTGCCGGATCACCTGCGCACCGCCTCGCTCGGCTCCGGCGCCACGCCGTGGCAGACGGCTGTGCGTATCATCATCCCGACGGCGGCGAGCGGCCTGTTCTCGGCCGTCATGATCGGCTTCGGCCGCGCGGTCGGCGAGACCATGATCGTGCTGATGGCGGCCGGCAACACGCCTGTAATGGAGTGGAACATTTTCAACGGCTTCCGCACGCTGTCGGCGAACATCGCCGTGGAACTGCCGGAGGCCGTGCGCGATTCGACGCACTACCGCATGCTGTTCCTCGCGGCCTTGTCGCTGTTTGCCATCACCTTCGTGCTGAATACGGTGGCGGAGACCATTCGCCAGCGCTTCCGCAAGCGGGCATTCCAGATATGAACATGCTGCGCACACCAGAGCGCGCGCCCGCGACCCACGCGCCACGCGCGACCGACACCGCGCAGGCCACCAAGCCGCGCCGTCGCCGGGGCGGTGCCGCCGCGAGCATGCTTGCGCGCGCCGAACCGATGGTGTGGTTCACGGGCGGCGGCCTCGCGATCTGTTTGATCATGATCGTCGGTCTGTTGCTGTACGTGTTCGTACAAGGGACTTCGACCTTCTGGCCCGGCGCGATCGTGGAAGTGAAGACCATCGACGGCCGCGCGCTGATGGGCGAGGTGACGCGCGGCGAGTCGTTCCGTCCCGCCGAAGACGTATTCGAAGCGTTTCCGGAAGAATTCCGTGCGCTCGCGCTGCAACGCGTGACGGCGGCCGATGGTATCGCGTATCGCCGCCTGCTGCGCACGGGCAACTTCGATCTGACGAGCGAACACTTTACCTGGGTCAGCGATTTCGAAATTGCCGACGGCGGGGAATCGACGCCGGAGTGGGCGCTGCTCTTCGAGCGCCGCTCGTGGGGCCGGTTTTATGGTTTTCCAAAGGCCTTCCTGATCGACGATCAGCCGGTGGCCACCGAGCCGCAAGCAATCTGGGCGAAGTACGAAGAACTGCATCCCGGTGTGTTGAAGCGCTGGGACGAACGCCGCGCGCTGGAAAAGGACGATATCGGTCACTTGAACCACGCGCTGGAAGAAGAGCGCCTGCGCCTGCGACGCATCGAGTTGAAGCACGGTCAGGATTCCGACCAGTGGCGCACGGCGAATGAGCGGTATGCACAGCAGGAAGCCGCATCGAAGGAACAGTTCGCCGCCATCCGCGCGAAGATCGATGCGCTGAACGCCGAGAACAGCAAATATAAAGTGCTGGTGACGACAGCGGACGGCCAGGAAAAGGCGATTCTGCTGGACGATATTGTGCTCGCCTTCACGCCGAACCGGCTGAGTGTTGCCGGAAAATCCGGCGTGTACCTCGCGCGGTGGCGCGAGTTCCTGTTCGACGAACCCCGCGAAGCGAACAGCGAAGGCGGAGTGTTTCCGGCAATCTTTGGCACGGTGGTGATGACGCTGCTGATGTCGCTGGCCGTCGTCCCGTTCGGCGTACTCGCCGCGTTGTACATCCGCGAATACGCGAAGGCCGGGCCGCTCGTGAGCGCCGTGCGCATCGCGATCAACAACCTCGCCGGTGTGCCGAGCATCGTGTTTGGCGTGTTCGGCCTCGGTTTCTTCAGCTACATCATCGGCGCGAACATCGACCAGCTCTTGTTCTCCGAAAAACTGCCGAACCCAACGCTGGGCACCGGCGGCATCCTGTGGGCCTCGCTCACGCTCGCCCTGCTGACGCTGCCGGTCGTGATCGTGGCGACGGAAGAAGCGCTCGCCGCGGTGCCGAACTCCATGCGCGAAGGGTCATACGCCTGCGGCGCGAGCAAGTGGCAGACGATCCGCCGGATCGTGTTGCCGCGCGCGATGCCGGGCGTGATCACGGGGCTTATTCTGGCCATGGCGCGCGGCGCGGGCGAAGTGGCGCCGCTGATGCTCGTGGGCGCCGTGAAACTCGCGCCGGAACTACCGATCGACGGCTACTTCCCCTATGTGCACCTCGAGCGCAGCTTCATGCACCTCGGGTTCCACATTTACGACCTGGGTTTCCAAAGCCAGAACAGCGAAGCGTCGAAGCCAATGGTGTTCACGACGACGCTGCTGTTGATCACGATCATTTTTATTTTGAACGCACTGGGTGTCTTGCTGCGCGCGCGCTTGCGCCGCAAATACGCCAGTTCGGTGTTCTAAGGAGGCGGCATGGGTACCGTTCGCGAACCGGTGACACGTACGCGCGGCAATCGTTTGGCGGCGATTGCGGCCGGCGAAACGATAGCATCAGAAATTCACAAGGAAATCTCCACCGTCACGCCGGTGCTCAGCGTGGAAAATTTCTGCTTGTTCTACAGCCAGGCGCAGGCGCTGTACAACATCAACATGCTCGTGCCCGAAGGAAACGTCACCGCGCTGATTGGTCCATCCGGCTGCGGAAAATCCACGCTGATCCGATCCGTGAACCGCATCAACGACCTGCTCGGCATCGTGCGCACGACGGGCGACATGAAGCTGCACGGCTCGTCGATATACGAATCGAGCGTGGACGTGATCGAACTGCGCAAGCGCATGGGCATGGTGTTCCAGAAGCCCAACCCGTTCCCCATGAGCATCTACGAGAACGTCGTATATTCCCTGCGCATCGACGGCGAGCGCAGCAAGGCCGTGCTGGATGAAGTGTGCGAGAAGAGCCTGCGCGGCGCGGCGCTGTGGGAAGAGGCCAAGGACCGCCTGCACGAAAGCGCGCTCGGCCTCTCCGGCGGCCAGCAACAACGCCTGTGCATCGCGCGCGCCATCGCCGCCGAGCCCGAGGTGCTGCTGATGGACGAGCCCTGCTCCGCGCTGGACCCGATCGCCACGGGCAAAATCGAAGACCTCATCGCCGAGCTGCGCGGCAACTACACGATCCTTATGGTGACGCATAACATGCAGCAGGCGGCGCGGGCCAGCGATTACACGGCCTTCATGTACCTCGGGCGGCTGCTGGAGTACGGGCCGACCGACGTCATGTTCCAGAATCCGCACCTTCAAGAGACCCAGGATTATGTAACCGGGAGATTCGGCTGATGCTGCTGGAGCCGGTGATATACTTTGATTTGAGGGAACAGGCCGGGGAAGGCCTACGGAGAGAGGCGACCTTCATGTCCATCCATTCGGTGCGCGCGATCGACCAACTGAAACGGCACCTGCTACAGGTGAGCACGCGCGTGGAAGAAGCGCTGCGGAACGCCGTAGAGGCGCTGGAAAAGCGCGATTTTGACCTCGCGATCCGCGTGACCGAGGGCGACCGGCAAATCGACGAGCTCGAAGTGGACGTCGAGGAAGAATGCCTGAAACTGCTCGCGCTGTTTCAGCCGGTCGCGGCCGACCTTCGCTTTATCGTCGCCGTGCTCAAAATTAACAACGACCTTGAACGCGTGGGCGACCTCGCGGTGAACATCGCCGAGCGCGCGGCGTTCCTCGCGCGGCAGAAGCCGGTGAACCTTCCGTTTAACTTCAAGTCGATGACAGAGAAGGCGCAGTGGATGCTGAAGCATTCCATCGACGCGCTCGTGAACAGCGATCCCGAGCGGGCGTGGGCCGTGATCGCGGCCGACGACGAAGTCGACGCGATGAACCGCGAGATGTACACGCTCGTGCAGGACGGCATCCGCGCGAATCCGGACCAGATGAATTCACTGATCCATATGCTCAGCATTTCGCGCCACCTGGAGCGCATCGCGGATCAGGCGACGAATATCGCCGAGGACGTGATCTACATGGTGCAGGGCGAGATCGTGCGCCACCGCGTGGAAAAGTATTTGCCGGAGCGCGAAGCAGTGCCGGCCGCCGTGAAGATCAACCGCTAAGCACGGGGCCTAGTTTCGTTCGGGAGCCGGGAGCCGGTGGGCCAGCCGGTCGTAGGCTTCCTGTGCCTTCGATTCGGCCACTTCGAGCTTCACCGCAAGCAGCACGGCCGTGAGCGCGCGCGCGAACTCGATTTCCTCGCGGATACGCTTTTCGACAATGTAATCGCTCACGTGAGCGTGCTCCCCAAACACATCCAATCCCCTTATGGACGTGATGATAGAATACGGCGCTCTTGGAATTTTGTCAATAGTTTACCTGTCTCGCCCGAGGTGACTGTGGCCGAAACCTTCACAATGTGCGCGTGGATTCTGCTGTTCTACGTCGTATTCCAGTGGCTCGGCAGCGTATTTCTCGAGGATGCCAGCATCGTCGATCGATTTTGGGGCGGCGGCTTCGCCCTCGCGGCGCTGGTGTCGTTTTCCTACATGGATCGCATGACGCCGCGCGCGCTGTTGCTGCTCGCGATGGCCGTGATCTGGGGGCTGCGCCTTTCGCTATACCTCACCTGGCGCAACTGGGGTCAGGGCGAGGACTACCGCTACGCGGCGATGCGCAAGCGCCACGGCGCCCGATTCGTCGTGCTCAGCCTGTTCACCGTCTTTCTTTTCCAGGGCGTGCTCACGTGGATCATTTCGTTACCGTTGCAGGTGGGCATCGCGGCGAAACAGGGCGAGCTCAACGTACTCGATTATATCGGCGCGGCCTTGTGGCTGATCGGGCTGTTGTTCGAAAGCGTGGGGGACTTCCAGCTCGCGCGCTTCAAGGCGAATCCGGCCAACAAGGGCACGGTGATGGACCGCGGCCTGTGGCGGTATACCCGGCACCCGAATTACTTCGGCGACGCGCTGCTGTGGTGGGGCATCTTTCTTGTTGCGGCGTCTGCGCCGTATGGCGTGTACACGATTTTCAGCCCCGCGCTAATGACGTTTTTGCTGATGCGCGTATCGGGCGTGCGGTTGCTGGAGAAAAAATTGCGGAAGACGAAGCCGGCATATGCGGCCTATGCCGCGGAGACGAATGCGTTTTTCCCGGGACCGCCGAAACGCGCGGCGCAGTGACTAGGCCCGGAACACGTCCCACTCGGACTCGTTGTTGAGCCGCACGATGGTCTTTTCCACCGGCTCGCCGGGATTCACCTTGAAGACCTTGGCGAGTTGCGTCACTTCAAATACCCGATGGATTTCCTTGGACAGGCCGCAGAGCTGAATCGCGCCGCCGGTTTGTTTGGCGGCCTCGTTGATGCGCAGGAGTTCGGTGAGCGCGGCGCTGCTGAGGTACGTGATGTTCTGGAAGTTAATGAGCAGGCGGACCTTCGGGTGGTCCTTGATGTATTGAACGATCACGTCGCCGAAGGCTTGCGAACCTTCCGCGTCGAGCGAGGCCTCGGCGCCCAGCGTGGCGATGATGACGACACTTTCGGTGTCGTTAAAGGAAATCGGTACGGCGTCGTTCGAGCTCATCGTTTACCCCGCAGAAATCCGGCCCACGTAATCGAACTATTCTATGAACCGGACGCCCGTGGATCAACTCATGCGCGTCGGCGCGGCATTGGGGATTCAGCGCGTCGCGCGGTATCATGCTACGCATGAATGCTGCCTCGCACACAGACTCCGCCGTGTTGTCCCTGCGCAAACTTACACGACAGCTGCGCTCCGGCGATCGCCATCTGACAATCCTCGACTCGGTCGATCTCGACGTACGCCGCGGCGAGTTCCTCGGCGTGCTTGGCCGCTCGGGCAGCGGAAAATCCACGATGCTCGCGCTGATGGCGGGCCTCGACCGGCCCAGCTCGGGCGAGGTGCTGTTCGAAGGCAAGCCCATCCACACAATGTCCGAGGATGCGCTCGCTGTGTTGCGGCGCGACAAGATCGGATTCGTGTTCCAGGCCTTCCAGTTGCTCGGCCACTTGACCGCTCGCGAGAACGTGATGCTGCCAATGGAACTGAAGAAGGCGCGCGGCGCGCGGCAGCGTGCGAATGATCTGCTCGCGTCCGTCGGACTCGGCGATCGCGGGCACCATTACCCCACGCAGCTTTCCGGCGGCGAACAGCAGCGCGTGGCGCTGGCGCGGGCGTTCGCGGCGGACCCGGCGCTGTTGCTGGCCGATGAGCCGACGGGAAATCTGGATACGACGACGGGCTCCACCGTGCTTGGATTGCTGGCGCAACTTCAGCGTGAGCGCGGCGTAACGCTGGTGCTTGTGACGCACGACGAAGCGGTCGCGCAACATGCCGACCGCCTTATTTTCCTGCGCGATGGCCGCATCGATCGCGAGGAGACGCCGCAACAGCACGCGCGCGAGGCCCGCGCGTGACCCCCGGGCTTTTGCTGCGGCAGACGCTGCGCGAAGGCCGCGGCGGATTAGGGCGGTTGGTATTTTCGATCGCGTGCCTCGCGATCGGCGTCGCCGCCGTCGTCGCGATTGCGGCCTTGTCGAATAGTTTTGAGCGCGGCATTCAATCCAACGCGAAAGAAATGCTCGGCGCCGATCTGGCGCTCCGCGCCGGCCAAAAACTTCCAGAGGGTTGGGAAGCGCCGCTCGCCGAAGTGCCCGGTGTGAAATGGTTGGTGGCGCGCGAGCAGCCGCAGGTGATTCAGGCGGGCGAGGGCGCGCAGGTGCGCAGTCTGCTCGCGGAGCTGCTCATTATTCCCGCCGAGTACCCATATTACGGAGACTTGGATCTCACGCCGGCGGCCACGTTCCCGGAGATTTTCGCGAAAGGCGAAGTCGCGATCGCGGCCGACCTGGCCACGCGGCTCGGCGTGCAGACCGGCGGCACGCTGCGGATTTCGGGCAAGCCCTTTCGCGTCGCGAGCATTGTGAACAACGAGCCGGACCGCATTACGGGTTTCATGTACATCGGCCCGCGTGTGTATTTGTCGCCGGAAGCCTTCGCGCAAACCGGTCTCGGCGATCTGAACGTCGGCGTGCGCTACAAAGCGCTCGTGAAACTGCCCGAGATGACGCCCGAGCAAATCGAGGCGGTGAAGACGAAGATCGAGAAAGCGATCGAAGATTCCGAATCCGGCTCGGCGCGGGTGGAGACGTACCTCGAAGGGCAGCCATCGCTGCAGCGCGGGCTCGATCGCCTCGCGCGTTTCCTCGGCATGATCGCGTTGCTGTCGCTGTTGCTGGGCGGTGTCGGCGTGGCGCAGGCCGTGCGCGCGTGGATCGCGGGCCGCATGGACGCCATCGCGGTGCTCAAGTGCATCGGCATGCGCCCCCGGGAAATTTTCCTGCTGTATGTCGCGCAGGCGATGCTGCTCGGCCTCGTCGGCAGCACGGCGGGTGCCGTATTGGGACTGGGCATCACGGCGCTATTGCCGATTGTGTTTCGTGAGTTCATCCCCACGAATTTGATCCATTGGTGGCAGCCGATGGCCGCGCTCAGCGGACTCTTGCTTGGCGTCGCCGTCGCGATTGTGTTCAGCTTGCCGCCGCTGGTCTCGGTGCTGCGCGTGCCGCCCGTGCGCGTGTTCCGTCGCAACGCCGAGCCCTTGCCGGGCGCGCGCTGGGTACGCATCGCGACCGCGCTGATTACGGGCGCCGGCATCGCCGCACTTGCCGGCATCCAGGCGCGCAGCGCGCTGGTCGGCTTTATTTTTACCGCCGGCGTGCTTATTACCGCGCTGATGCTCGCCGGCGGCGCGTGGCTGCTGATGAAAATTGCGGCGCGCATCCCGCGCGACTGGGGCCGGCGCGTGTGGTTGCGGCACGGGCTCGCCGCGATTTCCAGGCCCGGCGCCAACACAATTCCATCGGTGGTGTCGTTGGGTCTTGGCCTGCTCGTGCTGTTCTCCGCCGGCATCGTGCAGAATTTTCTGCACCAGCAGCTTACGGTGTCCTTGCCGGAAAAATTGCCGTCCGCCGTGGTGTTGAATGCACGGCCGGAGCAGATGCCGGGTCTGCGCACGCTCTTGGAATCCGAACAAGCGACAGACATCACCGCCGTGCCGATCGTGATGGCGCGGCTTACTGCTGTAAATGGCGAGCGCACCGCGGACGAATCGACCGACAACGAAAAGAATCCCGGCGGCGAGAACCGCGCCCGGCGCGCACGCGAAGGACGGAACGAGCGCACGCTGACGTACGGGGCGGAACTGCCCGTGGCCAATAAAATTCTGGAAGGGGAGTGGTTCAGCAAGCCCGACGTGGCGGAGATCAGCCTGGAGAAGGAATGGGCCGATCGCCGCGCGTTGAAACTGGGCGACGTGATGACCTTCGTGTTGCCGACGGGAAAGACGATCGATTTTGAAATCACCAGCGTGCGCGAAGTGGATTGGCGCGAGATGGGCCTGAACTTCGAGGCGATTGTGGAGCCGGGGTATCTCGAGGACGCGCCGCAGTTCAACGTGGCCACGCTGCGCGCGCCGAAGGACCGTGGCGGCGCGATGCTAAACCGCATCACGTCTGAATACCCAAACGTGACCTTCGTGGTGCTGAGCGACGTGGTCGATCGCATCATGACGCAGCTCAACCGCATCGGCTGGGGCGTGCGCATGCTCGGCCTGTTCATCGTCGGCGCCGCGATTGCCGTGCTCGCGGGCACGATCGGTATCGAATCGAACCGCCGCGGCCGCGAAGTCGCGCTACTGAAGACTGTGGGCATGACGCGCCGCGAAGTCGCCGGCGTGTTCGCGGCGGAGTACGCGCTGCTCGGCCTCGTCGCCGGTATCATCGGCGTCACCGGCGGCGGCATCCTCGCGCGGTTGATGACGATTCGCGCGCTCGAAACCGAATTCCACTGGCCCTATGGGTTGTTCGTGCTCGCGATTATTGCGGGCATGGTCGTCTCTGTCGCCGCGGGCATCACGGCCAGCATCGGCGCGCTCCGCAAACGCCCGATTGAGATGCTGCGGCACCAAGAGTGAGGGCGCGACGCCGTGAAGCACGCCGGGCCGGAAGCGCTAGACGCACTGGAAAACTTCCTCGGCCGATTGCGCAAGTTTAACGTGCTCCGCGAAAAGAAACGCGGCGTGTTCTACAAGAAGAGCCTCGCGTTCCTGCATTTTCATGAAGACCCCGCCGGTCTGTTCGCGCATGTGCACTGGGAAGATAGCTGGGAACGCATTGAGGTAACGCGCGCGTCGCAGCAGACCGCGCTGCTGCGACGGCTTCGCACGGAACTTGCGAGAGATTAGTGAACCCTTCCTCAGCCGCCGACGAGCTCGGCGAGTTGTGTGAACGTCTCATCCATATCTCCGCTCGTGCTTCCCGACGCGATCGCTTCGTCGAGCACTTCTTTCGACGGATAGAGTTCGCACATCACGAGCAGCGTTTTGCCGTCTTTCTCCGTGAAGGTGACCGTGGTGACCTGCCCGTTGTCGCCGGCTTCCTCATTACTCCACACCAAGCGCGAGTGCGGTGTCACCTCGAGGTACGTGCCGTAAAACGCCGCCGGTTCCGGTGAAGCGGGGTGGCTGAACACCAGCCGATACTTACCGCCGACGCGCGCGTCCACTTCGCACGATAACAAGGTCAGCCCCAACGACTTCGGCACCCACCACCGGCGCAGCAGCTCCGCCTTCGTCCACGCTTCGAACAGGATCCGCGCCGGCGCGTTGAACGTGCGCGTGACGACGAGCTCGCGCTCCGACTTACGTTCCGACGTTGTTTGTTTATCTTTTTTTACGTCCATCGCTCTTCTCCTTCTGTTTCAGTTCTTCGACCAGGTCATCCAGTGCGTTAAACCGCGCGTTCCACATCAGCCGGTAGCGTTCGATCCACGCCGCCTCTGCTTCGAGGCGATGCTGGCCCAGCTTGCACGTGCGCACGCGCCCTACCTTCTCCGTCCTCACGAGCCCGGCTCGCTCCAGGAGACCGACGTGCTTCTTCATGCCCGTGAGCGTCATGCGGAATTTCTCGGCCAGGTCCGTGATCGACGCATCACCGTGTACCAATTGCTCCAAAACGCCGCGCCGCGTGGGGTCAGCCAAGGCTGTGAATGAATACTGAACCATATGGTTCAGTATAATGGATCGCGTGGTGCCGGTCAAGCGTATAAATCCCTGGAGATTTACCTCGGCGCGGCCGATTCCTTCACGTACGCGTCGATACGCTCGCAGAGTTCGTGCACTTTGGCGTAGTCGCGGGCGAAGTAGGCCTCGCTTGCATCGTGCTTCATCAATTGCGCGAGATCGTCCGACAGGCGTGCGCCGCTGCGATGAATCGCACCATTTGACCGTTTTTCGCAGCGCGGCCTATACTCTGTTTGCGCGGTCTAGGCCTCGGCCGCGATTTCCTTGGGGGAAGGCCATCCACGCAATCCGGGGGCACCTATGCCGCGTCGCGCTTTCGCTATTTCTATTTCCATGATTCTCCTGGCCGTGTCGGCCGCGGAGGCCGAACTGAAGGACGTGAAGGTCGGCGGCTCGTTGCGCATTCGCGGCAATTGGTACAGCGAAGCCGATCTGGATTTCGACAACGACACGGGTCCCGACTCGCTTTTCGTCGAGCAGCGCACGCGCATCAATGTTGATGCGACGTTCAACGAATTCACGCGCGCGTTCGTCGAGTTGGACGCGTACAACGTGTGGGGCGATAGCTTCCGCGGCTTGGGCGAAGGTGGTTTTGTCGACAGCCCACCCACGCGCGGCGGCCAGTCTTTCTCTAGCGGCGGATTTCTGGACGGCCTCGATACCGGCGACGGTACGCCGATTTCGTTCTATCAGGGCTACATCGAATTTCAGAACATCCTCGGCTGGGAAGTGTTCGTGCGCATCGGCCGGCAGGAGCTGGAACTCGGTAGTGAATTTCTCGTCGGCAACAACGACACCTCGTCGCTGTTTCGCGGACTTTCGTTCGACGGTGTCTCGCTGGAAACGTCGTGGAAGGACTTCACGTGGAAGTCGTTCTATACGATCCTCGCAACGAACGCGAACCCCGCGCGGCTCGAATCCTCCGGCGACATCTGGTTCCACGGCAACCAGATTTCGTACGACGGCTTTGAAGGCATGGAACTGGCCGTGTTCGGCATGCGCTATTTTCAGGCGCTGACCGATCCGGTCGAGGCGCTGGGGTATACGGATTCGATTGAGCTGATGAACTTCGGCGCGCGGTTTGCCGGCGCGCGCGGCCGCTTTGATTGGAACCTCGAAGGCGCATACCAGATTGGCGATTCCGGCCTGCCCGAGCCGTTTGATGAAGTAAACGCCTTCGCCGGCAATGCCTCGCTGGGCTATACCTTCGATGTAAAGACCCAGCCGCGCATTTACATCAACGGCGCGTACTACAGCGGCGACGAGGAAGATGCCGCGTTCAACCGCATGTTCTCGGATTACGAATACAGCGAGTTCATCGATTCGACCGACCTGAGCAA
>CAZUJL010000019.1:0-78445 GCA_964620045.1 uncultured Nitrospirales bacterium
GCGTGCCCCGCATCCCACCCAACCCCGGCAACTTCGTGAACTTTGAAACGCCGCACGTCTACCCCATCGACCTTAGCCCCAACAGCGCCAAGCTCGCCGCGGTGAACACCGCCGACGGTCGCCTCGAACTTTTTGACGTCGACGGCGGCACGGGTCTGCTCACCTATGACCAAACCGTTTCCGTGGGCTACGACCCGGTGTCGGTCCGCTTCCGCACCAACTCGGAAGCCTGGGTGGTCAACCATCTCTCCGACTCCGTCAGCGTCGTCGACATCGACACCGGCACCGTAGTGGCGACGATCTTCACGGACGACGAACCGGCCGACGTGGTCTTCTTCACGGATTCCGGCAATAGCGCGCCACTCGCGGCCGTATCGTGCTCGCGGCCCGACAAGATTCAGATTTTCAATGCCTCGACCCATGCACTGGTCGATGAAATCGCGCTGCTGGGCCAGGATCCGCGCGCGCTCGCAACCGACGGCACCACGGTCTACGCGGCGATTTTCCAAAGCGGCAACAGCACCACGATTCTGCCGAACAACTCCATCAGCAACGCGCTGCAAGACGGCGCCGGCCCCTACGGCGGCACGGTCAACCCGCCGTTCAATAACGGTGTGCCGGGTACCGCGTGGGTCACTCCGGCTGGCTCGTTTACGTCTGGCACGCTGCCCGCCGGCCCGCCGCCGCAGGTCAGCCTAATCGTGCGCAAGGACGGCGCGGGCGTGTGGCGCGATGACAATGGTGCGAACTGGGACCTGATCGTCACCGGAGCAAACGCAGGCTCCAGCAATCGCCCGGTCGGCTGGGACATGACGGACAACGACATCGCGGGTCTCACCACGACGAACGGCACGGCCGCCCTCACCGGCAGCTTCGGCACGAACGGCTACGTCACCCGCCGCATGAACAACTGCATGGCGCTGGGCATCAATCCCAGCAACGGCAGCCTGATGCTTGTCGGCCTGGAAGCCACGAACGAAATCCGCTTCGAACCCAACCTCACGGGTACCTTCACCCGTGTGCGCGCCGCCATTGCGAACG
This sequence comes from uncultured Nitrospirales bacterium, assembly GCA_964620045.1. Taxonomy (GTDB): domain Bacteria; phylum Hydrogenedentota; class Hydrogenedentia; order Hydrogenedentales; genus VFKU01. The sequence goes on from CAZUJL010000019.1 coordinate 1,042, forward strand.
GCACAACGGGTGCCGAAATCGCGCTGGTGGACGTGAACGAAGAACATCTGGATGCCGCGCAGGGCGGCGTCGGCCTGGCGTATTCCGACAGCAGCGTGCCGCAGAACATTCGCGACCAGTCACTCGGCGATCCGCGCGGTGTGGCCTTCAACCCGGCCGGTACACGCGCGTATGTGTCCGGTATGGGTTCGGGCAACATCATCGTGCTCGATCCGGCCACGGGCGCCCGATTGGGCGGCGTGGGCTACACGATCGACCTCGGCAGCCCGACGCCCGGACCGACCGGCCTCGCGCACCACGGCACACTCAATCGGCTCTACGTGATGAACAAGTTCGCCGCGAACATCATGGTCCTCAACACGACCACGGTGGGCACGGAATCCATCCTGCAAACGGCGGACTTCTTCGATCCTACCCCGGCCTTCATCAACCAGGGCCGCGACGACTTCTACGACACGCACCAAAACTCCGGCCTTGGTCAAATTGCCTGCGCGTCGTGCCACATTGACGGCCGCAATGACCAGCTCGCGTGGGATCTGGGCGATCCGGCCGGCGCGATGAAGAACACCAACCAGATCGTCGACGCGGACAATCCCGCGCCAGGCGAACACAACCTTATGTTTGTCGATGTCACTCCGGGACTCCTTGCGCAGCACGACGACTTTCACCCGATGAAGGGACCGATGACCACCCAGACCCTTCAGGACATTATCGGCCACGAACCGCACCACTGGCGCGGCGACCGCGACGGCATCGAGGAATTCGCCAACGCGTTCCAAGGCCTGCAGGGCGACGACTTCCCGCTCGGTGGCACTGCCATGCAGCAATTCGAAAACTTCCTCAGCTCGCTTCACTTCCCGCCAAACCCGTTCCGCCCCATCGACAACTCGTTGCCGGGCGGGCCGAAGTTCGTCGGCGCGGGCAATAACCCGCTGCTCTCCTTGACCGGCTTCTACTCCCCCGGGTCCTCCGGCCAAAACACGGGATATTCGGCTGCGGGAACGCAATTGCCGTCCGGCGACGCATGGCGCGGCTTCCACCTGTACGTCTCCGGAAACCCGCTGCACACGGGCGCGCATCCCAAGGCGCCGGAATCGCTCGACAACGTCTTCCAGTGCGTCACATGCCACTCGCTTCCCACGGGGGCGGGCAGCATTGATGAATCGCGCCTGGTCGGCTTTTCGTTCCAGTTTCTGGATATCGCGCCAGGACCGAACGGTGAACGCCATCAGGGTATCTTCTCCAGCGACGGCACCGGCAACACCGACGGCGTCACCGGCTCGGTGAATCAAGGCTCGTTCAAGGTTCCGCATCTGCGCAACCAGCTCGATAAGTCGGGCTTCGAGTCCAAACCCGATCCGCTGAACGGCGGCTTGCCACACATCAGCACACATGGTTTCGGTGTGTTGCACGACGGTGGCGTGGATGGTCTGGATACCTTCCTGGGCTCGACGGCCTTCGACGGCGACAACGACCAGGACCTCTCCGACATCATCGCGTTCACGCTCTGCGTGAACGGCGACGACTTCGACCGGCTCGCGGCCCTGCCCGGCGCGCCGACCTTCTTCTCACCCTCGGGCCTGCCGATCAACATGACCACAGTGGGCCAGCTCGGCCCGGATGGCAGCGAGACATTGACCGCGCACGCCGGCGTCGGCCAGCAGATCACCATCAACACCAGCACGCCGAGCCAGCCGGAACTCGATCGCATCAACGAGTTTTACGACATTGCGCTGAGTGGTGAAGTGGAACTGATCGCCAAGGGCGTCGTGAACGGCCAGAAACGCGGTTGGGTGCTGGAGACCGATAGCCCAGGCTTCCCGCAGAACAGCTTCCAGTTCGACGACAACGCGATGGGTGACGTCCCGTTGTCGCTGCTGTTGAGCACCGCCGGTCCCGGCTCCGAGCTTACCTTCATGCTCGTGCCGACCGGTTCGGGTCGGCGTATGGGTATCGACCGCGACAGTGACGGCTCATTCGACTACCGAGAAGTGCTGAACGGCACCGACCCGAACGACCCGTTGTCGTTGAACCTGGTCGCGCCGGCCGCTGGAACCACGGGCCACATTGCGACGATCGCCGCGCTGGCCATGATGGCCGCGATGGCGCTCGCGGGACGCACACTGCTGCGCCGCCGCACCGAAGCATAGTCATCAAGTAAATAACCGGGGCGGACTCTCACGAGTCCGCCCCGGTTTTCTTTTTATGCGTGTGTCCCGCCTACACCGACACGCTGCACGCCGGAGTCACCGGCAAGCCGTCGATCGACGCCGTTTGTTTTGCTTGCTTCGCCAAAATCTCTTCCTGCGTCCGCCCGGCGTAGTAATCCACCAGCGTCTTCCGTTCGCTGACGAAGTCGTAGCGCGGCACGGCGAAGCCGCAGGAGTCCTGCACCGAGGTAACGCGCGCGCGAATGATCTGCCGTTGGCCGTGTACTTGCGTGAAGCGCGGCGCCAGCTCCGCCCATGCCGCCGTCCCCGGCCGTACCACGTCGCCCTGTCCGTACACGCGCAAAATCAGCGGCGCCTGCTCGAAGCTGCAAAACATGAAGGTCAACCGGCCATCGTTCTGAATGTGCGCCGAGGTCTCGTTGCCCGAACCGCCCATGTCGAGATAGGCCACCGTATTGGGGTCGAGTATGCGGAAGGTGTCCATGCCCTTCGGCGAGAGGTTTATCCGTCCCTGCGACGCGGCCGACGCGACGAAAAACATGTGTTGCCTGCCAATAAACTCAATGTGTTTGTCGGTCAATGCCTCGAAAAAAGTAGCCATAAGGACCCCTCCTTGGGTAATCAGCCTATCATGCGCATCAACACCGTAGCGCCGGCTTCCAGCCGGCAAAGAAATGACCGAAAAAAGAGTAAGCGCGAGAAGGCTGGGCCTCCTCGCGCTCAAAATATCCAAGCCGGCTCAAGGCCGGCACTACAAACTGCCTACCGCATCTCGGGACGCTGCACCGGCACGCGCTGCGGCATCTGCACGTCGAAGGTGTCTTCGGCGATCGCATTCGCGATCGACACGCCATAGTGTTCCACGATGGCCGAGGTGATGTCCGACAGGGTCGCCACCACCGGACGCACCTTCAGGTGCGTCGCGAATTCCAAGTCTTCAATCGCAATCACGTCCAGCGGATTCGCCATCGCCACGGTGACTTCCGCGGTCGAGGCCGTGATCGGGAAGGCCATGTGGTGCGTCGCCAGACGTCCATCCAGCAGCGCCACGGCACCGCGCTGCACGGCTGTCTCGCTCAGGCGCACGAACGGCAGCTTAAGCTGGCTCGCGACGATCTGCGCGACGATCTCCTCGCGGATGAGACCTTTCTCCACCAGAATCGAGCCGAGCCGGCGTTTCTTCGCCGTGCGCTGCTCGTCCAGTGCGCCATCAAGCTGGTGCGACGTGATGATCCCCGAGTCCACGAGAATCTCGCCCATCGATTTCTTCTGGCCACGCGCGTTGTGCGCGGCGAACTTGTAGTGTTGCGCTTCGGCCGCCGTCATCTCCGGCGCCGACGTCACAAAAGTCATCGCCGGCTCTGCCACAGGCGCCGCCGGCGCGATCTCCGCGGGACGCGCCGCAAGTACGGCCGCATCGAGTTCGCGTCGCAACTGGCGGATCTGCCCTTCCAGCGTAATCACGCGCTCGGCCTGGTCTTCGTTGATCCGCTGCAGGTCAGAAGCACGGCCGCGCAACATCGCGTTCTCCGTGCGCGCCGCGGTCAGGGCTTCGGTGTCGGCCGACTTCTCAGCCGCAGTCGCCTGCCGCGCCTGCAAGTGCGCCACTTCCGCCTGCACGCGCACGGCCGTCTCTTCAAGCCGCTGCATCCGCGCCGCCGCCGACTCGACAGCTTCTTCGCGTTCGATCAGCAATTGCTCAAACGCCAACAACTCCTGGCGCAGACCTTCGAGTTCTTCTTCGGATTTCGACAACTCGCCGGTGATCACGGTGCCCGACTGCGCCACGGCCAACTGCCCGCGCAGGCCGGAAAGCTCCGACTGCGCGTCGCTGTGCAGGCGCTGCAATTCGCTGAGGCTGCTCTGAAGCTGCCGTTCGCGTTCCTTGGACTGCCGCTCGATTTCCCAGTGCGCCTCAAGCTCGCGCACGGTCTCCGCCAGGCGTTCGGCCTGCCGCTCGTATTCAGTGTTCAGCGAAGCCAGATCGGCGCCCAGTTCCTCTCCGGAACGGCGCAGCGATTCCACGGTTGCCCGCAGGGCGTGCACTTCAGCGCGCAGGGCGGCTTCCGCATCCGAACGGCCCGTTTCCGCCGACCGCAGCGTCTCGGCTTCGTGCAACGCCGCCGTCAACGCGGCTTCACGCTCACGGCCGCGCGCCACAATCGATTCGAGTTCCGTCTCCGCGGCGGACAAGCGTTCGTGCAAGCGCGCACGTTCGTCCCGACCGGCCGAGAGACGCAATTCCTGATCATCGATCGCGCGACGCGCAATATCGAGTTCCGTTTCCAGTTCCGTAAGACGCGACGAGCCTTCGCCGCGCGCCTCATCGATCTTTTCCTGCAACGCGCGCGCCGCGTGTGTCAGCGAATCAATTTCCATCTCCAGCTTGCGCACCCAACTGGAGCGTTCATCAAGCTGTTCGCGCAGGCGCTGGGCTTCCGCTTCGAATCCATCGCGTTCGCGCGCGGCGATCTCCGCCGATTCGCGCAGACGTTGCACTTCGCCGCTCGCCACCTGTCGCGATTCCGATGCGGTTTCCACTTGCCGGCGCATCGCCGCCAATTCGCGCTCCGCGCGCTCAAGCAAAGATGCGCCTTCGCGCTCTTGCGCCTGATAGGCGGCGATCTGTCCGCGGAGTTCTTCCAGTTCCTCGCGCGCCACCGTCAATTCCCGCTGCGGCACGCGCTGCAAATCTTCAATCTGGCGCAGTTTCGATTCGAGCGAGCGATTACGCTCCAGAGATTCGTTCAGCGCTGCATCGCGCTCGGCCAGGGCCTGGCTGCGCAACGCCACCGCTTCGCCATTCCCGTTCGTGTGCCCATTCGGGCGGCGTTTGTTGAGTGCGCCGATGAGCGCGTGCAACTGCGTCCGCGCATCGCCGATTTGCCGGGCAAGGCTCTCCTGCGCGGCGGTCACTTCGGAGTTCCACGTGTCAATTGTTTTCTGCAAACGTTCCAACAGAACGTCGTCGCGATTTGCCGCCATGCGCAGTCCCCTAGAAACGAAGTGCCCCGTAATCCACCGATTATAGGAGCGATCTTCCCAATCTTCAAGGCCTTTTCTTCGTGTCAACAGTGCAACAAATGATCGTGTTAAGTAGAGGGAACATGAAAGCATGACTGAGATATTGCCGGACACATGCACTCACTTTGCGCAGATCGTCGATGCACTCAAGATCAAGTCAGGTTCTGCTGACTTCGACCTCGCACAAGAACTTTGGGGCGCACTGACCGCGACGATCGATCCCGCGCACGGGAATGCGAACGTACGCACGACGGCGCGAATCGAAGAGGCGCTTGTCTGGAAATTACTCGCGCGGCGCATGCTGCGCGAACTCGGCGACGGACCCGTGTTCCAGTCGCGCAGTAAGGGCGCCGCCAGCGGCACAGCCGCCGCCCACCCCGGCGTCGACCTGCTCGCGAAAACCTACGAAAGGCTCAGAGATGCCATGGACGAATTGATTGCACCCGCGGAAACCGCCACGCCGGCGACTGCAACAGGACTCCCCATGAGAATGATGAAAGTTCTCGAAGAAACGGAGGGATTCCTTGAACACGCCCTTGGACTTCAGCCTGGCGAAAAAAGCGCTTTCAGCCCGCGGTTGCACCGAAACGGCGCTACGCGAAGCGACGACGCTGTATGACCGCATCGCGTTCGCCACGGCCTATGCGCAGGATCGCCGCGGCGCGCCTTGGCAGGCACGGGACTACCAGCGCGCGTCGTTGAACTCGTACCGCGACCGCAAGGTGCATTGCGACGGCCGCGACGTCGGCAAGACGTCGGAGATCGAGCTGATCGCGCTGTGGGCCGCGGCCGCGCTGCCCAACGGCGAACTGCTCATCGGCACACAGTGCGAACACCACCTCTTCCCGCTGATGCACCGCGTGTTCCGCCGCTTCGAGGAAAATCCGGACTTCGCGGGCAGCATCGCCGAGCTGAAGCGCACGCCGTCCTGGTATCTGCGGCTGCAAAACGGCTTCATTTTGTGGGGCCGTATCGCCGGACCGCGTGGCGTAAATTTCCAAGGTATGCATGTGGACTTCCAGATTGTAGACGAGGCCCAGGAACTTACCGAGACTTCCTGGGGCGAGATTTTTCAGGCACTGAACGGCAACGGGGCGCGCTGGGTATACGGCGTGCCTGATGGCCGCCGCGGGACGTTTCACCGAATGACACAGGACCAAACCATGCAGCAGTTCAACTGGCCTTCGCACCTGAACCCCGAGTTCACGCGCGAGAAGGATGCCGAGCTGCAGCGCCTGTACGGCGGAAAATCATCGCCGGGCTACGTCCACCGTGTCCTCGGCCTGCACGGCACGCCCGAGCACGGCGTGTTCGATCTGGACGGCTACCTCGAATGCGTGCAAGAAAGCATCAGTTTCGAGAACATCGAAATCGGCGAAGAGGATAGTTTCGCCGCACCGGCCGACATCGTCTCCGGCGACTATTACCTCGGCTGCGATCTCGGCTTCGCGCGGGACCCGTCGGAGTTCGTCGTGTTCCGCGCCGAGGGCCCGCACCTGATCAACGTGCTGCGCGCGCACCTCTCCGGCGTGAACTATGCGCGGCAACAATCCATCATCGAAATCCTCGACGCCGCCTACCATTTCCGCCGCATCGCGATCGACTGCGGCAATAACGGCCGCGCGGTCGCGCATCAGCTCATGTCCAAAAGTTTTGACTGGTGCGCGAAGATTTCCGCGATCGAGTTCGGCGCATCGCTCGACCTCGCGCCGCTCCCCGGCGGCGAAGTCGTGCGCCGGCCCATCAAGGAAATCATGACTGAGCTGCTGCAACGCCGCATCGCGGATCGCACGCTCGTGCTGCCGAAACTCGCCGCGCGCGAGTCGCAGTATGCCGCGCACACATACTCTGTCGGACACAACGGCCGCATCGTATACGGCAAAGGCAACGACCACATCATCGACGCCGATCGCTGCGCCCTGCTCGCGCATTGGTTCGACACGCGCGACGACGGCTTCAGCACGCCGCTCACGCCGCGCATCGCGGGGTTTAACTAGCAATCATCAATCGTAGCGCCGCCGTCTCGGCGGCAAACTGGAGTCCGATTTTGCCGCCGAGACGGCGGCGCTACGATTGCCCACGCTTAATTCGCTACACTCTCCTCATCGAAAACCGAATCGAGGTAGTGCTCCCATGACTCCGTCCCTGCTCGCCATCGCGTTCGTTCTGGCCCAAGCTACAACGACTCCCAATCTCACGCCGACCACGCAGAATGTCGGCCAAGGCGTGCTCTCCGGCGCGTGGCAGCTCAAGGACGGCGTCCTGATTGGGCATGCCGACGCCGGCGCGAGCGCGTGGTACCGCTTCCCGGGCGACTACCGCGACTTCGAGTTCGAGATCGAATTCAAAGCCACCGGCGCGGCGAACAGTGGCGTGCAATTCCGCGCGCACTGGCTGCCGCAGATGTCCGCCGAAGGCGCGGGCCCGAAATCGATGTACGGTTACCAGGCGAACATCGACACCGGCGACCTCGCGCGCACCGGCGAAATCCTCATCCGCCACGGCGAACCGCCGCTCTCCACCGCCACGAAGGATGTGGCCGCTGCGTTCAAGGCCGGCGACTGGAACCGTATCTATGTGCGCGCTGCTGGCCCGGTCGCGGAAGTTTCCGTCAACGGCGTTCAGGCCGCCGCGGCATATGACGAGTCCTTCATCGGCGGCCTCATCGGCCTGCAAGTGCAGGGCGGCGAAAGTGCACCCGCCGAAGTGCAGTTCCGCAACCCGAAACTCACTGTGCATGCGCCGGAGGGTTGGCGCCAGATCTTCGACGGCAAGACGCTGACCGGCTGGAAGATCTACGGCACCGAAGTCTTCCAGGTGAACAACGGCGTCATCGAGTGCCGCCGCGGGCCGAAGGAATCGGAAGGGTATCTCGCCACGGAAGAAGAGTTCTCCGAGTTCCGCGTGCGCGGCCAGTTCAAAATGCTCGGCGATGGCAACTACGGCCTTTTCTACCACTCGCGCATCACGCTGCGTCCGGAAGACGGCTACCCCGTGATCGCGGGCGTGCAGGGCGAGGTTGAACCCTCGTGGCCGGGTAGCACGGGCTGGGTCTACGAAAGCTACCGCCGCGGCTGGCTCCTGCAGCCGGACAAAACCGTCCCGGCGGCGGCGCTGCTGCGCGTGGGCGACTGGAACGAAATCGAAATCCGCTCGCAGGGCAACCACCTGACCACGTGGGTCAACGGCATGCGCGTCATCGAGTGGCTCGACCCCTCGCCGCAGCTCTTCTCCGGCAGCTTCGCGCTTCAGCTCCACACGGGCGCCGGCGCGGGCGTCGATTGGCGAGAGATTTACGTCACGAGGCCGTAACGATTACGGCGCTTCCGCTTCCTCGTTCAGCGTCGCGGGTTCGCCCTGCGGCTTGGCGAATTCTTCAGCAAGCATCGCGGCCTTGCCGACGCGCTTGAGTCCGTTTAGCGCCGCGACCTTGTAAGCCTCGGCCAGCGTCGGGTAGTTGAACACGGTATCGACGAAGTACGAGATCGATCCGCCGTACGTGAGCACCGCCTGGCCGATGTGGATCAGTTCCGATGCGCCGTCGCCGATGATGTGCACGCCGAGCATCTTGCCGGTCTTCTGGTGGAAGATGAGCTTGAGCATGCCGGTCTCGTCGCCCATGATCTGCCCCTTCGTGATCTCGCGATACCGCGCGATGCCGATCTCGTAGGGCACGCCTTCTTCGGACAACTCCTGCTCGGTCTTGCCCACAATGCTGATTTCGGGAATCGTATAAATCCCATAGGGCATCAGGTCGTTCTGCGACTTAAACGGCACGCCCATCGCGTGACACGCGGCGTGCCGCCCCTGCTCCATCGACGTTGACGCGAGCGCCGGGAACCCGATCACGTCCCCCGCCGCGTAGATATGCGGCACATTCGTCTGCAGGTTCTCGTTCACCTTGATCAGCCCGCGATTCGTATCGGTAATGCCGGCCGCAGTGAGGTTCAGCTCTTCCGTCGCACCAGAGCGGCCGGAACAGAACATCAACATGTCGCTCTTGATATCGCGGCCGTTCTCCAGCGTGGTAATCACTTTTCCGCGATCGTCCATGCGGACGCTGACAAAGTCCTTGCCGAGGTACAGTGTCATCTTCTCGTTGCGCATGTGGTAAATCAGCGCATCGTTGATTTCCTGATCGATAAAGCGGAACAGCTCCTTGCGCCGATCGAGCAGCGACACATCGACCCCGAGCGCCGAGAACATGCAGGCGTATTCCGTGCCAATCACGCCCGCGCCGATCACGAGCAGCGAGCGCGGCATGTCTTCCATCGTGTAGCCCGGCTTCCACATCTGGTCGGAGTCGATCACGTTTGTATCGTTGAACGGCACGCGCTCCGCGCGATACGGCCGCGATCCCGTGGCGATGATGACCTTGCCCGCCCGAAACTTCCGCGTCTCGTCTTCGGCGGCCACGATGATGTCGTGCGGGCTTTCGAAACTCGCGATGCCGTTCACCACTTCCACGGCGTTGCGCATCAAGCGGTCGCGCGCGACATCGGTCTCGTGTTTGATCACATGGTTGACGCGGTGCATCAGCTCATCGAAGGTGAGCCGCCGCTTCAGGAAATGCCCGCGTCCGTAGATATTGCGGTAGCGGAATCCGGTGAGATAGAGAATTGCCTCGCGCAGGGTCTTGCTCGGAATCGTGCCCGTGTGCGTGCACACGCCGCCGACCCATTGTCGCCGCTCCACGACGACGACGCTCGCCCCGCACTTCGCCCCCTGGATCGCGGCGCGCTGACCCGCCGGACCGGAGCCGATCACCATCAGATCGACGTCCTTCATTGCAGAATTCCCCCGAATTCGCTGAACCCGATTCTAACAGAAACCTACCGATCGTGTTGGGAGGGTCATGCTCCCGCGCGACCGCGTGCAGCCCGGCTCGCCGCCTAGAGCCATGCGCATGCCGGCCGGTATAATCACGCCTTCTTCACACCGGGAGTTGAAATGAGCACGACGCAGACCGATCCGCGCCTGAACGGCTACGAAAAATGGGAAGGCTTCGACGCCTTCGAGGAACAGTCCGGCCCGTTTTATTTCAAACAACAGCCCGACGGCTCATATAAATGCGGGTTTATCGCCGAAGCCAAGCACATGAACGGCCAGGGCAACATGCACGGCGGCGCGATGATGACCTTCGCGGACTACGCGCTCTTCGTCATCGCGAAGCCGGCGATTGACGGCAAGCCATCAGTCACGGTCACCTGCAACTCCGAATTCTGCTCCTCGGCCAGCATCGGCGAATTCATCGAAGCCACCGGCAACATCGTGCACGAGACCGGCAGCATGGTTTTCGTACGCGGATATATCTACAGCGGCACACGAACGATCCTGAACTTCTCCGGCGTACTCAAAAAACTCAAGCCGCGTAGCTAAACACCGCACTTCTTCCTATTTTGTCATCCTGAGCGCAGCGAAGGATCTCCCCGTTGGACTGCTGGTGGGCCTTGGGGGAGATTCTTCGCTGCGCTCAGAATGACAAAGAATAGAGAAGGGATTATCGCCGCGCATCCTTCTCGCGCGTCCAGGTCTCGATCCCGAGCTTCGACAGATCGCACACAACCACCGGGCAAGGCTCGGCGATCCCGTTGTGCGCGACGAACACGCCCGCCGGGAATTTCGGCCCGAGCGGCACATTTACGAGGTCGATACCATCCGTGTCGCGCGTGCCCGCGATCGTAAACGTCGTCACGTACGCGTGCGGCGCTTTGCGGTCGAATACCTTGTACTGCCCGTTTCCCTGGCTCGACGCGATCAGATAACCCGCGCCGTCCGCGCCGTACAGAATCGTCAGCCCTTCAATGTCCGCCTCGAAGCCGTGCTCCGTCACGGGAATGATGATCTTTCCCGGTATCTCGTCGTCCGGTTCCGCGCCGAGTTCCCAAATCCCGCCTTCTTCTTCGCCGATGTACAGGCGGCCAGTCTCGTCGTCAGCCACGCAACCCTCGCTCTTCGGCTGCGGCCACGCGCGCACCTTCTTGCCTGTCACCCGGCCTTCGCCGTTGTCCGTCAACTCATACTGCTCCGCGCCGCCGGGCGCTTCCTCGGGCACGGTGACCGCGTAAAACTTGCCGGTCTTCGCGCTATGGTAGAGCGTGAAGCCATAGTTCAGGCCGGTGTGAATGCTGCCGTCGTCCACGCGCGCCAACTGCCGCGTTTTCGCGTCCACCGCATACACGCGAATCACCTTCTGCGTGCGGTCGTTGTAGGCGACGATGTCGATGTTCTTGCCGTCGAGTGAAAAGCCGTAGCGCAGGTCGATGTTTCCCGGCATGCCGTCCACGGGTAATTCCTGCACGATCTTGCCGTCCAGATCGAACACAAACAGCATCTCGGCTGTTTTGTCCGAAGTCTCAATCACACTCTGCTCCGGCGCGGACGGATGCACCCAGATGCACATGTCATCCTGATCGAGGTGGCGCGGGTTCGCCAGCGTCACCGCGACCGGCACCTCCACCGTCGTCTGCGCCGCTTCCGCCGCGGCCACCGAGCCGCACATCAAACACAACGCGATCACACGAAACACAGTCCGTTCTCCATAGGTAAACGCGGGGGCCGGCCCTGTGGAGCGCGGCCCCCGCGTGAAGAAGCCCCAATTAACGCGCGTCGACTAGTCGTCCCAGGACGACCAGTTGTAGCCGATCGCGGCGACCAGACGGCTGACCGGCACCTCGGTGCCCGGATAGCGCGCGAAGTCCACGTGCCCATCCATGTACAGAATGTTCACGCCGCCCGGAATGTGGTTGAACGTTTCCGCGCCCACTTCCTTCGTGTACGGGTCCGGCGCCTGCACCAGCGCGTTCGCGCCGATGATGTCCCACATGACCGGCACTGCGCTCTGCGCAAGGGCCGACGCACCCGGGTTGTTGATGTCAGTGATCAGCGCGCGCTCCACGCCTTCACGCAGGCGGAAGATCGTATCGCCGTCGCCGTTGCCCTTCGGCGTAATCGTGATGCCCGTGAAATCACGCACATGGGCCACCACCTGGTTCAGGTCCCAATCGTTGATGTTCACGTCTTTGTCCAACTGCGCGTAGAACGAATCAATCGTTCCGCCGAAGTCGTCGATCCAGTCGCCCAGACCGCCTTCAAGATTCATCATGCCGTAGTCCGGAAGGCCATTCGTGATCGTGATCATCGTGCCGAAGGTATCGACGTCTTCGGTCACGTACGCGTAGTACACGTAGCTGGCGTCTTCCACCGCACCAGGCGCAAACGTGCCGTACAACGGATGGGTCGTCGGCAGGTTGCCTTCGGCGCCTTCACACCAGATGCCCATTTCGCTGTCGTTGCACACGATGTAGTCATCCGGATTTTCGAAATCCGACGGGCAGAAGAAAATATACGGGTCCGCGATGTACTCCGGGTACATGGCGACCGCCGACGGGAACATCTGCGCGTCCAGATCCCAATCTTCGGGCGGCACGGAGCCGCTCGAATCATCGCGATACTGCTTCGCTTCCAGGTTTTCCTGCAGCGCCCAGCGCGGGAACAGGTTTCCGCGCGTTTCGGACGCATACATCTTGAAGCACAGACCCATCTGCTTCAGGTTGTTCGCGCAGCTCGCGCGACGCGCGGCTTCGCGAGCACGTGCCAGTGCCGGCAGCAGAATCGCCGCCAGGATGCCGATGATGGCGATCACCACCAGCAGCTCGATTAGGGTGAACCCCCGTTTCCGCATATTTTTCTCCTCCGCGATCCGATTGTGTTCGGATCAAATGAAAATGAAGAGGTCTCTCGGCCGCGCCAGGCGAATACCGATCCGGACCCCTAACCCGACGCGGAGTTTGCCGGGTAAACGTTTCAGCAAAACAAGCGGGACATTAGATTTCGGCTAACTCGATGAGATTCGTGTTAGCGAACCACGAAAAAGAAAGCGGCCCCGGATCGCTCCGGGGCCGCGTGATTGCTGTATATACGTTCTTAGATCGCGGTATTGATGCTTCCATCGGCAACAGTAACGTCGTTCGCCTCAATCTGCCCGCCCACGGTGAGCAAGCCTTCCACGCGCACCTGCTGGCCGACATCAAGATCGGTGAAGGCCAAGGGCACATCAATGCCACCGATCGGATCATCCGCATCGTCATCGGTGTGAATCACGGTTTCGCCGTCGGCGAAAACCTCGAACACTTCATCGTTCTCTGTGCGTACCGTAAAGATCGAAGCGTCGTCGTTGACCGACTCCACCGTGCCTTCAATCTGCACGTTGGCCTCGACCAGGTGCACATCGGCGCGGAGCTGCGGCGTGAGCACATACTTACCGCTGTTTCCGGCCTCGACCAGGTGAATCGAACCGAAGCACACGATAATGAGCACTTCATCGCCCTCGTTCAGCGTGAAGTGGTCCTTAATGAACAGGCGGCCGTTGGCCGTCAGGTGGACGTTGGTGATCACGGTGTTGGGATCGGACTTCAATACAAGCCGCGGGTTGGCGATGCGAATCACGACCCGGCAATACTCGCCCGCCGGGATGTCCACCGACGAGAGCACTTCGGACAACTCGGTCAGATCGAGCACGTTGACGTCGACCGAACCTTCAAACACCGTCTCGTGGCCGCCGTCGCCTTCGCCCGTGCCGCCGCCCATATTTTCGGCATCTTCCACATGAACGACGCCGCTCATGCCGTCGTCAATATCTTCCTCCGTGTCGCTGAAATACGAATAGTCGCCGATGTCCTCGAATACGATTTCAATCACATCGCCAGCCTGGTCCGCGGACTCGTCAAAGTCTGAACCGGCGTTAAGATCGCCAATAAGACCGCTGGTGATCGTATGGAAGGTGTCTTCAGTCCACACCCAGCGCACCGTGCCGCCTTGCGCGATCGACACAGACTGGGGATCGAACTCGTTGTCGCGCACGAGCACGGTTTCCAGATCGCCGGCGTTGTTGTCGTCACCGTTGCAACGCTGCAGCTCGACTTCCGTTACCGTCACGAACAGACTTTCAATGTCTTCGACGGGCACGGGTCCGCCGCCTTGTCCGCGAACCACGACGGCATCCGCCGAGCGCGTCCCCGCATCGGCCGAGAACAGAATTGTGGCGCGGGCAGTTCCGGTACCATCGCCGCCTCCGCCGCCTCCACCACCGCCGCACGCTGCCAACAGCAGCGCCAGTCCCGTACAAAAAATGACACGAGTAACAACACGAGATTTTGACATTACCGCAGCCTCCACAACTGCAGACGACCCTGACCTAAATATCTTCAAAAAAAGCCGAACTCGGCAGCCAAGTGTAAAGAATATCAAACAATAGGGATTTAAGCCATATAATTTCGCTATTTCAGGGCTACGCTAGCGAAACCGTGACTGGGGACGGACGGGCCAACCCTCGGTTTGTCAGCCGAGAAGAACAGTTGCCCACGCGAAAAGCGCCGCCGAATAGAGTCCGGGCCTTATACGCCTTTGAGCTTCGCGCGCAGCCGCTCCAGCACCAGCGGCGGCAGGAAGGGGCTCACATCGCCGCCCAACATCGCAATTTCCTTCACCAGCCGGCTGCTGATAAACATGTATTCCTCGCTCGGCATCAGGATGAGCGTGTCGCATTCCGGCCGCATTTTTCGGTTCGTGGCCGCCATGGTGAGTTCGTATTCAAAGTCCGAAATCGCGCGCAGGCCGCGCACAAGTGCGTGTGCGCCGTTGTCACGCGCGAAATCAACCGTCAGACCGGTGAAGTGGTCGATCTTGACGTTGGGAATGTCTTTCGTGATCGCGCGCAGCATGTCCTTGCGTTCGTCAGTCATGAACATGCCGTGCTTGTCGGTGTTGCGCGCCACCGCGACAATCAGATAATCGAACAACTTCGCGGCGCGGCGGATCATGTCCAAATGACCAAAGGTCGGCGGATCGAAACTGCCAGGGTATACGCCAATCCGCTCAGGCATTCGTCCATTCTCCTTTGATCGCTGCCGCGCGGGCCGCATCATACACATCGCGCACGGCCACATGCGCGGCCTCGGCCACACGCGTACATTCGTCGAATTCCGGCGCCACGTTGGCCACCGCGCCATCGCGCAGGCCCACCTTCACGCGCACCGCGCCCCACGGCGTCTGCACCGACTTGAACGCGCGATCCATGCAAATCCGCTCTTCGCGGCGGATCCGCATGCCGAGCGTGGACGACCCGCGAAACAACGCATCGGCCACTTTCTCGGTCGAGGCGTCGTCCACCATCGCGGTCACCATATAGGCCGGGCGGCCCTTCTTGCCCAAAATCGGCGTCAGAAACGCGTCGCGCGCCCCGGCATCGAGCAGGCTTTTCACCAACGGAGGCAAAAGCTCCGGATTCATATCGTCAATATTCGCTTCGACAATCGTGACCGTCTCGGTCGCGCTCGAAATGCCGACCGCCTCGCCCAGCATCACGCGCAGCACATTCGGCCGATCCGGCAAATCGCGCGTACCGCTACCCGCGCCCACGGTGTCGATCGCCATCGCCGGCTGCGGACCGAACTTCTGAGCCAACTGCGCGATCAGTGCCGCTCCCGTCGGGGTCACCAGTTCGCCTTCGACCGTCCCGCCGTAGGTCGGCAGCCCCTTGAGCAACAACGCCGTCGCGGGCGCCGGCACCGGCATCACGCCGTGCGCGCATTTCACCGTGCCCGAACCCACATGCAGCGGCGAAGATTCGATCCGCTCCGGTTTAATCTGATCGAGCGCGAGGTGCGTGCCCACAATATCGACAATCGAATCCACCGCGCCGACTTCGTGGAAATGAACCTTCTCCACGGTCGAGCCGTGCACCGTCGCTTCGGCCTCGGCGATGCGGCGGAAGGTTTCCAGGCTCGCCTCGCGCACATGCTGCGGCAGGTCGCCCTTCTCAATGATCGCCACGATGTGTTTCAGGTGGCGGTGCGGATGGCCCTGCTCCGCGATGTTCACGTGGAACTTCGTGGCCATCACGCCTTTTTTCTTCACCTTCTCAATCGCGACGTCGTAGCCTTCCACGCCGAGCGACATCAGGCCGTCGCGCACCTTGCCGAAATCCGCGCCGGCATCAATCAGTGCGCCCACGATCATGTCGCCCGCGGCGCCCGAGAAACAGTCGAAGTACATCGTCTTCATTTGTTTACTCCCGCGGCCAGCCGGTTGATCAGCGCCGCCTGCACACCCGCGCCAAAACCATTGTCGATATTGACGACCGAGACGCCCTCGGCGCACGAATTCAGCATCGCCAGCAGCGCCGCGATTCCGCCAAAGCTCGCGCCGTAGCCAATGCTCGTCGGCACGGCGATGATCGGCTTGTCCACCAGCCCCGCCACCACGCTCGGCAACGCGCCTTCCATGCCGGCGCAGACAATAATCGCGTTCGCGCCTTCGAGCGTCTCGCGCTGCCCAAGAATCCGGTGCAATCCCGCCACGCCGACATCGCTCACGCGCTTCACGGCATTGCCGAACATCTCACACGTCACCGCCGCTTCCTCGGCAACCGGAAGATCCGAGGTGCCCGCGCAGATGACCGCGACGTAGCCCGGCAGCACATCGCCATTGGACGCGCGCCAGGTAAGTGTCCGGCCGAGGACATTGTGGGTCATGTCCGGATATTTCTTCAGCACCGCGGCGGCGACTTCGGCCGAGCAACGGCTCGCCAGCACATTCGCGCCGTGCTCGCGCATGCGGCCGACGATCGCGACGACCTGCTCGGGCGTCTTGCCCTGCGCGAAAATCGTCTCCGGGTGTCCGCGGCGAATCTGCCGGTGATGATCGATTTTGACGAACCCAAGGTCTTCAAACGGCAGCGCTTTCAGCCGCAACGCCGCCTCTTCGGGCGACACCGCGCCGCGCGACACTTCTTGCATCAGTAGCTTTAGTTTGGCCTGGTCCATATCGCCCTTTCGTCGCAGTAAAACACCCTATCCTAAGCAATGGACGCGGGTGAATGAAACTCCGGCGCGGGGTTGATTCTCACGCGGTATTGTGCGAACCTGCGGGCGTAGGCCTTGGCGCGAGGGAAGCCGGTGCGACTCCGGCGCGGGCCCGCCGCTGTAACCGGCTACGAACGCCGCAATGCCACTGTGCGCAGGCACGGGAAGGGCGGCCAGTAGGCCACGCCGGAAGCCAGAACACCTCGCCGCGCACGCGCGCACACCAAGAGGCCGGGCGTCGTGGACCATGCCCGGACCGCGGATGAAATACGGCATCCCCGGGACCATTTTTGGTTCCGGGTTTTTGTTTTTGTAGCGCCGGCTTCCAGCCGGCCGGAAGTAAACGCCGATGCGTCCGTTAAAGGCCTTTCCGATCGCCCTGCTCGTCTTCGCAGGCATCGTCGCATTGCGCTCCTTCTTTGGATCGGAACAGGCCCCCGCACCCGCCATGCCCGCCGACCCGAAGCGCATCGTATCGCTCGCCCCGAGCATCACCGAGAGCCTATTCGCCCTCGGCCTGGGCGATCGCGTCGTCGGCGTCACGCGCTACTGCGAATACCCGCCGGAAGCAAAGACCCGCGCGATCGTCGGCGGATTCGTCGATCCGAACTACGAAGCCATCGTGAAGCTCAAGCCGGATCTCGTCGCGCTGCTGGTGATTCACGACGAAGCCAAGGCGAAGCTGGCGGGATTGCAAATCCCCGTGCTGGCCGTGGACCACCGCACGATCCCCGGCATCCTCGACTCATTCATCCAACTCGCGGATCGCTGCGGCGCGCGCGACCGCGGAGTGCAGCTTGCCGCGCAATGCCAGGCGCGCATGGACGTCGTCGAACGCAAGACGCGCGATCTGCCACGCCCGCGCGTGCTCATCTCCTCCGCGCGCGAATTCGGCACGGGCCGCATTGAAAGCGTCTACGCCGCCGGGCGCAACCAGTGGCACGACGAACTCATCCACCTCGCCGGCGGCGAGAACGCCTACCCCGACGACGGCATCGCGTTCCCGGAAATCAGCCCCGAAGGCATCCTGCGGATCAATCCCGATGTGATCATCGAACTCGCGCCGAAGGCCGAGACCGGCAACTACACCAAGGAACAGATCGTCGCCGAGTGGGATTCCGTTCCCGGATTGCGCGCCGCGCAGGAAAAGCGCATCTACATCCTGAACGGCGATTACGTCGGCCTGCCGGGCCCGCGCTTCGTACAGCTTCTGGAAGACATCGCGCGCGCGCTGCATCCCGAAGCAGACTGGAATGCGCCGTGAGCGCTGCCATTCGTGTCGACAACTTGGTGTGCCGCCTCGGCGGACGCGCCGTGCTCGATGGCGTGTCGCTGGAAATTCCCGAGCGTAGCAGCGTCGCGATCCTCGGCCCAAACGGCGCGGGAAAGACTACGCTGCTCAAATCCATCACGCGGATCGTGAAGTTTTCTTCCGGTTCGATCGATATCCTCGGCAAAAACACATCTCGCTATTCACAACGCGACCTCGCGCGCGTGCTCAGTTATGTGCCGCAGGCCGACGCACGCTATCTCCCGTTTCGTGTCTCCGAATTCGTGATGCTCGGCCGCTACCCGCATCTCAGTCCGTTCTCGACGCTGACGCCGCAAGATCGCATCGCCGCCGATGCCGCCATGGATCGCACGGGCACGCGCGAGTTCGCCGAGCGGCCCATCGACACGCTCAGCGGCGGAGAACGCCAACGCGTGTTCATCGCAGCCGCGCTCGCGCAGGGCGCCCGCATCCTGTTGCTCGACGAGCCGGCCACCTTCCTGGACTACAAGCACCAGGTCGAAGTGCTCGAATTGCTGCGCCGGCTGAACCGCGACGAAGGCGTCACGCTCGTCAGCGTCACGCACGACGCCAACAACGCCGCGCGCCTGGGCGATCAGGCCATTGCGCTCAAGACCGGCCGCGTTCATTTCTCGGGCACCGTGCCCGCGCTGCTGGCCGACGGCGTGCTCGAAAGTGTGTTCGACACGCCCTTTGATCGCATCGAGGCCGGCGCCGGCGAAACGCTCATCCGTGCGCGCGAGGCCGTGCGATGAAAAAGAACGCGCTGATTGTCTTTGCGCTCGTCGCCGCGATCATCACGTTTGCCGCGCCCTTCGTCGGCGCCGACGGCTTCTCGTTCGACGGCCTGCGCGGCGAAGGCGTCGAGGCACAGGTGCTGCACGAACTCCGCATCCCGCGCGTGATCGCCGCCTTTGTCGCCGGGATCGTTCTCTCGCTCAGCGGCATGGCCTTCCAGGCGCTGTTCCGTAATCCGCTCGCGACGCCGTTCACGCTCGGCGTCTCCAGCGGCGCATCCTTCGGCGCGGCGCTCGCACTGAATCTCGGTTTCACCGGCGCATTCCTCGGCGTGAACATCCCCGCGCTCGCGGCTTTCGGCGGCGCGCTGTTCTCAACCGGCCTCGTCTACGGCCTCACCTATCTGCGCGGCGGATTCTCGACAGCGACCTTGCTGCTCGCGGGCGTGGCCGTCTCCTTCTTCTTCTCCAGCCTGATTCTCTTCGTGCAATACACCGCCGATGTGTACAACGCGTTTCGCATGCTGCGCTGGGTGATGGGCGGGCTCGCTGTGGTGGACTACGATTCCATCTGGACCATGTTGCCCTTCGCGGTCGCCGGCGGCGCGCTGATCGTGTTGTCGCGCCACGAGCTGAACCTGCTGCTGCTCGGCGATGACCTCGCCACAAGCCGCGGCGTCGATGTGCCGCGCGTGAAACTCGTCCTCTTCTTCACGGTCTCGCTCATGGTCGGCGGCGTCGTAGCGGTCTGCGGGCCGATCGGCTTCGTCGGCATGATGGTGCCGCACATGTGCCGCCTGATGGTGGGCCACGATCACCGCCTGCTCGCGCCGGTCTCCGCGCTCTTCGGCGGCGCGTTCCTCGTCGCCTGCGACACCGCCGCGCGCATCGTGCTCGCCCCCGCGGAGCTCCCGGTCGGCGTAGTGACCGCGCTGCTCGGCGGCCCGTTCTTCCTCTGGCTATTGCTCAGCGGCAGTGAGCAGCGGAATTTGGCGTAGCCTCACGATCCGAAGCTGTATTCGAACCCGAACACCACCCGGCTCGCTTCTTCGAATTCGCCGAACAGCCCGTTCTTCGTGCCGTAAAACAGATCAACGCCCGCCCAAATGTCGACGCCCGTCGCGAGTTCGTATTTGATCTTCGGCCGCACGAAGCCGTCGTTGTTGTTCAGGTTGTGCACCCAGATGCCCGAAATCACCAGCGCGTCGTTCATCAAATCCCGCTGCGCCAGGAACGAGATTGTATTTTCGACCGGATCGCGCAGCATCTCGTCGCCGGAATCGGTCAGGATGCTCTGGAAAAACTGAAAACTCAGTACGGTCTCGCCGAATCCAAACCAGTCGAGACCAATCACATACGAAAAATCGCCGGACTCGATCACGCCGTCGCTGTCCGTGGCGTCCTCGGTCGGGAAAAAGCGCGAGGTGCTGTAGCCCACCTCGCCGCGCAGCGTGAGCTCTCCGAAGGCATTGCTGAAGGTACCGCCAATGAGGTGCGTGCGCTCGTATTCCGGACTCACCGTCACCAGCGGCGTCGGCCCCGTCAAATCAATCTCGCGGTACAGCGCCGGGATATCTTCAAAGTGGTAGAAATAATTGATCGTGAAGTCCCACCCCTTCGCGAAACCTGACAAGCGCAGACCAATGTCGCTATCGGTAATCGGGTTATCCGGGCGATTCGGATCGCGCGTAATTAGGTCCACGCCATCCGGTACATCGGGCACCTGCGACGTGAACTCAAACGGCGAGCCTTCTTCCGGCAGGTCGTGGTAGGTCAGATCCGGAATCCACAGCATCTGCAGCGTCGTGTTCTTAATCGGAAATTCGGCGTTGAGCATCCACGTCGGGATGCGCGAATCGTCGAAATCGTCCAGCACGAACTCGCGGAAGTCCTGCGGATTCACGACGTCGAGCACCTTGAGCCCGTCCGCCTTGCCCCACACGACCTGCTGCTTGCCGATCGTGAGGTACGCGTGGTCCCCGGCCTCCGTGCGCACGTACAACTCGCGCAGTTCCACCTCCAGCGGGTCGCCGATCAACCCAAGACGGCTCGGGCCTGCGCGCTCCGGTTGCTCAGGCCGATCAGGGTACAGTTCATCCACCGGATCCAGCCGCAGCCGCGGCACAAACGTCAGGTCCCACTCCTCGCCCAACTGCACTTCAATATCCGGTTGCAGGATCGTCTCGAACTTTTGCGGGTCGCCGTCCTGCGTTTCGATAGCCGACTCGGATTCGATTGTCCCGCTGACATAGGTCCGTTCCTTGATGCGCTGCCAGAATCCCAGCGCAGCCCGCGGGGACTCCGTGGATTCTTCTTGAGCAGACACAACGGAGTGAAATACACATACAAAAAGAACCGTCGCTGGGAGGGCGAGTGTCCTCACGAGCCGCATTCTCAATTTCCCCGCGCGCCGCGCATCAGAGCCTGCTCCGTAAACATCGCATCGTCCACGGGCGTCTTGTAGTCGACTTCGCTGAATTTAAACTCCGTCACATGTCCCGTCTTGTGCGTCGTCGCGGTCACGTGCATCGCCGTCCAGATGCCGTCGATCTGCTGAATATCCTGCGTCAGAATCGTGCGCAGCAGCTTGCCCGCCGCGTCGTAGTATTCCGACTTCCGCGCGAGGTGAAGCTCCGCGTCGAACCAGCTCACGCCGCGCGCATAACCCAACTCCTTCGCCGCATCCGGATTGGTCGTCGCGTCCACCTTGTAGCAACGGTGCCCGTCGATGTCTTCCACACCCATCGTCTTGAACGAAAAATCCTCGGCGCTCACCTTCGATTCTTTCTTAATATCTTCGTAGGTAAAATCCGTGCCAACGAAGAAGTCGCCGCGATCGGTCGCGGAAATGCGCCGCACCTTGCGCGCCGCCGGCAGATACAACCACTGGTCGTCGTCCTTGCCGGGTTGGGCGTAGTCGAACGTAAGAAAGCCAGTGTCCCGCACATTCGCCGGCGTCGTGAAAAACACAAGCGTCTTCTTGTCGCCGTCATACCACTTGCGCCAGCTCACCGTCTCGCGCAGTCGTTCCGCGCCGCCCTTGTCGCGCAACACCATGGTGACTTTGCGCTTCACAAACGCGCCGTCGTCGCGCGCGTTCACCTGCGCGATGATCTCGTTCGCGTCAGGCAGCACCGGATCCTCGGCGTGCGCTCCGCACGCCGCACACACCGCGACCACAAGCGCCGCGCATCGGAATCTGAACATTGCCCCTCCCCGAACTCGCCCACCCGGTATAGCCGCCGGGCCGCTGCCCGATCAATCGCCGATCTCGCCGTCGGACACGCGCTCCCATAAATCCTTAAAAGTATTGACGATCCCGTACCCAAAGTTCTTCAAGCGGGACCCATACGGCCACGGAATCATGGGCGTTTTGGTGTAGTCGATAGCAAACTGGGCAGGATCTGCCGGGCCTGTCGGCTGATCTGGACACAGCTCCGAGGTCCAGCGGAATATCGGCTCCGTTCCTTTCTCTACGGCTGCGAAAACCTCGCAGCGGCTCGGCACTCGACCGACACCCTGCACATCCACGGGAGCGGATCGCTCATAGCTGATCCCACCCATGTTGCCCGCAGGAAGATTGGAGCGCGCGTATGCAATGCCGGCGCGGCCTATCTGAATGAACTCGTAGGCTTTAGGATTACTTGTGTATGCCCAGCGAATCGTGGCGCCGTTCCCATCCGCATCGAGCGTCTTTACGCTCGCCGTGCGGATAGCTAAAAAATCATCCGCAGTGCGTTTGTTGTTAAACCACGAGAGCGGCGTCAGATGGTTGCTGAGAATGTGACCGTACACCCACATCTCGTCGTACAACGTGTGGACCAGCGCCTCGCTGCCGTCGCTAGGATGCCGGTTGTAATCAAACGCGAAGCGGTTGTCCCAGGCTTTTTCGCCAGTGCAGATCGCTTTCCCGTCCGACACGATCGTTCGAATCGGCTTATCGCCCGAAAACAGTTCAATTCGAAATTTGCCGCCCGATGCCCATGCGTACCCCACGCGATCGACGATCGCGCCTTCACGTTTCATCACCGGCCCGCCGAACTCACCCTCAAAACGCAGCTGAAAACACAACCGGCCGGCTTCAGAGAGTTTTTCACCTGCGAACGCGTCGGCGATCAGTTGGCGCGCCGCCTCGGCAGATTTTTCTTCCGGGGATTGTGCAAACGACAACGTGCAAAAGGCGAGTGCCACCGCGACGAGGAGCCGCGAAGCGCTCATCGCCGGCGGATCCGGCTCCACCATGCGCGAAGCCGGGAGAGCACGCCCGTGCGGCGCGGTGCCGATGGTGCGGCTGCCGGCGTCACTGGCTTTGAACCAGCCGCCGGGCTCTGCGGCGCGGAGCCTGACTCGAACCGCAGCCCAGCCGAACCTTCGAGCGGCGTCAGGCTCGCCGCGAGGTCAGCCGGCAACTTCACATCTGCGCGCTCGAGGCCCTTGGCCTCTTCATAGAGTTTCATCATGGCTTCACGAAATTCGCGCGCGGACTGATACCGATCCTCGGGGTCGTTCGCCATCGCCTTTTCGACGAAGGCCTCGCCGGACGGTGTCAACCACGGCACGAGTGACTTAAGCTTCACACCCGGCATCGGCAACTCATTCGACAGCAACTCGTAGAACATCACGCCGAGCGCATACAGATCCGTGCGGTGATCGACGTTCTTTGCATCCGCGCGCTGCTCCGGAGAGCTGTACTGGATTTTGCCGAGCGTCACCCCGACGCGCGTGAGGTCCTGGTCCGACTCGATCAGCTTCGCAAGCCCGAAATCGAGCAGCTTCACCTGACCATCGCGCGTCACCATCACGTTTTCCGGCGACAGATCGCGGTGAATGGTGAACTCGTGCGCCTTCTCCAGCGCGCCGCAGATCATGCCCAAAATGCGGACAGTGGAGTTCAGCCCCACATGCTTGCCACGCTTCTTGCGCTCGCGCATCCACGAGCGCACGCTCTTCCCGTCGACATACTCCATCGCGTAGTAGAGCGTGCCGTCCACCTTGCCGGAGTCGTAGATCTTCACCACCGCGGCATGGTCAATGCGCCGCACGGCATCGATCTCGCGATTAAACCGCGCCACGGCCTGCGGCAACTGGGCGTACTTCGGCAGCAGCGTCTTCAGCGCGACCTGCTTCTCGGCCTTCCAGTCCTTCGCGAGGTACACCATGCCCATGCCGCCGCGCCCAAGCTGGCTCTTGATCTCGTACCGGTCGGCGAAGAACGCGCCTTCCTCGAAACCGGGCATGGATGCCTCTCCCGCGGACTGCGGCGATTACGCCATCAACTTGTCGAGCAGCTTCTTGCAGGCCTTGATACCGTCGAATTCGCTCAGGCGATCGCCCTCGTATTCGATGCCGACGTAGCCGTGATACCCGTGCTTATCGACCACGTTCGCCATCATGCGCGGGAAGTCGATCTTCGTTTCGTCGCCGGCTTCGTTGAAGTCGTAGCACTTCGCGCTCACGGCCTTCGCGTACGGCATCATGCGATCGATCGCGTCGTAGCGATCGACGTCCTCCGGGAAATTGCCGAAGTCCGGCAACGTACCGAAGCGCGGGTGATCCACTTTCTTGATCAGCCCGATGAGCGCGTCGGGATACGACGACGGGCCCCAGTGATTCTCGATCATCACGTTCAGGCCCTTCTTGTCCGCATATTCGCAAATCGCGCGCAGCGGCACCGCCGAACGCTCGATGTGCGCATTCAGGCTTTCCGTGGTCTTCATCGTATTGTCGTTGTGTCCCGCCCAGTTCATGCGAATCGAGTGGCAACCCATCGCCGACGCGATGTCGATCCACTGGCTGTGCTGCGTGACCGCCGACTTGCGTGCGTCTTCTGACTCCGCGCCAACGCTGCCCGCGCCGTCCACCATGATCAGCAGGATCTTAACCTTGTGATCGGCGGCGTTCTTGATGAACTGATCGACGTAGGCCTTGTCGGTCGACGCCAACATCCGATTCACGAGTTCAATACCCTCGATGCCAAATTCTTCGCGCGCCAGGCGCGGCATCTCGAGCATCGGCGTCTGGCCTTCCTTGGTGCCAATCGTCCGGTGCAGCGACCACGCCGCCAGGCTGATTTTGTAGTCACGCGCGGCAAACGCCGCCGGCGCGATGCCGCCAAGCGCGAGACCCGCCGCGCCGATGCCCGCCGCCTGAATGAATTTCCGCCGAGTAATGCCTTGGTTCATGCAACCATCCTCCTGGCCGCCCCACAACACGCGGCCCCGGCCAGCAGGATAGCCAAAAGCCGGGAAGCGTTCTAGCACGACACAAAAACCCGGAGTCTCTCGCAATTCAAGCCGAAGTCTTCATAGGAAACAACGGCGGATCCGGCGAAGCTTACCCCGGGAGAACAAACGACAAAATAGCGCCTCAATGGGTGCCGAAGGATCGCGATCTAGATCAGCAAACCTTTCAACTCAATCCCAAATTGCTCCTCGATGTATTCCAACGTTCGTGGCTGTCCGTCGAGCGACGCCCGAATATGCGTGGTTGTGTAAAGGCCAGATCGCTTTTTGAATTTAGCATTGGCCCTGCTCACAGAGACTTTCCAATCTACAAGACAGACATACTCGCAATGCTCGTCATCATTCGCATTGTCACCCATTATTTTGCAGCGAAGATTGTGCTGAAGTAATGGTTTCCCTTTGATCGAAACCTCGCGGATTGGTCTTGCTGCACTAGCAATCTTGCCGATCCCAACGAATCCACGTCCTTTTAGATATGCAACAATCACATCGCCACGCTGAAAGCCTTGTATCGCATCTCGCCAACGCACACCTTGTCCCGCCGAGATGAATCCGAACTTACGGTAATCATCCCAGTTGCGATGAGCACCCTCGCCGACGTTGTAGTAATAAACCCCGTTCGCGAAATCAAACCCCGGAATTTCCCGATGAAGCGTAAAATGAGGACGGAAATTTTCGGCGTAGTGCCCTGAAGCGACATTCGTCAACTGCCTCCCCAATTTCCATAACAGTGTCTTCTCGACCAGGAGCGCATCGTGTTCTGTGAGCTTGCATGCAATCACACGAATGATCGGCTCAAGTCCCGCCTTTTTTATCGCAGCGATTCGTCGTACTTTTTCGTTGTCCGATGAGTCCACAAGGTGGGCTTTCATCCGCGATCCGCGCCCTTTACCAAAATAAAACTCCTCAAAATTACGAGGGTCGATATAGACATAAACGTAGTAATCGTTCATGGCCTGCCCTTCCACTGTTGTTGCTACAAAACCTACATGCGAAACAGTATTCTTTCAACGTTCCCACAGGATCGTTTCCGTCGGGCAGAGGCTTGCCCTCTCGCTGCCCCCGCGCTACACTGCCGACCGGGAGGCACCCTGCCATGAAACCCTTCGCACTCTTCGCCGCAATCCTGATCAGCACCGCTGCGTTCGCAAATGGTCCCACGGTAAAAGTCACCGGCGGCACCGTCGCCGGCACGTCGGAAAACGGCGTAAACATTTTCAAGGGCATTCCCTACGCCGCGCCGCCGGTTGGCGATCTGCGCTGGGCGCCGCCCGCCGCCGTCGTGCCGTGGAAAGGCACGCGCGACGCCACGAAGTTCAGCGACGAGTGTATGCAGGCGCCGTATGACAAGGATTCGATGTACTACCGCGCACCGCAGCCGATGAGCGAAGACTGCCTCTGCCTCAACGTGTGGAGCGCGGAACAGCCGGCCGAGCCAAAGCCGGTCATGGTGTGGATCCACGGCGGCGCGCTCACGCGCGGCTCGGGCGCCACGCCAACCTACGACGGCGCGAACTTCGCCAAGAAAGGCGTCGTCCTCGTCACGATCAACTACCGCCTGAACGTCTTCGGGTTCTTCTCGCATCCGGATCTCTCCGCTGAATCAAAGCACGGCGCCTCCGGCAACCAGGGCGTGCTCGATCAAGTCGCGGCGCTGCAATGGGTCCACGACAACATCGCGCAGTTCGGCGGCGATCCAAACCGCGTCACGATCTTCGGCGAATCCGCGGGCTCGTGGAGCGTTTGCTCGCTGATGGCGACGCCACTCTCAAAAGGCCTGTTCCACCGCGCAATCGGCGAAAGCGGCGGCGTGTTCAATCCGATGGCCTACCTGAAAGAAGATAAGAACGGCCAGATCTCGGCCGAATCCGCCGGCGCGAAATTCGCCGAATCGCTTGGCGCGGAAAGCCTGCAACAGTTGCGCGGCCTCTCGGCCGAAAAGATCATGGACACCTTCGGCGCGCGCGGCAACACGCCCACGCGCGGTGTCGTCGACGGCTGGGTCTTCCCGAAGGAAGCGCGCCAGGTCTTCGCGGCGGGCGAACAGCACGCCGTCCCCGTGATCGTCGGTTCGAACGCAAAGGAAATGACGACGCTGACGTCGCGCGCGATGGTGCCCACGACGCTCGACGCGCTAAAGACCTACGTCACGCGCGAGTACCCCGGTTTCGAGGACGAGTTCCTCGAAATCTACCCGGCCAAGACCGACGCCGAAGCGGGCGAGGCCTTCCTCGCGAGCGCACGCGACCGCGCGTTCTCGTGGCAGATGCGCACCTGGGCGCGCGCGATGGCGAATGTCGATCAGCCGGCGTATCTCTACTACTTCACACGCGTGCCGCCGGTGAAGGGCAGCGAATACAACGGCGCGTTCCACGCCGCCGAAATCGCGTACGTGTTCCAGAACCTCGACATGGCGCGCGGCTACAACGACACAGACAAGGCGCTCTCGGAAGCGATGGCGGGCTACTGGGTGAACTTCGCGGCCACGGGCGATCCGAACGGCGACGGCCTTATGATTTGGCCCGCCTACGACGCGCAGCACGATCCGTTCATGGATCTCGGCGACACGGTCGAATCCGGCCAGCACCTGCTCAAGCGCGAACTCGATTTCACGCAAAAAGCAATGGACGCCCGCCAAGGCACCGACTGATCAACCGCTAACACAAAAAAGTAGGGGCGGCCCCCTGTGGCCGCCCTTATTTTTTACATCTTCTATTTGGTATCGAGAGCGACGTCCACCAGTCCCTGAACCAACGTCGCAGCATCTTCCGCATTGCCATCACCCACCACCGGCACTTCAATTTTCAAATCGCGCACCATGCTGCACAGCGACGCGTTGCACAACTGCCCGTTTACGATAACCGTCGCCGGCGAATCGCCAGTCTTCTTCACCTTCACGGCAAAGCGTGCGTCGCCTTCAAAGCCCCACGTATACCAGTTGATGTCTTTCTGCGTGAGGTCTTTCGGCGCGCTCTGCTTCCACGCGCCGACCGCCTCGTATCCGCCGCCGACCACAATCTTCGTCGGCAGCTCCGTTGTCGGCGCCTCTTCGCCGGTCGCCTTTTTCACGCGCTCGACGTTGTCCATCGCATAGGTGTGCCACTGCGGCTGGTGCGTCGCTTCAACCACGAGCCACTCGCCCGCGATCCGTGCGCGGTACGTCGCCACGATGTCGCCGCGGTACAACACCGGCTTCGCCTCGCTCCACTCGCCGGCCCACACGCCAGCCGCAGCGCAGAAAACCGCCGCGATCAGCGCGATCCGCTTACTGGTCCATCTTCCGGAAATGTTCACGGTAGGTCTCCACGGTCATTTCGCTCGTCTCGCCGTTGCGCAGCACGGTCGCCTTGAAGCGCGAGCCCGAATCGATATTGAGGCGTATATATATATCGAGATTGTCGGTAAACGCATCGCGATTGACGCCATTGATCGCCGTAATGATGTCGCCCACCTGCAGCTTGTGCAGGTTGTACACCTGCGCCGCCGCATCGACCTTAACGACTTCCGCCGCGAGACCGTCCTCCGGCACGCCAAGTTCCTTCCGCCGTTCCGCCGTCAACGGCTTCGATGTGAAGTACGGCTGCGGCTCAACCGTCCAGTAGCGGTGATACAAATCCGTGTACCACCATTCCTTCGGCAGCGTCACGGTCAGGTCCTGGCTTGCATCTCCGCGTTTCACGGTCAGCCCAACGGTCTTCGTCTCGCGCCGCGGCACTTTGTTGTAGTTGTACTGCAGGTCGCCGAACGTAAGCACCGGCTTGCCGTTGATCGCCGTGATCAGATCGCCCGCCTGCATGCCCGCGTCCGCCACCGGGCCTGTCGCCGTCTTCACGATCAGCCCCTTCGGCACATCCAACTGAATCCCGATCCGTTTGATGTCGGGAAACGCGAACATATCCGTCAACTTGTCCAGTGTGCCGTCGTGCTCTTTTTGCAGCAGCTTGTAGTCACCCATCAGGTGACATTCCACGCACCGGCCCTGATCCATCACCTCCGCCTTCAGCAGCGGAAACTCGTCCGGATACTTCGGCGTGGGCAGCGGCTCCGCGGGCAATTTCCCGGCCTGTGCCTTTGCGTGCTGCTCCAAGCCAATCTTCAGCGCCACTTCGAGGCTGTCGTAATTGAGGTACGCCTCCGCGCTCGTCTCGTCACGTCCGCCATACCGCAGATAAATCTGCTCGTCCGCGTTCAAAATAAAATAGAACACGGAGTTGTGCCAGTCGCGATCGAACAGCGCAATGTTCATCCCCGTGTTCGAAATGATCCGCGCGCACACATACTGCTGCAGCAACTGCCCACGCGGCGAATCCACCGGCGTCTGCGTCACGCGCGCATCGAACACGCGCGCATTTGTACACGGCGCGCAGCGCATCGACAGGAAAATCGGCTTGCCCGTCTTCTTCGCCTCTTCAATAGTGGACTTGTAGTCCGTGTGCCACTGGATTTCCTGCGCGCCTGCGACACAGCACGCCAGCAGCGCGACCATGCTCAACGTCAACCGGTTCATAATCGTCATTTTCGCAAATGCCCAATCTGGCCTTCTATCCAGCCGTCCACCGCGTCCACGCCGTCCACTCAACCCAAGACTTTACCCACAAAAACTGCTAGAATAACCTGAATTATCACGGAAACCCCTCGTTCCTGTGGGGGTAAGAGTTTGGATGGCGCCGATGCTCTACTTCAAAACCAGCCAGTACGTCCCCGGCAAGGGCGACGCCTGGATGTTTTACGAGTGCAACGACGACAGAACCGTCCGGCGTTACATGACCTACATCCCCTCCACGCGCGAGTTGGACAAGGTCACCAAACCCTTCATCCGCCGCCTGATGAAACCCGAAACACTGATGGAATCCTCGCAGGACGAGTTCCACCAGTACTGGCCGCCCGAACCCGGTGAAGTCACCAGCCAGGACGTCATCGCCGACGAGGTGTCGCGCAAAGGTATCAAGGCGCGCAAATACTTCGATCCGAACATGACCGTCGGCGACGCCATGGCCGTGCACCCGCGCGTGGCGGAGGTCTTCGCCGCGTTCCAGCTCGGCGGCTGCTCAAGCTGCGGCATCAGCGAAGTCGAAACCGTCGCACAGGTCACCATGGGCTACGGCGTCGACATCGACATGCTGCTCGACGTCCTCGAAGAACTCATGGCCGAGGAAGACGCCAAGGCGAAAGAAGCCGCGCCGGAACCGGCACCAGTCGAACACGACTAATTTCATACGGTCTGTGACTACGTTCATCTTGACCTACGTTTAAACTCCGACCCCTCCCCGTTGTCATTGCGAGCGAATGCGAAGCAATCTCTGCCAGCGATCAAAACACGCTGGAGACTTCGATCGCTACGATCCCCGCGTCAGGCACCTTCCGTGATAAGCTCTGCGCCATGTCTGCCCCACTCCTCGAACTAACCGGCATTGCCAAGCGCTACCCCGGCGTCACCGCGCTGGACGGCGTCGATTTCTCCCTCCTCCCCGGCGAAGTCCACTGCCTCTGCGGCGAGAACGGCGCCGGCAAATCGACCCTGATGAAAATCCTCGCGGGCGGGCAGCGGCCCGACGCCGGCGAAATCCGCCTGAACGGCGAGGTCTTGCGCCTGCGTTCGCCGCAGCACGCGCAGCAGTGCGGCATCGGCATGATTTATCAGGAGTTCAACCTCGCCCCCGCGCTCAGCGTCGCCGAGAACATCTTTCTCGGCCGCGCGCCGCGCCGCAAGGGCCTGCCGTTGATCGATTGGCACGCGCTTGAAGCCAACGCCGCCGCGCTGCTCGCGCGCATCGGCATCAAGCTGGACCCACGCAAGACCGTGCGCGAATGCAGCGTCGCCGAGCAGCAGATGGTCGAAATCGCGAAGGCCCTCGCGCTGAACGCGCGCGTGCTGATCATGGATGAGCCCTCCGCCACGCTCACCGACGCCGAACTCACCGCGCTGTTCGCGCTCATCCGCGATCTGCGCGCGCAGGGCCTCGGCATCGTGTACATCTCGCACCGGCTCGACGAAATCTTCGCGATCGGCAACCGCGTCACCGTGCTGCGCGACGGAAAGCACATCAATACGAAGCCGATCGGCGAAGTAAGCCGTGATTCGCTCATCCACATGATGGTCGGCCGCGAACTCAAGGACGAGTTCCCAAAAGTCGAGGCCCCGCGCGGCGCGGAACTGCTCCGCGTCGAAGGCCTCACGCGGAACGGCGTCTTCGAGGACATCTCCTTCGCGCTGCGCGCCGGCGAGATCGTCGGCCTCACGGGCCTCGTCGGCTCCGGACGCACGGAAGTCGCCCGCGCAATCTTCGGCGCGGACGCCATCCATCGCGGCCGCATCTGCTTGGACGGCCAGGAAATCAAAGTAGCCTCCCCGCGCGACGCCATCGCCCACGGCATCGGCCTGCTCACCGAGGACCGCAAGCAGCAGGGCCTTGTGCTCGGCATGTCCGTGCGCGAGAACACCACGCTGGCCAACCTGCGCGCCGTCCCTGGCGGGTGGCGCATCCGCGCGCGCGACGAACGCCGCATCGCCGAGGACTACGCGCGCGACCTGCGCACGAAAACGCCAAGCGTCGAGCAGGCCGCCGTGCACCTCAGCGGCGGCAACCAGCAGAAAGTCGTGCTCGCGAAATGGCTCTTCACGCAAAGCCGCGTGCTCATTTTCGACGAACCCACGCGCGGCATCGACGTCGGCGCGAAAGTCAGCATCTACGAACTGATGAACACCCTCGTCGCGCGCGGCGCCGCCATCCTCATGATCTCCTCCGAACTCCCCGAAGTCCTCGGCCTCTGCGACCGCGTCCTCGTCATGCACGAAGGCCGCCTCGCCGGCGAACTCCCCCGCGCCACCGCCACCCAGGAAAAAATCATGCACCTCGCGACGGGGCAGCCCCCCTCGGTCGGCAATTAAGTCATTGCAAAAAATCGACAGGATTTACACGATTTACAAGATAAAAATCCTGTTAATCGTGTAAACCCTGTCGAATTCCTGCAGTTCTCTGTGTACTCCGTGTCCTCTGTGGTGAGACCTTTTCAGTTCTCACTTCGGATTGATCAACTGCTGCACTTCCGGCGTGTTCAGGTTTTCCTTCGTAATGATCGTCACGCCCGTATCAATCCGCTTCTCGACCGGACGTTTCTCAATCGCGTCCACCGCCGCCTTCACGCCGTCGTAGCCCATCTTGAACGGGTTCTGCACGATGAGCGCCTGAATCGTGCCGCGCTCGAGTCCCGCGATCTCTTCGCCGGACGCATCGAAGCCGACAATTTTGATCTGTCCCGATTTGTTCGCCGCCGCAATCGCCTGCGCCGCGCCGACCGCACCCGGCTCGCTCTCGGCGAAAATGCCCGCGAGGTTCGGGTGCGCCGTCATCATGTCCTCGGTCACCGACATCGCCTTGGCGGCGTCGCTCTCGCAATGCAGCACGGACACGATCTTCATGTCGGGATATTTCGCCGCGCCTTCCTTGAAACCCTGCTCGCGCATCTCGCTCGTCGCCGCGCCGGGCACAATCGGAATAATGCCGACCTCGCCCTTGCCGCCGATCAGCTCCGCCAATTTGTCCGCCGCCATCCGCGCCGCCGCCACGTTGTCCGTCGCCACAAAGCTCAGCGGCCGGTCCGATTTCACGCCCGAGTCAAACGTAATCACGGGAATCCCCGCATCCATCGCCTGATTCACGACGTCAATCAGCGCGTTCTCGTCGCACGCCGCCATCACGATCGCGTCCACCTTGCGGCTGATCATGTCCTGCACGATGTTGATCTGCTTGGCGATCTCGGTTTCCTTGTCCGGGCCGTTCCAGATGATCTCGGCGTTCATGTCCTTGCCCGCCGCATCGGCGCCCGCGCGCACCGTGAGCCAGAACTGGTGCCCCACGCCCTTCGGCAACACGGCGATCGTGTATTTCTTGCCGCCGGAATCCCCGCCCGCCGCGCCGTCCGGCGACTTCTCGCCGCCGCACCCGGCCAGCGCGATACCCGCCAAGCCCACCGCCAACAAGAATCTGCGTGTCATCATCGTCGTCATCCTTCTTTCAGCAAGCCCGCCTTGCGTTTGCGGAAGTTATCGTAAAATACCAGCGCCACGATCAGCGATCCAACGAGCACGCGCTGCCAGTGCACGCTGATGTCGTTCAAATTACAAAAGTTCACCAGCACGTTCATGATCAGCGCGCCCGCCACCACGCCCAGCGCGCCACCCTCGCCACCCACCAGACTCACCCCACCAATCACGCACGCCGCGATCGCGTCGAACTCATACCCATTCGCGCCGGCCGGGTCCGCGATGCTCGTGCGCGCCGCCAGCATGATCCCGCTCACCGCCGCGAGTAGTCCACAAATCGCGTACGCCTGCACGCGCACCTTGTCCACGGGAATGCCGGACAACCGCGCACCGACCAGATTTCCGCCGGTCGCATACAGCGCACGGCCGAAGCGCGTGTAGTTCAGCACCACGGCGCACACAATCGCGATCGCCAGCGCGATTGAAATGGGAATCCACGCCGTGCCGTAATCGCCAATCTTCTGGCTGCCGCCCAGCCAACGAAAACTCTGTGGCAAGCCGAACACCGACACGGACCCGGCCAGCAGCATCGCCGCGCCGCGCGCGACCATCAGCATGCCGAAGGTGACGATAAACGGCTGAATACGCCCGCGCGTGATCAGCAGGCCGTTGATCAGCCCGCAGGCCGCACCGGTCACGCAGCCCGCCAGCACCGCCAGCGGCACGGGCCACGAGTACTCCGTCATCAACAGGCCGGACACCACGGCCGACAGCGCCGCGACGCTGCCGACGGAGAGATCAATCCCCGCCGTCAGGATCACGAGGATTTGCCCGACGGCCATGATCGCGACGACACACGTGCGCAGTCCGACCTGCGTCAGGTTTCCGCGCCCGCGAAACTCCGGCGAGATCATCGCCAAAACAATGCACAGCCCCGCGAATATTAATAGCGGCGAGTGCCGCGCCAGCCGCCGTCCCCACTCGTGTCGTTGTCCGCCGTCCGCCATCTGTGCGCTTACTTCTCGATTACGAACGTGTCGCGCAACGTGCCCGTGACGTCATACGCGCCATATTCGAGCCGGTTGCCATTGATGCGAATATCCAGCACCTGATACGTCGCGACATTGGTCATGCCAAATTCTGTGTAGTCGAACTGCCCCTGCTCATAGAACTTGGTGCCCGACACAGCAACGATGTAAATCGTACCCTCGGCCGGCGAACCGACCTTCTGCTCCGCCTTCATCGGATACGTGCGCAGATACGCGTGGTCGTGCCCCTGCAACGCCAGATCCACGTGGTATTTGTCGAACAACGCGCCCCAGATCTGCCGCACGGACTTGTTGTCGCGGTTCGCGCCCGAGGAATACGCCGGATGGTGATACACGACAATCTTCCAAGTCGCGTCCGTGTCGACAAGCTGTTTCTCCAGCCACTCCGCCTGTGTGTTCGGCGGCCGATTCGAATCCAGCATCACGAACAGCGCGTTGCCATACCGCAGCGTGTAATTCAGTTCGCCGAGGGGGCTTTCCTCCGGCAGCGCAAACTGTTGCAAGTACAACTCCGGCGATCCGCCCTGATATTCATGGTTCCCCGGCACCGGCACGACCTGCTTCCGGTCCCAAATGCCCTCGGCATTGTGGAACAGCGAATCCCAGTCATCGCGTTCCGCGCCGCGATTCACGAGATCCCCCGCCATGATGTAAAACGCGGTGTCGGGTTTCGCTTCGATCGATTTTCGAATCAGCGTGCCCCAGGTGTCCAATCCGTTCTGAGCATCGCCCATGTAAATGAAATTGAACGGCACCGGCCCCTCCGGCACCGTGCGGAATTCTGCCGCTGCACGCCACGCGCCGTTACCGTCGCCGACGGCATAGACATACTCCGCGCCGGCTTCGAGGCCCGCAATCGTCGCCGTGTGCCAGTGGATGACCGGATCATTCAGCAAGGTGTTTTGAGTGATCGTCGAGGTCGTTGCGGTCACTTTCGTCGCGGTCGCCGGGTCAAACGCGCCGCTGCCCTTCTTCGCATACGCCACCACGCCGCCCGCGGTCGCCATACTCGTGCGCCACTGGATCGTCTGTGTTGTATGCGGATCGCCGCTCCACGTCAGCACCACATGATCCGGCGCCGGCGAACTCGGCCATTCGGTCGTGCGGAACACGCCCGCCAACAACGCATCGCGCCTCCGGTCATACAGCCCGCGCACCAGCAACGCGCCCGTCAATTCCTTCGGCACGTCCTGCAGCGCTTCGTCGTCGGAATCGGCCCACGGCGTCGCGCCCGGCTGAAACACGGACACTGTATGAAGCCCAGGATAAATGTCGCTGATTTCGAGATTGCGCGCATCGCGATTCTTTTTCGCGCGCACGGCCACGAAGTAATGCAGGCCGCCGCCCGTCAGCGAATTCACGCCAAGCCCAATCTCACCGGCGTCGAACTCCTTTTCCCATACATCGAAATCCCGCCCTACCACCTTCACAATCGATTCCGTCTTCTCGAACGCACGATCGTTCAGCCAGAATGGCTCATCGCCCATCCGCACATCGCGAACCACCGACACGATCACCGGAACGTTTACCTTGAAAACGAGGTAGTCCTCGCCCAGAATCCGCCGCTCTTCCGGCGTCAAAAAGTTATACGCGTCCGCGGCGGTGAGACTTTTCGCCTTGTCCTGATCCAGAGTCTCGCGCATCCGCGCAATGATCCCGGCGACCGTGTCGTGAATAGAGGCGTGCTGGCCGACGTGCGCCCATACGGGCAGCGTCAGCGCTAGCGCCAGACAGAGCAGTCCCGATCGTTTGTTCATGGTTTGGTCACTCCGACCGGTCGAGAGTACCGAAATACGCAACCCTAAGGCCAACTCGGCAACACTAGATATAGAGCACTCAGTTAGAGAGGAGATATCCCGACGCCAACTCCCGGAACGCCATCACCTGCGCCGATTCCCAGGTCGCATCGCGCCCGAGTTCTCGCGCCAGAATCGACGCCGCCGCCGGCGCCATATCCATCGCCGCGCGCGCATCCAGAAAAAGGCACCGCGTCCGGCGCGCCAGCGCATCTTCCACGGTCCGCGCCATCTCCGTGCGTGCCGCCCACGCGATCTGCGCGCCAGTCATCGGCAAGTCTGCGTGCAAGGGCTGCGCGAGCGAAGGATCGGCCTGTTCGATATCCCGTACTGCGCGCGCGTCGCTGCCGTACCCGCGCAAGCGACCGTCCGCCTCCCCGCCCACCGAAGCGTGCAGCTTCAGCGCCTGCGTCGTGCACGGCCGCGCATCGAGACTGCCGATCTGCGCCGCGCGGTTGATCACGTCCTCGGCCATCTTGCGATACGTGGTCCACTTGCCACCCGTGATCGTCACCAGGCCGGCATCGGACACCAGAATCGTGTGATCGCGCGAAATCGCGGAACTCTTCGCCGCGCCCTGCGGTTTCACCAACGGGCGCAGCCCGGCGAACACCGCCTTCACATCGCTGCGCTGCGGCGCGGGATCGAGATACTTCGCCGCGTGCTTGAGCATGAAGTCGATTTCTTCCGGCAAGGCCCGCGGTTCGAGTGAAGCATTCGGCACTTCTTCGTCGGTTGTACCCACCAGAAGCCGGCCCAGCCATGGAATCGCGAACATCACGCGGCCATCGTCCGTCTTCGGCACCATCAGCGCCGTGTGTCCCGGCAGGAATTTTTTGTCGAACACAAGATGCGCGCCCTGCGCCGCCAACACCATCGGCGGGGCCTGCGGCTCGTCCATATGCCGCACAGTGTCCGTGAATACTCCCGTCGCATTGATCACCACCTGCGCGCGAATGTCGAACTCCGCGCCAGACTCCTCATCGCGCACGCGCGCGCCCTGCACGCGACCGTTGTCTTTCAATAGCGTCGTCGCGCGCACATAGTTCGCCACCGCCGCGCCGTGATCGGCCGCCGTCTGCGCCAGCACCAGCGCCAGCCGCGCATCGTCGAACTGGCCATCGTGGTACAGCACGCCGCCACGCAGTCCAGCCTTGCGCAGCGTCGGAATATGTCCCAGCGCCTCCGTGCGGTTCAGATTTTCCGCCGGCGCGATGCCGTAGCGCCCGGCCATGACGCCGTATACGCGCATGCCGAACCCGTAATACGGTTTCTGCCACGCCTTGTACGCGGGGATCAGGAATTCCAGATCGTGCGCGAGGTGCGGTGCGTTTCGCAGAATGCGTCCGCGCTCGCGCAACGCGTCGAGCACGAGACCCACGTTTCCCTGCTCAAGATAACGCACGCCCCCGTGCACCAGTTTCGTCGCGCGGCTCGAGGTCGCCTTGGCGAAGTCGTGCTGTTCGATCAGCGCCGTGCGATAGCCGCGGCTCGCGGCATCCACCGCCGCGCCCAGCCCCGTCGCGCCGCCCCCAATGATCAACGCGTCCCACGGGCCCGCATCGCCCCGCAGCCGCGCGATCATTTCATCCCGGTTCATCCACATTCCCCTCGGCGTTCGCGCGCTATCTTACTCGTCCGTATTCCCGAAGCGTAGTCGGCGCGCATTCGCCCCGGCCCCGTCCTCCACGCTATCCTGAAGCATGCGCTTTGAGGGCACCCTGGCATATCTCATCGAAGCCCACCTGCTCACGATGCTGGTGTCCATCCTCGGCATCACGCTCGTGCTGCGCGTACTCGGCAAGGAACACCGGCCCTCGGCCTCCTTCGCGTGGATACTCGCAATCCTGCTGATCCCCTACCTCGGCATCCCGGGGTATCTCGTCTTCGGCGGACGCAAACTCCGCTCGCTGGTCGAGCGCAAGCAACGCCTGCACATCCGCCCGACCAGCAGCCCCGTGCGGCTACAGGATTTCGACAACCCGGCCGAAAACGTGCTCACCAGCAACGGCGTGCGGCTGCCGTCGCGCGCGAACAGGCTGCATTTCGTCGCCAGCGGCGAAGTGGCATACCAGCGGCTCATGGACCTCATCAATGAAGCGACCTCGTCGATTTATATCGAGACCTACATCATCAAACGTGACATCGTGGGGCGGCAACTCATCGACGTGTTGGCAAAAAAAGCCGCACAGGGTCTTGATGTCCGCCTGCTGCTCGACAGTTACGGCTGCCTCACGATCACGCGAAAATTCGTTGAACCCCTCACCAAGGCCGGTGGGCGCGTCGAGTGGTTCTTGCCGCTGTTACCGATCCGGCGGGAGTGGTCGCTGAACCTGCGCAATCACCGCAAGATCATCGTTATCGACGGCTGCAAGGCCACGATCGGCGGCATGAACTTTGGTCTCGAATACATGGGCCCCACCCCCTCGCCCGATCGCTGGATCGATTCGAAGTTCGAAGTGGAAGGCCCGGCCGTCAAGGACATCCTCGAAATCTTTTGCAGCGATTGGAACTTCGCCTCGCGGCAATCGCTCGATACGTCGTGTGCCGCCGCTGCGTTGGCCTTGCCCGACGGACCCGACATCGTGCAGATCGTCGGCAGCGGCCCCGATGTCGCCGGCGATACGCTATACGAGGCGCTCCTTGCCTCCATCCACGCCGCACGCGAGCGCGTCTGGATGGTGACGCCGTACTTTTCGCCGGGCGAGGAGCTCTTCCGCGCGCTGCTGATACAGGCGCGCATCGGGCGCGACGTGCGGCTCGTAATGCCCGAAAAATCGAACCACCCGGTCACCGATCTCGTCCGCGCGCCGTACCTGCGCGAGCTGGTCGCCGCCGGCGGCAAGGTCATGCTGCGGCAGGGCCGCATGATCCACGCGAAAAGCATGGTCTTCGACGATCACACCGCCGTCGTCGGCTCGACCAACTTCGATCTGCGCAGCTTATATCTCAATTTTGAAGTCGCGCTGTTTTCATATAGCCGCGATCGCGTCGACGAAATCGCGGACTGGATCGACGAAATCGCGCGCGACGCCCATGAACTAAAAGGCGCCGAGCCCCGGGGAGCCCAGCGCCTGATCGAGCAATTGGCGGTATTGGTCTCGCCATTGCTCTAAACAGTTCTATTGCTCCTCTGCTGCCTGTCGGCCATCACGGATCTCATTAGGGTTAAACCACATGCAAAGAACAACCCGATGGGCACACCTTATCCGGAATAACGAGCTATTCCTTGCGGCTGCGTTCCGATTCCGTACCGTCGCGGTAATAGTCGTACCGCATGTGGGCATGTTCCGAATTTCTCTCGGCGATCAGGTCGTCGGAGATCAGCAATTTTTCCGCGAACACTTTCAGCAGCGTCGCAAGATATCGCCGGCCCATCTGCGTGAGTCTCAAATGCGAACTACCCCACGTCCGGCCGTACCACGAGATCGGAATTTCGGCGATCCTGTATTTGCGGATCAGGGCGCTCAGCGACATCTCGATTGTAATGTTGAAATGGCTCGCGCGATACGGCCCGCAGTCGAATATCACTTCCGTGCGGTACGCCTTGAACGCGTTGGTCAGATCGTTGAAGGGGCAAAAGAACATCGCCTGGATGCAGCGGTTCACAATGCGGTTCCAGAACAATTTCACCGGCGGATAGTTCTCGACGCGCGCGCCCGGCCGAAACCGGGATCCGAACACACAGTCGTAGCCCTCTTCAATCTTCCGGTAGTACCGCACAACGTCAATGGGATCGTCGGATTTGTCCGCCATGTACAGCACGACGACGTCGCCCGTCACCAGCGCCAGCCCCGCGCGAATCGCGCGCCCAAAGCCCCCCGGCGGTGTGCGGTCAACCGTGCGCACACACGGGTCCGCCGCGATCATCCGTGCAATCACAGCCGCCGTGCCGTCCGAACTGCAATCGTTCACGATGATGATTTCGTAGGGCAGCTTCTCGGTGCGCAGCGTCTCCTGCAACTCGCTGACGGTGTCCGGCAGGTTCTTCTCTTCGTTGTGCGCGGGAATCACGATGGAAAGCTTCAGTGCGTTCATCGCGAATCAGCCCAGGATCGTTTCCAGCCGCGCACGATCGCTCTGGATCCAGCGGTACACGTCGCCGACAATTTCGCGCATGCCCTTCGCCGGTTTCCAGCCGTATTCCTTCATCACCCGCCGCGCATCGGTCACATAAATGCGCACGTCCATCGGCGAGGTCTCGGGCACCGACCCAATCGTCGCCTTTTTTCCGGCGACCTCTTCGCACAACACGGTCAGCTCGCGCAGCGAGGTCGACACCGCGTTCCCGCCGCCGACGTTGTAGATGCGGCCGTCCCAATTCTTCAGCGACGCGCATTGCTTGAGCAACAGCGCCGCAAGATCGTCGATGTGCATCACGTCGCGCACCTGCTTGCCGTGGCCGCCGTACCCGTTGTACGAGAGCGGCTTGCCAAACTCGTGCCGCGCGACCCACAGCGTCACGACGCCCTGGTCCACCTTGCCCATCTGCCACGGCCCCGCGATCACGCCGCAGCGATTGATCAGGGCCTTCACGTTGTATGCGTTCACGTACTCCTGCAGCAGCATCTCGCTCGCGAGTTTCGACGCGCCATAGAACGAGCGCACGCCCGCCAGCGGAAACTCCTCGCCGATGCCCTCGTCGGACAAGCCCGGCACGCTGCCGTCCGGGGTCCATGCGTAGCGCGTGGCGCCATCGGCAAACGGCAACGCGTTGATGCGGTCCATCGGATACACGCGGCTGGTGCTCATGAACAGCACCGCCGCCCCGCGTTCGCGCGCGGCTTCCAGACAATAAATCGTGCCCATCAGGTTCGTCTGCAGCACATAGCGCGGCGAACCCGTCGCCCCGGCCTGCACGCTCGGCTCCGCGGAACAATCGATCAACAGATCGAAGCTCGGCAACTCCGCGAGATCTTCGACACAGCGCACATCGCCGTGTATGAATCGAATGCCATGCGCGCGCAGCCGCTCCAGCGCCAACTCACTCCCGCGACGCTTCAGCGAATCGAACGCGATTACCTCAACCGACGGATGCGCCTTCTTAAACGCCACGGCAAGGTTCGACCCCACGAACCCCGCGCCGCCCGTGATGCATATGGTCTTGAATTCCACGCGTTGTCCTCGATGCTCGGCTTATAGCCGCGCGCTCAATCCATCGCTCACTTGCTTGTAAATGTCCTCAATACCGTATTTATACGACCAACCGGGATAATCCCGCTGAAACGCGCGCACATCGCTGATGTACCAGATGTGATCGCCGATCCGGTTGTCGTTAATCAGCTTGTAGTTCATCTTCTTGCCCGTGATCTGCTCGGCCGCGCGAATCGCCTCCAGCATCGAACAGTTGCTATGCCGGCTGCCGCCCGCGTTGTACACCGCCGCCGGCCGCGGCTTCTGGTAGTAGCTCCAAAACATATTCACCAAATCGAACGAGTGAATATTGTCGCGCACCTGCTTGCCCTTGTACCCGTATATCGTATACGGCGTGCCCGTGATGCAGCATTTGAACAGGTACGACAAGAACCCGTGCAACTCCGCGCCCGAGTGCCCCGGCCCGGTCAGGCAACCGCCGCGAAAGCACACGGTGTTCATCCCAAAATAGCGGCCATACTCCTGCACGAGCACGTCCGCCGCCACCTTCGACACGCCGAACAGCGAATGCTTCGTCTGGTCGATGCGCATCGTCTCGTCAATGCCGTGCGCGGCGAAAGAGTGCTTCGCATCCACTTCCCAGCGCGTGTCCTGCTCCACCAGCGGCAATTCGTTCGGCGCGTCACCATAGACCTTGTTCGTGCTGGTAAAAATGAACGACGCCTTCGGACAATGCTTGCGGGTCGTTTCCAGCATCGTCAGCGTACCGTTCGCGTTCACGCTGAAATCGGTGAACGGCTCACGCGCGGCCCAGTCATGCGACGGCTGCGCCGCCGTGTGCACGACCAGCTTGATGTCCGCGCCGTACTCCGCAAAAATCCGGTCAATCGCCGCGGCGTCGCGGATATCGGCGTCGTAATGTTTGTACTTCGGAATCCGCTCTTCGAGTTCCTTGCGGCTCCACGCCGTGGACGCTTCCGCCCCAAAAAACACGCGGCGCATGTCGTTGTCGATCCCCGCGATCGTGAATCCCTTGCCCGCGAAGAACCGCACCGTCTCCGCGCCGATCAGTCCGGCCGAACCTGTGACAACGACTACGTCCATAACTTCCCTTTGGTGGCACGGGCTTCCAGCCCGTGGCGCTTACAAGCCCGTTACAATAGTCGTTGACGCCACGCCATTGCGACCCGCCCCGCCGCTTGCGGATTCCCCCCAATCCGGGTACGATCCTGCCGCCACGCTGGAGTCCGCACGAAATCCCATGCCCTTCGCCATCCGTCCCACCGAACTGCCCGGCATCCTCGAAATCGAATCGCCCGTGCACGGCGACGCCCGCGGTTTTTTCACCGAGGTGCACAACGCCGACCGCTATACGCCGGCGGGGTTCACCGACACCTTTCAGCAGGACAACCTGAGCTGCTCCGCCAAGGGCACGCTGCGTGGCCTGCACTACCAAATTCTGCCGCACGGCCAGGGCAAGCTCGTGCGCTGCCTGCGCGGCAGCGTGTTCGACGTCGCGGTGGACATCCGCCGCGGCTCACCGACCTTCGGCAAATGGGTCGGCCGCACGCTGACCGGCGCGAACGGCCTCGCGCTGTGGGTGCCGGCCGGTTTCGCGCACGGCTTCCTCGCGCTGGCCGACGAAACCTATGTGCTCTATAAATGCACCACCTGCTACGCGCCGCAGGCCGAGCGCGCGATCATTTGGAACGATCCCGCCATTGGCATCGATTGGCCTATTCCCCCGGTCCACTTCTCGCCCAAAGATCTCGCCGCGCCGCCGCTCGCCAGCGCGGACTATAATTTTGTATACACGCCCGAAAGGAAATAACCGCGCATGCGCGTCCTGATTTTTGGAAACGCCGGCCAACTCGGCCGCGATCTCACCAAGGTGTTCTCGGCCGACGCCCACGTCACGGGCTATGACCTGCCCAATATCTCGATCGCCGATCCGGCCGCCGTGCACGATTGCATCGTGCGCGACAAACCCACGGTTGTGGTCAACGCCGCCGCGTACACCAATGTCGAAGGCGCGGAAGATCACTGCGAGGACGCGTACAAGATCAACGAAGGCGGCGCGCGCATCGTCGCCGAGGCCACGCGCGCGGCGGGGCTGCCCGTTGTGCACATCAGCACCGATTTCGTCTACGACGGGCACAAGACCTCGCCCTATGATCCGACCGATAAACCGAACCCGCTCAGTGTCTACGGCAAATCGAAACTCGCGGGCGACGTCGCCGTGCAGGCGGCCAACCCCAAGCACTTCATCCTGCGCACGGCCTGGCTCTACGGCCCCGGCGGCAACAACTTCGTCGAAAAAATCATCGGCGCCGCGCAAAAAAATTCGTCGCTAAAGGTCGTCTCCGATGAACGCGGCTCGCCAACGCACACGTGGGACCTCGCCGAAGCCTGCCGCTCCGTCGCGACCACACAGGATTACGGCCTGTACC
Source organism: uncultured Nitrospirales bacterium (assembly GCA_964620045.1). GTDB lineage: Bacteria > Hydrogenedentota > Hydrogenedentia > Hydrogenedentales > VFKU01. The sequence continues at coordinate 44,744 of CAZUJL010000019.1, forward strand.
ACGCCGTGAACGCCGGCGAAACCTCGCGCGATCTTTTCGCGAAGAAAATCCTAGAGCTGGCCGGCATCAAGACGCCCGTGAACCCGTGCCTCTCCGGCGAGTTCCCCGTGAAGGCCGCGCGCCCGGCCTACTCCGTCCTCTCCACCGCCTCCCTCGAGCGCGCCTGCGGCTATCGCTTCCGCCCGTGGGAAAACGCGCTCGCGCACTACATCAGCCGCCGCACCTGACATGCTGAAGACTCCGGGGTCCGTAGGGGCGGCCCCCCGTGGTCGCCCGGCATTGCGCATACTCTCGGCTACTAATACATGAGCGTATCCGCCGACGAAGCCAAATCCTCCATCGCCCTGCGCGAGTTCCGCCGCTTTCTCGGCTTCCGGTTCCTGCTGACCTTCTCGATGCAAATGCAGGCCGTCGTCGTCTCCTGGCAGGTCTACGAATTCACGAAGGACCCGCTCAGCCTCGGTCTCATGGGCCTCGCGGAAGCCCTGCCCTATATCGGCACCGCGCTCTTCGGCGGCCATACGGCCGACCGCATCGATCGCCGCCGCATCACGCTCGTGTGCACCGGCGTTTACCTCGCGTGCAGCGTCGCCCTCATCGGCATCACGCACTACGTCTCCCGCACCACGCCGCACATCGAGTATCTGTTCTACGGCGTCATCTTCATCACCGGCATCGCGCGCGGATTCATCGCACCCGCCATCTCGGCGCTGTTCGCACAGGTCCTCCCGCGCCGGCTCTATCCGAACGGCGCCGTGTGGAGCACAAACGTGTGGCACACCGCCGCCGTCGCCGGACCCGCCGCGGGCGGACTCGTCTTCGGCTATGCCGGCGTCATGGCGGCGTACTGGGTCGTCATCGCGATCAGCATCGGCGCGTTTGTGGCCATTTATCTGTTGCCGTCCTACGGCCTGCCGCCGCGCACGGGCGAGGACGAATCGATCTTCGCCTCCATCTCACAGGGCCTGCGCTTCGTGTTTTCGAACCAGATCATCGTCGCCGCGCTCGGCCTCGATCTCATCGCCGTGCTCTTCGGCGGCGCCGTCGCCGTGTTGCCCATCTTCGCATCGGAAGTGCTGCACACCGGCCCCGAAGGCCTCGGTTTCCTGCGCGCCGCGCCCTTCATCGGCTCCATTCTCATGGGCCTGTGGCTCGCGCGGCCGGGCGTCACGCTGCACAACGCCGGGCGCGACATGCTGTTCTCGGTCGCCGGTTTCGGCGCGAGCATGATCGTGTTCGCGATCTCGACCAACTACGCGCTGAGCTTCTCGATGCTGTTCCTCAGTGGCGTGTTCGATACGGTCAGCGTGATCGTGCGCTCGACGATTCTTCAGTTGCTGATGCCCGACCACATGCGCGGCCGCGTCAGCGCGGTGAACAGCATCTTCATCGGCACCTCGAACGAAATCGGCGCCTTCGAATCCGGCCTCGCCGCGCGCCTGATGGGCCTCGTCCCGTCCGTCGTCTTCGGCGGCGGCGTCTCCGTCCTCGTCACCATCGGCGCCGCCATCGCCTCACCCCAACTCCGCCGCCTGAACATGCGCGAGCTCATGCACGCCAAAGAAACAGGGGACTGACTGCGAACTGCTACAGAGTGAAACCGCCAACATTCCTACCAACGTCAGCCAGTCCCGAAAATCACACACACCAGAAAAATCGAGTTCGTAGTCTGTCCCCGGTCGTCGCAACACTCACCAAGTGCCCGACGCAAACAGACAAAACTCGGCCCAAGCCCCGAAGGGGCGCTCTAAAGTAGCCCAGGGCAAAGCGAACGAAGTGAGCGACGCCCTGGGTTAAACGGCACTCTAAAAACGAAGCCCTGAAAGGGCGATCTAGACTCACCCCGTCGTCCGCTCCGCGCTCGCGATCGCATTCACGGACAACAACAGGCTCGGAAACAACTCGTCCGCTTCCCTCGTCTTACCATCCCGCTGCATCGCGCGCCACTTCCGCACAAGGTGAATCTGGTGCGCGTGCAACCGTGCCAGCCCGTCCGCGCGCATCGCGAGGGTCTTGATCAATCGCGGACGTCGCGCATCGCGGCTACCGCCGAAGAAATCGCTCAACATGGTCTCGGTACGTTCGTATTCGTCACGAATCACACCCATGATCCGCCCGCGCACGGCCGCATCGTCCACAAGCGACGCATACTCACCCATCACACCCAGATCCGCCGACGCCAAACTCGTCTCGGCGTTCTGCAACACATACGGCAGGAAGCTGAACGTCCGCGCGTTCTTCTTCAGGAACGCATAATCTTCCGGCCGTTCCTTCGCCATGCGCTCCAGCGCCGCGCCGAGTCCATACCACCCGGACAAATAAAACCGCGCCTGCGTCCAGCTAAACACCCACGGGATCGCGCGCAAATCCAAAAATGTCCGCGCGCCGCTGCGCCGCGCTGGACGCGATCCGATGAAACTGTGCTCGAGCACATCGATCGGCGTCGCGCTCGCCCAGAATTCGAAAAAGCCTTCGGTCGCGAGTAAGGCCGCATACGCGTCGCGGCTGAAATTGCTCAGCCGTTCGCACAACTCCACCAACCGCGGATCGTCGCCCCGCGCGCGCTCGTGCCGCGCCGTCGCCAGCGCCACGCCCGCGACGCTCAACTCCAGGTTGAACACCGCCGTCGGCAGGTTGCCGTATTTCTGCGCGATCACCTCGCCCTGTTCGGTCACGCGGATGCGGCCTTCAAGCGTGCCGGACGGCAGCGCGCCAAGGAACCGGTGCGTGGGCCCCGCTCCGCGACTAAAGGTGCCCCCGCGCCCGTGGAAAAACACAATGTCGAAGCCGCAAGATTTGCCCACGCTCGACAGCGCCCGCTGCGCGCGGCTCAGCGCCCACTGGCTGGCGAACATGCCACCGTCCTTGTTGCTGTCGCTGTAGCCCACCATCACCTGCTGCGTGCGCCGACCCTGTCCCGCCGCAGTGCCGTTGGCCGCCGTAATTGGATGCTGCAGGAAGTCGCGCAGGATATCCGTCGCATGCGCGAGGTCATCCAACGTTTCAAACAACGGCACGACCGAAATCGTGCAGCGCAACTTGTCGCCATCCTGATAAAGCAGCCCCACCTCACGGCAGAACACGTACACCATCAGCAAATCGCTCACGTCGCGCGTCATGCTGACGATGAACGACCCGATCCCGCCCGCGCCGTATTCTTTGATGTGCGCCGCAATGGTCTCGAAGCAGTCAATCGTCGCGCGCGCCTCGGCACCCAGCTCCGCCGCGCGCGGTGCGAGCGGACGCAGGGTCTTCAGTTCCTCCGTGAGAAATTTCCGCCGCTTCGCGGTGTCCCACGCCGAGTAATCCCAGTCCTTCGCCCCGGCCGCGTGCAGCAACTGCGACAGCGCCAGTCCGTAGTATTCGCTGTTCTGCCGGATGTCCAGCGCGGCCGCGTGAAATCCGAAAGTGTCTAGCAACACGATCACGGGACGCACTTCCGACTCCGCCAGCCGGTCTGCGCCCACCGCCGTCAACGTGCTGTGCAGAAATTCCAGATCGCGCCGAAGCTCCGCCGGATTTGCATAGCCGCACTTCGCGCTCGACACCGTCGCCTCGAGCCGCGACGACACAATCGCCGCGAAATCGCGCCACGGTTCGTGCAAATGTTCGCGCGGTGCAGGCAAGCTGGCCTCCGCAAGCCGCGCACGCCCCGTCTCAATCGCCTCCAGCAACTCCACCGGCGGCGCCTGGAACAAATCCGACAGCGTCAAATCCATCTGCAAGCGGTCAATCCGCGCGCGGATTGATTCCAGCGCCAGTGCGCGCAACCGCTGCAAGGTCTTTTTCGTGACCTCCGCCGTCACCAGCGGATGCCCATCGCGATCGCCGCCGACCCAGTCGCCAAAGGTCACTCCGGGTACATGCCGCTTGCCCTGCAACGCCGCGGCATTCAAACCCGCCGCCTGCCACGCATCCAGCAAGCGCCGCTGCATCAGCAACACCGCCTGTGGCAACACTTCGCTCAGGTGATCGGTGACGTGTTCAAGTTCCGACGATACATCCGGCTTCTGCAGGAAAATTTCACCCGTGCGCCACAGGCGTTCGAGGATCGCCTTAATCTTGTCGCGGCCCGCGTCGCATTCCTCACGGGTGTTCTCGCGCCCGCGCAACTTCGCGAATTCGTCGAAAAGTTCACGGTGCTGCCGCAACACCACGGGCCGCTTGGCTTCAGTCGGGTGTGCCGTCATCACCAATTCCACATGCACGCGATCGAGAATTTCCGCGATCTCGGCTTCGGAAAATTTCAGATCCACAAGCTGCTTGAGGCAACTGCCCCACATGCCCGGCTCGGTCAGCGGCCCCAGCCGATCCTCACGCTCGCGCCGCGCATGCCACGCCGCGTTTTCTTCCACGATGTTCAACAGGTGGAAAACGATCGCAAGCATTTGCAGTTCCGCCCGCGACGACGCCGTGTCCGAAAGCAGCGGGCATTTGTCCGGGTCGCTCAGCGATTCGAGCGTCTGCGCCAGTTCCCCCTGGCCGATCTCCCGCAGCACTTCGCCAAAGCATTCATATAAAAACGCGAGATCGCTCTCGATCTTCTCAAACCACCCGCGCAATATGTCCTGATCCGCCATTCATTCCCTTTCCAACTCGCGCCCGGCGCCCCTAATCCTTCGCGTATGCGCAGCCGGCAAGCAATTCCTACCACCCGGTAAGTTCCCGTTTACTTAGGTTCCAAACTCTCCAGCATCTGCCGGGAACAATCTCCGCAAATCCCATGGGTCACTTGCGGCGGAATCGAACGCGCAAAAATCCGCGGCTGCACGGCCTCCGTCTTCAAATCCACCCATTCGGCCTCATGCTCCATCCGCTTGCACCAACTGCACAGCCGTACCAATGCCTCGGCGCCATCCGCCCCATTTTCCATTAATTCGCTAAACACCAGAACCTCCGGTCGGTCAATCAATCGCAAAACCCGATCCATGCCCCCACAACCTTCGTAGTATCCCAAGAAACCGCGCTGGGTTCCCGGCCCAAAGAAACCTAACCCTAACATTTATACGGGTTTCTGGCGAAAATTGCTGACCATCTGGCATAATTCCGGCGTCGTACGGCGTTGACCAACCACGGAATCCAGCAGACGGCCATGAAGGGCATCATTTTGTCCGGCGGAGCAGGCACCCGCCTCCATCCCCTCACCCGGGTGGTCAGCAAGCAGCTCCTGCCCATTTACGACAAGCCCATGATTTATTACCCCCTGAGCACGCTGATGCTCTCGGGGATTCGCGAAGTCCTCATCATCTCCACGCCGCAAGACCTCCCCATGTTCGAGCGACTCCTCGGCACGGGCGAACGCCTCGGCATGCGCTTTTCCTATATTGAGCAGCCGAAGCCGGAAGGCCTCGCGCAGGCTTTCATCCTCGGCGACAAGTTCGTCGGCAACGAACCCTCCTGTCTGATCCTCGGCGACAACATCTTCTACGGCCACGGCATGACGGGCACGCTGCGCGAAGGTTCGAACATCAAAGAAGGCGCGCTGATCTTCGGATACTACGTCCGCGATCCCGAGCGCTACGGCGTGGTCGAGTTCGACAAAACCGGCAAGGCCATCAGCCTCGAAGAAAAGCCGAAGCAACCGCGCAGCAACTACGCCGTGCCCGGTCTGTACTTCTACGGCCCGGACGTCTGCAAGATCGCGAAAGCGCTCAAACCCAGCGCGCGCGGCGAACTCGAAATCACCGATCTCAACCGCGTCTACCTCGAGCAGCAGCGCTTACAGGTCGAAGTCCTCGGCCGCGGCATTGCGTGGCTCGACACCGGCACGAACCAAAGCCTGATGGAAGCGGGACAGTTCGTCCACGCAATCGAAGAACGCCAGGGCCTCAAGATTGCGTGTCTCGAGGAAATCGCCTTCGAGCAAGGCTGGATCGATGCAGCCGCCGTCGAACGCGAGGCCGAATCCATGGGCAAAAGCGCCTACGCGGCCTACCTGCGCGAAGTCCTGCGCCGCGCCGGAAAAAAATTATGATCTGCAGGCCATCCTTTTCGTCTTTTATGTCCTTTAGGTCCCTTCAGTTCTAAAAACCACGAGGTCTTCCATGAAACGCATTTGCGTCACCGGCTCCGCGGGCTTCATCGGCTCGAACTACGTCCGCTACAAACTCGCGCAGGATCCGAGCGTCCACATCGTCGTCTTCGACAAACTTACCTACGCCGGCAACCTCGACAATCTGAAAGACCTGCCGAAAGACCGCTACACCTTCGTGAAGGGCGACATCGCCGACAAAAATTCGATCCGCGGCGCGATGGAAGGCTGCGACGCAATCGTGAACTTCGCCGCCGACACGCACGTCGACCGCAGCATCATGGGTGCGACGGACTTCATCTCGACCAACGTCACCGGCGTCTACAACATCCTCGAAGCCGCGCGCGATCTGAAACTCCAGCGCGTGCTGCTCGTCTCCACCGACGAAGTCTACGGCAGCATCCGCGACGGCTCATTCAAGGAAACCGACCAGCCGCGCCCGCGCAATCCGTACTCCGCGAGCAAGGCCGGCGGCGACCTCATGGGCATCGCGCACTTCGAAACCTTCCACACGCCCGTCATCATCACGCGCGGCTCGAACACCTACGGCCCCTTCCAGTACCCGGAAAAGGTCATGCCGCTCTTCATCACGAACCTGATCGACGGCCAGCAAGTACCGCTGTACAAAGGCGGCGAACACAACGTGCGCGACTGGCTTTTCGCCGAAGATCACGCCTCCGGCGTCGACGCGGCGCTGATGAAGGGCGAACCCGGCAACATCTATAACGTCGCCGGCGGCAACGAGCGCGAGAACATTCAACTCACCGAGCGCCTGCTACAGCTCACGGGCCGCGGCAAGGAATTCATCAAGCTCGTGCCCGATCGCCCCGGCCACGACTTCCGCTATTCCATCGACGCCTCGAAACTCCGCAAGCTCGGCTGGACTCCGAAAATGGATTGGGACAAAGGCGTCGCGCTCACCGTCGACTGGTACAAGAACAACGAATGGTGGTGGCGCAAGATCAAGTCCGGCGAATTCATGGCCTACTACAAAAAGCAGTACGAAGACCGGAAATAAATTTGTCACAAGAAACAAGAAAAGCCTCGAACATTGTTCGAGGCTTTTTTCTTTTGCCCGTCATTGCGAGGAGCGAAGCGACGCGGCAATCTCGTCGTCTGCTGATCCGTATTCTGAGGATCACCGCCCACCCTTTGTCATTCTGAGCGAAGCGAAGAATCGCCCCCGCCGCATACCGGGTCACTCCGCATCTTCATCCCGAAACACCGTCAACCGGTATTTAATCAACAACTCCCGCCGCTCTCCCAACGTCTCCGGCTCCGGATGAATAAACCTCATATCCGGACTGGCCGGGTCCTCAATCAACGCTCGCCGTCCCAACATAAACGCATCGTGCCGCTCCTCGGCCTTGTACGCCCCATACGCCGAACTCACCAGCACGCCCACAAACACCAACGCCACCAACGCGCGCACCCCCCGCGGCATCGCGCGCACCGTCGGCCACTTCGCATACGCCGCGATCGCCAGCCCGCACCACGCCAAGGTCCCCCAGGCCAAGAACCGCGAACTGATCGCGTTCTCAACCCCTTCATGCGAATGCTTCAGTGCTGTAAGCCCTCCCGCGACAATCGCGGCAGTCGCCAATCCAAGGACGAATCGACGCACCGGACCCGCAATGGAACTTCTCAATTGCACAACGCACACATATACCCCGACACACCCGGCGACGACGGCGAACCATCCGCTCAACGCAGCGATCGGTCCACCCAAGAATGCCAATACATAGATCGCGACGCTGGGGACATCAAGAATTCCAATGGTGAGCTTCGCGGGATCGCCGGTGCTGATCGCGGAGTACACGGTCCCCGCAACAACCATTGAAAGCATCCAAAGCCTGAATCGGTTCCACCGCATCAATATTTCTTGAACGTCGAGCGGACGCATACGTACCGCAAAGATGATCACTAGCCCGGCCGGCCAGACGGCCACACCGCCACCGATTGAAAACGTCGCCACCCACGCCGCCACCATGGCGCCGCCGACCGCCCACCAACCCGCGTTCTCAGCCGACAACAGCATAATGGCAAGAACCACAAAAAACACCGCCATCGCCAGGCTCACATGCAATCCCCAATTCCACACCGCATGTTGCGCAAACGAAAACAGCGCGCACGCGATCACAGGCGCCGCCCACATCGAACCTTTGCCATCCACCTTCCGCAGTTGCGCGACAAACAACCCAAACGTCGCCACATAAAACAGCAACGTCACCGCGATCTCCGCGCGAATATCCCAGTGCGTCAACCGTGCCAGCGGAATCGTGATGAAATTCGGCGTGATGTACACGTGCTCGTTCACGTGTACGACAAAATCGGAAAGCCCCAGCGTCCCGTCGAAGGCCTTGGCGATCGGTGTGACGAACATCCACTGGTCCCAGTACGGCGCGTCGTACGCGAACGCGAACGCGAGCACGATGCACACGAGGATCGGCGCCGCGCTCAGCGCGACGAACCACCGCCTTGCGCTGTTCGCCTCATCCACCACAATTCGCCCCTCGCGCACCCGGACCCATTGAGGTTTTCCCCGCGCGCATGGTAACGTAAAGGCACCATGCGGACGCTCATCGCCCTACTCATCGCCACCACGGTCGCCCTCGCCTCCACGCCCGCCGTGCCGCACGTCATCCACGTCCCGTTCTTCTCCGACGGCGGCGGGAATCTCGTCGGCGGCATCCCCCAAAACGGCGGTGTCGTCGCCAGCATCGCCGTGCGCAACACGGTCGGCCAGGAACTCAACATGTACCTCGTCTACTGGCAGGCCGACCCGTCCAACAACCCCATCATGCAGCAGGCCGTCCCCTTCACGCTCGCCGCGTTCGAGGCCGTCGCCTTCCGCCCCGTGAAGGACGATCCAGCAGAGGGTTCGGGGCGCGCCATTCCGAATATGCTTCCGGGCCTCGGCTCCGAGGGTGGCGTCGACATCATCTGGGTCGGCGGACCCGAACTCGCCTCGGCCGTCATCGGCCGCTACCAGCAAATCACCTCGGGCACCGATTTCGCCTACCTGCTGGCGGAGTGACGATGATGCGCGCGCTCACCGCCGCGCTGCTGCTCACAGTGACCCTCGCGGTCGCGGATGAAACCAACGCGCCCGATCCGAACTTCGCTTGGCTCGTCGATTTTCTAACCACGAATTCGTCCGTCACGATTGCAGCCACCGACGACCAGCCGCGCGAGGACATCAACACACGCACCAACGGCAAAGTCTTTCAAGATGCTCTGATCGTTGAATACGAACGGTTTACCTACCAACTCGATACGCCCGATGACCTGGATCGCCATCAGCGCATCCTGTACACCGTAAACCTCACGACAATCGATCCTGAAACGATTACGGTACAGAGGGCCGGCGAATCCGCCCCGGGTGTGCCGTTCTGGATGGTATCTTTCGACGTTCGCACAGACCCGGGCTATTTCCCCTACATGAACATCATCGAACACCACGGCGAGACCAAAACGCCGCAGGTATTCACATCCAAAGGAAAAATACGGCAGGTCATCCTCGGTTATGTGGCCAACGAGGAACTTGCAAAGGAACTCGCCGAGAAATTCAGCGCATCGTTAAAAGCAGCGCTTGCCGATCTTAAACGTCCAACCCAATCTGCCGCATGAGCGCCACCGCGTTGCTCCGCTGCACGACGCCCTGCCGCATCACGTAATCAAACGCCAGCCGCCCGTTCTCAATCTGATCCACGAAGTGCACATTCGCCGCGCGCGCGCCAAGGCCGTCGACAATCGCCGTCAGCGCGAGGTCGTGCGTCGTCACCAATCCGATCGCGCCGCCCTCCACCAACCCGCGCACGACGGCCGCAGCTCCCAGGCTCCGATCGTGGGAATTCGTCCCGTGCAGGATTTCGTCCACCAAAAACAGCACGGGTCGCGACCCTTGCGTAAGGTCTTTGATTGCCTTCAGCCGCAGGATCTCGGCATAAAAATGCGAAGTCCCTTGCTGAATCGAATCCACAATGTGCATGGACGCACCGACCTGCACCGGCGACAGCCGTAGACGCTTCGCGCGTACCGGCGCACCCGCCATCGCGAGCACGGCGTTGATCCCCACGGTGCGCAGCAATGTGCTCTTGCCAGACATATTTGATCCGCTCACGATCAGCAGCGCAGGCGATTCCCCCAGCCGCACGCTGTTGCGCACACAATTCGCCGCCGGCAACAGCGGATGCCCCAGCGATTCGCCATCGAAACACGCCGCGCCGTCCACAATCTCCGGGAACGGATCCGCCGGATGTTCATACGCGTAGGTCGTGAGCGCACACAGCGCCTCGAACTCGCCCACGGCCTGCAGCCACGCGCGCACCCGTCCGCCAAATCGTCCGCGCCACCACTCCAGCGCATACGCAAAATGCACTTCCCACAGCACCGCCAGCGCCACCGGCGCGAACAGCTGATTGTGCCCCGCTTCGCGCCACTCGATCAGACGCGCCAGCAGCGCAATCGCGCGCGACGCCGTGCGCCGTCCGGTCTTCAGTTCTTCTTGCAAGCGCCGCGGCAACGCGCTCTGAAACGTACCATCTTCAATATGCCGCGACACACGCGCCAGGTCGCGCAGTTCGCGCAACGCCGTCTCGTTGACGTGCAGCGCGCGCGACACCGCCGCGCGGAACCAACGCTGCACCGCCAGTCCCGGCAACGCGCTGAGAATAATCAGTCCCCACGCCGCCCCGCCGCCCAGTGCCCATCCCAGAAGCGCCGCCAACACCGGCAGCGTGCTCGCGGCGCGAAACACCCACGGCCACGGGCCTTGCGGCATGCGCGGCGGCGACTCCGCCCATTGCACGAGATCGCCCGCCGGACGCAGCGGCATCACTTCGCCGCCCGCGATCGCCAGCGCCTCGCGCTCGTCCACGCGCCCACGCAACTCCGCGATGGCTTCGTGCCGTTGCACTAGATCAGCCAACGCCGCCGGCGCACACAGCCATGCCGCCAGCGCCGACTCACCGGCGCGCGTGCGCGCCGTGCACAGCAACTCAAACAGCGATGCCTCGCCGAACAGATCCAGATCCTCGGCGTACACATGCGCTTCCGGCTTGAGGTTCTCACCCCGCACGCCGCGCCCCGCCCAGCGATCGTCCATCCGCGCAATCCCGCGCTCGTAGTAATCAACCGCCGCCGCCGCGCGCTTCGACGCACGCGCGTTGATCTCATGCAGTACCATCAGCCCAACGAAGGCGACCACCGGCACCGCGAAGACCAACACCGGCCATGCGGGCGAGCCAAACACCGCCCAGATGCATGCGAGGCCGGCCAGAAACACCACCAGCCGAAGGTTCGCCAGCCAGCCGTCGCGCCGTTGCAAAGCACGCAACCGTTCCGACCGCGCGCGCAATCGCGCCGCGTATTCTTGCCGTGGTTCAGACACGCGTTTCTCCAAGTAGAACGGACGGCGATTCTACGTCAGGTCAGTGGCTAGTGATCAGTGCCCGGTGATCTGCGGCTCGTGATTGGCGGTTACCAGCCACTAGCCACCGATCATTGGCCACAGAAGAAACCCGATTGAGCCCTGAAAGAGCGATCCCAGGTTAGCCCAGGGCCGAGAGAGGGTAATGGGCCGATAAATTACAGAAAGCCCTGAAAGGGCGCTCTAGGGCAGATCTTACCGAATGTCGACGCCGACCAGCGACAGAGCCTTGCGAAGGTCATCCGCCGTAAACGGCTTGCGCAGGCAGGTCGCCGCGCCGAGGCCCAAAATCCGCTCAGTCACGTCCGGCTCCGGCAGGCCCGTAATGGCGATGATTTTTGTGGCCGACGTCGCCGGGGACGCCTTGATCCGCCGGCAAACCTCGAAACCATCGATCCCCGGAAGCTTCAAATCCAGAAAAACTACGCTCGGCTGAAACATGCCGACCTGGTGGCCCGCGTCGAAACCATCGGTGGCCACACTGACTTCAAACTGCGGCGCGAAATTCTGCAGGTAGCGCTGGATGAGCATGACGATACCTTCCTCGTCATCTACCACCAGCACGCGCGTGCCGTCAGCACGCAAATCTTCGCCTAACGGAATCCCGTTTTCCCGGAGAAATTGAACCAAGTCGTCGCGCCGAATGCGGCGATGTCCGCCCGGGGTCTTGAATACTGGAATACGCCCCGCTTCCGCCCACTTCCGCACCGTGTCCGGCGTCACATGACAAAACCGGGCGACTTCCGATGTGCTAAACGACTGCTTCGACTCCATGAAATCCCGGTGTGTGCGGTGCGCCCGCCCGTATGACCCCAGCCCGTGAGCGGCAACACGCCGCCCCCCTGAATCGCGAGGATAGGACCAGCTAAGAACTAGATGGAGCTGGAACCGGGAGTCGAACCCGGGACCTCATCATTACGAGTGATGTGCTCTACCAACTGAGCTATTCCAGCCTGAAAAAATGGTGGTGCCGGGGGGCAGAATCGAACTGCCGACACGCGGATTTTCAGTCCGCTGCTCTACCGACTGAGCTACCCTGGCACACCCCGAAGCTTACGAAACTGAATCCAGCGAAGTCAAGCTTTCGACCGCCCCAGCTTGCGTTTCCGCTTCCAAAAACACCGGCCGGGCCGCAGTTGCCCGCGGCCCGGCCGGGAATGTACACGCTTTGGTTACTGCTGTTTCTCAAACACCGACTTGAAGTAAGCGCCGTTGTCCAGCAACTTCAAATCGATCGAGGCAAATCGCTCCAGCTCGCTCTGCGTGATCGGAGTCGCATTCGTCTGAGGTTTCTTCTCCTCATTCAGCGCTTCCGCTCCGCTCGCCGCCGGCACCGCACCACCGACCGCCGCGGCATCCGACTCGTCAAACGACTCGCCAGCTTCCGCTTCGGACGCTTCAGAATTCTCCGCGGCCTCGGCTTCCTCGCTCATCAATTTGCCAATGCGATCCTGCAAGAACTCCATGAGCACGCTGAGAAGGTGCTCACGACGCTCATCGAGGTTGCCCGATTCCATAATCTGCTTATCGAGAGGCAGTACATGGCCGCAGAAGACCACGACCAGCTCATTGCATTGCGGGCACGGACCGATAATGATCGCCCCAACCGGGGGCATCATAATCTGACCGCGCGCACCACAGTGCGGGCACTGCACTTCAATCAGGCTCAACATTGCCACCTTCCTTCCGGCAGAGTCCCTTCCGGCCAAACGAGTTGTACCATCCACTCGATTTTTCTTGCAATTGGCCGAAATTTCCTCAGTTTAAGCACCTTTAGTGCCTGCAACCCTGCCCCGAACCTATCTCCCAATCGACTACATCCCCGGCTACTTTATTCATCCCGCCGGGGTCGTGGAAGCTTCCTCAACTGTCCCGTTGATATGCGCAACTAAGGCATTCAACAGGTTTTGACCCTGTTCGGGGTCCGTACCCTTCAGCACATCTCGCCAGTCCGGATACGTCAACAAGGTAACACGATAGTGCTGCTTAATTGTTTCCACAGTGATACGCGTCGATTGGGCGTTCACCGGCTCCAGACTAATCGTCATCTTCGTGCGCCGCGGGGAAATAAGTAACACGCGGTGCATATCCGTGAAAACTACGAACAATCCGCGCTTGTCTCTTGTATATATAAAGAGCTTTTGTTGCAGCAGCTCGTCGCGCGTTTCCTGCCACACCGTCTCGAAGTCTTCATCGACCACGGCGGAAACGGTTGGCGGGGGAGGCGGCGCTTCTTTGGGGGTCGTCTTGCAGCCCGCCACGGCGGCCAGGCACACAACGGCCAATGCCAAACGCGGGAAAATGCAGCGCATCGAACGGTATCCCCCGAGGAACCGCGCACATCCTAGCAGCCTGATTGACGCCGCGCAAATGCCCCCATGCGCGGGCTGAATCGGATTGCGTCCGCAGTATACACTACTGCTTCTCCCCGGCCGCCTCCGCGCCGCCGGCCAACGACCGCCCCTCGCGGGCTGGGAGCCGTACCCTTGGTTAAAGATTCGCAAGTGCTCGATGCCATGCGCCACATCGTCGATCCCGATCTCGGGCGCGATATCGTGTCGCTCGGCTTCATCAAAGATCTCCGCGTGAACGGCGGCAACGTCAGCTTCACCGTCGAACTCACCACGCCGGCCTGCCCCGTCAAAGAACAGTTCAAGACCGATTGCGAACGCGCCGTGCGCAACATTCCCGGCGTGACCTCGGTCAGTGTCACGATGTCCGCGATGCAGCCAAAGAAACAGCCCGGCCTCGGCATCAATACGCTGCACAAAGTCCACACCGTGCTCGCGGTGTCATCCTGCAAAGGCGGCGTTGGCAAATCCACCATCGCGGCACAACTCGCGCGCCAGCTCCAGCGCGAAGGCCTGCGCACCGGCCTGCTCGACACGGATATCTACGGTCCCTCCGTGCCCACGCTGTTCAACATGCGCCAGCCGCAACTCATGATGCGCAACAACTTGCTCCTGCCGATCACAGTCGACGGTCTGAAACTCATGTCCGTCGGTTTCGTGCTCGGTGATTCGCCCGCCGTCATGCGCGGGCCGATGGTCTCGGGATACGTGCAACAGATTCTTCATCAGACCGACTGGGGTGAACTCGACTACCTCATCATCGACATGCCGCCGGGCACCGGCGACATCCAGCTCACACTCGTGCAGCAAGCCGCGCTCGATGGCGCGATCATCGTCACCACACCGCACTCGCTCTCGCTCGTCGACGTCGCGCGCGGCATCCTGATGTTCGAAAAAGTGAACGTACCCGTGCTCGGGATCGTGGAAAACATGTCGTATTTCGTGTGTGACAATTGCTCGAAGAAGCACTACCTCTTCGGCCACAGTGCACACACCCTGAAAACGCGCTTCGGGCTCGACACGCTCGCCGAATTCCCGATGGTCGACAACATCTCCGACGTCAGCTCGAAGGACGCCGGCAAGGACATCGAGCCGCTGCGCAAACTCGCCGAAAACCTGCACCGGGCCGTGGGCAAGCGGCGCGCGCAGAAGGAAGACCTGCCCGTCGTCACCGCCGCCGGCACGCACATCCGCGTGCAATGGCCGGACGGCCACGTGGCGCTGCTGAACAACCGCGACGTGCGCGGGGCCTGCCAGTGCGCCGGCTGCGTCGAGGAATTCTCCGGAAAGCAGATCCTCGACATCAACACGATCCCGGCGAACATCCAGTCGACCGGCATCTCGGTCCTCGGAAACTACGCCGTCTCCATCGCCTGGAACGACGGCCACAGCTCGGGGATCTTCACCTGGGATCGGCTGCGAGAGATTGAAGGCAAGAAATGAAAAGTGGCTAGTGGTCAGTGGCTGGCGATCAGTATCCAGCCACTAATCACTGGCCACTATTGCTCCTGCTCTTCAGGTTTGCCGTCGAGCGCATACCACACGTCGTCCAGCTCAAAAATCTGCACCGCCGTGCGATCAAGGATTTTGTCCCACGATTCGCTCGAGTGCTTTTTCATCACCGCGTTCAGCTCATCCGATCCACGCTTGAGTTCCGTGGTCGGTTCTCCGGCATAGCCCGACTCCACCCACGTGCCGTCGGCACGGACCTTGAAACTCCGCAACATACGCCGGCTAACCACCTCACCCACTTCGGCGCGCACGTTGAACGGATCGGTTTGCGCCACTTCCTCTTTCGGCTGCTCGTCGCGCATGCCTTCGGCACTCGCCTCCGGCGCGGCAGCCGCAGCCGCCGGTGGCGTACCAATCAGCTCCGCGCGCGAACGCGTTTCCGCATCGGCCTCGCCCGCGGCATCCGACAACGAAGTGCTGTTGTCTTCGCGTCCGAGTGCAAGACCGGCCTTCGTCTCTTCCGGCGCCCGCGCGAAATTTTCCCACGCCCCATCCGCCGCCACTTTGCCCTTGGCCGCATCTTGCGCGGGCTCGGGCGCAGGCGCCGGTTCAGCCGCGCGCATGAAACTGCCCCACGCTTCGCCACCGCCCGCCGGGCCCTGATCAGGCGCGGACGCCGCCGGCGGCGTGCCCGGCGCGGTCTGCATCAACGTCGCCACGTCCCCGGATTCGATGCGCATCGGCGCGCTCGCCACCTGCATCTCCTGCTGCGCACCTTCGCGGGTTTCAAACACAATCACACTTACAATCAGCATCGCGGCCGCTGTGCCCAGCGCCACCAGCGGGCCCATCCATCGCGGCACGGGACGCCGCACAACCTCCGAACCCACACGCCCCGTACGCACTGCTTCACGCACATCGGCTTCAAAACCCGCCGGCGCGCTCACCGCCGGCAAGCCGCGGTACGCCACGTCCACGCGTTTCATCGTATCCAGTTCGCGCAAACACTCCGCGCAACCGGTCAGGTGCGCCTCAAAGCCTTCGCGCTCCTCAACGGCCAACTCGCCATCAAGGTACGCGGAAAATTCCTCCCGCACTTCCATGCAATCGTGATAGTGCTTCACTAAATCAACCCTTGTTCTTTCAGCCGTGCGTGCAATTGCCCGCGCGCATAGTTCAACCGCGACTTCACCGTGCCCTTCGGGCATCCGGCGATCTCCGCAATCTCGTCATAGCTCAACCGATCCACCGTCCGCAGCACGAACACGATCCGGTAATGCTCCGGCAGCGTCAGCAGCGCCTCTTGCATCGCCGCTTCCATCTCGCGTCCGCGCGCGGCCTGCTCCGGATTCGGCACGCTTGCCGCCTGCTCACGTTCGGCCCGTGCCTCGTCCAGCCGCACGACCTTGTCGCGACCGCGCCGGCCGCCGTCGCGCAACCGGTTCCGCGCGAGGTTCCCGGCGATCGAATACAACCATGTGTATACCTTCGAGCGGCCCTCGAACTGCGCAAGGCCCTGGTGCGCGCGCAAGAACACCTCCTGCGCCAAATCCTGCGCGTCCTCGTGGTTCCCGACGAAGCGGTACACCACGTGGTACACGCGATCCTTGTATCGACGCACCAACTCGTCAAACGCCGCCGGATTGCCCGACTTACAGTCGTCCACCAGCGCCGCATCCGAATACGGATCGGTCTCTTTAATCGTTTCCACCACGCACACACGGCCCCGGAGTGCCGCCCTGGATTAGACCCCGTCCATACCGGCAAGTTCGCAGCAAGCCCGCACAAAATACGCCGGAGCAACCACGATAATCCGCCCCGTCCCGTGGATCAACCCCCGGCCCTCGCGCTAAACTGGACCATGCCTCGCCTCAAATTCCTATCCGCCCTCGCGTTGTTCTCGGTATTGCTAACCGCCTGCGCAACGACCACCCCAACCGCCTCCGATCCCATCGCCCCCGCCGTCGCCGCAGCACAAGCCTTCCAGCAAGCGCTCGCAAACCAAAACTTCGACGCCGCGCTCGCGCTCGTCGCCGATGACTTCACCAGCACCGCCTGGCCCACACGCGAAGACGTCCGCGTATATCTCGTCGAAGCCCGCGATCGCGGATTCTTCTCGCCGGCCACCGTCGCCGCCGAAGCACCCCAAGGCACGCTCACCGGCGAACGCGTCCGCGTATACCCCGTTGGACTCCGTTCCCGCGCCGGCGTCGCCGTCTTCGACCTCACCCTCGCACCCCGCGGCGACCAATGGAAAATTGTCAACGCCTCGCTCGAGTTTTATTGAACCGCAACAACATTTATTTCGAAAGGTCGTCCAATGTCCACCACCCTCGACTCCGCCCTCACGCGCGCACGCGATCGCCGCGCCGCGCATCTCTCCGAATTCAAAGACCTGCTCGCGATTCCAAGCGTCTCCACGTCCTCCGCGCACAAACCCGACGTCACCCGCTGCGGCCAATGGGTCGCCGAACGTCTGCGCGCCGCCGGACTGCCGCGCGTCGAAGTGTTCCCGACCGAAGGCCACGCGATCGTCTATGGCGAATGGCTCGCCGCGCCGGGCAAACCGACCGTGCTCGTGTACGGCCACTACGATGTGCAGCCCGCGGTCGTCGCGGACGGCTGGGACACGGATCCCTTCACGCCGACGGTGAAAGGCGACTACGTCTTCGCGCGCGGCGCGTCCGATATGAAGGGTCAAATCTTCGCGCAGATCAAAGCCCTCGAATGCATCACGGCCGGCGGGCCGCCTCCCGTCAACATCAAGTACCTCATCGAAGGCGAGGAAGAAATCGGCTCGGAACACCTCGAAGAATTTATCGACACGCACAAGGACCTGCTCCGGTGCGACGTCGTGCTCAATTGCGACGCCTGCATCGAAGGCAAGGACCAGCCGGGCATCACATACTCCCTCCGAGGTCTCGCGTACTTCGAAATCACCGTGCAGGGCCCCGGCCTCGACCTCCACTCCGGCCGCTTCGGCGGTTCGATCCGCAATCCGATCCACGTCCTCGCCGATCTCGTCGCCGGTTTCCACGACGCCAACGGCCGCGTGACGCTGCCCGGGTTCTACGATAAAGTCCGCGAACTCGAGCCGGACGAGCGCACCGCGCTCGCGAAACTGCCGTACTCCGATCAGGAGTGGTTCAAGATGACCGGTTCGAAGGCGCTCTACGGCGAGAAGGGCTACACCACGCTCGAGCGCGTCGGCGCGCGGCCCACGCTCGAACTCAACGGCATCTGGGGCGGCTACACCGGCGAAGGCGCGAAGACCGTGCTGCCCGCCGTCGCGCATGCGAAATTCTCCACGCGCCTCGTCGCCGATCAGCAGTGGCAGGACATCGAAGGCATGGTGCGCGCGCATTGCGCGAAGCACATCCCCGCCGACATCACCTGGTCGCTGCAAATGCACAGCGGCGGCCCCGGCGCGATCATGGATCGCAAATCCAAATACATGCAGGCCGCCGTCAGTGCGCTCGAGGACGTCTTCAAGGCCGAGGTCCACTTCACGCGCGAAGGCGGCAGCGTCCCCATCGTCGGCATGCTGCAGGAAAAACTCGGCGTCGACTCCATCATGCTCGGCTTCGGCCTGCCCGACGACCAAATCCACGGCCCCAACGAGCGCCAATACCTCCCCAACTTCTACCGCGGCATCGAGACGTATATTCGGTTTTTGACAAAACTGGGCTGATTGCCGCTAGCCGGGAATATTGAAGAAATCCCCGGAGTTTATTGCCGTGACCGCTTGTTCTACGATCGGTCACTGGAGTTAGACCAGTGGCTGCCACAATCGAAAAAGTTGACCTCCCCATCGAAGGGATGACGTGCGCCGGGTGCGCGCAGACCATCGAGTCCGCGCTCTCGCATGCCGACGGCGTGATGAAGGTCAACGTCAACTTTCCCACCGAGACCGCGCATGTGGAGTTTCTCGCAGCGCGCACGTCGGCTGGCGATCTCGCGGCCATCGTCGAAAAATCCGGCTACAAGGTAAAGCCTACACAATCCTCGATCGATCTCAAGATCACCGGCATGACGTGCGCCGGGTGCGTGAACAATGTCGAGAAGGCGCTCAAGGCCGTGCCCGGCGTCGCCTCCGCCAGCGTCAACCTCATGACCACGCTCGCGAATGTAAAGTTCGACGCGAACCGTGCGACACCTGAATCTTTGATCGCCGCCGTGCAAAAATCCGGTTACGGCGCCGAAGTCGCGCGCACCGCGGAAACGCAGGCGCCGTCCGACGACACGGAAAAGCATCTCGCCGAAGCGCAGCGCCGCCTGATCATCGCCTGGGCGCTCACGCTCCCCGTCGCCATCCTCATGTTCCTGCACATGACGCACATCTGGATGCCGCCTGCGATGGACTGGATCGAAGTCGTCCTCGCGCTCCCCGTGCTCGCGATCGCCGGCGCGCAAACCTTCGAAAAAGGATTCAAGACCGCGCTCCACCGCGCGCCAAACATGGACGCGCTCATCGCCCTCGGCACCGGCGCTGCCTTCATCACCGGCCCGCTCAAGCTCGCTGGCATGCCCATCCAGAGTTTCGCCGCCGTCGCCGCCATGATCATGGCCTTCCACCTCACCGGCCGTTACCTCGAAGCCCGCGCACGCGGCCGCGCGTCGCAGGCCATCCGCAAGCTGCTGGAACTCGGCGCGAAAACCGCCCGCGTCGAGCAGATGGGCCAGGAAGTCGAAATTCCCATTGACCAAGTTCACCCCGGCGACACGATCCTCATCCGCCCCGGCGAAAAAATCCCCACCGACGGCCAGGTCCTCAGCGGACAAAGCGCCATCGACGAAAGCATGGCCACCGGCGAATCGCTGCCGATCGACAAAAAGCCCGGCGACTTCGTGATCGGCGGCACCATCAATACCTCCGGCGCGCTGAAAATCCGCGCGACCAAAGTCGGCAAGGACACCTTCCTCGCGCAGGTCGTGCGCATCGTGCAGGAAGCGCAGGCGGCCAAAGTCCCCATCCAGGCCCTCGCCGATCGCATCACGGGCATCTTCGTCCCCATCATCCTCGCGCTCGCGCTCGCCACCTTCCTCGCATGGTTACTTGCGCCCGACGCAATGGGCGCCATCGCCGAATTCGCCGCGCCGTACATCCCCTGGGTGACGCCCGATGCCTCCCCGCTCTCGCTCGCCGTCTACTCCGCGGTCTCCGTCCTCGTGATCGCGTGCCCGTGCGCCATGGGCCTCGCCACGCCCACCGCGCTCATGGTCGGCACCGGCGCCGGCGCACAGCAAGGCATCCTCATCCGCCACGGCGACGCCATCCAAACCATGCGCGACATCAAGGCCATCGCGCTCGACAAAACCGGCACGGTCACTCACGGCAAACCCGCCGTCGTCGGCGTCGCCGCGGGCGACAACTCCGGCCCGGCCGTCTTGGGACTCGCCGCCTCCGCCGAGCGCTCGTCCGAGCATCCCATCGCGCGCGCGATCGTGAATGCCGCAGCCGACGAAGGCATGCCGCTGCAGGAGATCGCCGAATTCCGCGCCGTCGCCGGCAAAGGCATCACGGGAAAAATCGGCAATCAGTGGGTACTGGTCGGCAAGGAAAAGTATCTGCAGGAAGAAGGCATCAACACGGCCTCGCTCAATGCCGCCACGGACGCCTACGAAAACCAAGGCTTCACCACGGTGCTCGTTGCGGCCGACGGCCACGCCATCGGCGCGATTGCCGTCGCCGACACACTGAAACCCGAAGCGAAGGATGCCCTCGCCACACTCCGCACGCGCGGCCTGCATCTCGCGATGATCACCGGCGACAACGAACGCACCGCGCGCAAGGTGGCCGCCGATCTCGGCATCGATCGCGTACTTGCCAACGTGTTGCCTGAAGCCAAAGCCGAAGCCGTAAAACAGATCGCCACCGAATTCGGCTCGGTCGCCATGGTGGGCGACGGCATCAACGACGCCGCCGCGCTTGCCGCCGCCGACATCGGCATCGCGATCGGCACCGGCACCGACGTCGCCATCGAATCCGCCGACGTCGTGCTCGTCAAAGGCGATCTCAACACACTCGTGACCGCGATCGATCTTTCGAACGCCACCTTCGCGAAAATAAAACAGAATCTCTTCTGGGCCTTCGGCTACAACCTCGTCGCCATCCCGCTCGCCGTCGTCGGCCTGCTCCACCCGCTCGTCGCCGAGGCTGCCATGGCCATCAGCTCCATCACCGTCGTCACCAACTCACTCCGCCTGCGCCGTTTCGGTAGGTAGACGCCCTTGGGAGGGCGAGCGTACCCGCGAGCTCCATTAACCAACGGCCCACGCGCAAAAACCAAAAGCCATCCAAACCTTAAGTGGGGCGGGCGTCCTCGCCCGCCGAAGTTCCACAGTTCAAGCTACGCCGCCGCTTCCGCCTTCTTCTGCTTCCCAGCCGCCGGCGTCACAAACCACAACGCCCACACGATAAACACCACCTGGATCACAATCCGCAGCCACAGCGCCCACAGCGGCACATCCGGATATTTCTCCGCGTGCTGGATCATCCAGAAGTGCACCGTAAAGAACACGACCAAATGCGCGACGATGAACCAAGCGCCCCACGCCGACAGCGACGGAATGAGCAGCATCACCCCCGCGATTACTTCCGTCACGCCGCTGAGATACACCATCGCCGCGTGCGCGGGGATATAGTCCGGCATGATGTTCAGATAAAAATCTGGCACGCGGAAATGGTTAATCCCGCCCAAAATAAAAAACACACCCAGCAACACCTTAAAAAACATCTTGACGAACTTCATGCCGCGCCCTCCCGCGATGCCTGCCGCTCCATCCACATGGTCACGTCCGAAATCACGTCCTCCGGCAGATCGTGCGCGCCCTCGAAATAGCGCGTTTCCACCGGCCACCCCGCCGCGCGCAACTGCCCCTCGCCCTCGGCGGCTTTCTCAAAACTCATCGACGTGTCTCCGCGCCCATGCACCACAAGCATCGGATACGGCGTCATCTCGCCCAACCGCGCCGCCACGTCCGGCGGCAAATCGCCGCCCCACTGCACCACAGCCGCCGGCCGCACCATCCCGCTCGCGCCCAAGCGATGCGCCATCGCGGACCCCTGGCTGAACCCGAGACAAAACACGCGCCGCTCGTCGAACCGGAACTGCGCGCGCACGGCGTCCATCAACCGCGCCATATACGCCACGTTGTCGCGGATCGTGTGCTCGCGCATATAGCGCGTCATCCACGAAAACCCGACCTTGCCGTTCTCCCAATACAACTGACTCGGACCCTGCGGCGCAACGACCAACCAGTTCTTGTCGCGCAGGTCCGCGAAATTTTTGATGAAGCCCTTGCACGACTGCGCGTACCCATGGCACGCAATCAACAACGCCGGCGCCGCCTCGACCTCCACCGCCGGCGCCTGCACCGCAAAATACGCGCTCCACTCGATCGGCAGGCGGTGGATACCCACCGCGCCCTCGTCCAGCACACGCTCCGCCTTCACTTCATCCGCCGCTTCCATCCGCCCACTCCAACGTTGCGGGCCGTACTATAAGCCGATTTTGACGGCCCACCAACTCTGCTCAGATCGTTCGAATACCCCAGACCGACGCCCCCGTCGAATTCTGTCTCGCCTGTCTCCTCTCAACTCCGCGACTCCGCGTGAGCCGCAATTGAATGTTTTTCCATAAACCCCAGCCATATTTGTCAACAGTTTTTACCTTGTCTCGCAACCGCGATTCAGCACCGCGCAACCCCGACGCGCCCATGCAACAAACCCGCACTGTATATAGGTTATACCTACAGCGCTGGGGTGCAACGGTGCGGCGCCAGCCGGGGTCCAATTCCCACGGGTTCGGGTTTTATATCTGCTAGTATTTCGTACCTACCGGTTCGCCGGCGGCCAAATGTAGGGAGTCACTCACGTGCAACGTCGTCGCGGCTTCACGCTCATCGAACTCCTCGTCGTCATCGCCATTATCGGCATATTGGCGGCCATACTCCTTCCTGCACTCGCCCGCGCCCGCGAAGCCGCCCGCCGCGCAAGCTGCGCGAACAACCTCAAACAATTCGCGCTCTCGTTCAAAATGTACGCCAGCGAATCGAATGGTGAGAAGTTTCCGCCAATGTCACCGTACTCCAGCAGGCGCCCCGATCAACGTTCATCGGCACTCTGGGGCTCACCACACGCGGCGGCTGTCTATCCTGAATATCTCCCCGATCTCGCCGTTGCAAAATGTCCGTCAGATTTTGGCGGCGATCCCGGATGGGGCTACGAAGGTCTCGGGCCAGGCAGACGCCTTCCAAACCAAGAGTTCGAAGTCCTCAAACAGGAGGCGCTAGACGAAGGCGATTTTGTGAAGCTCGACTACGTGCAGTGCGCCGAGCTTGGGCGTTCGTATAATTACACTGGTTATGCTGCGACTACTTCGTACGAATATTACGGGATCTGGGGAACAACGTCGATCAATCCTTGGACACCACTTCCGCCGGCGCCCCCATTCGAATTGCAGTTTACCGCCCTCGAAGATCCAATTTTGTATCGATACAAGCTTTTTGACGACGATCTTTCGATTCGAAACGAAGGATTTGCACCATGGCCGTTGTGGGCACCCTTCCCAAAAGACCACCCTACCAATCCTCCCGCACCAGGTGAGGACTACTCAATCGGTCTTGGCGGCGGCGACACAGTCTTTCGTCTGCGCGAAGGGGTCGAGCGAGTGCTGATCACCGATATCAATAATCCCGGCGCTTCAGCCGAAGCACAATCCTCCCTTTCAGTGATGTGGGACACCTTCGGATCAACAGGGTTCAGCGACGCATCAACCGGCGGCATCACGGTGTTCAATCACGTGCCCGGCGGTTCCAACGTCCTGTACATGGACGGTCACGTAAAGTTCGTGAAATACCCTGGCGAATTTCCGATCATGTCCGACGAGCAAATCCTGAAAGAAAACAGTCACCACGGACAGGGCTGATCACCTCTTTGGACTGCGGGAGCAAAGCTCCCGCTTTCCCCAAGCCAGCAACGCTGGCGGCGTCGCACCAGAATTCCCGCACTCAAGGCGTGCGCGCCGGAGCTTCGCTCTGACGCCAAAAGCAGCAGCTACCGCCGCTGCAGTCCAAAGCGCTACACTAAATATCCGCGCGGAGTTCGCGCGTCCTGGGGGAATTCTCGCCGTATGAAGCACCTTGCCGCTCTCGCGCTCGCGGTTTCCGCAGCCGCCGTTTCAACGACTGCCGCCGTCTCCACCACCGCCTACGCCGCCGAAAGCCAGCCGCTCGCCGCGGCCGCGCGCACCGTCCTTGAGGCGCAGCGCAGCAACATCGTCACCGTGCGTCTCGCCGCGCGCGTGCGCATCGGCTCCGCCGAAGCCGGCAGCATGGACATGGATCTCGTCATCGAAGCGAGCGGTTTCATGCTCGATCCCGCGGGCCTCGTGGTCACCTCGCTGAACGCCACCGACCCGCGCCAGCTCTACGAGCAGTACCTCAACGACGAGTCCGGCGAGGGAGAGGACTACACACTCTCCACCGAAGTCAGCCGCACGACCATCGTGTTCGACGGCGGCCAGGAAGTGGAGGCCGAAGCCGGCCTGCGCGATTCCGACCTCGATCTCGCCTATTTCACGCTGAAAAAACCCGCGCCGATCGGCTCCGTCGTCACCAAGCCGACCGAAGCGCCAAAGACCTTCGACGGCGTCGTCATCCTGCGCCGTCTCGGCGAGGTCGCCGGCCGCACCTGCGCCGGCTCGCTCGCGCAGGTGCACGCCGTCGTGGAACGGCCGCGTACCTTTTATATCGTCTCGAACGATTCCGCCGTCGGCCTCGGCGAACCCGCCTTCGATCTCGACGGCCGCTGCATCGGCATCGTGACGCTCCGCGCCATCAAGGCCGGCTCCACGCGCACCGAATACCTGTTCTCCGGCGAAGACCCGTACAGCACCGTCATCATCCTGCCGCTCGCGCAGGTGCTCGACGGCGCGCGCCAGCACGAAAAGTTCGAGAAACTGGCGGAATAACTCCGGCCACCGACCACCAGCCACTGGTCACTCCCATCTTGACCTGCCCCACGCCCCGCGCATACCCTGTGCAACAGTCTGTCCCTACATACGGAGACCTTCGATGACACGCCTCGTCCCCTTTGCCCTCGCCGCGCTGCTGTGCGCGACATTCCCCGCCGCCGCCCAACAAGGCAAGGCCCTGCTGCTGACCAAGTCCGGCGGCTTCCAGCATGGCCCCGTCACCGAGAAGGACGGCCAGCCCAGCCTCGCGGAGACCGTCCTGCGCGAGCAGCTCGCCAAGCACAACCTCACGCTCGACGCCACCAAGGACGCAAGCAAAATCAACGCCGCGAACCTTGCGAACTACAAACTCGTGCTCTTCTACACGCAGGGCGATCTCGACAAGGAAGGCATCGACAAGACGCCGATGGGTCCCGACGGCATGAAGGACCTCGCGACGTTTATCTCCAACGGCGGCGGCTTCATCGGCTTCCACAGCGCGGCCGACACGAGCCGTCCCGTGAAAGCGGAAGACCCGGCGACCCCGTACACCCAAATCGTCGGCGGCGCGTTCAAGAGCCACGGCAAGCAATTCTCCGGCACCGTGCGCGTGGTCGACCCGAAGCACCCGGCGATCAAAGCGGTGCCCGATGGCTTCAAGATTGCCGACGAGTGGTACGTGTTCACGCACCTCGATACGGCGAACATGCACGTGCTCGCGATGCTCGATCCGGGCGATGAGCGCGCGCAGCAGGAGCAGTACAACATCCCGACCTATCCGATCACCTGGTGCAAGGAACAAGGCACCGGCCGCATCTTCTACACCGCCATGGGCCACCGCGAAGACGTGTGGAGCAACGAAACCTTCCTCGCGATGCTGAACGACGCCGTCGACTGGGCCACCGGCAAAGGCAAAGCCGACGCCAAACCGAACTACGACAAAATGATCGAGAAATACGCGAAGTAATTTTGAAAGAGCGAATTGAGCAATAAGTCCCGAAGGGACGAAAGATCTTAACCCAGCGCTTCAGCGCTGGGTTAAGGATGTAAAGAAACACCAAGTCCCGTAGGGACGACAGACCCAATTACCAAGGACATCGTTTCGTGCCCGCTTTCGGCATATTTTCATGGAATTACTGCGCCATCTGCGGCGATAAATTGATCGAGGCGCACGACGGTCAATCGAACCGTCCGCATTGCCCCAACTGTGATCGCTTCTACTACTCTAATCCCGCGCCGGCCGCCTGCTGCTTCCTCACAAACCCCGACGGCGAACTCCTGATGGTGCAACGCTCCATCGAGCCGCGCAAGGGTATGTGGACACTGCCCGGCGGATTCATCGAACTCGGCGAGACGACCGAGCAGGCCGCGCTGCGCGAGTTGCAGGAAGAAACCGGACTCATCGGCCGCAACCCGCGCCTCATCGGCGTGTCCACGCGCCCGAGTAAAATGTCCGGCGGCATCATCGTACTCGGATACCGCGTCGACGAATGGGAAGGCGAACTCCGCCCCGATACCGACGCCGCCGACGCCGGCTTTTTCCACCGCGAACGCCGCCCGCCGATCGCGTTTGAAGTCCACCAGGAACTCATCGCGCTCTACGACACAATCGTCCACGGCAAGCACTGATCGCCGGCCACAGGCCACTCATCACCAGCCCGTCCGGTTGACCACACCCGCGTCCAAACGCTACACTGATCCTTCCCACCAGCGCGTCCAATGAGTAGGTAGCTCAGTTGGTAGAGCATCGGACTTTTAATCCGGTGGTCCCGGGTTCGATTCCCGGCCTACTCACCATTTGCGCCCCATACCTGCCATTCCACACAGGCCCTTGAGGTTATTGATCTAAACGACCTGCTCCAATCGCTCTCTTTTTAAATCAATTCGACGCGACCACGCCATGGAACTTCGGCCACGCTGCGTGACTACTAATTTACATAACCTAGTGCTTGCAAGGCCTCGCGCACATCCGCCGGTACAGCTTCCTCCGACAAGGTTTCCGGTCCGGCGACGTACCACACATATACGCCGAAACCTTGCGGTAATCCCGCCAAATCGAAGTCATCCGGATGCGCCAACACGTCCGTTGATTTTAGCGTGACGTTCTCCAGCGCGCCATGGCTTCGTGCGCGGCCCAGATACACCTGCGCGGTATCCACCGGAGTGCCACCGACGCGTGCGTCGATTTGGACATCTTCTGTAAGCGGTACATCGACGCTCAGGTGCGCGTGCACACGCTGCACGGCCTGCCACGGCACATGTCCCGGTTCCGAGACTTCCACACGGAAACTCTTTTCATCGGACAGTGTCCAGCGGAGCATATCGCCCTCACGCGCGAGGGTATTTTTCCATTCCGCATCGATCACGTGCGTCTCGCCGAGACCCGATGCGCGCAGCGTAATCTCCGCAGCAGCGGGCGCATCGGCGCCAATCAGCAGCACATGCAAGCCGCTTGCGCCGCCCAATGCTCGCGCGGCCGCGAGTTCGCGCAAGGGGCCGCCCCACTCTGGAGCGGAAAGGGCTTGTGCTTCGTGTGGATCCGTCGCTAAATCGAACCAAGATTCCGTGTGGTTCACGACGTCGCGAAGATACTTGTGATCGAGTGTCTTTGCAGCACGCAGACTGAACCATTCCTGATTCAGTGACGCGAATGCCGTGCGCGGCGGTTCTGATTCGCCGCGAATGAGTGGCAGAAAACTCCGCCCTTGAAACCGCGCAGGGATTTCCACGCCGACAGTCTCCAGAATCGTCGGCGCGACATCAATCATTTCCACCAGCGCTTCCACTCGGCCCGGCACCGGCCATGTACCTTTCGGCGGCTTGATGATGAGCGGCACACGCAGCATTTCTTCGTACAGGGTCTTCGCGTGTTCCCAGTTTCCGTGTTCTAGAAATTCCTCGCCGTGGTCCGACAATACGACAATCAAGGTATTGTCGTATTGGCCTGACGCTTTGAGTGCTTCCACAACGCGTCCGAATTGGTGGTCAGTAAACGCGATCTCCGCGTCGTACAGGTCGAGCTTGCGACGCACCTCGCGCGCGTCGCCCTCGAGCTTGGAGAGATCGGTCGCAAACTGGCTGCGAAACGGTTCGGGCGGCGCATATGGAATGTGCGGCCCCATCGTGTGTACATACAGGAACCAAGGCCGGCCGCGCAGATGCTCGATGGCGGCCAAGGCCGCATCGGTCACCGGACCGTCATCCTTCTCGCGATCCTTATACAGCGTATCGACATCTACATAGCGCGCAAAACCGCCGCCGAACCCCCACACGGGCAGGCAGTTCGCATTGGTCTGAAGCCCCTGTGTTTCGTAGCCCTTCGCAGCGAGCGATTCGGCGAGGGACGGCAGCCCATCGCGTATTTTGTCGCGAATGGTCTGCGCGCCGTGGTAGTTCGGATGCTGCGAGGTGAACAACGATGCGACCGACGGGCGTGTCCATGACGAGGACGGCGTTAGATGCGTCATCAGTGTTGCTTCGGCCGCAAACGCCGTGAGATTCGGCGACGTCTCGCGCGTGTGCCCGTAGGTGCTCAGACGGTCCTGGCGCAGCGTATCGATCAAAAATACCAGTACATTGGGCGGGCTGTCTGCTGCGGCGGCTTGCACGATTTCACATACCGCCATCGGTATCGGCTGCGCGGTTTCCACAATGACGCGAATGGGGGCTTTAGCAAAACCGTCCAACGCCATGCGCTCGTCCCGCCACGCACCGAGCCGTTCCAGGCGCCATTGCGCGACACGGCGTCCACCGGCGTATACGCGAATCGATCCAGTGTTCCCAGCGTTGGCGGCGTCGAAAAATCCGATGCGAAACGCACTGTCTCCACCGGCGAGGCCGAGATCAATCGAGACGGCGTCACCACCGCCCACAGGCCGCGCATCGCGCCATTCGTGGGCGAGTTCAACCCGCTTGGATGGAAATTCGGATAGCGTCTTTTTGGGAATGCGATCGATCTTGTCATTCGAGCAACCGGCAAGCACGACCACGGACACAATGGCGCAAAAGAATCGGCAATCGAAAGGCCTCATCGTGACGATCCGGAATAGGCATCAAGCACAGCGACGGCGATTTGTTGGGCTAACAACTCATTGCCGAGTTGGTTCAAATGACAGCAGGTGTCGCGGTAAACAGTGCGCGGCTCACCTTTAAATATCATCGTCAGATCGACGATGGGCACACCCTCTGCGCGCAATTCTTCTCCCGCCGCCACGAGCAGTGGATATCCTTTTTCCGCCGGAGGCTGATAGCCGCCGTGCGCCAGGGCCGTGCGCGTTTCTTCTTCCGAAAACGTTTTCGTTCCGGGAAAATACTGGTTCGGCTGAATAAACTGGAAATATCGGATGCCGTTGGCCGCGCAGATCTTCGCCATTTGTTCCGATGCGGACTTCCACACCGCGACCGACTCCCGCAGCACCGCATCGTCGGCTACTTTGGCGGACTGTTTGCTCTCTTTGCCGAGCGATTGCACCAACTCCGCGATGTGATCTGCGTCGCGACGATCCAGTTCATTCCAGCACGAGACGAAAAATGCGCTGCGCCGCCATGGGCCACGCGACACCGCGGCCCGGCGTTGTTCTCGCTGTTGCTGCGCGGTAAAAATTGCGGCACGCGCGGCCAGTTCCGTGGCTGATATTCCCGTTTTGGATAGACGCTCCCAATTGCGCGGATAAATCACCGGCACGCCCGCGGGTGCGTTTTCCGCCAAGGGCAACGCAATCTCATTGAACCCGTCGAGCTCGATCCACACATCGATATGAGCGCCCAACGACAGTAGATGAACCAAGGTGTGCACCAACTGCGGCTGTTTGAATCCGCCGAGCGCGAACGATTCCAGCCGAATCTTTTTGCCTGCAAATGCCGGATCCGCCTGAAGCGCCGTGCGAATCGCATCGCCGGCCCGACCCCATAGGCCTGCCGCGACGCTGCCGCCGCCGAGGACAACGACTGCTTCGTCGTCGGACTTGCGCATGACGGGCTCGTCGCCAAAAAACCCAAGCGACGAATAGTGTAATTGTTCGTCGCCTCGTGTACTCGCGGCGCTGCCGGGCGTAAACACATAGCCC
The DNA here is from genome assembly GCA_964620045.1 of uncultured Nitrospirales bacterium. GTDB lineage: Bacteria > Hydrogenedentota > Hydrogenedentia > Hydrogenedentales > VFKU01. Next base: position 75,031 of record CAZUJL010000019.1, read on the forward strand.
AAATAAGGATGCAGCATGATCGCCGCCGCGGTTTGCCCGCCCACACGAGGATCATTGGCGATCAGCGCGTCAGGCGCGCCACCGTTAAGCCGCGCACGTACTTCGGTCCACGAGAACTCCGGACCGAGCATCCGGGGATATATCAGGCGCACGCCCAACTCGAGCAGAACTGCCAACAACAAAAGATTAACGAGAAGATATACGCCGACACGCACTACGCGAGGCAGGCGATGGGGCGGTGAGGGCGCGGCGGTCATCGCGCGATGATAATCTCGAATGGTTGGGCCAATCTATTTTGAGTTGAATCGGGCCAACGCGAACTCGCTGCGGACGGGCAGCTTCCCGGTCACCAGCCCGGCGACGAATTCTCCAATGGCCGGGCCGTGCTTGAAACCGTGCCCGGAGCCGCCGCCCGCGATCCACACGTTGTCCAGGGTCGGGTGCCGGTCAAGAATGAAGTCGTTGTCGGGCGTGTTCTCGTACTGGCAGACGCGGGCTTCGGTAATCGGCGCCTCGGCCAGCGCGGGGAACCGCCGCCGCGCATAGGCCCGGGTCTTTTCGACCATTACCGCGCTCGGCACGCGCTCTTGCGTCGTTGGGTCCACGGGCGCGCCGCGCGCATCGTCGCCAATCTTGAACCCGCGGTGCTCATTGCCGGGAATGCCGTACCAGAATTCGGTGCTGTGATCGATCCACGCCGGCATCGCCGCTTCGGAGAAGGAACCCACGCCGGAAGGTTCGCCAAAGTAAAAGAGTTCCTGGCGCGTCGGCCGAATGAGATCCGCGAGCACGTCTGGCAGTACCTGCGGCAGCCAGGGTCCGCAGGCGAACACGAACGCGTCGGCTTCGATGGCTGTGCCGTCCTGCAACGCGACGCGGCGCAGGCTGCCGCGTGGCCCCGCGAGCGGCGCGACACCCGCCATGCGATACTCGCCACCTTCCGCGGCGAAGACTTCCGCGACGGTGCGGCAGGCGCGGCGCGCAAAGGCGTAACCGGCATTGGGCTCGAGCACGCCGTACTCGAATCCTTCGGCATTGAACTGCGGGTAGCGCCGCTGCAGTGCCGCGTTGGAGATCATCTCGAACTGCACACCGAGCGAGCGCATGCGCAGCAACGACTCACGGTGTTCGTCGCCGGGCAATCCTTCCAGCCACAGCAACCCGCAACGGCGCACCAATTCCACGCGATGTTTTTCTTCGAATTCGCGCCAGAGATCGAGTGCGCGCGCGCCCATGGATACGTAGTGCCAGGCGGCGCCGTAGTTCGCGCGCACGATGCGGGATTCGTCGCCCGAACTCGCGCGCGCGTTGCCCGGGCCCCACGGATCGAGCAGTGTGACGCGCTTGCCCGCGCGCAGCAGATGCAGCGCGATCCATCCGCCCCACGCGCCGGCCCCGGCGACAACGATGCGTTCGCCGCTCATGTTATGCGGCGGAACGGCTCGCGGCGGGCGATGTTGCGGCGGCCTGCGTGCTCCAGGCCAGGAAAATTTGTCCGATGAAGTAGGCCGGGAGGCCCCAGATGTAGTTCGGGAAATCGGTCACGTCGAACTGGCCAGAGGCCACGGAAATATCCGACAACCAGAACAGCACCGCACCGATGGGAATAGACCACGGGCTGCAGGCGCCTTTCGCGCCGAACGCGAGTACGACCATCGTGCTGATGACAATGGTATACACGCGCACCGGCCAGACCATGTCGGCACCGACGTGCGGCGAGATCCACATGGTCACGCCGATCGCCATGGCCGCGACCGGCACGAACGCCAGGCCAACCCAACGCAGGTTGACGCCGCGGACACCAAACGCGATGCAATACATGACGTGCGCGGAGAGAAAGCTGACAAGCCCGAAGAGAAAATATTGGTCCCCGCTGAGCGCCAGGAACAAGTCTCCAAACCACGAGAGGACCAAGCCGACCAGAATGATGCGGCCATAGGTCCACGTGAGCGCGCCCTGTGCCCATGCGACGCCGATGAACGAGGTTGCGGCGATCATCTTGGCGTAGATGCCGTAGCCGCCCGGCCCCCACAACCCGAGCGCGACCATCGTAAACGCGCCCACTACCGTTATCGCCGCAAACACCTTCGCCACGTCGTGCTCTCCCGGTCTGAAATCGCCGCGAGCTTAACACAGTGTTGCGTGGACGGACGGCTTCCAATCGTCGTTACGCTGTCCCTTTCTATGTGCGCATTTGTTGCCTTCTGGCAGAACGCTGGGTGCGAAACAAGGTTATTTCTATAAATAATCGATTTTATGGTTATTTTTGTTATAACGTATGTTATAATCAATTGATATTGAGGATAAATCCATGACGAAGCTGAAGATCGTTCAAATCGGCAATTCGGAAGGCATCACCTTGCCCAAAGAGCTGATGCAACGCCTGAAAGTGAAAAAGGGCGACACGTTGTATGCGATCGAGACGCCCGACGGGATTGAGCTGACGCCCTATGACCCTGAATTCGCCAAGCAGATGGAGGTGGCGGAGGACGTCATGCGCCGCCGACGGAACATGCTGCGCAAACTGGCGGAGTAGCCAATGCGCGAACCTATGTGGATCGACGAACGGCTCGCGCTGGCGATCCACCGCATACAGATCGCAGAACACGGTGGCGATGACGGGGTACGAGACCATTCGTTGCTGGCATCCGCCCTTGCGCGGCCGCGTAATGTATTTGCCTACGAGCAAGAAACGGTGGACCTCACGCAACTGGCAGCGGAGTGTCTATTTGGGGTTTGCCGCAATCATCCATTCATTGATGGTAATAAACGGACGGCAGCCGTGGTCTGCGAAACTTTTCTGAATCTTAATAGCGCGCTACTCAATTCCTCGGACGAAGGGTTCTACCTGCTCACGATGCACGTGGCGCAGGGAGAGATTGAGGAACCACAAATCATCGAATGGCTTCGAAACTACGTTAGCCAACCGTAATCGCCGGCACAGTGCGCCGAATTTGGGAATTACATTGCTCGTTCCCTCGCTTACCCTAGATCGCCCCTTCAGGGCTTCATGAGTAAGGGGCGACGTAACCCAGGGCGTCGCTCACTAACGTTCGCTGTGCCCTGGGCTACTCTAGAACGCCCTTTCAGGGCTATGGGGAACGAACGTGGTAATTCCCCGAATTTACGCGTCGCCTTCTTCGATGATGAGGTTGGTGGACTTGTACAACTCTTCGAGGGAACGGCCGCGGGCCTTGCTGATGCGGGCGAGACGCTTTTGACACTGGCTCGCCGAGAAGTTGGTTACGTCGGTGGGGTCGAACCCGAAGGGGTGGGCGGCGTATTTCTCCAGTGCTTGCAGGGTCATTGTTTGTGCGGCGTCGAGCATTTCCGCCATGACTTCTTCGACAATGGACCACAGATTGGGTTCTTCGGCCAATAGACGCGAGATCAGGAAGACGCCGTAGGCGATGTG
>CAZUJL010000020.1:0-74616 GCA_964620045.1 uncultured Nitrospirales bacterium
GCGATGCAAATTCGCGAACTCGTTGAGCAAGAGAAAGAGCGCCTCGAAAAAGCGGGCCAAGGCAAGGAGTTCGTGCCGATCAACGGGGCGCTGATCTGCCTCGACAATCGGCCCGGCTATGAGGGTTTCGTGCGTGCGATGGTTGGCGGGCGCGACTTCAACACGAAGAAATTTAACATGGCGACGCAGGCGCTCCGCCAGCCGGGCTCCGGCGTGAAGCCCTTCGTGTGGCTTGCCGCGCTCGACAACGGTCTCACGCCATCGTCGATTGTCGTGGATGAACCGTTCTCGATGGTTGATGGCGGCGGGAACCTGTGGACGCCGGCGAACTTCGACAAGGAATTCCAGGGATCGATTCCGATCCGCAAGTCGCTGGAACTTTCGGTCAACATCGTGTCGATCAAACTGGTGCAGCGCCTCGGCATGCCGCTTGTCCGCTCGTATCTGCGCGAGGCGGGATTCCGCCAACCGATTGGCGACGACGCGGGATTGACGCTCGGCCTGGGCACCAAGGAAACGATCGTGCTCGATCAGGCCACCTGCTACCAGACACTCGCGCTCGGCGGTGTACGCGTCAGCCCGGTGCTGGTCACGCAGGTGAAGGATCGCGACGGTGTCGTCCGCCACGATTACCGCGATTTCCAGACCAAGACGCGCGTGTTTCCGGAAGACGTGACCTACCAAATCACGCACTTGCTGCAGGGCGTGTGCGAGCCGATCCACCCGGGCGATGGCAACTACGCGCCGACGGGACGTCGCACCGAACGCCTTGGCCGTCCGCGCGCCGGCAAGACCGGCACCACGAACGACGCGCGCACGATCTGGTTCAACGGCTACACGCCGCAGTTCACCACCATCATCATGATCGGCTACGACGACAACCGATCGATCGGTTCGGGCCTCGACACGACGGGCGGCGCGATGGCCTCGCCGATCTGGACGGACTTCATGATTCGCGCGCACGAGGGCCTGCCCGTGCTCGATTTCAAAGTGCCCGCGGGCGTGGAGTTCTACAACATCTTCCGCGGAACGGGGTTGCTCGGCGGCACCTACAAAGAGGCCTACATCCGCGGGACGCGTCCGCCCACGAACATCCCGATCTTCAGCTCGCCCGAGACGACACCCGCTCCGGCGGTGCCGGCGAGCTTTGCCCCCGCAGACGCTGTCAGCCCGGCGCCGTAACCGGCGCGTCCATCGGCGCAAGCCCCCGTCCACACACGCTGCAAAAGTTGGCGTGCGCATCGAACGCGGCTGCGCCGCACGCGCATACCGGCATCTGATGGCCGCCGCATTGCGGGCAATAGCGCACCGGCTTCCGCATTTTCGGAAGGCGGGACCCGCACCACGCGCAATCGGTCGAGCCGCGGCGAACCACGATTCGTGCCGCCCTTCGTTCCTCGTGTGCGACATTTCTAACGAAGGCGTCAATCGCGAGCAGTGTCGCCGGACGGATCTGTGCATGGCGGCCATGCTCGAACGACGAGATGGTCGCCTGGCTGACCCCGAGCACCCTGGCGGCGTCGGCCTGGCTCAAGCCACGCGCAGCGCGCAGCGCGCGAAAGCGGCGCCGCAAATCGCCGACATCTATCTGCACCGGCACCATTTCGGACAGGGATGCTTCGTTTGCACGCCGCATCGGCACTCGACTTTCTCCCACACACCGCCGCTGTGCACACAGGTGGCAACACGCAAGACGGCGACCGCGCCAGGATCCGCAACCTTATTATATGACTTTATATCACATGTAGTACAGATAAACAACGGAGCAAATAAACTGTTGACAATCTGTTTGAATTCTTATATAGTGGTGTCATACAGAAGGTACAGCAGGAGGCGCCGACCGCGAGTGCAACAAAATCGCTCTCTATATAAAGGAATTTGCGGCACCGAACCCCGGACCAAGGAGGCGCAACAAACCATGAAAAGTTCCCGGCTGAAAAACGACCCCCGGCGCGGCGCGAATGCTCGGGCGTTCCGGCATCTCGTGCTGCTGCTGGATTATCGGGAGCCGGGGCACGCGCTCGTGGACCTCAAGCCGATCGCGCTTCAGTTGATGGGCTGGCGCATGCTCGTGCGGCTTGCGGAATCGGCCGGGTCGGTGGTGCCGTACAAGGATTTGTACGACGAGCTCTGGGGCGAAACGATCGTCGAGCTGAACCAACTGAGTTTTCAAAAAGCGGGTGTGATGGCCGCTATCGTCGAGGCGGCGCCGCGGCGCCGGAACCTCATTGTCACGTTCCCGAAAGTGGGATTCATGCTCGATCTGTCGCCGCGCGAAGTCCTGATCGTGTCACCCAGCACGCAACCGGGGTTCTCGCCGCAGGGCTGTCTGGTGACGGATTCGGCGGTGTAGAAGGCTCAGGCCGCGCGGCCTGCGCGGCGTTCCGAGGCCAGCAACGCCATGCCCTGGCTAGTCACGCTGTGCTCGGACAAGGCCCAGCGCATGACTTCAGGATCGTTAACATCCAGGCCGGAAATGCCCAATTCTTTCTTTGTGATTTGCAGCGCCTCTTCCGCGCAAAACGCCAAGAGCTTCGGACCTTCGAGATCGGTCGCGGCGGCGCGATTCACGGATTCATTAAAGGTGTCGAGCACGCGCAACAGTTGCTTTCCGCCTTCTTGCACGGCGTCGCACGGGCCGAAGTGCGTCACATAGGCGCGGCTCACGCCGAGATCCATGATCCGCTTCACGACGACCTTCGCCACATCCGGCTCGAACTGCGGCGGTGCGCAGACGTAATTGCAGTACGGCGTTTTTCCGCGCTGTAGATATGAATAGCTCAATCCGAACGCGTCGCCGGTCAGAATCGCATCCGCGCTGCGATCGAGCACGGAGATGTGGTGCTTCGCGTGGCCCGGCGTGTCGAGAAACTCGAGCGTCCGCCCGCCGAGCGTGACGGATTCGCCCTCGGCGACCACGCGCACGCGGTTCGCCGGGATCGGATCGATGACGCCGTACAACGCTCCAAATTTATCGGCGCCGTAGATCGGCGTCGCGCTTGCGATTAATTTTGTCGGATCGATGAGGTGCCGCTCGGATCGGCCGTGGCACAAGATCTCCGCCCGAGGGCAGGCCTTCGCCAGTTCCGGCGCGCCGCCGGAATGGTCGAGGTGCACGTGGGTCACGATCAGGTACTTCACATCCTCCGGCGCGCGACCGGCGGCCTTCAGCGCCGCCATCAGGTGCGGCACCGAGAACCGGGTCCCGGTATCGACAAAGGCGGCCTCGCCTTTATCCTCGATGAGGTACGCGGCGGCGCGCCCGGGATACATATAGTGGGCGTCGACCGTGGTTATGCCGCGTTGGGATGCTGGGGTCATGGGGAAAATCCGGATTTAGGCTATCGGTGGGCTGTCCCGGAGCATAGCTAAGCCCGCAGGCAAAAAACACTTGAGGCGGCGGGCCTCCATTTGCTATGCTGCGCCCTCGCTTTACGTGTCGAAACCGACTATTGCCGGGCGACGTATGTCTCGCTGGAGACCCGCCCGCGTTCCGTGTCGCTCGATTCCACCGGAGGTGTGTGTCCTTGAGAACGTATGAGTCGTTGTTCATTGTGCAACCCAACGCGACCGATGAGGAAGTGCAATCGGTTGTGAATGGTGTTGAGTCCATCATCACGCAAGACGGCGGCACGATCGCCGTGCGCGATATCTGGGGCAAGCGCCGCCTCTCGTACGAGGTGAAGAAGTTCAACGAGGGCATTTACGTCCTCCTGCGCTACCAGTGCCCGGCTTCGCTGATCAAGAAGCTGGAAAACCATCTGAAGCTCAACGACGAAGTCATCCGCTTCATCACGGTGTACTTCGACGAGAAGACGCTGCGCCTGGAAGAAGAACAGAAGAAGCGCACCGCCGTCGCGATCGAGCGCGCCGCCGCCGAAGGGCGCCGTGCCCGCGAAGAGGGCGACGACGAAGACGAGCAGCCGCGCCGTGGCCGCCGCCGCCGCGAAGAGGAAGAGGAGGACACCGTCGAAGTCTAAGACGGTGTAACTGCCATGGCCGATCTGCGGATGCCCGATATGAATATGGTGCTCCTCGCCGGACGCCTCACGCGCGATCCTGAAGCGCGGGTGTTGCCGACGGGCATGGCGCTGTGCAAATTGGGGCTGGCGCATTCGCGCAAGTTCCGCACGAAAGACGGCAGCCAGAAGGAAGAAACGCTGTTTATCAACGCGACGTGCTGGGGCAAGACGGCCGAGTACGTGCGTGACAATTTCAAGAAGGGCCGGCCGGTGTTGATCGAAGGCCGGCTCAAGTTGGACGAATGGGACGACAAGACGACCGGCGCGAAGCGCTCGACGATCGAAATCACGGCCGAGCGTGTACAAGCGCTTGATTGGGAAGATCGCGGCGGTGCGGGTGGCGGCGGCGGGGGATCGCGTGGCGGTAGCCGCAGTTCCTCGGCTCCTTCCGACGAACCGCTTCCGGAAGACGATATTCCGTTCTAGGCAGCAGATCAGTTGAAGTAAGCCCCGAAGGGGCGCCCTAAGATAGCCCAGGGCAGAGTGAGCGAAGCGAACGCCGCCCTGGGATAGAGACGATAGATAAAAGTGAAGCCCTGAAAGGGCGCACTAGGGAGCATCGATAGTCATGAAGAAGTCGACACGGCTGAAAGCGGCCGCACGCAAAAAGAAAAAGAAGAAACGGGTCCAGTCGCGCAAGGTCTCGCGCCTGACCGCCGACCGGGTCGTTTTCATCGACTACAAGGATGTCGGCACGCTGAAGCACTACGTGACCGAGCGCGGCAAGATCATCCCGCGCCGCATCACGGGCAACACCGCCAAGCACCAGCGCATGATCACCGAAGCCATCAAGCGCGCGCGGCACATCGCGCTGTTGCCGTTTACGGCCAACTAAGCGCCGCGCGGCACTTGGCCGCGTCGTAAGGAGTAATTGCAATGAAAATCATCCTGTGTGAAGACGTCGATAACGTCGGCGAAATGGGCCAGACCGTGAAGGTCTCGCCGGGCTACGCGCGCAACTTCCTGCTGCCGCGCCGGCTTGCTGTCGCCGCCGACTCCGCCTCCGCGCACCAGATTGAGCACGAGATGCGGATCATCCGCAAGCGCGAAGAGAAGCGCCGCGCGGAGCTCGCCGAGATCGCCAAGGGCATGAGCGGCATTCGTGTCGCGTTCAAGGCGAAGGTGGGCGATGCGGGCAAGCTGTTCGGTTCGATCACCACGCTGCACATCGCGCAGAAGCTGGAAGAACTTGGACACGCGGTGAGCCGCAAGAAGATCATTCTCGCGGAACCGATCAAAACGCTCGGCGATCATCCCGTTGTCGTGCGCCTGAAGACGGGCATCGAGACGAAGATTAACGTCATCGTCGAAGCCGACGTCGAAGCGGCGGCGCCGGTGGAACAGGAAACCGAATCGGATACCCTGGCGGGCGCCGAGGGCGAGTTTGCAGCGCCTGCAGCCGCCGCGGCCTCCACGCCGGCCCCGGGCGAGCTCGAAAAGCCGAACTGAATTTGTGAGTAAGTGCGTGGATAGTTTGTGAACTACTCCACGCGGCCCGCGACAATACAGTGTGAATATTCTGGAACGCCTCTCCACAATTGCGAGAGGCGTTCTTCTTTGGACGCGCTGCTAAAATTTCCGATTGACAGCCGGGCCATTTCAACGTAATTTCGTGCATCGTTTTGAGCGGCGGTGCGGTCGCTCGGGGGATTCGCTCCACATTATTTTCGCGCGGGTGCTTCTCGCGCGCGGGGGATTGACGCGTGGCAACCAAACGCAAGGTGGACGCGGAGTTCGATCGCGTACCTCCGTACAGCGAAGACGCGGAGCGCGCCGTGCTCGGCGCGATGCTGCTGAATCCGGACACCGTCGGCAACGCGATCGAAGTGCTGCAAGGCCAGGCGTCCGACCTCTTTTACTTCCCCGCGCACGCGCACATCTACGACGCGATGCTTGAGCTTTATCGCGAAGGTCGTCCTGTCGACGCGCTCGTGCTGCGCGAGAAGCTGCTCGCGATGGGCCGCCTCGAAGACATCGGCGGGCTCGCGTATATCGCCGACCTCAGCAGCGTGGTGCCGACCTCGGCGAACATCGACCACTACGCGCGCATCGTGCTCGACAAATCCGTGCTCCGCAAGCTTATTTCCTCCTGCACGCACATCGTGGCCCAAGCTTTCGATGCGCCCGATGACGTGGCCACGCTGCTTGATCGCGCGGAAGGCTCGCTCTTCCAGATTGCCGAGCAACGTCAGGTCAATCCGGTGCAGTCGATCGATGTGCTGCTGAAGGAAAGTGTCGATCGCATCGAGCAGAACCTGAAGAACCACTCGGCGATTACGGGCGTGGCTTCCGGCCTCGACAAACTCGACGAGCTCACGGCGGGCTTCCAGCCTTCGGATATGGTGATCCTCGCCGCGCGTCCCTCGGTGGGAAAAACCGCATTTGCGCTGAACGTCGCACGGCACGCGGCGGTCGAAAATAAGCAGGGCGTGCTGATTTTCAGCCTCGAAATGTCGAAGTCCCAGTTGGTGCAGCGTCTGCTCTGCATGCAGGGCCGCGTGAACTCGCAGCGCCTGCGCACGGGTTTCCTCGCCACCGAGGAGTTCCGCAAAATCCAGCACGCCGCCGGCGAGCTCCACGGCGCGCCGATTCATATCGACGACACGCCCGGCATCACGGTGATGGAATTACGGGCCAAGTCGCGGCGGCATGCGGCGCGCAATTCGCTGGGCCTGATCATCGTCGACTACTTGCAGCTTATGAGCGGCACGGGACGCAGCGAGAGCCGGCAGACGGAAATCGCCGAAATCTCGCGCGCCATCAAGGGCATCGCGCGCGAACTGCGCGTGCCCGTGCTGGCGCTTTCGCAGCTCAGCCGCGAAGCCGAAAAGGACGACGTCGGCCGGCCCAAGCTCTCGCACCTGCGCGAATCGGGCGCGATCGAGCAGGACGCGGACGTGGTGCTGATGCTGTACCGCCCGAAAATGGAGTTCCAGCCGGGCATGGACGCGCTGCCGGTGAACCTCGACCTCGCCAAGCAGCGTAACGGCCCCACGGGCGAAGTGAACCTCATTTTCCACCGGAACCACCAGCGCTTCGATATCCTCGCGCAGGGTGCACCGGGTCAGGCCGCTGCCGCGGCCCCGGATTACCCCGGCGGCTACTCGCCCGAGTACGGCGACGACGAGGCGCCGTTCTAAGACCTTTACCGGCCGATATGCATGGTCCACGGGTTGATTGAATTTCTGGCGTGCCGTAAGATCATGGGCTGGCTGGGCCAATCGGAATTACGCGCGATTTCGCGCAGGAGATACATACATGTTTCGCGGGTCTATTGTGGCGCTGGCGACTCCGTTCAAGGAGGATTTCAGCGTCGATCTTGACGCCTACGGGCGCCTGATCGAGTTCCAAATTGCGCATGGCACGCACGGGATCGTGCCCTGCGGCTGCACGGGCGAGGCAGCCACGCTCTCGCACGACGAGCAGAAGCAGATCATCCGGTTCGCCATCGAAAAAATCGCCGGCCGGGTGCCGGTGGTGGCGGGCACCGGCTCGAACAACACCAAGGAAGCCATCGAACTCACCCGCTACGCCAAGGAAGTCGGCGCGGACGGCGCGCTGATGATTACCCCCTACTACAACAAGCCGACCAAGGAAGGCCAGATCGCGCATTACCGCGCGGTGGCCGAGAAGGTCGACATTCCCATCATGCTGTACAACGTGCCGAGCCGCACGGGTACGAACATCGAGCCGCAGACCGTGGCCGAGATGTCCAAGATCCCGAATATCGTCTCCATCAAGGAAGCGGCGGGCAGCCTGGATCAGGTCTCGTCGATCCGCTCGCTGTGCAACATCAACATCCTTTCGGGCGACGACTCGCTCACGCTGCCGATGCTGGCCGTGGGCGCGTCGGGCGTCGTCTCCGTTGCCGCGAACGTCGTTCCGGATAAGGTTGCCGCGCTGTGCGACGAGTGGGACGCGGGCAACGTTGCCGCTGCGCAAGCGTTGCACTACGAGATGATTCCGCTGATCAAGGCGCTCTTTATCCAGACCAACCCGCTGCCGGTGAAGGCCGTCCTCGCGCACATGGGCCTGATCAAGAACGTGCTGCGCCTGCCGCTTACGCCGTTGCCGGCGGACAAGTTCGCGCAGATCAAGCCGGTCATCGAAAAAATCTGCCGCGCCGTGGCGACGGTTTAAAAGCGATCGCCCACAGATTCACACAGATTTTCACCGATTAAATTCAAAAGCCCTTGAACCGAAATCCGTTCAAGGGCTTTTTTCATCTGTGTAAATCGGTGCCAATCTGTGGGCAAAGGGTTTTACCGCCAGCCCTTCTGCGGTTCGATCGCCGGCAGCAGAATGCGAATCTCCCCCGCTTCCACCGCCACCCGATACCGCGGCAGGCCGTCGTTCGGTGGGTCGTCGGGACTCAGCGGGAATGACCACCCGTGCCAGGGACAGATGATCCGCCCGTGCTCGATAAACCCGTAATCCAGCGGCCCGGCCGCGTGTGGACACAGGTTGCTCACGGCGAAGTACGTGCCCTCGACGTTAAACACGGCGATCGGCCACTTCTCGTGGATGATGACTTTGGATTTGCCCGGCGGCAATTCCTCCGCGCGGCAAGCGACGACGTATTCCGTCACGCGTGACACCTCAAGGACTGTTGGACGGCGGTATCGTAAGCGCGCCAGGGGACTGACTGCGAATTGCCGGTACGTCCACGACGGACAGGCAATTCGTAGTCTGTCCCCGGTCTTCCGCGCGGAATATGAGACCGGGGACAGACTACGAATCGAATTCCCGCTCCAAGGATAAGCTACTGGATCGCCTGAGCCTGTCCACCAACCGTTGCTTTTCGAGTTGTGCCGATTCGCAGTCAGTCCCCTCGGTTCCCCGCTACGGCACTGGATCAGCCTGCAAACGCCCCGTATAATCGCCCTTCGGCCTGACCCGCCGCACCTCACCATTTAACGAAGGAGATTGATCATGGCGTACACCCTGCCTGACCTCGGTTTCGCGCACGACGCGCTGGAGCCGCACATCGACACCACCACGATGCAAATTCACCACGGCAAGCACCACAACGCGTACGTGACGAACCTGAACGCCGCGCTCGAAGGCGTCAGCGTTGGCAACAAGTCCGTCGAGGAACTGCTGAAGGATCTCAGCGGCGTTCCGGCCGACAAAAAGCAAGCCGTGATCAACAACGGCGGCGGCCACGCGAACCACTCGCTGTTCTGGAAGACACTCACGCCCGGCGGCGCGAAGGAACCTACGGGTCCGCTCGCGGACGCGATCAAGGGCACCTTCGGCGGGCTCGACACGCTGAAGACGGAGATGGAAGGCGCGGGCACAAAGCGCTTCGGCAGCGGCTGGTCGTGGCTTGTCGCCGACAAGGGCAAGCTCGTCGTCATCAGCACAGCCAACCAGGATTCGCCGCTGATGAACGGCCAGACTCCCGTGCTCGGCATCGACGTGTGGGAACACGCCTACTATCTTAAGTACCAGAACCGCCGGCCGGACTACCTGAAGGCGATCTGGAACGTCATCAATTGGAGCGCCGTCGCCGAGAATTTCTCGAAGGCGAAGTAACTCCAAATTAGCTCACGCAATCGGGTGCCACGCCTAAGCGCAGCTTAGGCGTGGTTCTTTTTTGAAAACGATCAGGGCCACATCTTTCCGAAAGTATCCACGGCCCATTCCGGATTCTGGCGATTGATGAGCGCCTTCAGGTTCTCCCATTCGCCGCGCACGGTGCCGTCGAAGAAGGCACGCACCCACGCGCGCGTGTCGGCGATCGTCTGCTCTTTGGCGGGACGTGTTTCGGCGGTCATGTTGCCGTCCCAGAAGGGCTCGTCGGAAAAGTCGATATGCTCGATGCCCGGCCGTGTGACGTACACGCGGATGGCGCCGCCGGAGATCGCCTCCAGGCTCTTGTTCCAACCGCCCTTGATGCGCGCGACTTCGGCGTCCATCTCTGCGCGGGTGCGCTTCATGCGTGCGAGTTGTTCGTCGTCGGGTAATGGTGGCAACGCCTTTTGAAACCACAGGAACGGCTGGTCGCCGCTGACGCCGTCTCCCTTCATCGGGAGAATGGCGAACGGCCCCATCATGCCGTCGATGTTGATGCCGCCGCGGATGCGCGGCTCGAACATCCGTGCTGCGCCGGCCGCCTGTCCGCCGCGCGAGTGGCCCACCATGCCGACGCCGCGCTGTACGTCCAGCCGCTTCGCAAACGGACCATCCCCGGCGTCGAGCGCGGTCAGTTGATCGATCACGAAGCTCGCGTCGCCGATCCACTGTGCGAGGCGTTCCTGGTAATACTTGAGCTCCTCTTCCTGACTCGTCGGCTCGGGCCAGCCACGATCGGACGGCGAGAGCCGGCCGAGCACGCGGCCATCGGGCATGCGGACCGCGCGCGCGTTGTAGCTCGGGTCGAGCGCGGCGACCACCCAGCCGTGACTCGCGAGGTCCTCGCACAGCACGTGGTACGTCAGCCCCTTCATGCCGCCGCCCGGCGCGAACAGGACCACGGGATACCGCGCATCGCCCGCCGCCAACGCAGCGCTCTCGATGCTGTACGCGCGCATTGCATTGATGCGCTCCAGCGCCTCGCCGTTCCACGGCCCTTTCATGTCCTCCGCGTCCGGCACATACACCGCGCGCTCGCCCGTCGCGCTCGCGTCCGCCGGGTAAAACACATGCACCATCAGCTCGCGCTTGTCGTCCGGCGCCTTCGTCTCCAGCTCCGCGCGCGCCTCATCCACCCAATGAAAACTCATGCGGCCGGTTTTGTGCGGGCCTGTGGGTGCGGGGAGAATTTCTGTGTTTTGACCAAACGCTCCCGCCGCAGTCACGATCGTTGCAACTAAGACACTCAGCATCCGTCGCATGTGTTCCCCCGGTTACTACGCGCTCAACGGGGCCAGTATATCGGTGTATTGGCGTTTCTTAGCGCACTTTCTATAATCGGTTTCTCACGGCGGAGGGTCGGCGATGCGGATGCGGGCGATGTGGGTGTGGGCGGCGGTGGTGGCGTGCGTGGTGTGTGCGGGCGCGCGCGGCGCGGACTCGCCAGAGGTGTTCCTTGCCGGCGACAAGATGCAGGGCATCCACGGCATCGCGGCGGGACCGGACGGGTATCTGTATGTCGCGAGCGTCGTCGGGCAGAGCGTGTTTCGTGTTGATCGCGAGTCGGGCGCGGTCACGGTGTTCGAAGGGCCGCCGCTCGGCATGGCGGACGACGTGTGGTTCGCGCCGGACGGCCGCCTGCTGTGGACGTCGATCCTCACGGGACAACTGCGTGCAAAAAAACCGGGTGACAGTTCTGTGCAGGAACTCGCGACCGGCCTGCGCGGCATCAACGCGCTCGCGTTTCGCAAGGACGGGCGCCTCTTCGTCACGCAGGTTTTCCTCGGCGATGCGCTGCTTGAAATCGATCCCGCCGGCAAGAAACCGCCGCGCAAAATTCTGGAGAACATCGGCGGACTGAACGGCTTCGACTTCGGCCCGGACGGCCTGTTGTATGGCCCGCTTTGGTTCAACAAGAGCATCGTGAAAGTGGATGTGGACACCGGGAAAATGGACGTCGTCGTGGACGGGTTCGGCACGCCGGCCGCGGCGAATTTCGGCCCGGACGGCTTCCTGTATGCGCTGGATACCGTGCGCGGCGAGGTCGTGCGCATTGACACGATCACGCGTTCCAAATCAGTCGCCGCGACGATTCGCAGTGGGCTGGACAACCTCTGCTTTGATGCCGAAGGCCGCATGTACGTCACCGGCATGGCGGAAGCCGCCGTGTTTGAAGTGGACTATCGAAACGGAAAATACCGCACGATTCGCGAATCGAAGATCGTGTCGCCGACCGATATCGCGACCGTTGGCGACACCTTGTACATCGCTGATACGTTCTCGCTGCGCGAAGTCGATCTGAAAACGAAGAACGTGAAGACGATTGTGCGCGCGCCGGAGCTCGAATATGCCTTTGGCATCGACGCCAGCGAAAACTTCATCCACACGTGCAGTTGGTTCAACAACGCCGTGCAGACTTTCGATCGGAACACCGGCAAGCTGCTGCGCACGCACCACAACATCTCGCTCGTGTACGACGTGCTCGAGGACACCGACGGTTCGCTGCTCGTGCTGCAGATGACGGGCACGCTTTCGCGCCTGGCGAATACTGACGGCGCCACGCTGCAACCGATTGCGACCGGCCTGATGACGGGCACCTCACTGGCGCGCGCCGGCGACGGTGCGGTGTATGTCACGCTTTACTCCAAGGGCGAGATCGCGCGTGTTGATCTGAAGTCCGGCGCGGTCACCACCGTCGCGAAAGGCTTGGTCGGGCCGGAGGGTCTTGCCGTGGAGCCGGACGGCCAGATTCTCGTCGTTGAACCCAACGCCGGACGATTCCAACGCGTACGCCCCGACAACGGCGTTCAGACGATTGTCGCCGGCGGCCTTTCGCTCACCCTGCCACCGGTGCCGGGCCTGACGCCCATGGGCAACATGAGCGGGGTGGCCGTGGGCCCGTCGGGCGAGATTTATGTCGCCTCGGAGGTTGAATCGGCGATATACCGCCTTCATAAATGATAATATCGCTAAAATTAGTAAAGAATTTATAGCAAAACGCCTCCCTTTCCTGTACACTTGCTGTGGGGAATCGGGGGTCAATGATGCGAATTCTTGGGGCCTTTCTCGCGGCGATCGTAGCCATTTTTCTGTTTACGGGTTGCGAATCCAACGGTCACGTCCATGTCAGCGCCGGGACTCCGCCGCCTCCGCCACCCCCGCCGCCCAAGCACGTCCATAAGGCGCACGGCCCGCCGCCGCACGCGCCCGCGCACGGATACCGCCACAAGCACGCGGACGGCTGCGACCTGCGCTACGACCGCATGGTCGGCTGCTACGCCGTGGTTGGGTATACGGACTACTACTACAACGACGGCGCCTTCATCCGCTTCTCGGGCAAGGGTTGGGAAATGAGCGCGCATATCGGTAGCGGGTGGTCCGCAGTCGACGTGGCGCGTGTGCCGCAGCCGCTGGTCGTGAAGTACGAAGGCAAGGGTCACGGGAAGGGCCACGGCAAAGGCAAGAAGGGCGGCAAGGAAGGCCACCAGGGCAACGACAACAAACAGTCCGCGTTCACGGCCGACATGCCCATCATCGAAGCGCGCTGGGGCAAATACTAGCGTCGCATCACATTCGACAATCCAGCGCCCGCCGGAATAGTTCGGCGGGCGCCGTTTTATTATTGGCGGAGACGCGGATCCATGGCGTCGCGCAGGCCTTCGCCGACGAGATTGAAGGCGGTCACCGTGATGAAAATCGCCGCGCCGGGAAACACGACGAGCCACCAGGCGAAGTCCACATAGCGCTTGGACTGCGAGAGAATCTCGCCCCAGCTCGCCGTCGGCGGCGGCACACCGAGACCGAGGAAACTCAGTGCTGATTCGGCCAGGATCGCGCCCGCCACGCCGAAGGTGGCCTCGACGAGGACAGGCGCGAGCGCATTCGGCAGGATGTGGCGCAGCATGATGCGGAAGTCACCCAGGCCGGTGGCGCGCGCGGCGACGGCGAAGTCGCTTTCGCGCAGGCGCAGGAATTCCCCGCGCACGAGCCGCGCGACTTCCGGCGAGCTGACCACGCCGATGACGAACATCAGGATTTTCATGTCGCGACCGAGGAATGCGATGAGCGCGAGGATGAGGATCAGGCCTGGGAAGCAGAGCATGGTCTCGATGATGCGCAAGATGACAGCATCCACCCAGCCGCGGTAATAGCCCGCGGCGGCACCCATCAAGATGCCGATGATTAGCGAGATGCCGACCGCAATGAAGCCGACGGACATGGAAATCCGCGTGCCCCAGATGAGCCGCGCGAGCACATCGCGGCCGGTATCGTCGGTGCCGAGCTTGTGATCCTTCCCGGGCTCTTCGAGCTTGCCGCCGAGATCCGTGCGGTAGGGCGCGATCGGGATCAGTGGCTTGATGACGACGTCGCCCTGGGCCGGTTGCCAGCGATCGAACTCAATGGACACGAGATCCTTGTAGGTGAACAGGTTGGGAAACCAATATGTTTTCCCGCTGGTTTTGAGGTAAATCGGCGTGTCCCCCGCCAAAAAGGGTGAGGCGATGGCGATCAATCCGAGTAACACCAGTATGGCCAGACTCAGCATCGCGAGCTTGCGCTGCCGGAACTGCTGCCACACGATGGACCAATAACCGCGCGACACGGTATCCGTGAGCGGCTCGGCAGTGGTTCCGTTCATTTGAAGGCGATCCGCGGATCGACGAACGCGTACAGCACGTCGGAGAGGATCATGCCGAACATGGTCAGGATCGCCGTGAACGTAAACAGACCCATCACGAGCGAGTAGTCGCGCGCGACGATGGAGTCGTAAAACAACTGGCCCATGCCGTTGAGGCTGAAGATGCTTTCGATAATAACGCTGCCGGCGATCATGCCGGGCAGCAGCGAACCGAAGACGGTGATCAACGGGATGAGCGAATTGCGCAGCGCGTATTTGTAGATGACGGTACGCTCGCTAAATCCATAGGCGCGCGCGGTGCGTATGTAGTCCTGCCGCACGACTTCGATCATGCCGGCGCGCGCATAGCGCGACATGATGGCGAAGCTTGCATACGTGAGGCAGAACACGGGCAGCACAAAGTGCCAGAGACGATCGACCAGCCAGCGGTGGAATGGCCAATTGTTGGCGCCGTCAGAGTTCGCGCCGTAAATCGGGAACCAGTTGAAGTGCAGCACATGCTCCAGCAGCCACTTCACCCAGCCGGCATCGGCAAGGCCCACCGCCTCGAACCCGCGGACGCTCAGCGCGTGCAGGCTGTCCGATCCGCTGCCGCCGCAGAAGAAATACATGAGCAGCATTGCGACCCAGAAACTGGGCAGGCTGTAGAGGATGAACAGAATGAAGGTGATGAATCCGTCGCGGCGGGTGTGCTGATGCGTGGCCGAAAAAATGCCGAGCGGAATCGACACGGCGTACATGATGATGAGCGAGATCACGTTCATTTGAAACGTAACCGGCAGGCTCTCGCGGATGTGCGTCATCACCGAGCGGCCGTCCTTGAACGAGTCGCCGAAATCGAAGCGCACGAGCTTGCCCATCCACACGAGGTACCGGACGTGGATAGGCTTGTCGAGCCCGTACAACTTTTTCGTTTGCTCGATGATTTCCGGCGAGACGTTTTCCGCGCCCATCGCGCCGCGCATGGACTGCAGGCGCTGGAACACGGGATTGCCCGGAATCAATTGCAGCACCAAAAACGTGATGATGCTGATCCCGATGAAGGTCGGGATGATGAGCAGGAACCGTCTGATTAAGTACGCCGTCACGCTCGAAATATCGCTCGGCTATTTGTATCGCTGCAGGCTGACCGGCACCCACCACTCAAGCGGATCGATGCCCGCCGTGCGCACGTTCACGCCGCGGAACCGGCTATCCAGCGCCACCAGCGCCGGCCGGTGGTAGAGGAACAAGTACGGCTGCTCCTCGTTCAGGATGGCCTCGAGTTGATGGTTGAGCGCGTAGCGCTTTTCGTTGTCGAAGGTAATCCGGACTTCCTCCAGAATCTTGTCGACTTCCGGATTTTTCAGACCGGGATAGTTGGACCCTTCGTCGGCCTGGCTCGAATGCCAAAGCTGATATCCGTCGTACATCGGCGGGCTGAGCCAGGCGAGCATGCAGGCGTCGAATTTCCGCTCCTGCACGCGCTGCTGGAAGGTGGCCCACTCGGCGGGGTTCAGCGTGACGCGCACGCCGGCGCGGCGAAGCTCATCCTGAAATACCGCGCCCAACTGGTCGTACTCGGGCACGCTCGAACCGTAGCTCAGCTCGAATTCCAGCTTCACGCCGCCCTTGTCGCGCACGCCGTCGCCGTCGGAATCTTTCCAGCCGGCTTCGTCCAACAACTTCTTCGCGCGTTCGGGATCGAAGGGCCACGGCTTGAGGTTCTTGTCGTGGTCAGGCGCCTTGTAGTAAATGTCGCTGACGGCGACTTCGCCGTAGCCCGCCCACACTTCCTTGATGATCTGCTCGCGGTTGAACAGCATGCACAGCGCCTGGCGCACGCGTTTGTCCTCGAACTGCGGCTTGCGCGTGTTCCAGCCGATGTAGTTGAAGCGGCTGAGGTAGCCGGGGATCGGCGAATCCAGAATCAGCTTCTGGAATTCCTTCTGGAACTTGTCGGTGTTTGTGCGGCGCACCCACTGCTCGGGTGGCACTTCGTGGCGGTCGATATCGTGGCGCTCGAGCGCCTGGAACGCGGCGTTGTCGTCCTTGATGAACCGGAACACGCGCCGCGCGAGGTGCGGCTTGGGCCCCCACCAGTTCTCGTTGCGCACGAGCGAAATCTGCGCGCCGGTCTCCCATTTTTCGAATATATAAGGGCCGGAACCGATCGGTTCGCGGTTGCGGGGATGTTTGTTGAAGTCTCCCTGCCCGTAGATGTGCGCGGGGTACACGTTGATCCCGCCGAGCGAGAGCAAATGCCGAAAATAGGGTTTCGTCATGTTAAATCGAATCGTGTAGTCGTCGATCACGTCCACCGACTCGATGTCCTGCAGGTAATTGCGGATATCGGCGGTGTCGTGCGTCGGGTCCATCACCAAGTCGTAGGTCGCTTTGACGTCTTTCGCCGTCAGTGGGATGCCGTCGGTGAACTTCACATCCTTGCGCAGATAGAACGTGTAGTGAAGATGGTCCTCGCTGATTTCCCAGCGCTCGGCCAGATTGGGCTTCATTTCCAGGGTGTCGTCGTCGAGATCGAGCAGCGTCTCGAATATGTACTGGCCAATGTAGTTCGAATAGGCGTCGGCTGTCGCCAGCAAAACATTCAGGTGCGCGGGTTCGGCGGATTCATTCTCGACGAGCGCATCGCCGAATTCCGGCGTGCCCTCGTCCTTCGGCGCGGTGACTTCCTGCGTGAAATCGGGCTTGTCGGACGACGCCGAATCGGTGGCGTTGTCGCCGGATTTCGGCGCGCCGCAGCCGAGGCACGCGGCCACGAGCAGGGCGATACCACAACGAACAAGCCAGGCGGGCGAAGGTTTCATAGGGGCCTCCTCACTGCAAACGCGTTG
Source organism: uncultured Nitrospirales bacterium (assembly GCA_964620045.1). Lineage (GTDB taxonomy): Bacteria > Hydrogenedentota > Hydrogenedentia > Hydrogenedentales > VFKU01. The sequence goes on from CAZUJL010000020.1 coordinate 17,073, forward strand.
AAGCGTGCTAAGCACACGTTATTTGCGCATAGTAACCCTTTGGAGTATGGCAGCGGTAGCGGCGCGTACCCAGCGTAATGATTCTGGCATGAAGCCGCCAGCGTTGCTGGCTTAGTTAAAGCGGGAGCGGTGCTCCCGCAGTCCAAAGTGAAAAAGAAACGCGGCGCGGAGGTTATCCGCGCCGCGTGATATTCCCGTTGGATTGGCTTACATCATCCCCGGCATGCCGCCGCCACCCGCCGGCTTGCCGTTGCCCTTTTCGTCCTTCGGCTTGTCGGCGATGAGGCATTCGGTGGTGATGAAGGCGCCGGCGACGCTGACCGCGTTCTGCGCGGCGGTGCGGAGCACCTTCGCCGGGTCAATGATGCCGGACTTCACGAGGTCGACCATTTCGCCAGTCGCCGCGTTCAGGCCCAGCGAGGTCTTCGCATTCATCACGTCATCGACCACCACGGCGCCTTCCATGCCGGCGTTCTGCGCGATCATGTAGAGCGGCGAAGCCAGCGCGTCGAACAACAGCGCGGCGCCGGTCTTCTGGTCGCCCTTCAGCTTCACTTCCTTGATCTTTTCGCGGACGCGGATGAAGGTTGTGCCGCCGCCGGGGACGATGCCTTCCTGGATGGCCGCGCGCGTGGCCGCCAAGGCGTCCTGCGTGCGCTGCTTCTTTTCCTTCAGCTCGACTTCGGTCGCCGCGCCGACGCGAATGACCGCGACGCCGCCCGCAAGCTTCGCGAGGCGTTCCTGCAGCTTCTCGCGGTCGTAGTCGGAGGTGGTGGATTCGATGTTCTTGCGGATCAGCTCAACGCGGCCTTCGACATCCTTCTTCTTGCCGGCGCCCTGGATGATCGTGGTGGAGTCCTTGGTGATCTGGATTTTCTTCGCGCGACCGAGGTCTTCCAGCTTCACGCTTTCCAGCTTCATGCCGAGGTCTTCGGACACGTAGGTGCCGCCGGTGATGGTGGCGATGTCGCGCAGGATTTCCTTGCGGCGATCGCCGAAGGCCGGGGCCTTCACGGCGCAGATTTGCAGGATGCCGCGCAGGCGGTTGACCACGAGGGTCGCCAGCGCTTCGCCTTCAACTTCTTCCGCGATGATGAGCAGCGGCTTGCCGGCCTGGGCGACGCCCTGCAGCATCGGAAGCATGTCCTGCATGGAGGCAATCTTCTTCTCGTAGCAAAGCACGTAGGCGTCTTCGAGGTCGCACCGCATCGTTTCCGCGTTGGTGACGAAGTACGGCGAGAGGTAGCCGCGATCGAAGTCCATACCGTCGACGACGTCGACTTCGGTCTTCAGGCCCTTGCCTTCTTCGATCGTGACCACGCCATCGTCGCCGACCTTTTCGAGCGCGTCGGCGATCATGTTGCCGATTTCGGTGTCGCCGTTCGCCGAGATCGTGGCGACCTGCGCGACTTCTTCCTTGTTCTTAATTTTCTTGGAGACCGTCTTGATTTCTTCGAGCACCGCTTCGAGCGCCTTTTCCATGCCGCGCTTGAGCTGCATCGGGTTCGCGCCGGCCGTCACTTGCTTGAAGCCGTGCTGAATGAGGCTCTGCGCGAGCACCGTCGCCGTCGTTGTGCCGTCGCCGGAATCGTCCTGCGTCTTGCTCGCGGCTTCGCGCAGCATGCGCGCGCCCATGTTCTCATACGGATCCGGAAGGTCGACTTCCTTCGCGACGCTGACGCCGTCCTTCGTGATGTTCGGCGCGCCGAACGACTTTTCGAGCAACACGTTGCGGCCCTTGGGCCCCAAGGTCGCCTTTACCGCGTTCGCCAATACATCCGCGCCGCGAATGAGGGCGGTGCGGGCCTCTTGGCCGAAAATCATCTGCTTTGCCATCTGTGTAATTCTCCTTCTTACCGGTTCATACGCAAAGAGTTAGAACGAATCCGCCCCGCAACCCCGGAGGCGGCTCTTAGCACTCTAGACAAGCGAGTGCTGATAGTAGCAAATGGCGGAAACGCCCGTCAAGAGGCTAATTACGAGACTTACTCAGCGGATTTCGGCTGCAGCGCCTGGACCTGCTTGTGCAGAGAGTCGCGGGTCATGGTGCCGCCGACTTCGGACCAGGCGACTTTGCCGTCGGGGCCGTAGATGAAGGTGGCGGGAAGGGCGCCGTCCCACTCGAGGCCGAGGACTTTGGTGAGGTCGTCGGAGTCGTCGACGGACATGATGCGGACGGGGAACGGGATTTCGTAGGACTTCATGAAGGGATCGACGACGGTGTCCTTGGTGGCGGCGTAGTCGGCGCTGATGCTGAAGAATCGGATGCCCTTGCCGTCGAACTCGCGCCAGAACTTTGCGAGCTCGGGCATCTCGCGCACGCACGGCGGGCACCACGTGGCCCAGAAATTCACCACCACGAGTTTGCCGGCTTCGGCATCGATGGTCGCGCGGATTTCCTGCGGCGTGGCGAGCGAGACTTCACCGACGGTCGGCTCGTTCGGCTTGGGCACGGGCGGAATCGCGGGCTTCTCGGCGGGCTGACTGCACGCGGCAATCGCGCACAAGGCCGCGACGACAAGCAGTCGGGAAGATCGCGTGGCGATCTTCCCGAGATTCATTTGGCTGATACGGTGGTGCAAGGGTACACGCCTCTTCAGTTCAATCCGTCGCCTTGTTGACCTTCTTGATGCCGCAGCCCCAGGCGTTCACTTCGGCCTTCTCGACGGCCTTGCCGTCCAGCACGGACGTAATCGCGAGCTTAGTGTAGTTTACGCGCCTTTGGCTTCGGGTTCTTTCCGGTCGTCGTGGGCGCCATGGTACTGGAGTTTGCCTTCCTTGTCGATCAGGATCGCGTACGGAATTCCGGCGCTCGCGGCGTAGGTCTTCATTTGATCGGCCGTCGCGCCTTCGTTCGAGTTCACGCCGAGGAGTCGTGGGGATCCAAGGCCAGCCTGCTCTGTAGTGTAAAACAGGTAAACCCCGCGGGTTAATCCATCGCGGCGGGCAGGTCGTCGTCCAGCCGCCACGCGCCGCGGCGGGTCTCCTGCGCCATCGCGGCCTTCAGCAGCTTCAGGAAACGCGCGCGGGGCACGTCGGCCGCGCCGAGGCCGGCCAGATGCGCCGTATGCACCTGGCAATCAATGAATTGGAAGCCCCAGCGGCGAATCTGTTCCACGAGGGTCCAGAGCGCCAGCTTCGACGTGTTCGGCTCCAGGGACACCATGCTCTCGCCAAAGAAGCACGCGCCGAGCGAGACGCCGTACAGACCGCCGACGAGTTGCGTCCCGTTCCACACTTCGACGGAGTGCGCGTACCCCGCGTGGTGCAGATCGGTGTAGGCCTGCTCCATTTCGCGCGTGATCCAGGTGCCGTCCTGACCCGCGCGCGGCTGATCGGCGCAGGCGGCGATCATTTTCGGAAAGTCGGCGTCGAGCGTAACGCGGTATTTGCGCTGGCGGTGAATGCGGCGCAGGCGCTGCGAGACATGGAGATCGTCCGGAAAAAGCAGCAGCCTCGGATTGGGCGACCACCACAAGATCGGATCACCTTCGCCGAACCATGGGAAAATGCCGAGTGAGTACGCGAGCAGCAAACGCTCGATGCTGAGATCGCCGCCGACGGCGAGCAAGCCCTCGTGCGTGGCGAGGTCAGGCCGCGGAAACGCGATGTCCTGTGTGAGCTGAAACAGCGGCATCGGCCGCGAACTCTATCTATGGCGCGAAGGTAAACGCGAGTTTGTCGTCGACGATGTCCACAATCACGCGGCCGCCCTTCGCGAGTTTACCGAAGAGCACTTCGTCGGCCAGCGGTTCTTCCAATTCGCGCTGGATGAGCCGCGCGAGCGGACGCGCGCCGAGCTTCGGATCGTAGCCTTTCTCGGCGAGCCAATCCGCGGCGGCGGCGCTGATCTCGACCGTCACCTTGCGATCCGACAGCCGCTGGCCGAGTGCCACGGTAAACTTCTGCACGATGCGACGCACGATCTCGCGCGGCAGCGAATCGAAGCTGACGATCGCGTCCAGCCGGTTACGGAATTCCGGCGTGAACATCCGCTGAATGGCCTTCTGGCCTTTGCTGGCCGCGTCGTTCGCATCGCCGCGGAACCCGAGGGTGCGCTGCTCCATCTCGCGCGCGCCGGCATTCGACGTCATCACGAGGATGATGTTGCGGAAATCGGCCTTGCGGCCGGCGTTGTCGGTCAGCGTGCCGTAGTCCATGATCTGCAGCAGCACGTTGAAAATTTTCGGATGCGCCTTTTCGATTTCGTCGAGCAGCAGCACGGCGTGCGGATGCTTGCGCACCGACTCGGTGAGTTCGCCGCCGAGATCGAAACCGACGTAGCCGCGGCTCGAACCGATCAGCTTCGAGATCGTGTACTCCTCCATGTATTCGCTCATGTCGAAGCGGATGAACTCGATGCCGAGCGTGTGCGCGAGCTGCTTGGCGAGCTCGGTTTTGCCGACGCCCGTCGGGCCCGTGAACAGGAACGAGCCGACCGGTTTGTCCGGCTGGCTGAGGCCCGCGCGCGAGCGCTTGATGGCCGTCGCAATCGAATGCACGGCTTCGTCCTGACCATAGACGACGCGCTTGAGGTCGTCCTCCAAGTGCGCGAGACGTTCCTTGTCGTCGGACGACACCGTGCGCGCCGGGATGCGCGCCATCTCGGCCACGATGCGCTCGATATCGGCGGGACGAATCGTGCGACGTTGCTCTTTCGAACTGATACGAACCTGCGCGCCGGCTTCGTCGAGCACGTCGATGGCCTTGTCGGGCAGGAAGCGATCGTTGATGTACTTCGCGGCGAGTTCGGCGGCGGTGTGCAGCGCGGAATCGGTAAACGTGATGCCGTGGTGCGCTTCGTAGTGCTCTTTCAGGCCGCGGAGGATCTGATAGGTCTCCTCCACCGTCGGCTCGGGCACGTCGATCTTCTGGAAACGCCGCGCGAGCGCGCGGTCCTTCTCGAAACCGTTTTTGAATTCCTCGAAGGTCGTCGCGCCGATGCACTTAAGCTCGCCCGACGACAGCAGTGGCTTGAGCAAGCCGGAGACGTCAACATCGGAGCCGCGCGTGGAGCCGGCACCCACGACCATGTGGATTTCGTCGATGAAAAGGATGACGTTGTCCTTGCGCATCAGGGCCTTCAGCACGGCCTTGATGCGCTGTTCGAGGTCGCCGCGGAACTGGGTGCCGGCGAGCAGCGAACCGAGGTCGAGGCGGAAAATTTCGGCGTCTTTCAGCAGCACGGGCACCTTGCCCTCGTGAATGCGCAGCGCGAGACCTTCAACAATGGCCGTCTTGCCGACGCCGGGTTCGCCCACAAACACAGGGTTGTTCTTGCGGCGGCGGCACAGCACGCGGATCGCGCGGTTCAGCTCGGGATCGCGGCCAATGAGCGGATCGATCTTGCCCTGCGCAGCGAACTGCGTGAGATTGTCGGTATACAGCTCCAGTGGATTGCGCTTGTTGCCGGACTCTTCGTCCTCGGAATCGTCCTGTGCAGATTCGGCGTCGAATTCATCGCCCTCGGTGTCTTCCACTTTCGAGACGCCGTGCGAGATATAGTTCAGCACATCGAGGCGCGTAACGCCCTGCTCTTCGAGCAGATACGTCGCCTGCGAATGTTCTTCTTCCATCAGCGCGGCCAGGGTATCGCCCGCTTCGACTTCCTCCTTGCTCGCATTGCGGACGTGGCTGAGCGCGCGGCTCATGATCCGGTCGAACGCCACCGTCTGCTGCACCGTGATGCGGTGACCTTCCGGTATCTGGTCCAGCGAGCGCGACAGGAACTCGTCGAGGCTTTGGCGCAATTTTTCGATGTCCACGCCGACATTCTCAAGAATGTCGCGGCCGATCGGATCGTCGAGCATCGCGTAGAGCACGTGCTCGGCGCACAGGTATTCATGACGGCGACGGCGCGCTTCTTCGAGCGCGGCCCGCAGCGTGGTTTCAAGCTGTTTGCTAATCATTTTCGTTTCCTCACACGCCCAAGCGCCGCTTAGGCGTGGCACTCGCTACTCTAATGCGGCCTACGGCTGCGGCGGCGTTGGGTTCAGCGCCTCGCGCAGCGGCTTATGGGAACCGTCGCAAAACGGCGGGTTCTTTGACTGCTTGCAGAGACACATGGACTTGAGCTGCGCCTCGGCGACCGTGAACCGCAGCGGCGCAAACGAACCGCCCTTGTGCGAGCCGTCGCACCAGGGCTGGTTCTTCGACAAGCCGCAGGCGCACCACTTGTACTCGCCCGGTTGCAACTCGCACTTCACCGACTTCGTATCGAACACGTTTGGTCTATCCACTGGGCCTCCGGTTCATGCCGTATCAGGTTAAAAACGCTACATTCCCACGCTTCATTCCGGCTCCATGCTGCACTTCAAGGGGAAGCCGTTTTGCTGTGCCAGCTTGTGCACATGGCTGATTTTGGTTTCCGCGACCTCGGCCGGGTAAATGCCGGCGATTCCCATTCCGTCGCGGTGGACATGGAGCATAATGCGCATTGCGTCGGTCATGCCCTTGTGAAAAATCCCCCGCAGGACTTCCACCACGAAATCCATGGTGGTGTAGTGATCGTTGTGCAAAACGACCTTGAACATCGCCGGTTTTTTGGCGACGGTGCGGGGGCGGGTGCGTGTGGCTTCGCGAGTTTTGGGTGCAGTTTTGCTCATGGCTGGGCACTACTCCAGTCACTGGTAAGGATAGCATACGGCGGCGGTTTGGCTGGGTCCTCCGGCAAGCGGTAGAATGGCTTGTTTATTTCTAAAAGGGAGCCGCATGAGCGAAGCCGGCTATATCAATTACTACGAAATTCTAGGGTTGGCGGAAGACGTCAACCCCGGCGAAGTGCGCAACACGTACCGCAAGAAAATGAAGGCGCTGCGCGACGCCGTGCGCGATGCCAACACCGAGGACAAGCGGTCGCAGTTCATCCTCGATCTCGCCAAGCTGAACGCGGCGGTGTACATCCTGCGCGATCAGGCCAAGCGCGATGCGTACTGGACGGAACGCGCGGCGCTGATCGAACTGGAGCGGCGCTGGATCGACCAGGTGGCGAAGACGCCGGACCCGGAAGCGACCGACGCGCTGCGGCGCGAATTCGACACCCGCGCGCGGTCGTTCCTGAGCAAATACGTCGAGGAGACGATGCTGGAGGCCGGCATGGACAAGGAAGTGGCCGAGGCCAGCGGCTGGAACATTTTCTACGCGCGCTACGCGCTGAAGCTGCTGCGGCACTACCGTCACTTGCTCTACCACGAGATTCTGGAACGGCTGCCGTATCACGCCGTGACGACGCCGTCGATCGATTGGGACGAACGGCGCAAAACAGTCGGTGCGTTGCTCGACGCCGTGGCGGGACGCTGACCATGGCCCGCGCAAACTCACAGACGGCGACCAAAGTGGTCGACATGGATCTCGTCGCGCGCGCGTTCGCCAAGAGCGTGGCCGAGGGCGACATCGTGAACCTGCGGCTGTTGTTCGCGCCGTTCTCCCCCGCGCGCGCGGATTCGAGCGAGCAGTTCACCGACGAAAAGTATCGGTACCTCGTGCCGGGCAACAACAACGGCGGGCCGGCGTTCGACGCCGCGCTGAAGGCCGTGAAGCAGGAAAAAGTGTGGGCGCACATCCAGCGCGAGCTGGCGGCGAACCGCCCCGCGCAGTTGCCGTCGGAGCTGATGGTGCTGCTGGGCGACAACGCGGTGCGCGCCGGGAAATGGACCAGCGCGGCGCAGGCGTATGAGCTGCTGCGCATCCGCCGGCGCATGCAGGAAGAGTTCTACACGCAGGGCCTCGCCGCGCTGAACGCGAGCGACGTGCCGCGCGCGGTGCGCGCATTCCGCACGGGCGCGGGGCTGGGCTATGATTATGCGGCCTTCCCCGAACCGATGCCGGCGGTGCCGCAATATCAAACACGCGCGCTGATGATGCACGGCACCTATCCCGCGCGGCCGGAAGACTCGATCGCGCTGGTCGATCCCGAACTGCACGTGCAGGTGGCGCTGGATTATTTGCTGTACGACACCGAAGCCGCCGGCCGGTTGCACAGTATGCCGTTCGAGACGCGCCTCGCATTCCTGCGCGAATTGATCCGTCAATCCGATCCGGGTTGGGACACCTTCGTCGCGCAATTCACCGAAGCGTGCAAACTCACGCACGCGATGGGCACCCGCTCGCAACGGACCTCGGCGAGCCAGCCGGAAACACTGGCGGACGAAATCGCGGAGCAGCAGTCGGCCGATCCGTGGGACATCACGCGCGCGTTGTTCGGCCGCGACATTGAACACGGAACGTGGTGGCAGTACTTGAAAGAACTGGCGTTTGAGCATCCGGCGGCGGCGCTGTTCATTTCGCGCCAGATCATCGGCGACGACGAGATTCTGATGCCGCGCTTACGGGCGGATTCTCCGGTGTCGAAGGCCTTGGGTCTGGCGGACGCCATTCCGCGCCCGTCGGCCCCGAAAACCCAGTAAAACTGGTGGTTTTCGCGCGCCCGCGTTTACTTGTTCGCAAAAACCGTGTTACATTGGCATGAGCTATACGCGAGTGACCGGAGATTGTTGATGGAACCGACGCAGGCTGCGCCCGTGGCCCCCACGCCCGAGACGCCCGAAGCGCAGGAAAAGAATGAGCTGCGCCGCGAAATCGTCGATTTCGTGAAATTGGTGGCGTGGTTCCTGGTCATTTTCCTCGGCCTGCGCGCGTTCGTGATCGAGGGCTACGAAGTGCAGGGCGAGTCGATGGACCCGACGCTGCAGAACAACGAACGCATCCTCGTCTTCAAACTGCCGCACAAGTTGAGCCAGCTCGGCCTGATCAGCAACCTCAAGGCAATCGAAGCGAACGATATTGTCGTGTTCGACAGCCCGGACGGTTCGGGCAAGCGCTATGTGAAGCGCGTCATCGCCGCCGGCCCGAAGGCCACGCGCGGCACCGCGAACGCCGCGAGCGCCACCCCCACAGCCGATGCCGGCGGTGGCGTCGAGGTGATTTACGACGGCGGCGATGTATTTGTGAACAACCGCAAAATCGAGCAGGACTACCTGCAGGATTACGCGCGCACGACGCCCGAGCATCAGGAAGTGACGCTGGGACCCGGTGAATACTACGTGCTCGGCGATAACCGGCCCGTGAGCAAAGACAGCCGCAGCTTCGAGGCGATCGACGACAAGGCGATCATCGGCACCGCCGTGATTCGCTTCTGGCCGCCGTCCGAGATCAGCCTGATTCGATGAAGACGCTGATTTTCGCCGATGTTCACCTCAAGGTGGATCCGGCGAACCGCGCGGCCCTGGACGAATTCACGGCGTTCATCCGCAGCATCGACCCCGCGGACATCGGGCGCATCGTCATCGTCGGCGATCTTTTCGACTTCTGGTTCGAATACAAGCACGCCGTGTTCTCGGGCTACTTCGACGTGCTGCGCGCGCTGGCCGCGCTGCGCGACGCGGGCGTGGAAATGCACCTCATCTGCGGCAACCACGACTTCTGGGCCGGACGCTTTTTCGAGGAGCAGCTCGGCGTGCATGTGCATCCGGACAAATACCTCTGCGAGCTCGATGGCCGCCGCGCGCTCTTTGTGCACGGCGACGGCGTGAATCCGGCGGACAAGGGTTATCGCGAGTACAAAAAATTCGCGCGGTGGTGGGTGCCGGTGAAACTGTTTGGGCTGGTCCACCCCGATTGGGCGATGGCGCTCGCACAGCGCATCTCGCACGCGAGCCGCAGCCGCCAGGACGTGCATGGGCAAGCACGGCAAGTCGAAGTGGAAGCCTCGCGCGCGTTCGCGAAGGAGCAGATCGAAACCGGGCGCGCGGACATTGTCGTATGTGGGCACACGCATGTGCCGGCGTATGAAGAATTCACTTCGCCGCGCGGCACGGGCATCTACATGAACACCGGTGGCTGGCAGGAAGAAAAGGCGTACTGGCTGTGGGACGGCGCGTCGCTGCGGCGATTCCGTGGGCTCGTACGCGAACGGCGCCCAGCGCCGATCGTCGAATCAGGGGAAGGGCAGCGTGTGGCTGCTATCCCGATAGAAATACCCCGCCAGGAATCCGGCCAGTCCTAGCAGCAGACTTACGAGAAACCACAGCAGTTTGAAGCCGTGCTTGCGCTTGATCGCGCGCAGCTTGAAGTAAATCAGCCGAAACGGGCTCGGCGCGATGTTCGTGGCGATGACGGTGATGTTGTCCTTGCCGCCGTTTTCGTTCGCCATATTCACGAGCCGCGCTGCGATCTCGGCCGCGCTGCCGCTCTTCTTGAACTCGGCGCAGATCTCCGGGTCGCGCACCATGTTCACGAGGCCATCGGAACACACGAGCAACCAATCGCCCGGCACGATGTGCCAGATGTAGCTGTCGATTTCGACATCGGGCCGCGTGCCCACGCTGCGCGTGACGACGTTCTTGCGCACGTCGGCCTCGGCCTCGGACTTCGACATGAGGCCGGCCCTCACCTGCTCGTCCACCCAGGAGTGGTCTTCCGTGCGGCCGATGATCTCGCCGTCGCGCAGGTGATACACGCGCGAGTCGCCGACGTTGCAGATATAGGCCTTCTTGGGCGACACGAGGCACGCGGCAAGCGTGGTGCCCATGGGCTTGCCGCCGGCGTTGAGGTCCTGATTGGTCTTGAACACGCTGACGTTGGCCAACTGGATGAAACGGGTCATCGTTTCGACCAGATACCCGTCGCCCCCGTCCTGCGCGGCGGGCGGCGCCTGCTCTTTGAGCACGTCTTTGAGGATCGATACTGCCAACTTGCTGGCGATCTCGCCGCCCATGTGGCCGCCGAGGCCATCGGCCACGGCCAGCAGCGCGCCATCGCGGAAAAGATTGAGGCCGGGGTGGTCGTCGCGAAATACGCCGAAGGAGTCTTCGTTCTCGCGTTTGCGGCGGCCGATATCCGACCGCGCTGCAATATCCAACCGCATCTGCAAAAGTCTCCCCGACAGGCACAGAAAGTACCAAAGGAACAGGCAAAGGGCAACCTATTTCCCGAGATGTAAACCTTGACCGACTGCGGCGGCAACAGTAGAATCGCGGGACTGTCTTACGATCCGCGGCACGGCGATCGTGGTTGAGGTGTGACGCGGAGCGCGTGCTGCGGGGGAGGCGCCGGGCCATGGCTGCGGCCAAGCGCGATTCTAATTTCGATTCATTCCTGCTCGATGCGGGCAACCGCCGCGCGCATGAGCTATGCCTTGCCGTGGCGCGGGGCGAGCCGCTGAGCCCCTTGCCGATTGTGCTTGTGGGCGAGCCGGGCAGTGGCAAATCCCATCTGCTGCATGCGACCACGAACCGTCTGCGCGCGGCCGCGGGCCACGCGTCCATCCTCTATGTGTCGCCGGCCACATGGGGCGCCGAAGTGGAGCGCATCATCGCCGAGCCCGCGCCGATCGATATGGCGCGCTATGCCGTACTGCTCGTGGATGACTTCCATGCCTTCGGCCAGAAGTACGAATCGGTCGCGAAGCTATTTGAGATATTCCTTGAGAACGACCACCCGGTGATCGTGGCGACCGACGCCCACCCGGATCGTTTGACCGCGATGCCGCTGAAGCTGAAGCGCCGCATCAAGGGCGGGCAGACGATCGCGATTGCGCCGGGCGAGGCGCGGCGTTCGCTGGCGGCCATTGAAGAGCGCCTGCGCGACGAGCAGCAGGAGGCGATTGCGCGCATTGAGCAGCGCCTGGGTGAAATGGAAGCCGAGGGCCCTGCAGCGGCCGCCGCGCGCAAACAAGCCCGCGCCGCCGAGTTGGATCAGGCCCGTAAAGAGGCCACCGAAGCACGCGCGGAGCTTGAGCATGCGCGGGCGGAGCTGGCGCTGGCGAAGGTGTCCGCGAAGGAAGCGGCGCAGGCCCGTGTACGCGTGCAGGAACTCGAACAGCAACTTCTCGAACGCGCGAAACAACCCGCCGCAGAGGAACAATCGCCTGCGCCGATCAAGCGCAAGCTGGACGAGGCCCGCTTCGATGCGCAGAAGGCGCGCGAAGAAGCCCGCGGGATGTTGCAGCGTGCACAGCATCTGGTGGAAGTGCTGCAGCAGAGCCGCGTGTCCTTCGAAGACGCACAAAAAGATCGCGAGCGGCAGCTCGGCGAAATTGAAAAGCTCAACGCCGTGTTTAGCGGCGAGAAGGCGCCCGCCGCCGAGGCCATTGAAGCAGTGGCCACTGTTCCGGTGCCGACGACCGACGAGAATGTGGTGATGCAGGATGAGATCCATCGCCTGCAGGAAAGTCTGGTGCGCGCGCGCTCGGAACGCGACACGCTGAAGAGCCATCTCGCGCGCATTCGCGAGGAACTGGACGAAACGCGCCGCGATCTGGATCGCACACGCGGCGAGACGCTGAAAGAACGCACCGAGCGCGAGGAGCATGTGCGCGAAGTGCAGCAGGCGCTCGTGGCGAAGGACGCCGAGGCGGAATCGCTGCGGACGACGCAGAAGTCGCTCACGGACGAGATTGAGGGCCTGCGCGTACAGGTCGCGGACGGCACGGGCGTAATCGAGCGCCTGACCGCGCTGCTGGGCGAAGCGGCTGCTGAACAGGAGCAGGCTGCTCCCGAAAATAACGGCGAAGAGCCGCCCGCGGCGCCGATGGACGAAACGCCCATCGTGCGCGCCGATTTCGGCGAAGGCCTGCGCGCCGCCGCACCCAAGCGCACCCCCGGCGTGCACCATGTCGAAGAGCTGCGCAATGCGGCCAACCCGGCATATCCACCCGCCCTGCCGCCGCTAGATGAATCCGACGACGAATACTTCCGCGACACGGCCCGCACGGCCTAACCGTAGCGCCGGCTTCCAGCCGGCAAATGCTGGCTCTCACGTGCAGGAGAACTGCATGTTCACCTACATCTAAATTCTTCTCGCGCGTGGCAGACAACCGTTGCCGCCGGGACGGCGGCGCTACGAATCTGCTAGCATCGCCCTTTCATTTTTTGGGAGCGCGCACATGGATCTCGGGCTGAAGGGCAAGGTAGCGGTGATCACCGGCGGGGCCTCGGGATTGGGCCTTGAAACAGCACGTTATCTGGCGCGCGAAGGCTGCGCGCTCGTGCTCGCCGACCTGAACGATCAGACGCTCGCGAGCGCGTCCGACGAAATCCGTAAGCTCGGCGCACGCGTCTCCGCCGTGAAGATCGACGTGCGGCGCTATGAAGACTGCGAGCGTATGGCGGCCACCGCCGCGAAAGACTTTGGCGGCATCGACGTCGTGCTCGCCGCCGCCGGCGTGAGCACCTCCGGCGCGTTCTTCCTCGATACGACGCCGAAGGACTGGGACGCGATGATCGACATCAACATCCGCGGCGTGATGAACACGAACCGCGCGTGCGCGCCGATCATGGCGGAGAAGAAAGGCGGCTCGATCATCAACATCGCGTCGGAGGCCGGCAAGGTCGGCGAGAAGCGCATTGTCGTGTACTCCGCCACGAAGGGCGCCGTGATGAGTTTCACCAAGGCCTTCGCGCTGGAGATGGGCCGCTTCAACGTGCGCGTGAATGCGGTGTGTCCGGGCGTGACCCGCACGCCGATGACGACCGGCTACGGCAGCCCCGGCGACGAGATGTACCAGAAGGCCGCACGCCTCTACCCCATGGGCCGCCTCGGCGAACCGGCGGACATCGCGGCGATGATCACGATGCTAGCGTCCAACCAATCGACCTGGGTCACGGGACAGTGCATCAGCATCAGCGGCGGCTTCGGGAGAAGCTAAAGAGCATTTCACGCATTAAAATTCTGTACGTCCGCAGTGTTAAAATCGTAGGCGATGAGGACCGAGTTCGCTAAATTATTGAAGCAGGTCCGCAAGGCCTATCCGGAGGCGGACGACGATCTGCTGCGCGACGCCTACCGCGTGGCGGACAAGGCCCACCAGGGCCAGAAGCGGCTCTCCGGCGACCCGTATATCTCCCACACGCTCGCGGTCGCGGGCATTCTCGCGGGGCTCGGCCTCGACGTGCGGACGATCAGCGCGGCGCTGTTGCACGATGTGCTCGAAGACACTCCGGTGACTTTCGCGGAGCTGAAGGAAGAATTCGGCGAAGACGTCGCGCGCCTGGTCGACGGCGTCTCCAAAATCGGCGGCATGCACCTGCCGGAACCGGTGCCCGCGGAGCCGGAAGTGAAGCATGCGGAAAACCTCCGCAAGATGCTGATCGCGACGGCGAAAGACGTACGCGTGATCCTGATTAAGCTCGCGGATCGCCTGCACAACATGCGCACGATCGAGTTCCTGCCGAAATCGAAAATCCAGCGCATCTCGCAGGAGACGCTCGACATCTACGCACCGATCGCGAACCGCCTCGGTCTCTCGCAATGGCAGTGGGAACTGGAAGACCACGCGTTCCACCATTTGCACCCCGAGGAATACCACGCGATCGCCAAGGCTGTGGCGATGAAGCGCAAGGAACGCGAGGAGCTGCTCGAAGAGCAGATCCAGTTCCTGGAAACGCGCCTCAAGGAAGCGGAAGTCGACGCGCGCGTGATCGGCCGCCCGAAGCATCTGTACGGCATCTACCAGAAAATGCTGAAGCAGGGCATCACGTTTGAAGAAGTGACCGACGTGCTCGCCGTGCGCATCATCACGCAGACTGTGAGCGGTTGCTACAACGCGCTGGGCGTCATCCATCACGTGTGGCCGCCGGTACGCGGGCGCTTCAAGGATTACATCGCCGCGCCGAAGATGAACATGTACCAGAGCATCCACACGACGGTGCGCCTTGAGGACGGCCGGCCGCTGGAAGTGCAGATTCGCACCGAGGAAATGGACCGCGCCTCGCGCGAGGGCATCGCGGCGCACTGGAAGTATAAGGAAGGCATCGAGAAGGCGGACGCGAAGACAGAATCGCAGCTCCACTGGCTGCGGCAGATGTACGACTGGCTGAAGGACGCGAACGCGCCGGAAGAATTGTTTGAGAGCGTGCGGCGCGAAATCAGCACGAGCGCGGTGTACGTCTATACGCCCAAGGGCGATGTGAAAGAGCTCCCGCTCGGCGCGACTCCCGTCGATTGCGCCTACGCCATTCACACGCAGCTCGGGCATACATGCGTGGGCGCGAAGGTGAACGGTGGCCTCGTGCCGCTGCGCTACCACCTGCAGAACGGCGACATCGTGGAAATCCTGACGGCGAAGACACAGCGCCCGCGCATCGACTGGCTCGACTTCGTCGTGACCGGCCGCGCGCGCACGCGCATCCGCCAGAAACTGCGCGAACACGAAGAGTTACCACCCGCCGCGATCGCGCACGGCCCCGGTGAGTCGCGCTCGATCGCGCCGCCGCAAATTGCGAAGCCGAAACCCAAGGTGGAGCCGGTGGACGATGCGACGCGCGCGAAACTCGTGCGCGTGGCGGGCGGCCAGGGCATGGCGCTGCAATTCGCGAAGTGCTGCAACGCGATGCCGGGTGAGGGCATCATCGGCTTCGTCACGCGGCGGCACCTGATCACGATTCACCGCGCGGACTGCAAGTTCCTGGAAGCCGCCGAGCAGGAGTCGGAGCGCCTCATCGCCGCCGGCTGGCAGGGCGACGAACCCAACACGATGGGCGTGCGCGTGACGATCGGCTCACGGCCGAACGGCCTTGCCGACATCACCTCGGCGCTGCGTCCGATGAACCTGGATATTTCCCGCGCGGAGTATCGCCCCGGCGAGAACGGCGACAGCGTGTTCGAGTGCGTGTTCACGTGCTCCGACAAACGACGCTTCGAGCGCGTGACCAAGGCGCTCGCGCATATTTCGGGCGTGCGCAGTGTTGAAGAAATGCCCGCGGAGGAACCGGCGCACGCCGGATGACATATATGGATCGCTTTACCCTCGTTAAACCGTTTGAGCCCGCCGGCGACCAGCCGGAGGCCGTGAAAACGCTTACGCAGAACCTGCGCGACGGCATTGACCACCAGGTGCTACTCGGCGTGACGGGATCGGGCAAGACCTTCACCATTGCGAACGTGGTGGCCGAAGTGAACCGGCCGACGCTCGTGATGGCGCCGAACAAAATCCTCGCGGCGCAGCTCTACAGCGAGTTCAAGGCGCTGTTTCCCGAGAACGCGATTGAGTACTTCGTCAGCTACTACGACTACTACCAGCCCGAGGCCTATGTCCCCTCGAAAGACCTGTACATCGAGAAGGACTCCAGCATCAACGACGAGATCGACAAGATGCGCCACTCGGCGACGCGCGCCCTGCTCAGCCGCCGCGACGTGCTGATCGTGGCCAGTGTGTCCTGCATCTACGGCATCGGTTCGCCGGAGGTGTACAACCGCATGCGCATCGATCTCGTGCCGGGGGACATGGTGCCGCGCGACGATCTCGTTGCCGGCCTGATCGCGATGCAGTACCAGCGCAAGGACATGGACTTCCACCGCGGCACGTTCCGCGTGCGCGGGGACATCGTCGATGTGTTCCCGCCCTACGAAGCAGACAAGGCGATCCGCATCGAATTTTTCGGCGATGAAATTGAAAGCGTGAGCGAAATCGACCCGTTGCGCGGCGTGACGCTGCGCAAGGTGCGCCGCACGAGCATCTACCCCGGCACGCACTACGCCACCGAGGCGTCCACGCTGGAAGGCGCCATTAAGGGCATCAAACACGAGCTGCAGGAACGCTTACAAGAACTGCGCGCGGGCGGCCAGGAACTGTACGCCCAGCGCCTCGAACAGCGCACGCGCTACGACCTCGAAATGCTGCAGGAAATCGGCTTCTGCACCGGCATCGAGAACTATTCGCGGCATTTGGACGGCCGCCAGCCGGGCGAGCCGCCGTACACGTTGCTCGACTATTTCCCCGACGACTTCCTGTGCGTGATCGACGAGTCGCACATCGCGGTTCCGCAAATCGGCGCGATGTACAAGGGCGACCGCGCGCGCAAGGACATGCTGGTGGAGTACGGCTTCCGCCTGCCGTGCGCGCGCGACAACCGGCCGCTGACCTTTGACGAGTGGAAGGACCGCATCGGCCAGTGCATCTACGTCAGCGCGACGCCGGCGAAGTATGAGCTGGAGCAGAGCCAGGGCCTCGTGATTGAGCAGGTCGTGCGCCCGACGGGTCTGATCGATCCCGAGGTCGAAGTGCGGCGTGCGGACAACCAGGTGGACGATCTGCTGGAAGAGATCCGCAAACGCGCCGAAAAGGGCGAGCGCGTGCTCGTGACCACGCTGACCAAGCGCATGGCCGAGGACCTCACGGAGTACTACACAGACGTCGGCACGCGCGTGCGCTACATGCACTCGGACGTCGAAACGCTGGAACGCATCGAGCTCGTGCGTGCGTTGCGCGCGGGCGACTACGACGTGCTGGTCGGCATTAACTTGCTGCGCGAGGGTCTCGACCTTCCGGAGGTCTCGCTGGTCGCGATCCTGGATGCGGACAAGGAAGGCTACCTGCGCTCGGAGACGAGCCTAGTGCAGACCATCGGCCGCGCGGCGCGCCACCTGAACGGCAAGGTCATCATGTATGCGAACAACATGACCGGCTCGATGCAGCGCGCGATCGATGAGACCAATCGGCGCCGCGCCAAGCAGGTCGCGCACAACGAAGAGCACGGCATCACGCCGAAGTCGGTGCAGAAGGCCATCCGCGAGCTGGAGCGCGCCATGCCGAACAGCCGCCAGGCCCGCTACCGCGCGGTCGAGCGTGCCGCCGAAGAGGCGATCGATTACGGCAACCTCGAAGTCACCATCGCCGACCTGCGCAAAAAGATGAAGAACGCCGCCGAGCGCATGGAGTTCGAAGAGGCCGCCGTCTACCGCGACCGGATTCAGCAAATGGAGCGCCTGCAAATCGAGCAGGGTGTCTAGTAAACTTTACATTCGTCAAGCATTTCTCTTCCTTTCTTTACAGCCTGCCGCCCGTCAATCGGGCAATTCCGATACGGTTTATATTCATAAGTCTTTTATTTTCGGTCATTTATGACTATTTAGGTAAATACTGCACAAGTCGCTAAAGTTTTCACTAAAGTTGCCGATGATTATCGAAGTTAGGCGGGAAAGTGGCCTGACGACCACAGTTGAAGGGGACCGGGACATGGAAAGCCCGGGAAAGGACTGCCTACGGCACGTTGGCGAACTGGAGGGTCGCCGGGTAGGTGGACGAAGGAAACTTCGTAAAGCGTTGAACGGCAATGGCCCTGTCAGAAGTTTGGTGGGGGTCACGGCTGGTCCGGTATCGCGTGGGGGTGGGACCCTTGCGGTATGGCACACGAGGAGCGCGCAGCTTGCTGTGCGCGTGGCCGGCCCGGGAAACCGGGTGCAGGTCGGACGGCCGCGGCGGCCAAAGGCCGAGCGACATATGGGGATGGGGATCCACGCTGTATTCGGAGGTTCGGGACGGGTTCGTTCCGGGCCGCCGATGATCTATTTGTATGCCCTGGGATGGGACCGGGGCATGGCCGGGGGCCCGTACTTGGGTCTCGGACGCGCCGAAGGGCGGAGTTCGAGGGGGCGGGAATCGGCCGGGCGCAAGGACGCGCCACGGGAAAATTAGTACGCACTCACGGAGGAAGTTGTCATGGGATTAGTAGTCAACACGAACGTATCGGCGATTAATACAAGCCGCATTCTTCGCCGGTCGACGCTCGACTTGAACAAGTCGTTGGAACGGTTGTCGAGTGGCTTGCGCATTAACCGCGCGGCGGACGACGCGGCCGGTCTGGCGATTGCGGAAGGCCTGCGCTCGCAGGTCCGCGGTTTCCAGGTCGTGCAGCGCAACGCGCAGGACGGCATCAGCTTGGTGCAAACGGCTGAAGGCGCCCTGAGCGAAATCACCGGCATTCTGCAGCGTATCCGCGAACTGGCGGTACAGTCGGCCAACGGTACCTTGCAGGACACGCCGAACCGCGCGGATCTGAACACGGAAGCGACGCAGTTGGTTGCTGCGGTGAACGAAATCCTGACACGGACGACGTTCAACGGCATCGACCCCTTCGGCGCGACCGCGATCACGATCCAGACGGGTACGAACGCGGCGCAGACCACGACCCTGGCGGGTACGGGTACCGCGATCAGCACGACCACGCTGGGTATTGCGGCGTTGTCGATTGCCACGCAGGCCGGCGCGAACACCGCGCTGGGCACGCTCGATACCGCGCTGACGACGGTGAACACGCGCCGCGCGTCGCTCGGTGCCGCGCAGAACCGCTTGGAATTCACCATCAACCAGCTCGGTATCCGCGAAGAAAACGCCGCGGCCGCCGAAAGCCGTATCCGCGATGCGGATATCGCCAAGGAAACCATCGGCTTCACGCGTAACCAGATCCTGGTGAGCGCGGGTACGTCGGTGTTGGCGCAGGCGAACATCGTTCCGCAGACCGCTCTGCAGTTGCTCGGGTAATCCGCAGCAACTAGGGGTAAGCACGAAAACATTTGAATAGGTAGGCCGTGCGCACGGATGCGTCACGGAAACATTTCGACTCACGGAGGAAAGTGTCATGGGTTTGGTTGTCAACACGAACGTTTCGGCGATTAATACGAGTCGTATTCTTCGCCGGTCGACGCTCGATTTGAACAAGTCGCTGGAGCGCCTTTCCAGCGGCTTGCGCATCAATCGTGCGGCGGACGACGCGGCCGGTTTGGCGATTGCGGAAGGCCTGCGTTCGCAGGTCCGCGGTTTCCAGGTCGTGCAGCGTAACGCGCAGGACGGCATCAGCTTGGTGCAAACGGCTGAAGGCGCCCTGAGTGAAATCACGGGGATCTTGCAGCGTATTCGCGAGCTGGCGGTACAGTCGGCCAACGGTACCTTGCAGGACACGCCGAACCGCGCGGACCTGAACACGGAAGCGACGCAGTTGGTTGCTGCGGTGAACGAAATCCTGACACGGACGACGTTCAACGGCATCGACCCTTTCAGCGCGACCGCGATCACAGTCCAGACCGGTACAAACGCGGCGCAGACGACCGCGCTGGCAGGCACGGGCACCTTGATCAGCACAACGACGCTGGGTATTGCGGCGTTGTCGATCGCCACGCAGGCCAACGCGAACACTGCGCTGGGTACGCTCGATACCGCGCTGACGACGGTGAACACTCGCCGCGCGTCGCTCGGTGCCGCGCAGAACCGGCTCGAGTTCACCATCAACCAGCTTGGCATCCGCGAAGAAAACGCGGCGGCCGCCGAGAGTCGAATTCGTGATGCAGACATCGCCGAGGAAACCATCGGCTTCACGCGCAACCAGATCCTGGTGAGCGCGGGTACGTCGGTGTTGGCGCAGGCGAACATCGTGCCGCAGACCGCCCTGCAGTTGCTCGGGTAGTTTGCAGCAGGCCTAACGCGAGTTTAAGCAAGAAACGCACTATCAAGGAGGATAGTTTGGCCGCGGCGCTTGTGCGCCAGACGGCAACGCACTAGATATTTGATGCAGTGAGCGATCCGGGCGTGGGACCCCGGATTGCACTCAAGGAGGAACATTGTCATGGGTCTCGTAGTCAATACGAATCCGTCTGCGATTAACACCAGCCGGATTCTTCGTCGCTCCACATTGGAGTTGAATAAGTCGCTCGAACGTTTGTCGAGCGGCCTGCGCATCAACCGCGCGGCGGACGACGCGGCCGGTCTGGCCATTGCCGAAGGTCTGCGTTCGCAGGTCCGCGGTTTCCAGGTCGTGCAGCGTAACGCGCAGGACGGTATCAGCCTCGTGCAAACGGCTGAAGGCGCCCTGAGCGAAGTGACGGGCATTCTGCAGCGCATCCGCGAACTGGCCGTGCAGTCGGCCAACGGCACGCTGCAAGACGCTCCCAACCGAAACGACCTGAACGCGGAAGCCACGCAGTTGGTCGCCGCCGTGAACGAAATCCTTACCCGGACCACGTTCAACGGTATCGATCCGTTTGGCGCCACGACGGTCAACATTCAGACCGGCACACAAGCCACGCAGACCACCGCGCTGGCAGGTACCGGTACGGCGATCAGCACCGCGACGTTGAACATCGCGGCGTTGTCGATTGCCACGCAGGCGGGCGCGAACACCGCGCTGGGTACGCTCGACACCGCGTTGACGGCCGTGAACACGCGCCGTGCCTCGCTCGGTGCCGCGCAGAACCGCCTCGAATTCACCATCAACCAGCTCGGCATCCGCGAAGAAAACGCCGCGGCCGCCGAAAGCCGCATCCGCGACGCGGATATCGCCAAGGAAACGATCGGCTTCACGCGCAACCAGATTCTGGTGACCGCGGGTACGTCGATTCTGGCCCAGGCGAATATCGTGCCGCAGACCGCCCTGCAGTTACTCCGGTAACGCGGGCATAAACGGGAAGCATCGTTATGGAAATCAGCGGAGCGATTAGGCAGGCGGGAACCCCGTCCGACGCCGCTCAGCTGGTCCGGCAAAGTGAACCGGCGAAACGCGCGCCCGAAAGCGCGCCGAAGCCAGCGGAAACCAATGCCGGGTCCGCAGCGGTGTCTCGCGAAGTCTTAGAAGCCCTGGCGGCGGAAGTCGCCGCGAATACGCGGAATGGATCGAAAATTCGCATAGATGAATCCACGGACCGCATCGTGGTCCAGATTCTGAATGCGAATGACGAAGTGATCAAACAGTTTCCTCCCGAGGAATTGCTTAAGGCAATACGCAACACGAGGGAACTTGTGGGGCTCGTCTTCGACCAGCAGACATAACCCAGCGAACGAAAAATAATCGGCCCGGGAGAGAAACTTCTCCCGGGCCTTTTTCGTCATTGCGAGGAGCGGGGTTTGCGACGAAGCAAACTCACCCACTGAAATCCCCGGCTTCTACTCAGAATCGCGCTTGCCCGCCCAGATTTGCCGGTCGATCATTGTGATGTATTCGGACCAGCTCTGGCCCTTGGATTGCGACTCTTCGATCACGCGGTTGAAGGCGTCGGTCTGCGCGTCGAGATCGTCGATGAGCGCGAGCACCATCGCTTCGAGCGTTTTCGGCACGACGGGCGAGCCCTGATCGAGCGTGGCGTGATGCGAGAGGATCATGTGCTGTATTTCGGTGCGCGTGGTTTCCGGGAAGCCCTCGATCGTGCGCATTTTGGCGTTGGCCATATCGAGACCGATCGAGACGTGGCCAAGCAGCTTGCCGACGGTCGTGTAGTCGACATACAGCCCCTGCGACAGCTCCTCGGTCTTGCCGAGGTCGTGCAGGAAAATGCCCATCATCAGCAGGTCGCGGTCGATGGCGGGGAACAGTTCGCACATCACCTCGGCGATACGCGTCATTTCAAAACAATGCTGCGCGAGGCCGCCGGGATAGGCGTGGTGCCACTTTTTGCCGGCGGCGGCATTCGCGAACTTGTCCATGAAACCTGCATCGGTCAGAAACGCGTCGGCGAGCTGGCGCAGCCACGGGTCCTGCACGGAACGCACCACGCCGAGGAAACGCTGCACGCCGTCGCCGGCTTCTTCGGGCACGAAGGTGAGGTCGGTGGAATCGTAGTCGCTCTGCTTCAGCGGAAGGATCTGGTCGACGCGAAGCTGCAGGCGCCCCTGGTAGTTGCCGACCGTCGCGCGCACGTTGACGACGTCGCCGAGCTCAAACCGGGTCGCCATCGCCTCGGCGTTGTTCCACACCACGCCGCCGATCTCGCCGGTCTTGTCGCGAAACACCAGGCCCAGAAACTTACCGCCGCTCTGGGTGTTGCGCAGGTCCTTGCGGGTGGCCACGTAGTAGTCGTTCACCACGTCGCCTTCTTGCAGAAGATTCACGAACTGCTTTTTCATTACACCCCGATTCTAATGGGAAATATAGGCCAATCACGGTATCGCTTTGCGGGAAAT
Source organism: uncultured Nitrospirales bacterium (assembly GCA_964620045.1). Lineage (GTDB taxonomy): Bacteria > Hydrogenedentota > Hydrogenedentia > Hydrogenedentales > VFKU01. Next base: position 39,736 of record CAZUJL010000020.1, read on the forward strand.
TGATCAACTCCGCGCCGGGTTTTCAGGGCAGCGGCGCAGTCGGTTCGTCCGCCGGTTCGAGGAGGTCCTGCTTCGGCGGCTCCGCCTTGGGCTCCGTTTTCGGTGTGGCCTTGGGTTCGGCCGGCGCAGGCGCCTTTGCCGGGGCTTCCTCTTTCTTGGCGGGGGTCTCGTCCTTCTTCGCAGCTTCCTCACCGGCGGGGGCAGCCTCGCCCGCTTCGCCGTCCGCGGCCGCGGCCTCGTCTTCCTCCGACTTCGGCGGTTCCGGCACGCGGAACACGAATACGCGGTTGTCGAGGGTGGTGTAGCCCTCCATTGCGCCCCAGTGAATGCCGTACACACCCGGCTCGAGCGCGCGGCCAATCACCACGCGCTGCAACAAGGACTCCGACTGATCCATGGGCTCGAGTCCCACGGCCGCCGTACCGGCTTCCACCCACACTTCGATGGACTTGTCTTCAATGCCCGCCTGGCGCGCCTCTTCGGGCACGAGGCGGGAAAGCTGCGCATTGTAGCGGGGCGTGCGGTGAGTCAGCAGAAAGGGCTCGCTGGTGGATTCAATTACCTCGGCCGGCAACTCAATACCGAAGGCCGCGGAGCCGTCCTTCAGATAGTGCTGCTTGGGCAAGGCCCAGCTCGTCTCGTGGTAGGTCAGCGGCGTGACGTCGTAGACGCCGGCGTTCATCGGCAACACCCACATCGACACTTCCGGTGTTGCGCCACGGCGCTTGCTCTCGAGCGCGAGCTGCGCGGAGGTGTATCCGCTCTTGGAGAACGCGAGCGTGACCGGCCCTGGCGGCGCTTCGATGCGATAGTGCCCGAGGCCATCACTGAGATCCTGCGTGGAGGTGCCGGAAACGGCGACCGTGACACCCGGCAAGGCTTCGCCGCGCCGGTTGGTCACGCGGCCTTCGATGTACGAACGATCGCAAGCGGCGACAAAAATCGCCAGACCGAGCAGGGCAAAAAATCGACGTCGGTTCATGGGACGTTTACCGTACGGCCGTCGCGGTAAATCACCAGTGAGTCGCGGCCGGAATGCTTGAACTTGGAAATGCTCATCACACGGTGCGCCGCGTCCGACTTGCCTTCGTCGGCAAATCGCCGCGCCGCCGATACGTCGTCGAACACTTCGATGTTGATGTTGTCATAGGCCTTGTAGTTTTTGCGCAAATCCTGTCCCAGTTGTTTGAGAGCCGCCTCGGACATCTTCGGCGGCACGGCCAGTGCCAGGCCGATCAGCGAGGCCACGTTGCCCGGCAGGCTTTTGGCCACTTCGGGGCTGCGGCCCCACTCGCTTACTACCGTGTATTCCTCGGCGGGGGAGGAAGGATTCGCTGTTTCCTTGCGCTCCGCAAACGGCGCGGGCTCCTTCAGAATCGACTCGATCATTTCGCGGTTCGGAATCGGCACAGGCGGCAGACCGTCGCCCTTGCCACCGAACCGGAGCCGCAACGCCTGTCGCAGCTTTTCATTCTCATCCTCGAGCTGCTCGATGGCGTCGGTTTTTTGCGTCAATTGCTCTTCCATGCGCTGCATTTGCTCGCGCAGGTCGTCGATTTGCGTCTGCAATTCCTTGTCCTGTGCGGAGGCGGGCGAGGTGGCGGGATCGCCGAGTTTGTTGATCTCGCTGTCGAGTACTTCCAGCGGCGGCTTTTCGACGGGGGCTTTTTCTTTCTTTTTCTGGGCGACGCTCTCGCCGTTGATCGACAACAATCCGACCACGGCTAGACACGTTATGAGCGTATACGCCCTGAGCACAAATGGAACCCCCTGGTGACGCCTGACACGAGAATCATACCAATCTTGCGGCGGGCGGTTCCGGCTAGGCGGTGCGCCGCCGCGACGCAAGGCCCCACAGGCCCACGAGGGCCAACGCACCGGCGAGCGCGGCGAGTGCGCCCTCGTTCGGCCCATGCAAACCAACGGCGGCAACCATCGGCACGTTGACGACCGTGGCGGCGCCGGACGTGACGACGACGTCCTCCACCGTGACCGGGTCGTAGCCCACGGCTTCGAACTGCAGGTCGTAGGTGCCGGGCAACAGAATGCGGTAGTAGTCGCCGTGCGTCATGTCGGGGAACACGGGCTGAGGATTGCCGACAACGGTGATGTACGCAAAGATCGGATCGCCGGTATCCACATCGGTCACGGTGCCGCGCACGCCACGGTGCACCCACGCGAGATACGCGAGCATGGAATCGCGGTTGTCGTCCCAATAGTCCGGCAGCTTGCTCTGTCCGGGGCGTTTCGGCGTCGCCAACTCGATCGTGACTTCCGCCGTACCGAGATACCGATACACCCAATCCTGCATGCCGCCGTTGATGATGTACCAGTCGTTGCCGTTCACGAGGCCGTTGTTGAAGGGGCCGTTGTCGTTGTTGGACATCGGGGGATTGTTTTGCGCGTACGACGTGGACATCGCCACATACAACGCATCGTCGGGCGATGGCGCGGGCACATAACTGGGCAGGGGCGGATCGGCGTCGTAGGGATAACTCACCACCACGGCGCCGGTGTGGAAATTGGCCGACAACACAAAGGAATTCTGCGCGGACCAATGCATCAGGTGCTTCACTTCCGGCTGCAACCTGGTGTCGTCCGGATAGCTGAACCACAGGGTCTTGTCGTAGTCGGAGGGGTAATCCGGGAACGAGCGATTCAGATCGAAACCGTTGGCATTTTCGCGTGTGCCGTCTTCCAAACCATCGGGATTCATCAACGGCAGAATCCAAATCGCGGTGTTGTTCACGAGGCTCGTCACGGTGCTGTCGCTGCCGTAGTTGCTCAGCAGATAATCGATGAAATAAAGGCACATCTCCGTGCCGACGGGTTCGTTTCCGTGCATCGTCGACACGTACTTGAACTCGGGTTCGATCTCGTCCAACAGCGGATTGTCTGAAATGAGAATGGCCCAGAGTTCGCGGCCTTCCACGGACTTCCCCACGGAAATTAGCCGCGTGAGCGACGGATATGTCGATGCAAACGTCTGCATTGCGGTGGTCAGCTCGGCGTAGCTGTGATACTGGCCCAAGCCGCCGCGCGGTCCCGCGGGATAGTCTGGCGGCGAGGGTTGCGTGGCTTCGATGGTGACGTTGTAGCCATGGCGGACGAGGTAGTCGTATTCACCCGGCGTGGCGTAGATCTCGGCGTGATCGGAGCTAACGTGATCGATATTGAAGCCGAGCCGGGCGAGTTGCTCGAGGGCGGCCGGGTCGGCGGGCCGAAGGGTCAACTCGTACACAATGCCGCGCCGCGGGCCCGCCGCATTGCCCACCAATTGCGCATGCACCGGCGCGGAGAACGCGGCGGCTATGGCTATAACGGCGATACATCGACACGACCCGCGTTGCACGGAATTCCCCTTCATCCGTGTGAATTTTACCAGAACAGACCGTTTATTCAGCAGTGCTCACAGAATGGAAACGATCATTTGTTAGACTTGTCGCTTCTACATTCATTCACCCAAGGATGGTAGCCATGTTCCATCGAATTGTCGCGTTCGTAGTGGCGTTTGCGCTGACTGCGCCCTCGCTTTGGGCGGAAAAACCGGCGCTTGTCGTGTATTTCGTCGTCGACCAGCTTCGCGGCGACATCCCGTTGCAGTACAAGGACCGCTTCGGCGAGGGCGGGTTCCGGCGCTTCCTCGATCAAGGCACCATCTACACCAACGCGCACTATCGTCACGCGATCACGTTTACCGGATGCGGCCACGCGACGCTCGGCACGGGCGGCAATCCGCGCGAGCACGGCATCATCGCCAACGACTGGACGGACCCCGCGACGGGCAAGAATGTGTATTGCTCGGAGGACCAAGCGCACAAACTGCTGGGCACGCAGACGGGCGAGCATTCGGGCACGTCGCCGAAGAACTTGCAAGTGCCGACCCTGGCCGAATCGCTCATTGATGCCAGCGGCGGGGAATCGCGCGTGTTTGGTGTGTCGGGCAAGGACCGCGGCGCAATCCTCATGGCGGGGGCGAAAGGCAAGGCCTTCTGGTTCAGCAACGAGACCGGCGGATTCGTGACGAGCGACTACTACTATCCGGAGTATCCGGCGTGGGTGGCCGCCTTCAACACGCCGCCACCCGCGGACAAATATCTGGGCAAGACGTGGGAGCTGTTCCGGCCGGAGGCCGAATACACACATCCTGACGAGCGCCCGACGGAGGTGGCGAATCCCATCATCGGCGGCGTGTTTCCGCATTCGTTTGAAGGTCTCGACGCGCGCAAGCTCTACAGCATCATGTCGGTCACGCCGTATTCGGATGAAATGACCATAAGCTTCGCGAAGGCGATCGTCGAGAACGAAAAACTCGGCCAAGGCGCGGCGACGGATATGCTGACGGTGAGCCTCTCCGCCACCGACATCATCGGGCACCAATTTGGTCCGGAAAGCCGCGAGCACGAGGACCAGATCCTGCGGCTCGACGCGCAGCTCGCGTCGTTCTTCAGCTTCCTCGACGAAAAAATCGGCACGGGGAAATACCTCGCGGTGTTGAGCGCCGATCACGGCGTCGATGGCAATCCCGACGAAAAACCGAGCGGCCAGACGAACCCCGTCGACATGGTGAAGGCCGTGAAGGACGCGCTGAAGGGCAAGTACGGCGACACCGAGGAGTACGTGCAGGTATTCACGGCGCCATACATCGTGTTTACACCCGCGCTGGTGGAATCGCGGCCGGCGGACATTCCCGCGATGGAAGACCTCGCGGCGGAAGTGCTGCGCGGCGTGCCGGGCGTGGCCTACGCAATTCCCGCGCACAAGATCGTCGCGGGCGAACTCGATGCCGCGAACCCGATCATGGATAAGGTCGCGCGCTCTTTTCATCCGGGGCGTTCCGGCAATATCTACGTCGTGCAGGACGCGTATCACCGGTTCTTCTCCGGCAAGCCGACGTCGAGCGCGACACACGGCTCGCCGTATCCCTACGACACCTACGTGCCGGTGTACTTCTACGGCCCCGGCATCCCCGCGAAGGAAGTGGACGATCTCGTCGGGCCGGAGAACATCGTGCCCACGCTGGCCACGCTCCTCGGCGTTCCCATTCCGTCCGGCGCGAAGGAAGCGCCGCTCAAGGTTCTCCCCTAGTCTCAATCGCACGCACGTCTAATTCATCGCTAACACGCGGTTGGTACGGTCGCAGCTTGTGTCCGTATCACCAGCGAGGGATCGTGCGATGAATTCCACCCGGCGGCAGTTTCTGAAACAGTGTGGCGCGGTGAGCCTTGGGTTCGCGGGCCTGCAAACGATGTTTGTGCGCACGGCGAATGCCCTGCCCGATCCGGGCCGCGCGGCCGAAGCCACGCTCGGGCCACTCCTCAAAGATCCACGCGGTCTGCTCGACCTGCCCGAAGGCTTCACCTACAACGTGTTCTCGATCGCCGGGCAGACGATGACTGACGGCTTCGAAGTGCCCGGCGCGGCGGACGGCATGGCGGCGTTCCCCGGCCCGGACGGCAAGACGATCCTCGTGCGTAACCACGAGCTGTACGGAGACATCGCGGCGAACGGCCCCTTCGGCCGAGGCAACGAGTTGTTCAAAAACATCGATCCGAAAATGCTGTATGACGCGGGCCACGGCAAGACACCGGGCCTCGGCGGCACGACGACGATCCTGTTCGACACACGCACGCAGACGAAGGAAGACGAGCGCCTGAGCCTCGCGGGCACGCTGCGCAATTGCGCCGGCGGGCCGACGCCGTGGAACTCGTGGATCACGTGCGAGGAAACGGTGCTGCGCGCGGGCGAGGAATGCGAGAAGGACCACGGCTACAACTTTGAAGTGCGCGCGCAGTTTCGCGGCGGACTCGCCGATCCCGTACCCCTGACGGCGATGGGCCGCTTTAATCACGAAGCGGTCGCGGTCGATGCCGCCTCAGGGATCGTGTACCAGACCGAGGACCGGCAGGACGGCGTACTCTACCGGTACATTCCGAACACGCCCGGCCAGCTGGTGAACGGCGGGCGCCTGCAGGCGCTCATGGTGCGCGATCAGGCCTCGCTCGATACGCGCAACTGGGACGTCGCGCCGGCCGTGTCGCGCGGGCAGAAGCTGCCCGTGCAGTGGGTCGATCTACGCCTCGTGGAATCGCCGGAAGACGACCTGCGCTACCGTGCCTTCGAACGCGGCGCGGCACGCTTTGCGCGCGGCGAAGGCATGTGGGCCGGCAAGGACGGCATCTACTTCGCCTGCACCTCGGGCGGGCGCGCGCACCGGGGACAGATCTGGCGCTATGTACCGAGCGCGACGGAGGGCACGGCGGACGAAGCCGCGAATGCGGGCACGCTGGAGCTGTTCGTGGAACCGAACGACAGCGGGCTCATCGACAATGCCGACAACCTCACCGTCGCGCCCTGGGGCGATCTCGTCGTCTGCGAAGACGGCGACGGCGAGCAATTCGTCGTGGGCGTGACGCCGAAGGGCGAGTTCTACCGCATCGCGCGCAACGCCACCGGCGACAGCGAATTCGCCGGCGCGTGCTTCTCGCCGGACGGCACGACGCTGTTTGTAAACATCCAGCACATGGGCCTGTCGCTCGCGATCACGGGCCCCTGGCAGAAACGACTCGCTTAGCCGTTCGTCGCCGCGTAGTCGCCAAACTGCTCGCGCAGTTTCAGTTTGTTGAATTTGCCGACGCTGGTTTTCGGAACTTCGTCGATGAAGACCACGCTATCGGGCACCATCCACTTCGCGATGCGTTCGGCCAGGTAATTCTTGATATCGGCCTCGCTCGCGGATTGGCCCTTCTTGAGCACCACACAGGCCAGCGGGCGCTCGTCCCACTTCGGATGCGGGATCGCGATCACGGCCGCCTCCGCCACGGCCGGATGGCCCATGATCATGTTTTCCAGATCGACCGAACTGATCCATTCGCCGCCGGACTTCACGAGGTCCTTCGCGCGGTCCTGAATCTTGATGTAGCCAATTTCGTCGATGGTCACGATGTCGCCGGTCTTGAACCAGCCATCGTCCGTGAAGCGGTCCGCCGCATCCGGGCGGTTGTAGTACGCGCTCGCGATCCACGGCCCGCGCACTTCGAGCTCGCCCATGGTCTTGCCGTCCCACGGGATCAGGCCCGCGTCTGACCGGCCGCGGATCTCAACCATCGGCGCGGGTGTGCCCTGCATCGCGCGGTACTCGTATTGCGTGTCCAGCGGCTTCGTGCGCAGGTCGCTGTTGAGGTTCGACACCGTGCCCATCGGCGAGAGTTCCGTCATGCCCCACGCCTGCACGATGTTGAGGCCGTGCTTCTCCTGCATGTTCTTCATCAGGCTCACGGGCACGGCGGACCCGCCGACGATCATCTTGCGCAACTTCTTGAGGTTGTACTTACCGGGATTCGCATCGAGCGTTTGCAGAATGCCCTGCCAAATCGTCGGCACACCGGCCGTCATCGTCACGCCTTCCTGCTCGAGGTCTTCCAGCAGGCTTGGCACGTCGAGGAACGGCCCCGGAAACACCAGTTTCGGCCCCGCCATGCCGGCAGCGTACGGCAGGCCCCAGGCGTTCGCGTGGAACATCGGCACGATCGGCAACAGCACGTCGGACTCGCGCAAATCGTGCACATCGGACATCATCGAGCCCAGCGAATGCAGCACCATCGAGCGGTGCGAATACAGCACGCCCTTCGGCCGCCCCGTGGTACCCGAGGTGTAGCAGGTCGCCGCGGCCTGCTTCTCGCGCAACTTGATGGCGTTGTAGTCGAACTTCTTGTCGTCTTCCGCGCCGATGAATTGCTCGAAGTCGATCATGCCCTTCGGCATCGGCTCGTGCGAGCTGCGGATCATGATGTAGTGCTGCGCCTTGATGCGATCTTTAAAATTGTTCAGCAGCGGCAACAGCGACTCGTCGAAAATGATCGCGCGATCGCTCGCGTCGTTCGCGATGTATTCGAGATCATCCGGGTGCAGGCGCAGGTTCAGCGTGTGCAGCACGGCGCCGATGATGGGAATCGCGAAGTACGCCTCGAAGTGGCGGTAGTGGTTCCAGCACAGCGTGCCGACGGCCTCGCCCGGTTTGATGCCCAGGCGCTGCAGCGCCAGCGCGAGTTTCTTTGTGCGCTTGACCATATCGCCGTAGGTGTAACGGTGGAAGGATTTGTCCGGCTGGCGAGTGACGATTTCCTTCTTGTAGAAATGCTGCTCCGCGCGACGCAGCACTGCGTCCAGCGTCAGATCGAAATCCATCATCAAGCCGTCCATGCGATCTCCTCATCTCGTCCGGGGGTGCCAAAAATGGGCCAAAAACCATTGAAAAATAGCAAACGGCCCGCACGCGGTCAACGCGCGAGCCGCGGTGGAAACAGGCCTAACCGACCATCGACGGCGGGTTAATTTCTTCCCACAGTTTGCGGAACTCGCCGCGGTGGTCGTTTTCTACGCGCGTGTCGTTGTCGAACACCATCTCGGGCCGCTTCTCCAAGTCATATGGCGCCCATTTCGGAATCTCGGCATTGTTGGGATCGCCCGTGCGCGCGAACGCCACCCATGCCGACGCGAGCCGGTCGGCCATCTTCCACGCCTCGGGCGACTCGCCGTACATCGCGCCGCGCGCGTTGTGGAATGCCGGGCCCACGTCCATCCCGTGCACCGCGCCGAACTTCCCGCCGAAGGCCGGGCATGGCCACTCCCAGGTGTACACATACGCCGGCGCTTTGCCCTGTTGCGCCTTCAGCTCCGCCTGCTTGATCGCCTCTCGCCGGAAGACCGTGTCGGTCATGATCTGCGCCTGCACGAGATACGGCGATTTGTCCGGATACGTTTTGCGGTACAGCGCCAGGATGCGATCCGCGTTCTCTTTGAACTGGCCCTTCACGACGCCCTTGAGACCGTCTTCGGTCAGATTAAAATTCGCAAGCCAGACGCCCGAATCTTCCAGCGTACTCCCCACAATCATCGGCACCGTCGCCGATTCTTCCGGCGCCGCGGGATCAAAGGGATGGTGCGGGATTGTGTTGCCCAACACCGGCCCGAAATTGGCCGAGGTCCCCATCGACGCTTGTACATCGATCAGTTGCTCCCACGGGAGCTTCTGGATATCCGCGACGTTGCTCTTGCTCAAGCCGCACGCTGCCACAAATCGTTCCGCCAGCTTCGACGCCGCTTCCTGCTCAAGCACTCTTCGCAACGAACCGCTCTGCACAGCCGCGCGGTGAAACAAGCCTTTTGCGCCGGGCATCCCCATCATCGCCGTGGTCTTCGCGCCGCCGCCGGACTGCCCGAAGATCATCACCGTGTTCGGGTCGCCGCCGAAATTGCCGATGTTGTCGCGCACCCATTCCAGCGCGGCCACCAAATCCAGCAGGCCGGCGACGCCCGCGTTCGCGAATTCCTCGGGCGCGCCCGCACCCACGAGGTGCGTGAATCCGAACGACGCCAGCCGGTGGTTCGGCGTCACCACCACGACGTCGCCGTAGCGCGCGAGTGGATCGCCATAAAACCCGCTGGCGTTGTTCGAGCCGGTGGTGTACCCGCCGCCGTGGAAGCTCACCAGCACCGGGCGCTTCTTGCCGTCGTTCACGCCGGGGGTGCACACGTTCAGCACGAGGCAATCCTCGCCCATGCCGCCGGGCTGCTCGTCCCACTGAATCAGGCGCGCATAGTCGCGCTTCGGGTCCGCCGGCACCTGCGGCGAAATCTGGCCATGGCCGAGGCATTCGCGCACGCCCGTCCACGGCTCCGGTTTTTGCGGCGCCATGAAACGGTTCTTGCCGCCGGTCGAGGCGCCATACGGCACGCCTTTGAACTGCTTGATGCCGCCGACGTCGATGCCGCGCACTTTTCCGGAGGTGGTCTCGACATCGCAGAACAGCGACTTGGCGGTCGGCGTCCACGTACCGCGAATGGCCGGTCCGCCCTCAGGGTGTACAACCACTTCCTGCTGCGCACCGGCGCGCGCGGCACTCGCCGCGGCAATCAAGGCCGCGCCGCCTTTTACAAATGTCCGCCGCGAAAATGTGTTGTTGTCGTTCATGCGAAAACCCCTCGATACGTTCGAATGCCGCTGGAAATAGCCACTGGGTCGAGCGCCGTTCACGATACACCGATGTTTTTGAGATTGTCACTCAGGTTTCGTTCGCGCGGATACCCTAAAATCGGTCACAATTGAGCCGATCCATGTTCCGAACAGGAATTTAGAGACCCGTGCCCAAAAATTCTCAATCGCCCGCCGTCGTGCTCCTCAGCGGCGGTATGGATTCCAGTGTGCTTCTGCACTACGTCTCGCTCACGTTCCAATGCGCGCCGATCCACGCACTGAGCTTCGACTATGGCCAGCGGCACCGGCGCGAACTCGACAGTGCGCGGTGGCAGTCCAAAAACGCCGGCGTGGCCGTGCACAAGGTGCTCGACCTTTCGTTCCTCGCGGACGTGGTTAAAAGCGGCACCACGCTCGTACAGGGTGGCGCGGCGGTGCCTGATTTTTCCGCGCTCGCGCCGGCCCTGCTCGATCAGCCGCCCACCTATGTGCCGAACCGCAACATGATTCTGCTCTCGCTTGCTGCAGCCTATGCGGAGTCCAACGGCATCTTCGACGTTTTCTACGGCGCGCAGGCGCACGACGAATACGGCTACTGGGACTGCACGCGCGATTTCCTCGAACGCATCAACGCGACGCTGGCGCTGAACCGCCGCGACCCCGTGACCATTCACGCGCCGCTGATCGGCAAGCGCAAAGCGGAACTCGTGCGCATGGGCCAGGCGCTCGGCGTGGATTTCGCGCAGACGTGGAGCTGCTACCGCGGCGGCGAGAAGGCCTGCGGCACCTGCCCCACTTGCGTCGAGCGCCTCAATGCCTTCCGCGAGGCCGGCGCCTACGACCCCCTGCCCTACACCGCCATTCTCACGTAGCGCGCGTTGCGCATCGGCCGGGAGTACGTTAGGCTAGGAACTTCGCGGGCGGCGCCCGCCGGGAGGAAGACTCATGCGTTTTGTTCTGGGAGCTTTGTTGTTGGTCGCGGCGCCGGTGTTTGCGCAGCAGGACGTACCTGTGACGGCACAAAACGTGTCGGGACCGGTGCACATGCTGACGGGCAATGGCGGCAACATCGGCGTGTCCGCCGGTGAAGACGGCCTGCTGATTATCGACACGCAGTTTGCCAACATGGCCGGCAAGATCACCGCCGAGCTCGACAAGCTGAACAAGGGCCCGCTGAAGTTCGTGGTGAACACGCACTTCCACCAGGACCACACGGGCGGCAATCAGGCGCTTGCGCAGAACTCGATCGTCGTGGCGAGCGCGAACGTGCGCACGCGCATGATCGGCAGCCGCGACCTCAGCGACGCGGCCTTCCGCAACAGCCTGCCGACGATTACGTACAACCAACCCACGCAGCTCTACATCAACGGCGAAACGATTGAGCTGATCCCGCTCGGGCCGGGCCACACCGACGGCGACACGCTGGTGCACTTCACGAAATCGAACGTGTACCACACGGGCGACCAGTTCACGAACGGCATGTATCCCTTCATCGATCTCGCGGGCGGCGGCGATGTGCAGGGGTATCTCAACAATGTCGCGAAGCTGATCGAAATCATCCCGGCCGACGCGAAGATCATCCCTGGCCACGGCGTGTTGGCGACCAAAAAGGACCTCGAAACCTTCCAGGCCGTCCTGCTGGACACCATCGGCATCGTGCGAAAAGGCATCGCCGACGGCAAAGATCAGGAAACGCTGCAGAAGGAAGGCCTGCCCGCGAAGTATGAATCCTGGGGCAAGAACTTCATCGCCAACAACCGCTGGATTTCGATCGTCTACCAGAGCTACACGCGCTAACCCGCAAACATGAACGCCTGCCGCATCGCCGTGTGCCTGCTCGCCGTCTGTGCGGCGGCGCGTGCCGATGAGCTGATCCTGAGTTCCGGCTTCGTCGAAAGCGGCGGCGAGCAGATCTATTATGAGTCCGTGGGCACCGGCGACGCGCTCGTGCTCTCGCACGGCCTCGGCGGCAATCACGCGATCTGGTATCAGCAGGTGCCGGAATTCGCCAAGCGCTATCGCGTGATCACGTGGGACCAGCGCGGATTCGGGCGATCGACGAACACGAAGAACGAAACCGGTCCTGCTGTCGCCGGGGACGACCTCCGCGCGGTGCTGGATCATCTGCACATCAATCGCGCGCACCTCGTCGGCCAATCGATGGGTGGCTGGGCCGTGATGGGCTTCGCGCTGGCGCATCCGGAGCGCGTGCAGTCGCTGGTGCTAGCGGATACCCTCGGCGGCATCTATACGTCGGAAGCCGAGAAGCACTTCGATGCCTACATCCGCACAGCCGCGGGTAGTCCGCCGCCCGATAAACTGCCCATCACCCAGCACCCGGCCATCGGCGAGCAGCTCGGCCCGCAAGACCCGGCCAAGGCCTTCCTGTACCGCCAGATCGGCGGTACCACGGCCCCCGCGCCACCGGGCATGGGCCTCAAGCTGCGACAGACAGCGTTTCCGCTCGACAAAATCCGCGCGCTGAAGGTGCCCACGCTGTTCGTCGTCGGACAGAACGACCCAATCTTTCCGCCCGCCGTCGTGCGCAGTATCGCGGCGGAAATCCAAGGTGCCCGCATGGTCGAGTTGCCCCGCACGGGACATTCGCCGTATTTTGAGACGCCTGCGGCATGGAATGCGGCGGTTTCAGAATTTCTGTCTGCGGCGCACTAAACCAATTCGCATCAACTGCCGTCCAATTACGGCAAAAAATTTCAGGGAGATTCCGAAATGGTCCGGCAACTGGGGCAATGGATTGCGGTATGCTGCGCGGCACTGATTTTTAGCGGCTGCATTAACGTGCGTGTGCACGACAATGCCGTGGATGTTCAGCACGACATGACCCAAAGCACCAACGGTTTCTACGCCTTCCGCACCAATATCGATGGTGACTCGTGGCCGTCTGTGGTGTATGTGCCCGCGGGCTACACACCCGACAAGGAATGGCCGCTGATCGTTTTCCTACACGGCATGGGCGAGCGCGGCGACGACGGCTGGAAGCAGTCGGAAGTCGGCATCGGCGGCGCGATCCGCATGAACCCGGAGCGCTTCCCGGCGATCGTCGTGATGCCACAGTGCGCGAAGAGCACCACGTGGGGCTCGGATGAAAATCCTGAAGGCGCGCCGGCGTGGAAGCACATCGACGCTGTGATCGCGTACGCCAAGCAGCACTACCACATTGACGAAGACCGCGTGCTGCTCACGGGCCTCTCCATGGGCGGCTTCGGCACGTACCACTACGGCGCGATGCGCGCGGACCAGATCGCGGCCTTCATGCCCATCTGCGGCGGCGGAAACGTGGCCGATGCGAAGGAACTCGCGCGACGCCCGTTGTGGGCCTTCCACGGCCTCGCGGATACGGTCGTGCCGCCGCAGCGATCCGAGGAAATGGTCGCGGCGATCAAGGCCGCCGGTGGCGACGCCAAGCTAACGGAATACGAAGGCGTGAGCCACAACAGTTGGGACAAGACCTACCGCAATCAGGAAAACATCGAGTGGCTGCTCAGGCAGTCGCTGTAGACACTCCACGTAATAAAAAATCCGCTCCTCATCGAGAGGAGCGGATTTTCTATTGCGTCATTGCGCGAAGGTTAAACGAACGTCGGGCTATCGGATTTCGAGCATCCGGTCGATCGGCTTGCGGGCCTTGGCGATGATGTCCGACGGCACTTCGATCTGGAACTGGTTCTTTTCCAGCGCGGCGAGCGTCTCTTCCATCGTGATCTGGTTCATGTGCGGGCAGCGGAAACTGCACAGGCGCAGCATGTTCTTGTCGGGGTGCGCGGCGGCGATGTTGTCGCCCATGCTGCATTCGGTGAGCAGCAGGAACTGATCGCCCTCCATCTTCTCGACGGCGGCGATAAGCTGTTTCGTGCTGCCGACGAAGTCGGACTCGGCGCAGACTTCGGGGCTGCATTCCGGGTGCGCAAGCACTTTCACGTTCGGGTGCTGCTTGCGCACGAGCTGGATATCGTCCACGCGGAACAGCTCGTGCACTTCGCAGCGCGCGCGCCAGCCGATGATGGTCGGTTCCTTCGGCAGATCGATGTGCTGACCGCGCAGGAAGCCCGGCAGCACGAAGTTCATGCCCAGTTCCTTGGCCGTGTTGCGCGCGAGGAACTCATCGGGCAGTAGCATGATGTGCTCGTGGCCGAGATTGCGCAGGTGCTTGATCACCGCGGCGGCATTGCCCGAGGTGCAGCAGTAGTCGGACTCCGCCTTCACGTTGGCGTAGGTGTTCACATACGTAACGACCGGCACGCCGGGGTATTGCTTTTTCAGGTCGCGCACGTCGGACACCGTGATGCCGCCGGCGAGCGAGCACAGCGCCTTTTCGGACGGCAGCAGCACCATCTTGTCCGGGTTCAGAATCTTGGCCGTCTCGGCCATGAACAGCACGCCGCAAAACACGATGATGTCGGCTTCGGTCTCGGCGGACACGCGCGAGAGCTCCAGCGAATCGCCGGTGTAGTCCGGCACGGACATGTACAGCGCCGGTTCCATATAATTGTGCCCGAGGATGACGGCGTTCTTTTCCTTCTTCAGCTTGTTGATCTTGTAGGCGAACTCGGCCTTGTAGTCGATCTCGAACGGAGGCAGAAAGCCGCGCAGCTTCTTGTGCATCAGCGCGCGCGTTTCCTCGAGCGAGAGGATTTCGCTTCCGGCTATCGTCTCTGGCATGTCGACGTAAAATCCTTCAGTGGCCGGGGATTCCGGCATCGCTGTATACACCGCGACCAGCGATTTTATTTGGATGGAGTCGAATAGTTTAGCAAGCGGCGGGGCCGCTGTTCCACGTTTAACCCTTACTCTGTGCTCACGGGTTCGTGCCCGCCGCGCAGCGCGGACAGCGCCGCATGCCAGGCGAGCGTGGCACATTTTGCCCGCACCGGAAACTCGCGAATTCCGCCAAAAATGGCCAGTTTTCCGAGTTTTTTCTCCTCCAGGGGCGAGCCCGGATCCGACGTAATCATGTCTTTGAAACGCGCGAACACGGCCTCGGCTTCCGCGCGGGTTTTGCCCGCCAGTTCCGTCGTCATCACGGACGCCGAAGACTTGGATATCGCACATCCCGCGCCTTCGAATTTCACTTCCTTAATCGTATCACCGTCCATGCGCAGGTACACGGTGAAGTGGTCGCCGCAGAGCGCGTTGTAGCCCTCCGCTTTCGCGTCCGGGTCCGCCATCGCGCCGAAATTGCGCGGCGAGCGGTTGTGGTCGAGGATGACCTTCTCGTAAAGCGCGCGTTGCTCGGTCATCCGCCAAACACCTCGTTCACCTTGTGCAGCGACGCCACGAGCCGATCGACTTCGTCGCGCGTATTGTAGAACGCGAACGACGCGCGCGCGGTCGCCGGCACGCCGAAGCGCTGCATCAGCGGCTGCGTGCAGTGATGCCCGGCGCGGATGGCGATGCCGTCGTCATCGAGCAGTTGGCCAATGTCGTGCGGGTGCGCCGAGTCCATCGTGAAGGATAATACTGAGGCTTTCTCGCGCGCGTTGCCGATGATGTGCAAGCCCGAAACGGTTTCGAGCTGCTCGGTGGCGTAGGCCAGCAAATCGGCTTCGTGGGCCACGGCCGCCGCGAAATCGAGATTCATCAGATACTCCGCCGCTGCGCCTAGCCCAATGGCCTCGGCAATGGGCGGCGTACCCCCTTCAAACCGTGCGGGAATGGGCGCGAATGTGGTCTTTTCGAAGCTCACCGAGCGAATCATATTCCCGCCGCCCCGGTGCGGCGGCATGCGATCCAGCCACTCGGCGCGGCCGTACAGCACGCCGATTCCCGTCGGGCCGAACATCTTGTGTCCCGCGATCGCGGCGAAGTCGCAGCCGATCTGCTGCACATCGATCCGGAGGTGCGGCGCGGCTTGTGCGCAATCGAGCAGCACCGCGGCGCCTTTGGCGTGGGCCTTGGCGGTGAGTTCGCGCACGGGATTAATCGTGCCGAGGGTGTTGGACACATGCGCCATCGCGACGAGTTTTGTGCGCTCGGTCAGCAGCGCGTCAAACGCGGCCAGATCGAGTTCGCCGGTGTCCGTCACCGGGACGACCTTCAGCGCGATACCCGCGCGATCGCGCAGCATCTGCCACGGCACGATGTTCGAGTGGTGCTCCATTTGCGTGAGCAGCAGTTCATCGCCGGGCTTCAGGAAGGCCTGGCCGAAGGAGGTGGCGACGAGATTGATCGAGTCCGTCGCGCCGGCCGTGAGGATGATTTCGCGGTCTTCGCGGGCGTTCAGGAAGCGCTGCAGCAACGTCCGCGCGGCCTCGTGCCGATCCGTGGCGACTTGGCTGAGATGATGAACACCCCTGTGAACATTGGCGTTTTCGCTCTCGAAGAAACGCTGGACGGCGTCCATCACCACACGCGGTTTCTGCGCGCTGGCGGCGTTGTCGAGGTAGACCAAGGGCTTGCCGCGCACGCGGGAAGCGAGGATCGGGAACTCCGCCCGCACCGCGGCCACGTCGAACTTCGTCTCGGCGGCGGTGGAGTGCATGAAGCCTCCCGGTTACTTCGGACTGTACTTGTCGAACACGTACTTCGCGAGCCGCGCCTGCAGCTCGGGCACTTCAATCGCGTGCACGACTTCGGCCGCGAAGCCGTAGGTCAGGATGGCGTTCGCCATCGCCGCCGTCATGCCGCGGCTCTGGAAATAGAAAATATGCTCCGGCGGAAAGCCGCCGATGGTCGCGCCGTGCGTGCACTTCACGTCGTCGGCGAAAATTTCGAGCTGCGGCTTGGTGTCGATCGTCGCGTCGCCGGACAGCAGCAGGTTGTTGTTGAGCTGGTTCGAGTCGGTCTTCTGCGCGCCGGGCTGCACGAACACTTTGCCGGTGAAGACGGCGCTGCTCGTGCCATCCAGCACGCCCTTGTAACCCATGCGGCTGTAGCAGTGCGAGGCCGCGTGCGTAACGTTCAGGTAGTTGTCGATCAGGCGGTCGCCGTCGTTGAGGTACAGGCCCTTCAACTCCGCATTGCCGCCCTCGCCCGCCAGCGTGAGGTTAATTTCGTTGCGCACGATCTGGCCGCTCAGCGTAATCGCGAAGGCTTCCAGCTTGCAGTCGCGGCCCGTCACCATGGCGGCCGTTTCGAGGTGGTGCCCCGCCGCGCCTTCTTCGACAATCTTGTGCCGGTGCAGCACAGCGTTATCGCCGAGCACGATTTCCGACACCAGATTGGTCAGGTACGCCGTCTGCGATAGGCCGACGTAGCTTTCGACTACGGTCGCCTGCGCGGAAGTGCCCAGCACAATCAGGTTGCGCGGATGCGCGGCGGCCTCACGCGCGCCCGTGGCGAGATGCAGGATGTGCACCGGCTCGTCGAGCACGGTGTTGTCTGGCACAAACAGATAGGCGCCATCGTGCAGCAGCGCGCTGTTCATCGCCACAAAGCCGCTGGTCTCCGTCGCGTGCTTGGCGAGATGCTGCTGCAGCGCCGTATCGCCCGCCGCAATCGCTTCGGCCAGTGAACCGAACTTCACGCCGGCCGCAATCTTCTTAATCGTCGTCAGTGCCGGCGCATACACACCGTCCACAAACACAATGCGGGGCCAGCTCGGGCAGTACAGCAGCGGCGTCACTTCGGCGGCCGTGACCGCACGGCCGGGCTGGTTCAGGGCCGGACGAAATCCGGCCTTGGCAATGGGTGCGATGTTCGTAAAGCGCCACGCTTCCTGCCGGTGATGCGGCAGGCCGAGCTCGGCGAAACGCTCCGCGCCGGCGCGGCGGATGGCCTGCAGCCACGCGGGGCCGCCGAGGGCCTGCGCCTTGCCGGCGTCGGCCTCGAAGTTGGGCCAGGGGTTGGTAGCGGGGGTCGTGCTCATGCGGTGGTTCAGACGGCGGCGGTTTCGCGCAGCCAGTCGTAGCCTTTCTTTTCGAGTTCGAGCGCGAGTTCAGGTCCGCCGGATTTCACGAGGCGGCCCTTGTACAACACGTGCACAAAGTCCGGCTTCACGTAGTTCAACAGGCGCTGGTAGTGCGTGACCAGAATGAAGCCGCGCTCTTTGCCGCGCAGCTTGTTGATGCCGTCGGACACGATCCGCAGCGCGTCGATGTCGAGCCCGGAATCGGTCTCGTCGAGAATGCACATGCGCGGCTCGAGTACGGCCATCTGCAAAATTTCGTTGCGTTTCTTTTCGCCGCCGGAGAAGCCTTCGTTCACGTTACGGTCCGCGAAGTGCGCGGGCACGTTTACCTGCTCCATCTTCTCGGCGAGCAAGTCCTGAAACTCCAGCGCGTCGAGTTCCGGCAGACCGTGGCTCTTGCGAATTTCATTGAGCGAGGATTGCAGGAAATAGGCATTCGAAATGCCGGGGATTTCCACCGGGTACTGGAACGCGAGAAAAAGCCCAAGCCGTGCGCGTTCTTCGGGCGGCATTTCGAGGAAGTCGGTGTGTCCGAGGAAATTCACGGCGCCGTCAGTGACTTCGTAGGCTTCGTGACCCGCGAGTGTTTGCGCGAGCGTGCTTTTGCCGGAGCCGTTCGGCCCCATGATCGCGTGCACCTGCCCCGCTTCGACCGTGAGATCGACGCCGCGGAGGATTTGATTGCCATCCACCTCGACGTGCAGGTTTTTAATTTCCAGCATGGCCATGGACGTGAACACTCCCTTCGTGCAGACGGCGCGCGGCGCTCAGCCGACGCTGCCTTCGAGCGTAATCCCGAGCAGGTTGGTGGCCTCGACGGCGAACTCCATCGGGAGGTGGTCGAATACTTCTTTACAGTAGCCGTTGATGATCGTCGAGACCGCGTCGTCGGTCGAAAGGCCGCGCTGCTGGCAATAAAACAGCTGGTCCTCGCTGATCTTTGACGTGGACGCTTCGTGCTCGACATTAGACGTCGTGTTTTTCACTTCGATGTATGGGAAGGTGTGCGCGCCGCACTTGTCGCCGATGAGCAGCGAGTCGCACTGGGTATAGCTGCGCGAACCTTCCGCCTTCGGCATGATTTTCACCAGCCCGCGGTAGCTGTTCTGTCCGCGGCCGGCGGAAATCGTCTTGGAGATAATGGTGCTGCGCGTGTTCTTGCCGATGTGGATCATCTTCGTGCCGGTGTCGGCCTGCTGGCGCTTGGTGCTCACGGCGACGGAGTAGAACTCGCCGACGGAGTTATCGCCCAGCAGCAAGCAGCTCGGGTATTTCCACGTAATCGCGGAGCCGGTTTCCACCTGCGTCCACGAGATGCGCGAATTTTTGCCGGCGCACTTGCCGCGCTTGGTCACGAAATTAAAGATGCCGCCCTTGCCTTCTTCGTCGCCGGCGTACCAGTTCTGCACGGTCGAATAGTTCACCGTGCCGTTGTCCAGCGCGACCAGCTCAACGACGGCCGCGTGCAACTGGTTCTCGTCGCGCATCGGCGCCGTGCAGCCTTCGAGGTAATTCACATACGCGCCTTCCTCGGCGATGATCAGCGTGCGCTCGAACTGGCCCGTCTGCCGCTGGTTGATGCGGAAGTAGGTCGAGAGGTCGAGCGGGCAGCGCACGCCCTTGGGGATGTACGCGAAGGAGCCGTCGCTGAACACGGCGGAATTGAGCGCGGCGAAGAAATTGTCGTTCGCCGGCACCACGGAGCCGAGATACTTCTTGATCAGTTCCGGGTGTTCTTTCACGGCCTCGCTAAACGAGCAGAAGATCACGCCGTGGCGCTTGAGAATGTCCTGGTGCGTCGTGGCAACGGAGACACTGTCGAACACGGCATCGACGGCGACGCCGGACAGGCGCTTCTGCTCATCGAGCGGAATGCCGAGTTTTTCGAAGGTGCGCAGCAGCTCCGGATCAATTTCATCCAGGCTGTTGTACTTCACTTTTTCTTTGGGCGCGGAGTAGTAGCTGATCGCCTGATAGTCGATTGGCTCGTAGTGCGCGTTGCACCAGTGCGGCTCGGTCATTTCCAGCCACGCGCGGTAGGCCTTCAGGCGCCAGTCCGTGAGCCACTCGGGCTCTTCCTTCTTCTTGGACAGCGCGCGAATGACGTCTTCGTTCAGGCCCGGCGGGAAGGTCTCGGATTCAATGATGGTTTCCCAGCCGTACTTGTACTCGCGGTCGGCCAGTTCCGCTGCCTTGCGGTTGCTCTCTTCGACACGGCTACCGGTGTAATCTCGGCCCAGAATGGTGTCTTGAGAGCTCATTTACAATACCTTCGACTTTAAAATCGACCGGCGACCGGTTAACACTTCGCCGTCTTGGCAAACATGACCACTATGGCCTTTATTCCCTCAATCGTATCAAGGACTTACGACTGAGTAAACCTGCCGAATCCGGCCGCTTAAATAACAAATCCGCCCGGAAGTACCGGGCGGATTCAGAATGCCCGTGGGTAATTATTCTTCTTCGAGCTTAACTTCGCCGAGACCCACCAGCTCCATGCGGGCGAGCAGGGCGTTGTCACCAAGGCGCGGTCCGATTTTGAGCACGCGGGTATAGCCGCCCGGCCGTTCCTTGTTCGCCGGAGCAATTTCTTCGAACAGCTTCTTCACCGCTTCTTTGTCGCGCAAGGCGGCGAAGGCGCGGCGGCGGGTAGTCATGTTGTCCTCTTTGGCGAGCGTGATGAGCGGCTCGGCAAAGCGGCGGAGTTCCTTGGCCTTGTGTACGGTGGTGGTGATGCCGTAGTTCTTGAATAGACCAACGGCAAGCGCCTTCATCGTGGCTTTGCGGTGTTCGGTCGTGCGGCCAAGCCGACGTCCTGCGGTACGGTGTCTCATGATTTCACTTCCCTATACGTTCGTGGCGCTTAGTCTTCGTCGGATTCTGCTTCTTCGTCTTCGTCGTCGTAATCTTCATCGGCACCCATGGCTGCTGCAGGGGCCGGCGCCGGAGCGCTTCCATCACCCGCACCCGCCGGCGCCAACATCCCAAGCGAGAGGCCCATGGTTTCGAGGATCGACTTGATCTCGTCCAGCGACTTCTTGCCGAAGTTGTGGAAGCCGAGCATTTCGTTTTCAGAACGCGACACGAGCTCGCCGATCGTCTTGATATCAGCGGCCTTCAGGCAGTTCGCCGCGCGGACGCTGAGTTCCAGCTCTTCCACCGGACGGCTCAGCATGCGCTGCAGCTCGGAATCTTCGCCGCCACCGGTCTGCGCCTTGTGCTCTTCTTCGGTCTGCTGCATCGAGAAGATGCGCAGGTGTTCGATCAACAAGTTCGCCGCTTCGCGCAGGGCCTGGTCCGGCGTAATCGAGCCGTTGGTCCAGATGTCCAGCAGCAGGCGGTCGTAGTCGGTCATCTGGCCGACACGCGCATCTTCGACCTGGAAATTCACCTTCGTCACCGGCGAGAAGCTGGCGTCGAGGTAGATCGTGCCGAGCGGAGCATGCTCCAACTCGAACTTGTCGGCCGTCATATAGCCGCGGCCCTTGGCGACCTTAATTTCCATGTCGAGCTTGGTGTTTTCGTTCGTGCTCGTGAACAGCACGTGGCCCGGGTTGTGGCAAGAAATCTTGTCCTGCCCCGAGAACACGTGGCCCGCCGTGCAATCGCCACGGCCGGTGAAGGTGTACGAGAAAATCAGCGACTCGCCTTCCTTCAGGCTGAGGTCGCACTTCTTCACGTTGAGGACGACGTCGGTCATGTCCTCTTCCACGCCCGGGATCGCCGAGAACTCGTGGTTGATGCCCTCGACGCGCAGCGCCGTGACGGCCGCGCCGCTCAGCGAGGCGAGCAGCACGCGGCGCAGCGAGTTGCCGACCGTCGTGCCGTAGCCGCGTTCAAACGGCTCGACCATGAAGCGCGCGTACTTGTCCGTACCGCCTTCATCGATCTTTACCCACTTCGGGATGACAAAATCTTCCGCCAGCATCGTCATATTCCTCTTGCCCTCGTTGTTCGTGTCGTTATCGGGCCAACTTACAACGCCGCGTCAGACGCGCCGGCGCTTGCGCGGCCGGCAACCGTTGTGCGGGATCTTGGTGGTGTCTTTAATCAGGCTCACTTCAAGGCCAGCCGCCTGGATCGCGCGGATGGCCGATTCGCGGCCCGAGCCGGGGCCGTTCACGTGGATACGGACTTCCTTCAGCCCGGCTTCGAGCGCGGCGCGCGCGGCCTTCTCGGCGGCGAGCTGCGCGGCGTAGGCCGTGCTCTTGCGGGAGCCCTGGAACCCGACCTGGCCGGCGCTGGACCACGAGATCACATTGCCGCGCTGGTCGCTGATCGAGACGATGGTGTTGTTGAAGGTCGCCTGGATGTGCGCAAGGCCGGAAGAACTGGTAAGCGCAATGCGCTTCTTCTTCGGCTTGCCGGCTGGACGCTTTTCGGTGGACACGATTCAGTTCCTCCCTTACTTGCTCGGCGCGGCCGGAGCGGCGCGCTTAATGGTGGCCTTGCGGGGACCTTTGCGCGTGCGCGCGTTGGTCTTCGTGCGCTGACCGCGGGTCGGCAGGCCCTTCTTGTGGCGCTGGCCGCGGTAGCTGCCGATTTCCATAAGGCGCTTGATGTTGCCGGAGATCTCGCGACGCAGATCACCTTCAACCTTGTACTCGTTCTGGATCAGCGCGGAGAGCGTGTTCACCTGCTCGTCCGTCAGCTGCTGAACGCGCAGTGTCGGATTCATGTTCAAGCGGCTCATCAACAGCTTTGCGCGGTGCTGACCGATGCCGTAAATGCTCTGCAAGGCAACCTCAACGCGCTTGGTGCGCGGAAGGTCTACGCCTACGATGCGTGCCATGGTGCGTGTCTCCTCGGATCAGCCCTGACGCTGCTTGTGCTTGGGGTTTTCGCAAATCACCCGAACCGCACCGTGGCGCCGGATAATCTTGCACTTTTCGCAAATCTTTTTGACCGAGCTACGAACTTTCATGTCTCTTCTCTTTATTCGTTTCCGCGGCCGGTTTTCAGCCGCGGCTTGTCCTTCATTTCAACGCTTCACGCATGCCCCAGCGGCGATTGGCCGCCGCCGAGACCGACAATATTTCCGCGTCACCCTCGCGGATGACGATACTATGCTCGAAATGCGCACTGGGCCGGCGGTCAGCGGTAATCGCCGTCCAGCCGTCGTCCAGCATGATCACTTCTTCCGTTCCAGCATTGATCATCGGCTCAATTGCCAAGATCATGCCCGGCTTCAACTTCGCGCCGCGCCGTCCGGTGCTGAAGTTCGGCACCTGCGGCTCGGCGTGCATCTCAGTACCGATGCCATGCCCGACGAAGTTCCGCACAATCGAAAAACCTTCCGGACGCACAATCTCTTCAACCGCGCGACCGATGTCGTCCACCGTGTTGCCGGCGCGGGCCGCCGCGATGGCATTCGCCAACGCACGATCCGTCGCTTCCAACAAGCGCTGCCGTTCCTCGTCGATCTCGCCGACGGGGACCGAGAACGCGGCATCGCCGTAGTAGCCCTTGTATCGGACGCCCACGTCGAGACTGCAAATCTCGCCTTCTTTCAGCCGGCGCGATCCCGGAATGCCGTGGATGATCTCCTCGTCCACCGAAATGCACGTGGACGCGGGGAATCCCTGGTACCCCAGGAACGAAGGTTCGCCGCCCGCCGCGCGGATCATTTTCTCCGCGACAGTGTCCAGCTCTTTCGTCGTGATGCCCGGTTCGACCCGGTCGGCCAGGGCGCAGAGCACCTCGGCCACAATCCGGTTCGCCTCGCGCAACAGCGCAATTTCCCGCTCGGTACGGATCGCGATCATCTCAGGCGGCTCCCTTCTTCCGAAGCATGACCTCGATTTGCTCCGCGATGGACTCGGGACTTGCCTCGCCGTCCACGCGTTGCAACTGGCCGCGCCGCATGTAGTACTGGATGAGCGGCTCGGTGGTCTCATGGTACACCTTCAGCCGCCGCCGCACCGTGTCTTCCTGGTCGTCCTCGCGCTGCACCAGTTTGGTGCCCGTGCACTCGGGCTTGTCGCAAACCCCGTCTTTATGGGGTGGATTGAACTTTACGTTGTAGATCTTCCCGCAATGCGGGCAGGTCCACCGCGCCGTCAATCGCTCCACGAGCTCTTCATCGTCCACGGTGAGCAATACCACCGCATCGAGCGCCTCGTGGCGCTGCGCAAGCATCCGATCCAGGGCCTCCGCCTGCGGCACAGACCTCGGAAATCCATCGAGGATGTAGCCGCCGGCGCAGTCAGACTGGGCCAGGCGCTCACCCACGATCTCGCAGGCAAGCGCATCCGGCACGAGCTGTCCGGAACGCATATACGATTCAATTTTTTGGCCGATCGCCGTCTTTTGCTCAGTGTGCGATCGAAATATGTCACCGGTCGAGATGTGTGGCCAACCGTGTTTCTTGGATAGCCGCCGCGCCTGCGTACCCTTGCCGGCGCCTGGGGCACCCAGTATCACGACCCGGGCCGCCATCTTGTCTTACCCTCTCCGCGACCGGATACGTCGTCCCTTGGCGAAGCCCTCGTAGTTGCGCATGATGAGGTGCTGCTCCATTTGCCGTACTGTGTCGAGTCCTACACCCACCATGATCAACAAGCTGGTGCCGCCCAGGAAAGAGACGATGCTCCAGTTGTTGATCCCGATGAAGTTGTACAACACGCTGGGCAACAGCGCGACGACGACCAGGAACACAGACCCCACCAACGTGATGCGTGTCATCACATGGTTCAGATATTCGGCGGTGGCCTTGCCCGGGCGCACGCCCATGATCACACCACCGTATTTTTTCATGTTGTCGGCCATCTCAATCGGATTGAAGATGATGGCCGTATAGAAGAACGAGAACACGACGATCAGGATCGAGTAGATCACGTAGTAGACAACATGACCCGGAGATAACCAGTCGTTCAGGAGGGTCTGGACCCAAGGCACATTGAGCGTGGGCGCCAGCATCATGGGCAACGACAGCAGCGAGCTGGCGAAGATAATGGGGATCACGCCGGCCTGGTTCACGCGCAGCGGAAGATAGTTGCGGGAGCCGCCGTATACCTTGCGGCCTTTGACCTGGCGCGGGTACTGCACCGGGATGCGGCGCTGGCCGGTGGTGACCAGAATCGTGCCGGCCACGACGAACACGAACATGACAAGGATGATGCCGACCATGAAGAAGGTCAGTTCCTGCACCGAAATCATGCGAACCACTTCGGCGATGGCCATCGGCATGCCGGAAATGATGCTCGAGAAGATAATCACGGACATGCCATTGCCGACGCCGTGCTCGCTGATCTGCTCACCGAGCCACATCAGGAACGCGGTACCCGTCGTGAACGCCAGCACGCACATGAGATAGAAACCGAAGCCGGGGGTCGGATCCATCAGGATCGGCATATCGCCGGTGTTCATGCCTTTGAGCCAGCCGGCCACGGCAATCGACTGGACGACACACAAGATGATCGTGCCGTATCGGGTATATTCGTTAATTTTTTTCTGGCCTTCGGCGCCCTGCTTGTGGAGGGCTTCGAGGTGCGGAACCACCAGCACCAGCATCGACATGATGATCGAGGCGGTGATGTTCGGCATGATGCCGAGCGCGAAGATCGTGGCGTTGGCGAAGTTGCCGCCGGAGAACATGTTATAGAAGCTCAAAATACCGCCGAGTTCGCCCATGCGTTGCTGCAGGGCGTGGCCGTCCACCCCCGGCGTCGGAATATGCGAGCCGAAACGGTAGACGAGGATGGCCGTCAGCGTAAAAATAATACGCTGCTTGAGCTCCGGTATTTTCAAGGCGTTGCGAAACGCCTCAATGGGCTGCGCCACGAGTACTTACTCCTTTGACTTGCCCTGGCCGCGGCGCACGACGGCCCGCGACGGCGCGGGTTCGTGCAATTCGATGGTGCCGCCCGCGGCTTCAACCTTGCTCCGGGCGCTACCGCTGATCGCGGCGACCTTGAGCGTGAATTTCTTCTTGATGTCTCCGCGACCGAGCACTTTCACACCACCCTTGGCCTTCTTGATCAGGTGCTTGGCGGCGAGCGCCTCGGCGGTCACTTCCGCGCCGGATTCGAAGTGCTTCTCGATCACGTCGAGATTGATCTCGGCGATCGGGTACTGCTGTTCGTGGTGGAAACCACGCTTGGGCAGACGGCGCAGCAGCGGCATCTGACCACCTTCGAAGCCCGCGCGCGCGGAGTAGCCGGAGCGGGCCTTCTGGCCCTTGTGACCACGGCCGGACGTCTTGCCGCTGCCCGAGCTCGGGCCACGGCCGATACGCTTGCGGCGCCGCTTCGAGCCGGGCGTCGGACGCAGATTGTTCAGTTCAAGCATCGCTCTATCCGCCTTTACTTAAAGTTCGTTCAGGACAACACGTTGGCCAGTTCGACCCCGCGCATCGCGGCCACGTCTTCGACGCGGCGCAACTGCTGCAGGCCGTCGAGCGTCGCCCACACGACGTTGGTCGCGTTGGCCGAGCCCAGGCACTTCGTCAGAATATTCTTATACCCCGCCGCTTCGAGCACGGCGCGCACCGGGCCGCCCGCGACCACGCCCGTACCGAGCGAGGCCGGCTTGAGCAGAACGCGCGCCGTATCCGCGCGACCAACGACTTCGTGCGGTACGGTGGTGTTCACCACCGGCACTTCAATCATGTTGCGCTTGGCGCGTTCGAGCGCCTTGCGGATCGCATCGGGCACTTCGGCCGCCTTGCCCATCGCCGCGCCGACACGGCCTTTGCCGTCGCCGACCACCGCGAGCGCGCTGAAGCTAAACCGGCGTCCGCCCTTCACGACCTTGGCGACGCGGTAAATCTTCACGACGTCTTCGATGAACTCGGACTCGCGCGCCTCGCGTGAGCGACGCTCGCCGCGATCGCCGCGTTCGCCACGCTCACCGCGCTCGCCACCGCGACCGCGACCGCCGCCCTTTTTTTCCGGAGGTGTGCCCACTGTATTTCTCCTACTCTCGCTTCCGTTAGAACTCGAGACCCGCGGCGCGCGCGGCCTCGGCGAGCGCTTTCACGCGCCCGTGGTACAGCCGGCCGTTACGATCGAACCGCACGGCCTTGATGTTGTTCTTCAGTGCATTCTCCGCGACCTGCTTGCCCACTTCCGTGGCCGCGGTCACGTTGCCGCCGGTGATCTTCAGCGCCACCGACGAGGCAGACGCAAGCGTGCGGCCGTTGGTGTCGTCGATCACCTGCGCGTAAATGTGCTTCAACGAGCGACGCACGCTAAGCCGCGGACGATCCGGCGTACCAACAACGCCCTTGCGGCCGCGCATCTTGCGCCGTTCGAGTTGGACTGCTTTAACGTTTTTTCTGCCCATGTCTGTGCTCCAGCCGCCGGATTACTTCGTGCCGGCTTTGCCCACCTTGCGGCGGACGTATTCACCCTTGTACCGGATACCCTTGCCCTTGTACGGCTCCGGTTTGCGCCACGCGCGGACATCGGCCGCGGCCTGGCCCACTTTCTGTTTATCGATTCCGATGATCTTGATCGTCGTGTTGCCGTCGACGGCGAACGTGATGCCGGTCGGCGGCGCGATCTTGACCGGGTGGCTGTACCCAAGCGACAACGTCAGGCTTTTGCCTTCCAGCGCCGCGCGGTAACCGACACCCTGGATTTCCAGGGTTTTCTCGAAGCCTTCCGTGACGCCGGTGATCATGTTCGACACCAGCGCGCGGATCAGGCCGTGCTTGGCGCGCGTGGCGGGCCGATCGTTCGGCCGCGCGACGTGCACTTCGCCATCGGCGATGCTGAGCGTCATGCTCGGATCGAAATCCTGCTCCAGCGTGCCCTTCGGGCCCGTGATCTTGACCTTGCCGGAGCCAACATCCACCTTGACCCCACCGGGGATCGGGACGGGCAATCTTCCAATTCGCGACATCGTTCAGTTCCTCGTTCAGTCGTCTGGGGTTACCAGACCTCGCAAAGTATTTCGCCGCCCACGTTTTCCTTACGCGCGCGCTTGTCGGTCATCACGCCGTGCGACGTCGTGAGGATCGACACGCCCAGGCCACTGCGCACCATGCGCTTGTCCTTGGTGTGCTTGTACACGCGCAGGCTCGGCTTGCTCACCCGGCGAATTTCCGTAATCACCGGCGTGCGTTCTTCGCCGGTGTATTTGAGCTGGATGTTCAAAAAACCCTGCTTGTCGTCGGCTTCGCGGTCATACCCGCGAATGAAACCTTCTTCCGCAAGCACGCGGCACAGCTCGGCCTTGAGGTTCGAGGCCGGCACGCGCACGGTCGGGAATTTCGCGCCCGAAGCGTTGCGGATGCAGGTAAGCAAATCGGCGATGGGATCGGTCACTGACATGGTTGCGTCACCTTCATGTTTCCTGTTGTTACCAACTCGACTTCGTCACGCCGGGCAACTTGCCCTCGAGCGCCAGCGTGCGGAAGCAAATACGGCACAGCTGAAACTGCCGCAAGTAGGCGCGCGCGCGGCCGCACTTCTTGCAGCGGGTGTAGGCCCGCACCTTGAACTTCGGCGGACGCTTCATTTTTGCGAGTTGCGATTTCTTGGCCACAAATGGCTCCTAAACTTAGTTCTGCCGCTGGAACGGCATGCCCAACTGGTCCAGCAATTCATAACTGGCTTCCCGGCTCGCCGGGTTCTTCAGCACGAACGTAATGTTCATGCCTCGTGTCTTTTCAATCGAATCCACTTTCAGATCCGGGAAAATCGTCTGTTCGCGCAGGCCCAGCGTGTAGTTGCCGTCCTTGTCGAAGCTCTTGCGCGGCACGCCGCGGAAGTCGCGGATACGCGGCATCGCCATGTTGAACAGGCGATCCAGGAACTCGTACATGCGCGCGCCGCGCAGCGTCACGGTGCAACCGATCTTCTGGCCTTCGCGCAACTTGAAGTTCGAAATCGACTTCTTCGCGCGGCGGATCGTCGGCTTCTGGCCGGTAATCACGGTCAGTTCGGCGACCGCGATTTCGAGCATGCGCGGTTCCTGTGTGGCTTCACCCACACCGATATTGATGACCACCTTGTCGAGCCGCGGCACCTGCATGATGTTCGAGTAGTTGTATTTCTTCTGCAGGGCCGGGACGATCTCGGCGGTGTATCGTTCCTGAAGTCGAGCTTTCACGACCGGCGCTCCCTCTCGTTTTCCTTAACGGTCTCGCCGTTGATCTTGTACACGCGGACCCGCTTGCCGTCCTTCAGCGTGCGGCGCACGATCGGGCTCGGCTTGTCGGCCGACTCGCACCACGGCATCACCTTGCTGACGTGGATCGGGCCTTCCCGTTCGATAATGCCGCCCTGCTGGTTCTTGGCCGTGGGGCGCATGTGCTTCTTGATCATGTTGACGCCTTCGACGGTCACGCGATTGTTCGCGCGATCCACCGAGAGCACCTTGCCGTGCTTGCCGTGATACCGGGAATCCCCGGCAATCACTTGCACCGTATCGCCTTTACGAATGTTCATCTCGCCCTCTTTCCTCACACCACTTCCGGCGCCAGCGACACGATTCGCAGGTAGCCCCTGTCGCGCAGTTCGCGCGGGACCGGCCCGAAAATGCGCGTACCGCGCGGTTCTTTTTGTGCATTGATCAGCACCGCCGCGTTTGTATCGAAGCGGATGACGCTGCCGTCGGCGCGCTTCGTGTCCTGACGCATACGCACGATCACGGCCTTGACCACTTCGCCCTTCTTCACCGGCGAATTCGGGATCGCGTCCTTCACGGAGCAGGTGATGATGTCGCCCAAGCGGCCATAACGCCGGCTCGTGCCACCCATCACCTGACACACGCGGATCCGGCGCGCGCCGGAGTTGTCCGCGACTTCCAGGTTCGACATCAGCTGTATCATGATTCCGTCCTTCTCAACCGAACGCCGGCC
This sequence comes from uncultured Nitrospirales bacterium, assembly GCA_964620045.1. Taxonomy (GTDB): domain Bacteria; phylum Hydrogenedentota; class Hydrogenedentia; order Hydrogenedentales; genus VFKU01. The sequence continues at coordinate 69,388 of CAZUJL010000020.1, forward strand.
TTAGTCGGCCCGCTTTACGATTTCGACCAGTTCCCAACGCTTCAATTTGCTCAGCGGCCGGGTCTCGCGGATGCGGACCAGATCGCCAATCTTGCATTCGCTCTTCGGATCGTCCGCGTAGAACTTCTTGCTGCGCGTCGTCGCCTTCTTGTACAGCGGGTGCGCGTAGGAGCGGTCGATCTGCACGGCAATGGTCTTTTGCATCTTGTTGCTGACCACTACGCCGGTGCGTTCTTTGCGGTGTCCACGTTCAGACATGTGACCCTATGCTCCTGCGGCCGCGCGGGCGCGCTCGTTCAAAATCGTGTGAATCCGGGCGATGTCCTTGCGGGCATTGCGCGACGACTTCACGTTATCGACCACACCCGTGGCCATCTGCAGCCGGAAGTGCATCAGGTCGTCGGTCTTCTCGACGATCAGCGCCTTCAGTTCGGCGTCGGTCTTGTCTCTCAGTTCGTTGGCTTTCACAATCGCCTCTCCGTTCAGCCGCGCTTCACAAATTGCGTCTTGAGCGGCAGCTTGTGGCCCGCCAGACGCACCGCCTCGCGCGCGAGATCTTCCGGAATGCCTTCCAGCTCGAACATCACGCGGCCTGGCTTCACCACGGCCACCCACATTTCGGGCGCGCCTTTACCTTTACCCATTCGGACTTCAGCCGGCTTCTTCGTGATCGGCTTGTCCGGAAACACGCGGATCCAAATCTTGCCGCCGCGCTTCACCGTGCGGGTGAGCGCGATACGCGCGGCTTCAATCTGCCGCGACGTGATCCAGCCGTCCTGCAAACTCTTCAGGCCGTATTCGCCGAAGTCCACCTTCGTGCCGCCTTTGGCCATACCGCTGCGGCGGCCGCGTTGGACTTTGCGGAACTTGGCCCGCTTGGGCATCATCATGATCAGCTACCCCGCTCGCTGCGGCCACCGGGAGCACGCTCGCCACCGCTGGTCGCCGTGGCGCCGCGACGCCGGCGCGAACCGGCCTCCGCATCACCGCTCAGCCCGGTCACCATCTCACCAGGCGCCAATTCACCGTGATAAATCCAGCACTTCACGCCGATCGTGCCGTAGGTCGTGAACGCCGTCGCCTGGCCGTAATCCACATCCGCGCGAAGCGTATGCAGCGGCACGCTGCCTTCGCGAGTCTGCTCGGTGCGGGCAATTTCCGCGCCGTTCAAGCGGCCCGACACGCGCAAGCGCACGCCGAGCGCGCCCAGGCGAATGGTGTTCTGCATGGCCTTCTTCATCGCGCGGCGGAACGCAATGCGGCGCTCCAGCTGCGATGCGATGTTTTCCGACACGAGCTGCGCGTTCAGTTCCGGCGTCAACACTTCGTGAATGTTGATCAGCAGTTCGCGGCCGGTCAGCAGCTCGAGCTCGTGGCGCAGCTTGTCCACTTCCGCGCCGCGCTGGCCGATGACCAGACCCGGACGCGCCGTGAAGATGTGCACCTTCGCCTTTTTGCCGGCGCGCTCGATGTCGATGCGCGCGACTTGTGTGCTGTACAGGCGCTTCTTAATGTAGTCGCGCAGCTTGAGGTCCTCGTGCAGCAACTGAGCGTAGTTCTTGTTCGCGAACCACACCGAGCTCCACGTCCGGATCACGCCGGTTCGGAACCCTATCGGATGGACTTTTTGGCCCACGTGCCTCTCCTTAAATCTCGCCGGCTTTTCAGCCGATTTCCAGGTAAATGTGACTAGACCGTTTGCGAATCGGCAGCGCGCGACCACGGCACGACGGCTGGAACCGGCGCAACTTGATGCCTTCGCCGATTTCAATCCGCGTAACCTTCATCGCGTCCGTATCAATGCGCTCGCGCTTTTCCGCGGCGGCCGTTTCGGCGTTTGCCACTGCCGACTCAAGCACCTTGCGGATGATGGGCGCGCTCGCCTTTTCCGTGAACTGCAAAATGGCACGGGCATCGGACACCTTCTTGCCGCGGATCTGATCCGCGACGAGGCGGACCTTGCGCGGCGGGATGCCGACTTGCATTGCTTTAGCCTTCGCTGCTGCCATGGGTCCTTACTCCTACGACTTGCCCGTCGGGGACGCCGTCGCGGCGGCCTTGATGCCGGGGTGCGCCTTGAACGTGCGCGTCGGCGCGAACTCGCCCAGCTTGTGTCCCACCATGTTTTCAGTCACGAACACCGGAATGAACGCCCGGCCGTTGTGCACCGCAAGCGTGAGCCCCACCATTTCGGGCGTCACGGTGCTGCGCCGCGACCAAGTGCGGATCGCCTTGCGATCGTTGGTCGCCTGGGCCTTTTCAGCCTTGCGCACCAGCGAGTCGTCGACGAACGGGCCTTTTTTAATCGAACGTGACACGGTTTATCTCCTACGCGCCGCGCGCGTTCTTGCGCCGGCGGATAATCAAATGATCCGACCGGTGCCGACGTTTGCGGGTCTTGAAACCTTTGGTCTTCACGCCCCACGGCGTGACCGGGTGACGACCGCCGGATGTACGGCCTTCGCCGCCGCCGTGCGGATGGTCGACCGGGTTCATCGCGACGCCGCGCACGCGGGGCCGCTGACCCATCCAGCGCGAACGACCGGCTTTACCGATCGACACGTTGATGTGATCTTCGTTACCTACTTCGCCGATGGTCGCGCGGCATTCGCGCTTCACGCGGCGCATTTCGCCGGACGGCAGACGCAAGGCCACATACTCGCCTTCCTTGCCGAGCACCTGGCAGCTATTGCCGGCGGACCGGCTGAGCTGGGCGCCACGGCCCGGAGCAAGCTCCACGCAATGCACCATCATGCCGAGCGGGATATTTTCCAACGCCATGCAGTGGCCAACTTCGAATTGCGCTTGCGGGCCGCTCATCAACTTGGCGCCGACGGCCAACTGCTTCGGCGCGATGATGTAGCGCTTCTCGCCGTCCGCGTACGTCAGCAGCGCGATGCGCGCCGTGCGGTTCGGATCGTATTCAAGCGCGCTCACGACGCACTGGATGCCGTCCTTGTCGCGCTTGTAGTCAATCTTGCGGTAAAGACGCTTGTGGCCGCCGCCGCGACGACGCGCGGTGATGCGGCCGTTGTTGTTGCGGCCGGCCGGGTCGTGCAGGAACTCGGTCAGGCCCTTCTCCGGACGCTTCTTGGTGAGGTCTGAAAAGTCCTCTACCGTGAGCGCCCGGCGGCTTGCCGAGGTCGGTTTAAATCGTTTCAAGGGCACGGGTCCGTCTCCGTTAAATCAGTTCGATCTTGTCGCCAGCGCGCAAGGTCACGATGGCTTTTTTCCATTTCGGCGTGGTGCCGCCGTGCAGCGACATGCCGCGGCGCTTCACCTTGCCGTCGTAATTCATGGTGTTCACCTGCGTCACCTGGACATCAGGCCACTGCTTCTCCACGGCGTCCTTGATCTGCTTCTTGTTCGCGCGCGGATCGACTTTGAATGTGTACTTGTTGTGCGCCGAGGTCTGGATCGTCGCTTCTTCCGACAGCACCGGCGACTTGATGACGTGGTACGGATGGTTGCCGTTCATGAGAGGCGCTCCTCGAGGCGCTTCAGCGCGTCCTTGAACACAATCACGCGGCGCGCGTTCAGCACATCGACCGCGTTCAGATCGCCCGCCGTGCGGACGGTCAATCCCGAGAGGTTGCGGACCGACGCGATCAGGTTCTTGTCGTGATCCGGCGCGACGATCAGAGTCTTGCGGCCTTCCGGCGCAAGCTTGGTCACCAGATCCGCCACCGGCTTGGCCTTCGGCGTCGTGCCCTTCATGCCTTCCACCACGCACAACGCCTCGTTGCGCACGCGATCGCTCAGCATGCAGCACAGGGCCTTGCGGCGCATCTTCAGGTTCACGTCCTTGCGGTAGCTGCGCGGATGGGGACCCCACACCGTGCCGCCGCCCTTCATTTGCGGTTCGCGGATCGAGCCGTGGCGGGCGTTACCCGTGCCCTTCTGGGCATAGGGCTTCTTGCCGCCGCCGCTGACGTCTTTGCGGGTCTTGGTGTCGTGCGTACCGGCGCGCTTGTTGCCCAGGAGCACCATGGCCACCTGGTGCACCAAGCCGTCGTTCGGCTCAACGTCGAACACGGCCTTGTTGAGCTGCACGCGGGCCGCTTCGGACCCGTCGGATTTATACATGCGTGCGGACGCCATTACTTCTTCCCTTTCGTCGTCTTGCGCACGGTGACGATGCCGCCGGGCGCGCCCGGGATCGCGCCGCGCACAATGATCAGATTGCGGTCGGCGTCCACGTTCACGACTTCGAGGTTGCGCACCGTCGTGCGCTCCATGCCCATGTGGCCCGGCATGCGCTTGTTCGGATACACCTTGGCCGGCGTCTGGCGCTGACCGATCGAACCGGCCGCGCGATGGAACATCGAGCCGTGAGAGCCCGGACCGCCCGCGAAATGGTGACGTTTCACCACGCCCTGGAAGCCCTTGCCCTTCGACACGCCGCAGATATCCACGCGGTCGCCGGCGTTAAAAATGTTCGCCTTTACTTCGTCGCCCGCCTTCAGCGCGCTGTCCGAAGCCACACGTACTTCCTGCAGCTTCTTCTTCGGCGCGACGCCGGCTTTCGTGAAGTGGCCCTTCAGCGGTTTGTTGCAGCGCGACTCTTTCAAGTCACCATACCCAAGCTGCACGGCGTCATAGCCGTCGTGCTCTTTGGTCTTGCGCTGCACCACCATGCACGGGCCGGCTTCCAGCACCGTCACATCAATCCACCGGCCATCGCCGGTGAACAGACGAGTCATGCCCAGTTTTTTTCCAATCAATCCGTCAACCATCGCTCAGTCTCAATCTGGTCCCGGTTACTTTTGCTTGATTTCGACGTCTACCCCGGCCGGAAGATCGAGCTTCATCAGCGCGTCCACGGTCTGGGCGGTCGGGTTCTGTATGTCCAGCAGACGCTTGTGCGTCCGCATTTCGAACTGTTCGCGCGACTTCTTGTCGATGTGCGGCGAGCGGTTCACCGTAATCTTGCGGATGGCCTGGGGCAGAGGAATCGGCCCCACGACGCCCGCGCCGGTGCGCTGCGCGGCCTGCACGATCTCCTGCGTGGACTGATCCAGCAGGCGGTGATCGTAGGCCCGCAACTTGATGCGGATTCGGTTGTTCATGGCCATCTTCGTGCTCGCTCCAATTCAGCCGGCGCCACTGCGCCGGGATTTTACTTAAGGATTTTGCTGACGACGCCGGAGGCGACGGTACGTCCGCCTTCTCGAATGGCGAAGCGCAGACCGGCTTCCATGGCGATCGGGGTAATGAGCTGGCCCGTGA
>CAZUJL010000021.1:0-74264 GCA_964620045.1 uncultured Nitrospirales bacterium
TACTGGATGAACCCTGACGAGCCGATGGAGATGGGGAGCTCCAGCTCCTTCCTCACGCGCCTGCCGGGCGCGATCACGCGCAAGGAATTCGCCGAGATCTACGCCGCGAAATCAGGCCGTAACGTGGCGGACATGCATTGGTACTTCGCCTTCGCCGTCGCCAAACTGGCCGTCGTGCTGCAGCAGATTTACTACCGCTACCACATGGGGCTGACGAAGGACGAGCGCTTCGCCGGCATGAACCAGGGCGTGGCCATGCTCGCGCACCGCGCCGCGCAGGTCATCGAAAAAGGCTCGCTGTAACCCGCGGCTGATCAGGGCCGAAAAGGGCTAGTGACCGGCCCGGCCACCCGCTATACTGGCCTCCACGACCCGGAGGCACGCCATGGCGCCCGAAACTAAACTCCGCATTTGTCCCCTCTGCGAAGCCACCTGCGGCCTCACGCTCACGGTGGATGGCCGGCGCGTAACTGCCGTGCGCGGCGATGACGACGACACCTTCTCCGAGGGCTACATCTGCCCGAAGGGCGTCGCGCTGCAGGACATCGACGCCGATCCGGATCGTCTGCGTACGCCGATGATTCGCCGCGCGGACGGCTGGCACGAAGCGACGTGGGACGAGGCCTTCGCCGAAATCGAAAAGCGCCTGCTGCCGATCATCGCGCGCGACGGGCGGAATGCCGTCGGCGTGTACCTCGGCAATCCTTCCGTGCACAATACCGGCCTCGCGATTTACGGCCAGGTGCTGCTGCGCGCGCTGGGCACGCAAAATATCTTTAGTGCGACCACGGTCGACCAAATGCCCAAGCAGGTCGCGTCCGCCGCGATGTTCGGCACGGGCCTCTCGATTCCGATTCCCGACCTCGACCGCACGCAGTACCTGATGATCCTCGGCGCGAACCCGATTGTGTCCAACGGCAGTCTGATGACGGCGCCGAACATCGGCGAACGGCTCAAGCGCATCCAGCAACGCAACGGCCGCATCGTGGTCATCGACCCGCGCAAGACCGAAACCGCGCGCATGGCGGACGAGCATCAATTCATCCGCCCCGGCACGGACGCGCACTTCCTCTTCGCGATTGTGCACACGCTCTTCGCCGAGAACCTGGTAAAACCCGGTCGCTTGGCCGAGTACTCGACCGGACTCGACGACATCCGCACGCTGGCCGCGCAATTCTCGCCCGAAGCCGTCGCCGATAAATGCGGCATTGCCGCGAACGACATTCGCCGCTATGCGCGCGAACTCGCCGCCGCGCCTTCCGCCTCGGTCTACGCGCGCATTGGCACCTGCACGCAGGAATTCGGCACGCTGGCGAGCTGGCTGCCGGACGTCATCCACGTGCTCACCGGCAATCTCGACCGCCCCGGCGGCGCGATGTTCACAAACCCCGCCTATGGCTCCGGCAACACGAAGGGCACGCCGGGCACGGGCCGTGGCTTCCGCATGGGCCGGCACAAGACCCGCGTGCGCGAGCTGCCGGAAATTTTCGGCGAATTGCCGGTCGCGTGTCTCGCGGAAGAAATCGAAACGCCCGGCGCGGGCCAGATCCGCGCGCTGATCACCGTCGCGGGTAACCCGGTCCTCAGCACGCCGAACGGCGCGCGCCTTGCCAAGGCGCTCGACTCGCTCGAGTTCATGGTCTCGCTCGACATCTACCTGAACGAGACCGCGCGGCACGCAGACGTGATCCTGCCGGGCCTGTCACCGCTCGAAAATTGCCACTACGACATGGCCTTCTCGCAGCTCGCGATTCGCAACGCCGCGCGCTTTTCGCCGGCCGTCTTCGCGAAGCCCGCCGACGCGCCTTATGAGTGGCAGACCATCCTGCGCTTCACGGGCCTCGTCTCCGGCGCGGGCACGCACTGCGACACGAACATGCTCGACGACATGGTGATGCTGAACCTCATCGAGCGTGAGACGAAACTCGAGACTTCTCCCATCGCCGGACGCGATGCTCAGCAAATCCTCAACGCGCTCGCCCCGCGCCGCGGACCCGAGCGCGCGATCGACTTCATGCTGCGCACAGGCCCCTTCGGCGAAGGGTTCGGGAAGAATCCGGACGGACTGTCGCTCGCGAAGCTCGAAGCCAATCCCCACGGCATCGATCTCGGCGCTCTGGAACCGCGCATTCCCGAGGTGCTCCGCACAGCTTCCGGCAAAATCGACCTCGCGCCCGGCTTCATCGCGCAGGACGTGCGCCGGCTCGCGGCCACGCTCGGCGGCAACGGCCACGGCGACCTGCTCCTCGTCGGCCGTCGCCAACTGCGCTCCTGCAACTCGTGGATGCACAACACGCCGCGCCTCGTCTCCGGCAAGCCGCGCTGCACGCTGCTGATGAATCCGTCCGACGCGGACGCGCTCGGTCTCGCCGAAGGTGACTCCGCCGCCGTGACCTCGCGCGCGGGCACCGTGGATGCCCCCGTCGAGCTTACCGCCGACATGATGCCCGGCGTGGTAAGCCTCCCCCACGGCTGGGGCCACGATGCGCCCGATCTGCGCCTGTCCGTCGCGCGCAACCACGCCGGCGTGAACAGCAACCTGCTCACCGACGAGCACCACCTCGATCCCATTTCCGGCAACGCCGTCCTCTGCGGCATTCCGGTCACCGTCAAGCGTGCCGCGCCCGCCCGCGAACGCGAGGTCGTGGCGAAGTAGTTCATATGCAGGTGACGTTGTTTCGGATTATCGCGCTCGCGTTCACGGCGCAGTGCTGCATCGCTCGAGCCGACGTCACCTTCACGCGCGATGTGCTCCCCATCCTGCAGCAGCATTGCCAAGCCTGCCACCGGACGGGCGGCGCGAACCTTGGCGGCATGGTCGCGCCGATGGCGCTCACGACCTATGAAGAAACGCGGCCCTGGGCCAAGTCCATCGTGGAACGCGTCTCCGCGCGCACGATGCCGCCGTGGCACGCGTCGCCCGCGCAGCACGGCCTGTTCGCGAACGAACGTACGCTGACCGACGCCGAAATCATGATCGTGATTGGCTGGGTCAAATCCGGCGCGCCGCAGGGCGATCCGGCGGACGCGCCCGCGCCGAAATCATGGCCCGCGGCCGGCGGCTGGCTCATCGGCGAGCCGGACCTCATTCTGCAACCGGACAAGCCGTTCCGCGTCGAGGACGACGTCACCGACGTCTACGCCTACCTCACCACCACGATGACGGACGCGATCCTGCCGGCCAACCGCGTCATTCGCGCGATCGAAATCCGTCCCGGCTCCAGCGCCGTGCACCACATCGTCGCGCCGCCCCTCGGCGCACTCACGCCCGGCAACGATCCGACCGTGTATCCGGAAGGCGTCGGCGTGCTACTCAAACGCGGCGTCGACATCCGCTGGCAGATGCATTACCACAAGGAAGCCGGACCTGGCACCGGCAGTCTGGACGAATCGAAGGCCGCCATCCGCTTCTATCCGCCGGGCACCCCGGTGAAATACCTCGTGCAGGGCAACGACCTCGGGCGCTATGACTTCGCGATCCCGCCGGGCGACGCCAATTACCACGCCACGGCACAATTCACGTTCACGCACGACGCGCAAATTGTCTCGTTCTACCCGCACTTCCACCTACGCGGAAAATCAGCGAAGTACGAGGCCGTGTATCCCGACGGCACGATCGAGACGCTGCTCGACGTGCCGCGCTACGACTTCAACTGGCAAACGACCTACACCTACAAGACCTTCAAGAGCGTGCCCGCAGGCACGACCGTGCTGTACACCGCGACCTGGGACAATTCCACCGACAACCCGAACAATCCTGACCCGAAGCAAACCGTCCGCTGGGGCGAACCGACCACCGATGAAATGATGTACGGCTATATGTCGTTCGTCGACGATTCCGGCGACCAGAAATCATTTTTCGACGAAGCGAACGGCGTCAATGGCGTGAACTTCATGATTCTCGTCGCGCTCTCCGACCGCGATCGCGACGGCCGTATGAGTCGCGCCGAGGCGCCGGCCTCCATGGCGAGCTACTTCCCCATTGTCGATGCGAACGGTGACGACTACATCAGCATGGGCGAGGCGCAGGTGGCGACCAAAACCATGCGGTCCGCACGCTAAACTAAATCGCCTTACACAAGAAACACAGGGTGTGACCGAACAGAAACCGGCGATCCGTCAGCACGGCGGCCACCGCGCGATCGTGCTCCGTCTTCCCCACGCGCAGCCGCGTCATCGTCCACACGATGGGCGCGAGCCACGCCCACGGCAGACTCCCGCGCACGAGCCGGTTCGTTTCCAGTTGCTCGATGCGAAATCCCGCGCGCCGGATGAAGTATTCGAGCATCGGGTAGGTGAGCAGCATGATGTGCTCGAATCCGGTCGGATCCTGCGTCGCGTCGAAGGGCCGCGGCGCCGAGGTCCACAGGCCGGTCAGTAACATCCTACCCCGCGATCCGAGGTGCAGCACGTTCGGCGTCGTGAGCACGAGCGTGCCGCCCGGCTTCAGCACACGGCGGAACTCGCGCAGCGCGTCCACGGGCCGCTCGAGATGCTCAATGCCTTCCACGCAGGCCACGGCGTCGAATGCGCCGTCCTCAAACGGCAGCGGACGATTCAGGTCCGCGATCTTTCGTTCGTACCCCTTGCCGTCCGACGGCCCGCCCAGATCCGCGGCCGTCACCTGAAAACCCAGCGTGGCCAACTCATGCGCCAGCGCCCCACGACCCGCCGGCGCATCCAGCACGCGCCCGCGGGGCAGCGCCTCCATCCATTGCAGCACCAACTCGTGCGTCTCCGGCGCCGCAGACAGCGGAATCCTCGATCGCGATACGCGCGGACGTCTCACCCACAATCCCCCGGTTCGTTGGGGCGTAGTGTACCGCAAACGAAAACCACGCCTAAGCAAGCTTAGGCGTGGCGCGGAAATGCTCTGACTACCGCGCGGCTATCGAGCAGCCGGCTCGAAAATCTCAATCGGGTTCCCATCGGGATCTTCGATCTGAATCTGCTTGCCGCCGGGGCCCACCTCGATTTCGTTCCGGAAGCGCAGCCCCGCCGTCTTCATCGCCGCCACTTGCGCATCCAGATCCTCGACCTGCAGCACGATGCGGTTCCACCCGCCCGGCTCCTGCGTGCGCCCGTCGGGCATCGGCCGTGCGCCCGAGCTCTTCGGCCCGCTGAGCCAAAGCGTGAGCGTGCCGTTCGTCACGCTGGCGAATGCCGCGCCGGGCGGAATGCGCGTGTCCTCCTTAAAGCCGAGGTGTGTGGTGTAAAAATCCACGGACCGATCCACGTCCTTCACCTGATACCGGACAGCGCCTGTCTGAAACATAGGTTTCTCCGATTCATCGGCCCAGCCAACCATCGCCAACAAACAAACGCCAACGAGTATTGCAGCAAGCCATTTCGACATGATTTTTCTCCCGGTTCGTCGTTGCATTCTGTCAGCTCGCGAGGGCTTCGTATTGGATAAAATTGACCTATCCAATCCACGGGAGCGGACTGGGCCGTGGGTACTTGCTGACTTTGGTCCGATAGGCCGCGGGGCTCAGTCCGGAGAATTCCCCGAAGTCGCGGATCAGGTGCGACTGGTCAAAGAATCCGCACGAGGCGGCCACCGCGGCCCAGTCCGGCTCCGCAACCGTCCGCACGAGTTGCCGCACCCGCTGAAACCGGCGCACGCGGCCATACAGCTTCGGCGTCATGCCCACCTCGGCCGTGAAAATCTCGATGAATCGCCGCTGACTGAGACCGATGTGCCGCGCAAGATCACGCACCTTCACGGCGGTATCGACTTGCTCAAAAGCATCCAGCGCCACCGGGATTGGACCTTGCCGCACGCGGGATTGGCGCAGACGCCGGAGAAGTTCTGCTTCCAGCACGGCAAATCGCTTTGCGGGGGTGACGGCGGCGCAAAGGCGTTCACGCAGTTCGGCGGCTGCGGGTCCCCAGACGCTGTCGAGGTCAACATGCGCGTCCGCGAGTTCGTGCGCCGGCACGCCGAGCACGGGAACTGCACGACCCGGCCGGAAGTGCACGCCCATCAGCGTCGCGCGCTCAAGCGGTTCAACCTGTAAAAAGTCGCGATACGGCCCTGAGACCGCTATCCCGCCATATCGCTGAATGCGAGAGGAATCGGACGGATCACAGACTCGGATCTCGTCGTAGCTCAGATTGATCACCAGGTCGAGCGCACCACTCGGCAGAATCGGCTCCGGGCGAAGCGACGGCAAGTCTGAACTCAACCAGAAACGGTCGACGTATTCGTTGAGTGGCGGACGCGGTATATACGTGCGCAGGAACATGGCAGCGGCCTGATTCCGATAAACCAGCTTAACACGCCGCGTTTGGGGCATTACTCACAAAAGAAAAACCACGCCTAAGCAGGCTTAGGCGTGGCTAATGACAATTGAGACGAGTTACTTCGCCACCGCGTGGCCCGTCATCGCGGCGAGGCGGTTGCCGATGATTTCTTCGGCGTCGGCCATGATCTTGTTGATCAGGTCCTTCACGCTCGGGATGTCGTGAATCAGGCCGATCACCTGGCCGATGGACAGGATGCCCTTCTTCGTGTCGCCGTGCTGCAGCATGTCGAGGCCGACCTTGCCGGACACGATGTGCTTGATATCGTCGATGGTCACGTTGCCCTTGGCTTCGATGCCGAGCACGTTCTGCGCGGCGTCGTTGTTCAGCACGCGCTCGGTGTTGCGCAGCGGACGCATGATGAGCGTCGTGTCGGTTTCCTTCTTGGCCACCATTTCCTGCTTCACGTTCTCGTGCACGGGCGCTTCCTTCGTCGCCACGAAGCGCGAGCCCATGTTCATGCCTTCCGCGCCGAGGCCCAGCGCCGCCACGAGTCCGCGGCCGTCGCCGAAGCCGCCCGAGGCCACAATGGGGATCTTGAGCGCGTCGCAGGTGGCCGGGATCAGGATGAGCGAGGTGACATCGTCTTCGCCCGGATGGCCGGCGCATTCGAAGCCGTCGATACTGACCGCGTCGCAGCCGATCTTCTCGGCCTTCAGCGCATGGCGGACCGAGGTGCACTTGTGGATCACCTTCATGCCGTGCGCCTTCATCTGCGGCATGTACTGCTCCGGACTGCGGCCGGCCGTCTCGATGAACTTGATGCCTTCTTCGGCGCACACGTCGATGTATGCGGGATAGTCCGGCGCGCGCAGCGACGGCAGGAAGGTGAGGTTGATGCCGAACGGCTTGTCCGTCATGTCCTTGCACTTCTGGATTTCGCGCCGCAGCAGTTCCGGTTCCGGATGCGTCAGCGCGGTCATGAAGCCCATCGCGCCGGCGTTTGCGACCGCCGAGGTCAGCTCCGCCCGTGCCACCCACATCAGCCCACCTTGGATAATCGGGTGGTCCACGCCAAACATTTCCGTGATCTTGGTCCGAATCATGTGCGCTGCGCCCTTCCCTCGCGGCCAAAGCCGCTCCGTATGACCAATCGAAAACTGTACACACGTTAACTATTCCTGTCAAACCCTAAATCCACGGCGCCGGGCCCTTGTTTCGCACCGGATATCACCCGCCGGCAGTGCAACAGACGCGCATCCTTAGTAGGGACTTGAGGAGTGCAACGGTGTCGCAGAATCCGGTGATCGTCGTTCCAGGCATCACGGCCTCGGCGTTAGCCGACCGGTATCCCGTGTCGCCGGATACGGTCTGGTCGCTGCTGCAACGAAACTACGCCCGAGTCGCGCCGCATCCCGACGATCGCCGCTACGAAGCCACCGGTCCCTCGCGTGTGGGCGCGGATCGCGTTTTCACGATTCCCTACGAAGAATTTATCGAGGATCTGCGCCACGACCTGAGCCGGCCGGGCGAACCCGTCCCGGTTTTTCCGTTCGCATACGACTGGCGCCAACCGCTCGCGGTCACGGAAAAAATCCTGGCGGATTTCGTCGAGGAAGTCATCGATCGCACGCGATTGCTCCGGCACTACGACAACCAATGGCGTGCTCATCCGAAGGTGGACTTGGTCGGCCATTCGATGGGCGGCCTGATCATCGCAGGCTACCTTGCCTCGTGCGGCAAAACCGCGCGCGTGGGAAAAATAGTCACACTCGGCGCGCCGTTCCGCGGGTCATTCGAAGCGGTCCTGAAAATCGCCACGGGACTGGCGCAATTGGGGCAGGAACGCCAGACGGCGAGCGAACGTGACGCGGCGCGCATGACGCCGGCGCTGTACCACTTGTTGCCGGATTACCCAGGTGCGCTCGATGTTGCCGACGGCTTGCCCACGTCCCTTTTTGATCCCGACCTATGGCAACCGTCCGTTGCGCACACCATCGCTGAATACATCGCACAGGTTGGACTGCCGTGTGCCAATCCACACCGGCGCGCCCGCGAGATTTTCGGTGAATTGCTGGCCGAAGCGCACGCCCACCGTACACGCATGCTGGGGTTGTCGCTGGAAAACGCCGGGCTTTGTACGCACGACTGGCTCTGCGTCGCCGGCGTGGATCAGGCCACGCGCCATCAATTGCTTATTGAGTCCGAGCAGGGTGCGCCGCACTTCGTGCTCGAATCCTCGCGGCGTGAAAACCGCTATCGCGATCCTGATCCGGCGCAACGGCATAAAACCGGAGACGGAACAGTCCCCCTTGACGGTGCGTGTCCGCCGTTCCTCCCGCTGAATGAACTTGTGTGCGTCACCCCAGACGATTTCGGATACTGGGAACTCGGCGATCGAGCACTCAACGGTCCCGTCGGTTTACATGGGCTCTTGCCGCGCATGAACCTCATCAATCGGCTTGCCGCTTCGTTCCTCACGGAGAAGTCACGCAAAGGCACGTGGGGCCGACCCGCGGCGGGCGTTCCCAAAAACCAATGGAACCCGCCCGTGCTGCTCTCGAAAGAAGTCTCAGACTAACGGAGCCGCTCAGGCGTATGCCGCGATCCCGGTGAGGTGTTGGCCGAGGATCAGCGAGTGGATGTGTTCGGTGCCCTCGTAGGTGATCACGGTCTCGAGATCCACCATGCGGCGGCCGATGTGGTATTCGTTGCTGATGCCGTTGGCGCCCATGAGTTCGCGGCAGGTGCGCGCGACTTCGAGCGCGCGGCGGCAGTTGTTCATCTTCGCCAGCGAGACCTGGTGCGGCTTGATGCGGTGCGCGGCCTTGAGCTCGCCCAGGCGCTTCGCGATCAGTTCCATGCCGGTGATCTCGGCCGCCATCCACGCCAGCTTGTTCTGGATCAACTGGTGGCTCGCCAGCGGCTTGCCGTTGAACTGCGGACGATTGATCAAATAACTCAGGGTCTCTTCGAGACACGCCCGCGCGGCGCCAATCACGCCCCACGCGATGCCGTAGCGCGCGTTGTTCAGCGTCGCGATGGCTTTGCCGAGCGAGGTCGCGCCCGGCATCAGCGCCGACTCCGGCACTTCGCAATCGGTGAGGAAGAACATGCCCGTGTCGCTCGTGCGGAAGCTCCATTTTTCCTTAATCGCGCGCGCTTCGAAGCCCGGCGTGTCCGTCGGCACGAGGAAGCCCTTCACGACGCCATCGACCTTCGCCCACACGATCGCCACATGCGCCTTGGTCGCGCTCGTGATCCAGCACTTGCTGCCGTTGAGCTTGTACCCCTTGGCCGTCTTCTCCGCGCGCGTCTTCATGCCGGCGGGATTGCTGCCGAAGTCCGGCTCGGTGAGCCCGAAGCAGCCGATGGCCTCCATGCGCCCCAGCCGTTCGAGCCATGTCTTCTTTTGCGCGTCGGACGCGTAGTCGCGGATGCAGCCGATGACGAGCGAGCCCTGCACGCTGAGCACGCTGCGCAGCGCGCTCGACCCGCGCTCCATCTCGCGACACACGAGGCCGTAGGTGACGGGGTCCAATTCGCCCGCCGCGAGCATCTCCAAAATACCGAGCGCGCCGATCTTGTCGTAGATCCCCGGTTGCAGGCCCTCGATCTGGTGATACTTGTTGATGTCCGGCATCACCTCGTCGTCCACGAACCGGCGGCAGGTGTCGATGATCGCCTTCTGCTCCTCGGTCCACTCATCGTCGAGTTCGTAGAGGTCGGTCTTGGAAACGGATTCGTGGGTCGTGGTGGCCATGGGGAATCTCTCCGGCAACAGGGCGTGAATCGGCTTATCCTAGCACTTAAAGTGCGAGATCCGCACGCGGTCAAGACTTGGGTCAGGGGCCATCTATCTGCATTTCAAAGGGCGGAATGTTGAGGACCCATTGAGTTACGCAGCACACGATAAATATGGCACCAACCGCGCCGGCAATCTGCCATCGAAGACGCCATTTGCGCGCCGCCAACACAAAGAGTGATACGACGATGGCCCATTGGATGACCGCCCACAGAAACGGGTAACTGAGCTCGGTTAAACCAGTTTCGGTTCGCACGTAAACCCAAACATGCGGATACACCCAAACCGACCATCCCCAGACCGCTATGAATGAATAGACGTCCAAGAATCCAGGATCGTCACCATCGATGTTGATACCCACCGTAAGGTAGTAGAGCATGCCCAACAGCGGTGGCACGGCAATCGGAACAATCACACACAGAGCTGCCCGAATGGCTCCTCGCCATGGGGCTTTCTGTTTCGTCTCGTCTACTCCTGACGCTATGGGTGCTTCCGGCCCCATTGCGTTCCGTTATCGCAGCGCCGGGAAATCCGGCTTTCTCTTTTCCAGGAACGACGACACGCCTTCGCGGAAGTCGTCGGAGCCAAGCGACTGCACCATTTCGTCGACGGCGAGGTCGCAGGCTTCGCCGAGTGTCTGGAACTGGCCCGTGTAGGCCATGCGCTTGATCACGCCCATGCTGCGCGGCGAGGCCATCGTGGCGAGTTGCACCGCGTACTCGCGCGCGACGGTCATCAACTGGTCCGCCGGCACGACCTTGTTCACCATGCCCATCGCGTGGGCCTCGGTGCCGTTGATCACGCGCGCGGAGTACATCAGGTCGAGCGCGTTGTGCATGCCGATGAGACGCGGCAGCATCCACGCGAGGCCGTATTCGGCGATCAGGCCGCGTTGCGAGAAGGCCGTCGTGAATTTCGCCGTGTCCGCCGCGAAGCGGATGTCGCAGTAAAGCGCGTGCACGAGGCCGAGACCCGCCGCCGCGCCGTTGATGGCGCCGATGACGGGCTTCGGCACGGCCAGCGGGAACGAATACTGTTTCTTGAAGTCCTCGCGCGCGCCGTTGCCGATCGCGGGCGGCTCTTCGCGCTCAACGCCGCCGGGCGTTACGCTGCCGCTCATCACGGACTGCAGCAGGCCCATGTCCGCGCCCGCGCAGAAGCCCTTGCCGGCGCCCGTGACGAGAATCACGCGCACCTCGGGATCGCGCGCGGCCTCGGCGAACGCGGCCTTGTATTCGAATTCCATGTTCACCGTCCACGCGTTCAGCTTGTCGGGACGGTTCAGGGTGATGGTGGCGACGCGGTCCTTGACGTCGTACAGGACTTCGTTATTCTTGAGAGCCATGGCGATTTTTCTCCCGAAATTTTCGGTTCGTTTTTACCCTAGATCGCCCTTACAGGGCTTCTATTCTCAACATCGACGATACCCAGGGCGGCGCTCACTACGTTCGCTCTGCCCTGGGCTATTCTGGGACGCCCTTTCAGAGCTAACCCCATCTTGCAAATCCGAAGTGAACAAACTTCGGTTCTCAATCTTGTGAATCGTGTAAATCCTGTCCGTCAAATTGGTCTGCGTTGGATGAATTCGACGATATGCTGCGCGATTTCCTCGCCCTTGTCTTCCTGAAGGAAATGGCCGCCGTCCTTTATCACGATCTCCGGTTCCTGTTGCGCGATCGGCATCAGGCGGCGGAAGCCCTTGTCGCCGCCGGTGGTGACGGGGTCCTTGTCGGAGAACATCACCAGCACCGGCTTTTTCCAGGTCTTGAACTTCTCGCGTGCCGGCTTGATGTACTTCGCGCCTTCCATATCCGGTGAGATGGGCACCAGCAGCGGAAATTGATGCGCGCCGCCCTTGTACGATTTATCGGGGTACGGCGCGTTGTAGGCGGCGACCACCTCGTCAGACAAATGCGACACCGTCGCGCCTTGCAGCACGCGGCCGACGTCCATGTCGTCCATTTTCGAGGCCGCGTTGCGCCAGGCCATGAAACCCGCCGTCGGCGTTTCTTCGCCGGTCGGCATGCCCGTGTTCATGATCACGAGCCGCGCGAAGCGGTCTTCGTTCTCTGCCGCGACGGGTAGGCCGAGCAAACCGCCCCAGTCCTGCACGACGACGGTGATGCGCTTGAGGTCGAGCGCCTTCACAAAATTCGTCAGCGCGTCGTGGTGCATCTTATAGGTGTAGTCGTTGCGATCCGCCGGCTTGTCGGAGCGGCCGAAACCGATCAGATCGGGACAAATCACGCGGCCGACCTTCGACAGGCCCGGCATCATCTTGCGGTACAGAAAACTCCAGCTCGGCTCGCCGTGCAGGCACAGGATCGGGTCGCCGCTGCCCGCCTCCACATACGCCATGCGCAAGCCATTGCCGACATCCACATACTTCGGCGGATACGCAAAATCGGGAAGGTTGGCGAAACGTGCGTCGGGAGTGCGGAGGATTTGCATACGATTCCCTCGGAGTAACGGCCCAATCGAATCAGTTAACCACTGAACCATCGGAAAGGTCAAGGGGCCCTCTTTGGACTGGGGCAGCCCTGCTGCCGGAGTCCAAAGAGTTACATCGCGCGCATGGCGAGCTGGATGGCGATGAGGACCAGAATCGTCCCCATGACGGCCTTGCGACGCGGCAAACTGAGCTGCTGATTGATCCAGCGGCCGGGTTTCGTAAACGCAATTGCGCCAATGCATACGAGCGGCGCGAGCGACACATTCACAAGACCGTAGGTCCATGGCATGTCGACTGTTTTCTCGGCCATCGCGTGCGCGAGCGCGCCCGCCGCAGAGGTTGCCACCATCACGGTGTTCGACAAGGCCACCACGCGTTCGTTCGACGCAATGCCGGCCCACAGCGCGAGCGGGACGAGAACGAGGCCGCCGCCGGTGCCCGTGCCCCCGCCCACGATGCCCGCGACGAAGCCGATTCCGACGGAAATCAACTGCCGCTTGCGGACCTGATCTTCGCGCACCGTGCGCTGCTTCAGAAAAAATGTGCGGATGCCCGCGAACAGGAGCAGCGCGATGAAAATCCAGGTGACTATATCTTCCGGCAGCAATGCGGTCACCGCGCCGCCGGCATAGCCCCCTGCCACACTCCCGAGGGCGCAGGCGGCAACGACGTCCCACGGGGTCTTGATGCCCGCGCGCCGTGCCTCCCAGGCCTGGTACGCCGTGACGAACATGATCGCGAAAAGACTGGAGCCCTTCGCGGTGTTGATGTCGATCTGCGGAAACATCGCCAGGAACGCCGGCACCATCAGCGTGCCGCCGCCGATGCCGAGCGCCGCGCTTACAATGCCGACGCCGGCGCCGACCGCGAGCAATGCGACAAGAAAGTAAGCGGTGTTCATTGGATCGCTATGCGATGGGAACGCGCGCTACTTGCGCTTCACATTGATTTCGATTGGCGCCATGCCTTCTTTAATCTCGATCGGATCGGGCAACTCGAAGCGCACCGCATCGTCCACCGAATAACTACCGGACATCGCCGGCACGGAATCGTTGGCCATTTCGTACACGACGACCTTGTGCTTGCCCGGACATGGGCCATGCTTTTCGTCGATGCTGAAGTTTCCGCCACTGCGTGCGAACTGCACAAACGCCGGCGGCAACGAATTGTCCAGCGGCACGAAAGTCACCGAGCCCCACGAGATGGGCTGACCATCGATCGTGATCTTGCCGCTCACCGCCGTGCGTTTTGCGTCGGTTAGCAGGCCGTTACGCTGCAGCCACTGCACCATTTGCGCGGGCCATTGGCTATAGGACGGATCGCCCGGCGCGAGGCCGAGCCCGTGCGGGCCAAACTGGTAAATGTGCATCTCCGCGGGCACGTTCGCATTCAAAAGCGCTTCATAAAAGCGCAGGCTGTGCGTCGCGCGCACCAGGGTGTCTTCCGTCGTCTGCACAATGAAGGTCGGCGGCGTTTCGGCGTTCACAAGGGTGTCCGTCGTCGCCCAGTCGCCCATCTCAAACTTCACCAGGTCGCGGTTGATCACGGCGTACACCGGCACAATGAAATCCGGCCGGGAACTTTCGCGATCGATCGGGTCTTTCGCTTCCGGATCGCCGCTGTCATATTTCGTGCCCGCCGCGGACGTCAGGTGGCCGCCGGCCGAGAACCCGAGCATGCCAATGCGGTCTTCGTTGATGTCGTATTTTTCAGCGTCGTGCCGCACAAGGCGGATGGCGCGTTTCGCGTCTTCGAGCGACGTGGAGTTCGTGTAGTCCGGCATGAGCCGATACCGCAACACAAAGGCCGTGATGCCGTGGCGGTTCAGCTCGCGCGCGACCTGCAAGCCTTCGTGGTCGGCCGCGAGCCCACGGTAGCCGCCGCCGGGATTGACCACGACCGCGGTACCGGTGGCCTTGTCTTTGTCTGCCGGATGCACCGTGATATGGGGTTTGTCTTTTTCGTCGGTGCCAAGCGCGCCGGGGGCGCCATCGGGCCATAACAGCACCGTGTCGTATTTTTGCGCCGACGCCGCGCCGGCAACCGCGACCAGCGCCAGGGCCATGAACACCCGCGATGTGATTTTCAGCATGTGCAAGCCTCCCAATCGGCGCATCATAGCGCAATTCACCGCTTTAGTCCGCCCCTTGGAGTCCGGCGCGTAGGCGCGTACACTATTGGGTCGAAAACAGAAGCTACCGCATCCATCGATTGATGTTTACACGTATTAAACTTTACGCCATCTTCGGCCTCCACTTTGTGGAGCATATCCTCGCGCGCATGGGACTGCGCAAGGCGCAGCCGTCGGCCGAGAAACGCTACGAGTCCTTCCAGTTCGTGGTTGGCGATTTCGTGGGGTGGAACCGTTACATCCGGCTGCATAACACGCACCTGGTTCCGCAAGACCATCCGGCGATTTTCTACGGCAACCACATCAAGCTGGACGACCCCTGTTACCTCTTTCGCGCGGTGTATCTTGCCACGGGCGGGTCCGTAACCATCGGCGCGATGATGCGCAGCAACTTCTTCGAAGGGCTGCCGCTGATGAAGTCGCGCTGGCTCGATCTGGATCAGATTCTGGAAACGGTCGACGTCTACGGCATCAGCCGTGAGAATGTGACCATTTCGCAGTTGAAAAAATTCGTCGATCTGCTGCTCCGCGGCAAGGGATTTATTCTCTATCCCGGTCGATCGCGCTCGTGTTCCGGGTTGCTGATGGATTATCGCGACAGCATCGAGCGGCCGGGCGGCATCTCGTTTTTCCTGCACACGGCGCAGGCGCGCAACAAGGAGATGCGATTCTCCGCCGCGCCCGCGGTGCGCAACTACAATCCCGTCACCAAGCACACTTCGGTGGTCTTTGGCGAGGAAATCTTCCTGACACGCGGCGCTTCCCGCGTAGAACAGCGCGAGTTCGACGAGCGCCTGATCGAAGCCCTTGGCCCGCTGGTGGAAATCAACGCCGTGCAGGTGGTCTCCGCGATCCTGTACACACGTTGCCTGCACAGCATGACGGGGGCGGTGTTGTTCTCCGATCTTGTGCGCCTGGTGGCCGACCTGTTTGACGCCTTCCATCATCCGTACATCGATCCCGAGGACAAGGCGGACATTACACGCGCGGTGCACAGCGCGGTGAATTATCTGCGCAAGCACGGGATGCTTGAGGCGACGCGGCGCGAAGTGCGCCCGAATGCCGAGGCGATTCTCGCGACGCCGCCATCGACCACGAAATTCCGCGAACAGAATCCGGTGAAATACCTCACGAACCAGCTACTGCACTTGGGTAAGGTGACGGAACTAATCGAACGGCGTGCGCTGGGATTGCCGGACGCAGGTGAAGCGGCTCAGGAACGCGCGGCGTCCATCAACTGAGTGAAGCGCTTGAACAGATAGCGGCTGTCGTGCGGACCGGGCGCGGATTCAGGGTGATATTGCACGCTGAACACCGGCAGGGTCTTGTGCTCCAGCCCTTCCACCGAATTGTCGTTCAGATTGACGTGCGAAATCGTCACGCTATCGTCCGCAAACGACGCCGGGTCTACGGCGAACCCGTGGTTCTGCGATGAAATTTCGACCGTGCCCTCTTTTTGGTTCAGCACGGGCTGGTTGCCGCCGCGGTGGCCGAACTTGAGCTTGAAGGTGTTGCCGCCAAAAGCGTGCGCGAGTAACTGGTGCCCGAGGCAAATGCCGAACACCGGCTGCTTGTCCATCACCGCGCGGAGCGTTGGATAGATGTAATCGAGCGCGGCCGGATCGCCGGGACCGTTCGACAAAAAGATCCCGTCTGGTTTTTGCGCCAGGATCTGTTCCGGCGTCGCCGTCGCCGGCATCACGATCACCTTGCAACCGACTTCTTCGAGCAGCCGCAAAATGTTGTACTTGATGCCGTAGTCCATCGCGACGACGCGATACTTGCCTTGAAACTTCGGATTCCATTCGTAGGGCTTGTCGACGGTCACTTCGCGCACGTAATCGCTGCCGGCCATGTCTTGCGAGGCCTTCGCCTTCGCGATGAGACTCTTGGCATCCAGGTCCGTCGTGCTGATGATGGCCTTCTTGGCGCCCTGCGTGCGCAGGTGCTTGGTGATCTTGCGCGTGTCCACGCCGTCGATTGCGACGATCTTGTTCTCGCGCAGATAGTCCGGAAGGCTTTTGGTCGCGCGCCAGTTGCTCGGCTCGAAGCAGCACTCACGCATCACGAATCCGCGGCAGAATGGTTGGCGCGATTCGACGTCTTCCCCATTCACGCCGTAGTTGCCGATCAGCGGATAGGTCATCGTGATGATCTGGCCGGCGTACGACGGGTCGGTGAGGATTTCCTGGTAGCCCGTCATCGAAGTGTTGAAGACCAGCTCGCCCGCGGCCTCGCCCTCGGCGCCAACACTGCGCCCCTCGAAGACGAGTCCGTCCTCGAGCGCAAGCATGGCTTTCTTGGGTGTGGATGTCACGGAAGGCAGCCCCCGGATTGCGCGGAAGTGTAGCAAACGCATGGGGGCCGAGAAAAGAGAATCGCCCCCGCGGGCGAACCCGCGGGGGCGAGGAATTACACGCGAACCAGCTTAGAAGCTGATGCCCGTTTCAAGGAACACGTAATCCATGTCGTCGGACTCACCCAAGCCGCCGAGGCCCGAGAAGCCCCACGCGTTGGTGGCCGTACCGTCTTCAACCGCATCGCCCGCGAAGTAGTGGGCGTAGCCGGCCTGGAAGTACAGGTCTTCGCTGTAGTCGTACTTGGCGTACACGGCGACTTCAATACCCAGATCGTTTTCATCCGTGTCGAAGTCTTCGACCGAGTTGAACCAGTTCACAACGCCCGTCAGGCCGATGGCTTCGGTGACCTGCGCGGACACGCCGCCGCCGATCATCCAGAAGTTCATCAGGTCGGTCGAGTCAATGAACTCACTGTATTCGTGGTCGGAGAACAGACGGTTGAAGCCGAAATGGTCATCGAAATCATCGTCGTCGCCGCTGTAGTACGCGCCGTTCAAGAAGACGCGCGGCTGCATGTTCACGTCGAACGTGTAACCGGCAGAACCCTGGATACCGATACCCTGAACGTCCGGCTGCTGTTCCGAACCGGAATCGCCGAACTGGTAGGCGCCGTTGGCCGCCCAGTCAAAGCCCGCGGCGTTGCCCGCGAAGCGCAGACCGATGGTGTGGAACGCGGTGGCTTCATTGAAGCCAAGGAATTCCGTGCCATCCACAAGCGCCTGGTGGTAGTAGTAGTAGTACGCGTCGATCGACATGTTCTCGAGGCCGGTGTAGCTACCGTAGATACCCGAGAAGTCGATGTCGCCGGACGACTCAAGACGGCCGGTGTTACCGTTCGTCGAAAGGCGGGTCCAGAAACCGGTGATGTCGAAGTTCTCGTTGTCGTAGCCAACCCACACGCCGTCGAACGACAGACCGCGGAAGAACGAGCTCGTGTCGTTGTTACCGACCAAGAACTCATCGCCGTGCTGCATTTCCGAGCGACCGATCTTAATGTTGATCGGGTAGCCCCACGCTTCGCGCATTTCGACGTAGCCCTGGTAGAACGACACCGAGGTGCCGGACGAACCAAGGTCAAGGCCGTCGAGGAAACCGCCGCTGCTGCTGGAGATGCCGCGCGCGCCAGCTTCCGGGCTGGACGACACGAAACCACCTTCACCAAGACCACGGAAGTCATCGCCGAAGATGTCATAGCTGTCCAATTCAATGAACGTATGAACGTCGTCGGTGAAGTCCGCGCTCACGTTGACGCGCGTGCGCTGTTCAACGAAAAGCGAGTCGTTACCATCGTCGTTATCAAAGTCGAGGTCCGCTTCGCTGTACCAATTACCGCGGATTCGCAGCGAACCGCCAACCTGCACGTTCTGCAGTTCGGCGAACGCCGGGATGGTCATACCGACCATCATCGCGGCCACCAAAACAATCAATGTCTTACGCATTGTGCGTATTCTCCTGTTAAATCTTCTCATTCACGATCCGGCACATACCGAACCGATCTTTCCAGCAGGACATCCCGCTGTGCAGGTTTCCCTGCGTCTTTTATTCAGTCAACATCCGAAAATCCCGGGCACAACCAGTGGTGGCGTTTCTCCTGCCTCCGTGTCCATCCCCTCCTTTCGACTGAGATTTGCTACCCGGTCGGATGGAATATTCAACTTTGAAGTGTGAAACTCGCAGACGTGATGCGTCTGCGGACTACTAGCGGTGGTGGTTTGACCCGATTCTCCCCTGAGAATTGTAGTGCATTATAGGCAGCCCGACCCGTCTTGTCAACAGTTATTTAGGTTCCAATTCAGAACACAATCGGCGTGCTCTTACTTGGAACTTGACCCGAAGCCTTCCGCTTAGCCCGGAACCGCCAACAACCCTCAACCCGCAGGCGTTTCCGAGAGCGCCTCCAGCATGGCCGAAGAAGTTAAAAACTTCTCCCTTGGCTTGCCTACAGCGCGGCCCCGTTCGACCTCGGCAGCGTCGATTCGCTGCCAATCCGGGAAGCTGACGACCCGTACTCCCCGGGCATTCAAAAACTCAAACACCGCAGCGCCAGAAGGGTTCAAACACCCCGCCAAATGGCCCAAATCCGCAATAATGGCGGCCACGGTCTCGTGGCTGTCCGGCTTGTTCGTTCCAATAGTACCACTCGGGCCACGCTTGATCCAACCTGCCACATATACCCCGGGCAGCACTTGCCCATCCTGGGTTACACGGCCGCCTACGTTGGGGACCACCCCAGCCCGCTTATCGAAGGGGACTCCCGGCAGGGGAAGCCCACGATATCCGACACTCCTGAAGACCAGGCCGCAGTCCAAGGATTCATATTCGCCCGTTCCCACAGCCATAATCTGCATCGGCTGGCCCTCCAGGGCGTTCTTCTCAAGTACTATTTTCTCGACGCGGCCATTGCCCTTGATTTCGTTGGGGCTGAGCCGGAAATCGATGTGGATTTGTCGCTTTCCTGGCTGCGGCACATTGACGGTGTACTCCTGGAGAATGGAAAACAGCCGCGGCGCGCCCGAATTCTCTGGGTGATGAAGTTCTTGTTCAGAACCCGGCTCGAGCACCAGGTCCTCGGCCCGCACTAGGGGTGTGCAGGCGGCCATTTCGCCCAATTCCCGCAGTTCCACTTGCGTGAACTTGGCCTGCACGGGACCGCGCCGGCCGACCATGTGAATCTCACGCACGCGGCTTTCGGCCAAGACATCCAGCGCGTGCTGCGCGATGTCGGTCGTTTTAAGCTCGTCAATTGTGCAGCCGAGAATGCGACAGACGTCCACGGCGACGTTGCCTTGTCCAATGACAACGGCTACTTCGTGGCTCAGATCGAATTTGTGATCGCGGAAGTCCGGATGGCCGTTGTACCACGCCACAAACTCGGTCGCGGTGTAACTCCCCGGAAGGTCTTCCCCCGGCACATTTAGACGACGATCCGACGCGGCACCATGGCTGAACAAGATGGCGTCATAAAAACGCTGCAACTCGGTCAAGGTAATGTCGGTGCCGACGTCCACGTTTCCGAGAAAGGAAACGTTTGGGCGGGCGGCGATGCGTTCGAATACTTTTGTGACGGCCTTGATCTTCTGGTGATCCGGCGCAACGCCGTAGCGAACGAGACCGTAGGGCGCGGGCAGACGCTCGAGAATGTCGACCTGCACCTCAATACCGGCTTTGAGAAGGGCTTCGGCGGCGTAAAAACCACTGGGGCCGCTGCCCACGATGGCAACGCGCAACGGCCTTTCACTGGTACCCAGAGAACTCATTTCGGGCGCGGCACAGGCCTCGGATAGTTGGGAAGGAACGGCGGCCGGCACGCAGGTGCAGCCTCGAACCGCGCGTGAGCATAGCGGCGCTGGCGTGGTGGGTCAAGCGTCGCGATTGAATGCGTGGGGTGTCTACGCATGAATACCTGCGGCGCGCTCTTGTATCGAGTATCGCGCAATAAATCGCGAAGTCGCCGCGTCAATCGTTTTAGTCAATAGATTAGAGCCGTTCGCGAAGAAAGGACTCACGAAATGAACGACGTGCGCGTGATGGCGGCTTCGTGCAGCCATGCAGGATTGGAACACGAGGCCAGCATGCTGCAACGGCGCTTCTCATATGCTCCCGCGCGCAACCCGATGGGCGCGGCGCGCGTGCTGCTCACGGAGCGACGATTGCCCGAACCGTTTCGCGTCTATCCCGATCGCGGTGTCGTGGTCTCCACATGGGAAAGTGCCGGCGTGTGTCGTTACACGGATCTCGCGCTCGATCGTTATCTGCAACTCACCACGCTCATCGCGCTCGCGCAATGGCGGGCCCTGCGCAACAATCGATTGTTGCAACTGGAAGATTTGCTTCATCCGGACGACGGGCGTTGCGTGTTTTCCGGCGCATGTACGGTGCAAGAGTTTGCGCTGCTGCTCGATCCGCCGTCCATTTGCCGCGGCTGCACGAACTTCTATCACTGTCTCGGCGTGGACTCTGAACTCATCGCGCTGAAACAGATCGTCGACGAGATCACGCGCGCGAAACCGGCCGCACTTACGCCTTCCCTGTCGTGATCGTGATCTTCGCGCCGATGCCGCCTTCGTGGGAGTCGATGTACTGCAGGTATCCGTCTTTCTTGAACGACACAACGGTGTTTCCTTCCTGCTCCATGATCATGTCTTCTTCCCAGCCGTTGTCCCGGAAATATTTAACAAAGTAGTTCAAGACTTCGAGTGTGCTGGCGCGCAATTCGCCCGTGACTTTGTAGGCCGCTTCGTCGGCGTTCAAGATCTCCACACCCGTGAGCGTCATTTCCGGATTCACATGGAAGTGCGCCGTGAAGCCCTCGGGCAGGGTCACCGAGGGCGCGGCGGCGGCCGGTGCGGGTTCCGCAGCCGGCGCTGCAGCGGGAGTCGAAGCCGCCTGCGGCGCGGGCAGCTCTTCGACCGGCGCTGTCGCGGCCGAGGCCGCGGCAGGTTCAGATGGCGCTTCCGCCGGCTTCGAACAACCGGCGATGGCCGCGATCAAGACGAGACTGAATAGAACGATAAGCTGTTTACGCATGGGAATCTTCCTCACAAAATCGGACTGTAGTAAAACGACGAAGGGGCCTATCCTAACACCTTGCGGCTGATCTCGTTCAGCACCTTGCCATCCACCAAATCGCCCAGTTCCTTTTTTATGGCGCCGGTCAGCTTGCCCGCATGGTTCATGTCCGGATTCGCGGCGAGGAAGGCGCGCACGCGGGCTTCCGTTTCTTCCGGCGACAACTGCTTCGGCAGGAATTCTTCCAGCACGACAATCTCCGCCTCTGTCGCCTTGGCGGCGTCCTCGCGTCCGTGCTGGCGGAAAATCTCGATGCTCTGCTGCCGCTTTTTCACCTCGGCACGCAGCACCGCGATCGCGATTTCGTCGGTGGGTTTCTCGCCTTTTTCTTTTTCCTTCAGCAAGAACGCGGCTTTTGCCAGGCGCAGACACTCGAGGCGTTCCTGCTTGCGGGCCTTGGTGGCTTCTTTGATGGCTTCCTGGACTTTCTCAACAATCGTCATCGTTTCCCTCTCATTTCCGGCGCTGCGCCCGGGCTGTGCCCACCCTGCGCGGCGCGACTAAGCACACGCGATTCCCGCACAGAAGAAAAACCTAAAAAGACCCGCCAAAGCAAAAGTCTTGCTGAGGGCCGAGGTCCTACCGTGGCGGCTCGCTGCACTCACCCTTGCTGCAAAGGAGCTGCCATGACGCAGAATCATCCGCTCGCCCACATTTTTAATGCGTTCGACCGTCTCGGCCGCCCGGTCTCTCCGGCCATTTTCGCACAACTGGCCAACGCGGACGCACCCTGGCACGAATCGCCGGAAGAACAGCGCCGCGCCGTGGCCCGGGCGCGCGAACGGGAACGGCTGCTGAACTGGGTGCGCAGTCAAATGCTGCTGCGCCTGAGCCTCGTCGAACGCCGCTGCATCGAGCTTTATTTCTTCGAGGACCTCAACTACCGCGAGGCTGCCGAACGGCTCGGCGTCAACGTCACGTCAGTGTATCGCGGCGTGGAGCGTGGTCTGCGCAAACTGCGCCGTGCCGCCCAGCACCATCCACCCCGGCGCATGCGCACGCGCCGGCCGCACGCGCGTGGCTAAGGACTTACTCAGCGACCAACCCGCCGGCGCGCAAGGCGGCGCTGAATTTCACGATCGTCGTCGTAAGATCGCGCAGGCGATCGAGGACGGCGGTGTCGATGATCTCCTCGCCTTCGAAGGCGGTCTCGGCGGCGTAGACGAAGCGCGGCAGGATATAGGACCGGAAATCGAGCATGAGCATATTCGCGAGCGCCATCACGGCCATGTAGCTGCCCTGGCCGCCGGCGGCGCACAAGAAACTCACCGGCTTGCGTGCCCACGCCTGGCCGGTGAGCTCGATCAGATTCTTCGCGGTCGCGCCGACGCTGTAGTTGTAAATCGGCGTGGCCAGAATCACGCCGTCGGCCTTGGAAATCTTGATGCCGAGATCCTGCACGGCGGGATGCGAGTAACATTCATTGCCGTCGCACGCCGGAAGATTCAGCGTGCGCAAGTCGATGTACTCGGTTTCGGTTTTCTGGTCTTGCAGGAACGCGTACGCGCGCCTGGCGAGAATGCGGCTGCGGCTCGCGGGGTTCAGGCTGGAGCTGATGACAAGGTGCATGGGTCAGGCCTGGAGCACGCCGTCGGGCGTGATGACGGCATTGCGCAAAGGTTCGTTCGTGGTCACCGCCGTGCCCGGCAGCACGACGCAGCGTTCCATTCGAATTGCGTGCTTCACCATGGCGCCGTCGCCCAGCACCGTGTCCACGAGTTCCGCGCCGGAGGCCACGGTGCAGCCTTTGCCGGTGAGCGACGTGCGCCCCTGCTTGCGCAATACGTGCGCGCAGCATTCGATCAGATCGCCGATAAACGTCACGTTCATGTCCCACTCCACCACGGGCGCCATGCGCACGGGGTAGTCGTAGTCAATCAGAATCTGGATCGAATCGGTCAGCTCGTATTCGTCGCGCATGGCCGTGCGCGGTGTGCGCCGGACGGCTTCGAAAATCCGATCGTCGAAAAGATAAATGCCGCAGCCCTTGATACGGTTCGGCACCATGCGCGGCTTTTCGATCACGCGTTTCACCACGCCGCCGTCGCCCGGAATTACCGAGAAATTTTTCCGGATCGCGGCGGGATCGGGTTCGTCTTTCACGGCCAGTACCGCCGCCGTGTCCGCGCCTTCAAACATCGCGACCAGCGACACGAGGTTGTCCATTTCAAAGAAGATATCGCCGAGCATCAGCACAAAAGGTTTTTGGATGTGCGGCTCGAGTTGGCCCACCGCGTGCGCGAGGCCGAGCCGCTTTTGCTGCTCGACGTATCGGATGCGCACGCCGTATTCCCGGCCGTCGCCGAGGGTCTCGATAATGCGATGACCGAGGTGGCCGATGACGATGATCACGTCATCGATGCCGATGCTGCGCAGATGATCGAGTTGATACGCGAGCAGGGGCCGGTTGCACACCGGCGCGATCGGCTTGGGCACCGAATCGCCGAAGGGACCCATGCGCGAGCCGTGGCCCGCCGCCAGAATCACCCCTTGGTATTGCCCGGATTTCATCGTTATACTCCGACGCGTGGCCACGTTCGCGCGGCGGAACGCGGGCGAGCGGCATTCTGACCGACCCGCCCCGCGCGCCGCAACCGCGACCCACGGCCCCGAGGTCCATGCGCGCGCTGCTATTCGATGGAGAGTTGAGTCTCGCCGAGCTGCCCAAGCCGCAGGCGGTGGCCGGCGAAGCGCTCGTGCGCGTGCTCAAGGCGGGCATCTGCAACACCGACCTCGAAATCACGCGCGGTTACATGGGCTTTAAAGGCGTGCTCGGCCACGAGTTTGTGGGCATCGTCGAGGACGCGCCCGACGTGACGCTGGTCGGCAAGCGCGTGGTGGGCGAGATCAACTGCGTGTGCCACCGCTGCGCGCTGTGCCAGATGGAGTTGCCGCACCACTGCCTGCACCGCACGGTGCTCGGCATTCAGGGTCGCAACGGCGCCTTCGCGCAATTCCTCACGCTGCCACAGGAAAATCTGCACATCGTGCCGAATTCGGTGAAGGATGAGGCAGCGATTTTCACCGAACCGCTGGCGGCGGCATTCCGCATTCTTGAGCAGGTCAAGATCGAAGGCTCGGATCGCGTCGTGATCCTCGGCGACGGCAAGCTCGGGCAGATCATCGCGCAGGTCGTCCACCAGCACACTAAAAACCTGACCGTCGTGGGCAACAACGAGTGGAAACTCGAAGTGCTGCGCGCGTTTTCGATTCCCGCCGTGCATTCGTCGCAGCCGCTTGAGCGCGGACAGGCCGACGTTGTCATTGAAGCAACGGGTTCGCACGAGGGCCTGTCGCGCGCGCTGGAACTGGTGCGGCCCGAGGGCACCATCGTGTTGAAGACGACCGTGGCGCATCCGACGGCCTTCGATCTTAGTCTTCCAGTGATCCACGAAGTGCGCGTGATTGGCTCGCGGTGCGGCCCATTCCGCCCGGCGCTGGACGCGCTCGCGCGCGGCACGATTCAGGTGGAGCCGCTAATCAGCGGGCGCTTCAGCTTGAGCGAAGGGCTCGGCGCGATGGAACGTGCTCGGCAGAAAGACGTGCTGAAAATTATTATCGAAGTCGCGCGCGACGCCTAGAACGCGACTATTCGTCGCCTTGCGCCGTCGGATCGATGCCGATCGTGCGCGAGATCGTTCCGAGCACGGGAAGATCCATGCCCAGCAGGCCGGTGCCGGCGGACGCGAGCAGAATCACCAGAACCAGCGCAAACACCCCCGCGAGGAACCCGCGGATTTTCGTCATCGTTACTTTCGCCATGCGCCCGTGTCTCCCTGCAGCGCCGCGCGTGGCGGCGGCCTCGTTTCTGTTTACGCCCGTTGCAACCGTGCGTCGACCTCGTCGCGCTTGGCCGCACCTTCCAGCAACTCAATCAATTTCAGGCCGAACAGCAAGGCCGTGCCTGGTCCGCGCGAGGTCGCGATCTTGCCGTCGACTTCGATCGGCGCTCCGGTGGATTTCACCGCAGGGCGATCTTTGATGTCGAGCGCTCCCGGAAAGCTCGTCGCGCGTTTGTTGTCGAGCAGACCCGCGTGCGCGTAGATCTTGGGCCCCGCGCAAATCGCGGCGAGCCACTTGCCGGCCTCGCTGAATTTGGTCACGAGCGCCTGTACCCGCTCGTCTTTCATCAAATTGTCGGTGCCGGGCGATCCACCGGGGATGAAGAGCATGTCGAAGTCCTGCTCCATCGCTTCGTCCAGCGACGCGTCCGGCAGAATCACGACTTGCCGGCTCATCACGACCGGGTCTTCCGTCGGTCCCGCAATCACCACGTCGATGCCACCGCGCCGCAGCAGATCCACCACTGTGATCGTCTCCAACTCCTCCGACCCCTCGGCAATCGGCACCAGCACGCGTGACATGGGCAATCCCTCAAATCCGTTTGTTCCAATTCAGTCTACTGTCGGCGGGCGGGGCAGTCAAAAGAAAAGACGTGTGGTCACGCGTCCGGGGAGAATCGGGAAATTCCCGCGAGCGCCTAAAACAACCGCGCCTGGCCGCCCTGCGCCGGGGGCGCGAGCTTGAGGTGTTTGTAGGCGAGCGGCGTGGCGACGCGACCCTGCTGGGTGCGCTTCAGGAAGCCGATTTGGATCAGATACGGCTCGTGGACTTCCTCAAGCGTCTGCCGCTCTTCGCCCACGGCCACCGCGAGCGAGGACAGGCCCACGGGGCCACCGTTGAACTTCTGGATCACCGTGCTGACGATGGTCTTGTCCATGCCGTCCAAACCGAGATCGTCGATGCCGAGCATGTCGAGCGCGCCGCGCGACATCGGATGCGTGATCGTGCCATTTCCCTTCACCTGCGCATAGTCGCGCACGCGACGCAACAGCCGGTTCGCCACGCGCGCCGTGCCGCGGGAGCGCGCGGCAATTTCGAGCGCGCCCTCCTGCTCGATCGGTGTCGTCAGAATGCGCGCGGAACGCAGGATGATCGTCTCCAGTTCCTCCGGCGAGTAAAACTCCAACCGACATGTGTCGCCGAAGCGCGCGCGCAGCGGCGGCGTGAGAAGACCGGCGCGCGTTGTCGCACCAACAAGCGTGAACGGTTTTAAGCCGATCTTCATCGAGCGCGCCGTCGGCCCTTTGCCAAGCAAGATGTCGATCTCGCAATCTTCCATCGCGGAGTACAACGTTTCTTCGACGGCGTGGTTCAGGCGATGGATTTCGTCGATAAAGAGTACGTCGTTCGTTTCGAGACTGGTCAGAATCGCGGAGAGATCCGCTTGGCGCTCGATCACGGGCCCGGAGGTGGCCTTGAAATCAACCCCCATCTCGTTCGCGATGATCCGCGCGAGGGTCGTTTTGCCCAAGCCCGGCGGGCCGCTGAGCAGAATATGATCCAGCGCCTCGCCACGGCCTTTCGCCGCCGCGATCGCGATGCGCAGTTTTTCTTTTAACGGTTCCTGTCCGGGAAAATCCGCAAAGGTCTGCGGTCGGATTTGCTCGTCATACTGCGCGTCGTCGTCGCGCTCGGACGGATTGATGACGTCGTCCGCTGGCGTCATGCCACTCTCGCAAGCGAGCGCAACGCCACGCGCACAATTTCTTCAGGCGCGGCGCTTGGTCCCAATTCACGGCGCGCACTGGTGGCGGCTTTCTTTGCCTCACCGGGCGTGCAGCCGAGCGAAAGCAGCGCATCCATCACGTCATCGCGATCGCCGGAATCCGAGGAGTCGGCATCTTCGCCAAGGATCGCTTTCAACTCAGCGTCCTGCCCGAGCTTGGCTTTCATTTCGAGCACGATCCGCTGCGCGGTCTTCTTCCCCACGCCGCTGATCTTCGTGAACGCATCGACGTCGCTCTCGAGCACCGCGCGGCCGAACTCCGCCACGCTCATCGCGGAGACGACCGCCATCGCGAGCTTCGGGCCGATGCCCGACACGCCGAGCAGCATGTCGAACACGCGCTTCTCATCCTCGCGCAGGAACCCGAAAATGGTAAAGGCGTCTTCGCGGATGTGGCAATGGGTGATCAGCGTGACTTCCTGACCGAGGGCCAACCGGCGCTGGACAGGTTCGGGCACGTGGACCTCGTAGCCCACGCCGCCGACGTCGAGCGCAATCACTCCCGCGCCCTTGACCGCCACGGCTCCCCGCAGAAACGCGAACACACGCTATCCCCCGATGACACGGCCACTATACTGAATATTTGAGCAGATGTCTAGAGGAACGAGGGGACTGACTGCGAATCGTTCGCAGGAGGACGCGGAAGAGACTGGAACGCAGACAGCTTGGAATACTCAACCATCGAGTGCGACTGATTCGTAGTCTGTCCCCGGTATTCGTGCGGACGACCGGGGACAGACTACCGATAGGGCCGGCAGTCAGTCCCCTATTCGCCGATGGCCGCGCGGAAGGCTCCGGCGTGGATCTGGCAAATGGCAATCCCGAGCGCGTCGGCCGCGTCGTCGGGTTTCGGATGCTCGTCAAGATTCAGCAGGCGCTTGATCATTTCCTGCATCTGGCGCTTGTCGGCGCGGCCATTGTTCGTGATCGCCGATTTCACCTGGCGTGGACTGAATTCACCGATGCTGAGCCCCGCGTGTGCCGCGGCCAGCGCGATCACGCCGCGCGCCTGCGCCACCGCGATCCCCGTCGTGATGTTCTTCGTGAAAAACAATTCCTCGATCGCGACGCCGTCCGGCCGGTGCGTTTGGATGAGGAGCGTAAGATCGGCGTAGATGCTATCGAGCCGCTTTTGGAAGGGCTGACCGGGTTTCGTCTTGATGGTGCCGTGCGCGAGGTGAATGAGGCGCATGCCCCGGCCCTCGACCAAGCCCCACCCGGTCGTCGCCGTCCCGGGATCGATTCCCAGCACGCGCATGCGATTCCCCCTCGTAGCGGCAAGCCCCCATGCCTGCCTTGGGCGGCCACAGGGGGCCGCCCCTACAAATCAAACGTTACTCCGCCATCGCGGCGGCCATGACCTCGTCCGTGGCTTCGAAGTTCGAATACACGTTCTGCACATCGTCGTTGTCTTCGACGATTTCAATAATCTTCATCAGCGAACGCACTTGGTCCGCGTTCACCGAGACGGTCGTCTTCGGGAACATCGTGAGCTTCGCCTCTTCCGGCGTAAGCCCCGCCTTCACCAGCGCATCCGACACTGCGTGCAAGTTTGCCGGATCGGTAAAAATCTCATACACATCGCCTTCGGTCTTCACATCGTCCGCGCCGGCATCGAGCGCCTTTTCGAAAATCTCGTCTTCGGTGCCCGCGGCCTTCGGCAGCACGATGTAGCCACGGCGATCAAAGTTCCACATGACCGCGCCGGACTCCGCCATCGCGCCGCCGGCCTTGGTGACCATATGCCGGATTTCCGCTACCGCGCGGTTCTTGTTGTCGGTGAGCACGTCAATCACAATCGCGACGCCGGCCGGGCCATAGGCCTCATACCGGATTTCTTCGTAGTTGATGTCCTGGCCTTCGCCGGTGCCCTTCTTGATGGCCGCTTCGACGCGGTCCTTCGGCATGTTCGCCGCGCGCGCCGCGAGCATCACCGTGCGCAACCGCGAATTGCTGTTCGGGTCGCCCCCGCCGGATTTCGCCGCGACCACCAACTCCTTGGCGATCTTCGAGAAAATCTTGCCCTTCTTCGCATCAAGCGCGCCTTTCTTGCGCTTGATCGTGCTCCATTTGCTATGCCCGGACATGCGATGAATCCTTGTACGCTGTAAACATGCAGCTTGCAAAAACCCTGTTCCGCGAGTCTAGAGTATAACAAGGATTGAAAAGCACAGACAATCCCCTTGGCCCACGGAAGGCGCTCCTACGTGGGTTCCGAAGCCTCTCCTATATCGCGGGCCATATGCAGAACCGCGAATACTGTCACTTCGTCCCCATCGAGCACGAAGTAGACCGCATAGGGGAAACGATGAACCAAAGCCCTTCGGACAGGGCCCTCAACAACCGCATAGATTTTCGGATTGGAACTAATCCGGACGAAGCACTGCTCGACCTGTTCGACGAATGCCACGCCCAAATTCGGTTCTTCGGACTCATACCAGACGTAAGCATCATCAATATCAAGCTCAGCTTCCGCAAGGACACTGAAACGTGAGATCATGACCGCTTGAGAATGCGCGCCTTAACCTCGGCCCAAGGCGAGCCGCGGTCTTCGTCAGGATTTTTCCGATACTCGTCCAGCCGGCGCCGAAGTTCCGTACGGTGGGATTCCGGCACAGGAATCGCATCGGGGTTGACGGCGATGCTGTCCCAGATCTCCTCAAGCACGCGCAGGCGCTCGGAGACGGGAAGATCCAATATTGGACGAAGATCAACCTTGGCCATGGGTGCATTCTAACATGACTTACCTAAATAACTTGCCAGAAAGCGCACCGATTCAGAGCCGAATCTTGGCGGAAGATTGCAGCAACTCCGGCAAATCATCCCAATGCCGCAACACATGGCTGGGCCGGCGGGCGCCTTCGGGCAGGGGCGCGCCTTCCGCGGGCAGGCGATTGCCGTGGGGGTCGTAGAGCACGCCCGCGATGCCCACCTGCTCGGCGCCGCCGATATCGTTCACGAGGTGATCGCCGATGTGCAGCGCCTCATGCGGAGCCGCTTCCGCGCGCTCGAGCGCCACGCGGAAAATACGCGGATCGGGCTTGTGCGCGCCGGCGGCTTCGGACACGAGCACGAAGTCCGTGGTGCCGGCGAAGCCGTGGTGATCGATCTTAAGGTTCTGAAACGAGTTGTATCCGTTCGTGATGATGCCGGTAGTGACGCCTTCCTTGCGCAGGCGCGCGAGGGCCTCTTTCGCGCCGGGATTCGGCGTCGTCGAAGCGAGCACGATCTCGACGAAACTGTCGCGCAGGCGTTGTCCCGCCGCCGGATCCAGTCCCAAGCCCTTCAGCGTGCGCCCGAAAGACCGCACCAGCGGGTCTTCGCCGGGCGCCACAGGCACAAACATCGCGCCCCAGAGTTCGGTGGCCGTTTCGCGCAGCACTTTCCCAAATTGGGCGAGTTCCACGCCCGCAAAAATGTCCGCATGCGCGGCATAAATTCGTCGGAACAGATCGGGCCCGTCGATCGTGTGCGCGATCAGGGTCTCGTCCAAATCGAAGAAAACCGCCCGGCCCATTTGCGTTGCTGCTCCGTCAGGAATCCGGGGAGGGTATCACATCGATTGCTCGTGGGCCGCATAGATCGCCGGATATTGTTCGCGCGCCCAATCCCGAAACGGCACATCGCCGGCGGCTTCGTATAAATCCAGCAGCTTCCCGATCGGAGCATCGCGAAAACCTTGTCCGATCTGTGCGCGTGCGGCCTCCACCGATCCGCCGCACGCGAGCACATACACCGCGGCGGCCACCGCCGATCGGTGCACACCACCCTGACAGTGCACCCACACAGGGCCCGGCGCGGTATCAATCAACTCCAGGTATTGCATCAGCGACGCGGGCTCCGGCAGACGCTCCTTTGACCAGCCGAGCGCATAAAAATCGGCCCCGCGAGCGTCGCAGATCGCGGTCTCCGCGTGATACCATTCCCCGTTCGGTTCGGCACCCCGCAACGTGATGACGCGGCGAATGCCGAACTCGTCCATGCGGCGCGCGAAGGCGTCCGCGTGGAGTTGGCCGGAGCGATAAAAACGCGCCGGCTCGACGGTTTGAAAGTTGCCATTCAGGTGGGCGCAATTCGCCAGCAGGCAACAGCCCATCGCCAGTATATGCAAACGAAATTTCATGGCCGCAGACGCCAAGGAGTCCTACTCGTGATGCTGCGCGCGCATTATCCCACAGTCGCCCGAATCGTTTTCGCGGGCCTGCTTATTGCGAGTCTGTCGAACGCGTTTGCGGTCGAGCCGCCGCTCGGCGATGTCGCCAAGCACCAGGCCTTGCTCGATGTCGGCACCGATCTCCGCCTGATGTGCGTCGCCGCGCATCCCGACGACGAAGACGGCGCGACGCTCGCCATGTATCGCAAGAAATACGGATACAAGACCTTCGCCGTGCTCGCCACGCGCGGCGAGGGCGGCCAGAACGAAATCGGACCGGAGCTGTATCAGGACCTCGCCGTGCTGCGCACGGACGAAATGTCGCGTGCCTCGGCCATCACCGGCGCGGATTTGCACTTCCTCGATCTGCCGGAGTTCGGTTTCTCGAAAACCAAAGAAGAAACTTTCGCGATCTGGGGATACGACACCGCGCTCGAACGCATGGTGCGCATGATTCGCGAGACGCGGCCGGACGTGATCATCACGCACCACGACACGCGGAGCGGGCATGGGCACCACCAGGCGATCGGCCAAATCGTGCAGGACGCCTTCGACAAGGCCGCCGACCCGAATGTGTTCCCCGAACACATGAAAGAGGGCCTGAAACCCTGGCAGCCGGCGCGTCTGTATCTGCGCAATTTCAGCAGCAGCACGGGCGTGCGCATCGGCTTCAACGAACTCGACCCGTTCCGCGGCTACACCTACGCGCAGATCGCCGCGCAGGCGCTGGGCGAACACAAGACGCAGGGCATGGGCTTCTTCATCGACCGTTTCCTCACGACGCGTTCGACGGCGACCTATGGCCTCGTGAAAGAACACGACGGCGGCACGCAGGGTGGCGGCGACGTCGCCGCGCCGGGTGGCGGGCTATTCGAAGGCCTGCGCGATCGCGTGAGCGCGGACGCGCGGACGACGTCCACCGCGGGACTCGCCACGCTCGATACCGCGAAGTCCGCAGCGCTGTTGAAAGCGAACCCCGATGCGGATGCGACCGTGCGCGCGAACGAACTGACCGCTGCGATGGCCGAGCTGTACATCAACGCCAAAGTGAACGACAAAGAGGTCACGCCCGGCCAGGAAATAACGATCGCGGTGGAAACGATCGACTTCGGCGTGAAGGAAGCGTCCAACGTTACCTTCTCGGTGCGCACGCAGCCGTGGTTCGCGGCCGAAGTGCCCGCGCCGAAATCGGAACCGTTCTCATCGGAAGGCTTCTGCTCGACCGAATTCAAACTCACGGTTCCCGCGAATCAGCCGCGCACGATTCCGCACGCGGAATTCGTGTATGACCGCCACTTTCTGAAGCCGCAGATTATCGTCACCGCCAAGATGGACGTCGCCGGTGCGCCGGTCACCATCGAGGCGCCGGTGTACGTGGAAGTCGCGCCGGCCGTCGGCATCGAGTTCCTGAAATCGCCGTATCTGCTGCTGCCCGGCAAGGGTGGCGATGCCGAATTCACGCTGGTGGCCACAAACTCCGCCCCCGGCGCGCACACGGCCACGATTGAGCTCACCGCGCCCAAGGGCCTTACGCTGGAACAATCCTCGGTGAGCGTGTCCTTCGCGCGCGAAGGCGACCAGAAAGTCATCCCGATTCGCGCTAAAGTGGCGAACGATCTGAAACCAGGCGACTACGAACTCAGCGGCAAAGTGACCGAGACCGGCCACACCCGCACCGCGCTCGCGCGGCTCGTGGATGTGCAAGTACCGAAAGACAAGTTCGTCGGCATCGTCAACAGTTACGACGACACGCTGCAGATCACGCTCGATCGCCTGGGCGTGAAATACGACACGATCGAGATTGACGAGTTCACCGCGGAATCGCTGGATCGTTTCTCGACGATCATCGTCGACATCCGCGCGTATCTCGATCGGCCCGATCTTGTGGCGAACAACCAGACGCTGCTTGACTACTGCAAGCGCGGCGGTACGGTGATCGTGAATTACCACAAGACGTTTGAATGGGAGCCGGCCTATGCGCCCTTCCCGATCACGATCGGCCGCGAACGCGTTACCGTCGAAAACGCGCCGATCAACGTGCTCGTGCCGGATCATCCGCTGTTCAACGTGCCGAATAAAATCGTCGGCACGGACTGGGACAACTGGATCCAGGAACGCGGGCTGTACTTCCCGAACAAGTGGGACGACGCGTACACGCCGCTGATCGGCGTCGCCGATCCGGGCGAGTCTCCGCCGCCGGGCAGTTGTCTCGTCGCGCCGTATGGCGACGGCACGTACATGTATACGGCGCTGGTGTGGTATCGCCAGCTCCGCGCGCTGAACCCCGGCGCGATCCGCATTTTCGCAAACATGCTGGCGCTGTAGGCGCTTTGAAGGACTTATGAGCAAGAACGGCAACGGACACGACGCAAGCGCCAACGGAAACGGCAATGGCCACGGCAGCCCGACGAACAAGGGCTACCGCATCGACGCCTTCGACCTGAAACCGGGAAACCGCCTCGCGGAAAAATACCGCGTGGGCGTGTGCCTCGGCGCGGGCTGGGAAGGCGAGGTCTATCACATCACCGAGGAGTCGACCGGCATCGAGCGCGCCGCCAAACTCTTCTTCCCCGCGCGCAACCCGAAGAACAAGGCGGTCAACTTCTACGCAAAGAAACTCGACGTACTGCGCGACTGCTCGATGGTGATCCGCTACCACACGCAGGAAGCCATCCCGTTCCAGGGCCATCGGATCACGGCGCTGGTCAGCGAATACGTCGAGGGCGAAATCCTCGCGGAGTACGTGAAACGTCAGCCGGCCGGCCGCCTGACGCCGTTCGAGGCGATTCACCTGCTGCACACGCTGTGCCGCGGCATCGAAGAGATCCACGAGCTCGATGAGTACCACGGCGACCTGCACGACCTGAATATCCTCGTGCGGCGCATCGGGCTTGGGTACAAAGTGAAGCTCGTCGACTTCTACCACTGGGGCCGTTGCACGGCCGAGCACCGGCTGGACGATCTCTGCGCGCTCATCCGCCTGTTCTACGATTCGCTCGGCGGCGCCGCGCAGTATCAGAAGCACGCGCCGGAAATCCGCTACATCTGCTCCGGCCTGAAGCGCTCGATCATCAGCCGCCGGTTCCGCTCGGTCGCCAAGCTGCGCCACCATCTCGAAACGATGAAGTGGGAATAGGCTTTACAGTATCCGGCCGACCGCTCCGTCCGGAATTTCCTTCCAGTGGTGCTGAGAATTCGCGAGCATTTTCTTGAACGCCGCGCGCGCGTCTTGGCCGTCGAATTCGAAGCCGAGCAGCGCGCGACCGACGAGTTCGCCGGTGTAGGTGTAGTTGAAGTAGCAAATATTCGCGAGGCCGCGCAGCAGCGACAGGAAGTCGTGCAGCGCGCCGGGGCGCTCGGGGAAATCGAGCGTGATGAAATACGGGTGCTTAAACTGCGCCGGCTCGTAGTGGATGATGCGGAATTCAACGTCGGTCTCGCTCGTGACGTCTTCGTAATTCACCTTGAGCTCGTTCAGCTTCTGCGTGAGCAGTTCCAGCTCAAGCGGCGAGGCCTCGAATCCGATCACGGGCCACGCCTTCGACTCGTGCACCTTGCCGTATTGGAATTCGATGATGTTCACGCCTTCGAGCGCGTTGTCGAGCAGCCACAGCATGCCGCCCGGCCGCTCGGGAATTTCGAAACGCATATAGCGCCGGCGTCCGCCGCCGATGCCCGCGTGCGCGCTGATCCACGCGAGCTGGCCGAAATCGAGATTGCTGCCGGAAATCACCGCAAGCACGCGGCTGCCCTTCACGGCTTCCTGTTGCTTCATCAGCCCCGCGAGCCCCATCGCGCCGGCCGGCTCCGGAATACTGCGCGTGGCTTCCCACGCCAATTGGATCGCGGCGCACACTTCTTCGTTCGTCACCGTGATCAGATCGTCCAGCAACTCGTGGCACAACGCGTAGGTCATGTCGCCGGTCTTCTTCACCGCCGTGCCGTCGCAAAACACATCGACGTGATCGAGCGCTACGGGCTTGCCCTTGCGAAACGCCTCCAGCATGGAGGCTTGACCCACGCCCTGCACGCCGACGAGTCGCATGTTGGGACTGTACGCCTTCAGCCACGTCGCGACCGCGGCCGCCATGCCGCCGCCGCCGATTTGCAGGTAGGCCACATCGAACGGACCGTGACCCGACATCACCACTTCGTCCGCCAGTGTCCCCTGCCCGCCCATGGTGGCGAGATCGTCGTAGGCGTGGATGTACGCGCTCTTCGATTCGGCGACATCCTGCTGCGCGCGTGCATACGCGTCGCTGTAGCTGTCGCCGTGCAAAATCACTTCAACCAGGTTCTGCCCGTGACGACGCACGGCCGCCTGCTTCATCCGCGGCGCGGACACCGGCATGTAAATGCGCGCGGGAATGCCCAGCTTGCGCGCGGCGAGCGCCACGCCCTGTGCGTGGTTACCCGCCGACGCCGTCACCACGCCGCGCGCCTTCGCCACCGGCGGAAGCTGCGCCATGTTGTTGTACGCCCCGCGCCACTTATACGAATGCACAGGAGAGAGGTCTTCGCGCTTGACGTACACCTCGGCCTCCACCGGCAGATGCACGCGCTCGAGCGGCGTAGGCTTGCCAATGGCATACACGCGCTGCCGCGCCATGAGGATTTCGTGGAAGACTTGATCGCGAAGTGAGGACATGGGTCGTTGGCTGTAAGGGCGGCCCCCTGTGGCCGCCCTGCACACCACCAACCCGGGCGGCCACAGGGGGCCGCCCCTACATTTAAAATTTACAGCGCGCTGATATCGTCCACCAGCGTCTGCACGAGCGTTTCGGCGTCGCGGCTGGACACATGCTGCACCATCACGCGGATAATCGGTTCCGTGCCCGACGGCCGAATCACGACGCGGCCTTTGCCCTGCAACTGTTCTTCGGCCTTCTTGCGCACTTTGTCGAGCGCTTCCTCGGACGGACGCGCGCCGGGCTGCACGGGCACTTTGCCGTGCGCTTCGGGCATCGGCTCGTAGCTGCGCGCGAGTTCGGACAGTTTCCGCCCACGGCGCACCAGCGTCGCCAGCATCTGCAGCGCCGTGATCATCGCGTCGCCGGTGGTGTTGTAGTCGAGCATCACGATATGGCCGCTCGATTCGCCGCCGAGCGTGAGGCCTTCCTTGCGCATCGCCTCGACGACGTAGCGATCGCCGACCTTCGTGCGCAGAATCTTCCCGCCCATCGGCGAAATCGCGCGCTCAAGGCCGCCGTTCGCCATGATGGTGGTCACGACGGTTTTCTTCGGCAGTGCGTTCCGCTCGATCATGTCCGCCGCGAGCACCGAGAGCACGGCGTTGCCGTCCAGCAGGCGGCCGTCTTCGTCCGCCAACACGACGCGGTCGCCGTCACCGTCGAACGCGATGCCCAGGTCGGCCTTCTCGCTGATAACGCGCGCGCGCATCACTTCGGGATATACCGAGCCGCAGTTCGCGTTGATATTCGTGCCGTCCGGCTCGACGCCGAGCGACACCACCTTCGCGCCCAGTTCCGACAGCGTATTCGGCCCAACGCGGTACGCCGCGCCGTTGGCCGCGTCGCACACAATCTTCAGGCCGTCCAGTTTCAGACCGCGCGGGAAGGTCGATTTCGCGTATTCGATGTAGCGCCCGACGGAGTCTTCAATGCGCTTCGCGCGGCCAAGCTTCGTACCCGTCGGCCGCACGTTGTCGATCTCTTTGCCGACGATCAGCTTTTCGATCTCGTCTTCAATCTCATCGGGCAGCTTGTAGCCATCGCGCGCGAAAAATTTGATGCCGTTGTCGTAATACGGATTGTGCGACGCGGAGATCATGATCGCAGCGTCCGCACGCAGGCTGCGCATGATGTACGACACCGCCGGCGTCGGCAACGGACCCACAAGCCGCACGTTGATGCCCATCGAGCACAGCCCGGCCGTCAGCGCGTTCTCGATCATGTAGCCGGACTGGCGCGTGTCCTTGCCGATCAGAATGGTGTGCGGATTGTCGTCCTTGCGGAAGATGTACCCCGCCGCGCGTCCAACGCGCAGCGCGAGCTCCGGCGTCATCGGATGGATGTTCGCTTCCCCGCGAATGCCGTCTGTGCCAAATAGCCGCTCAGCCATGATTCCCTCTCCCCAGTATCGCGTCGCTCATGCGCGCCACGCGCGCCATTCCCCGCACATCGTGCACGCGCACGGCGTCGGCCCCGTTGGCAATCGCCAGCGCCACCGTCGCCGCGGTCCCCTCGCCGCGTTCCTCCGGCGGCACATCGAGCACGGCGCCGATGGTCGCCTTGTTCGACGTGCCCACCAGCAGCGGCCGGCCAAAGCGCTTGAACTCGGCCAACCGCCGCAAGATGGTTAAATTATGCCCCACGTTTTTTCCGAAGCCAAAGCCGGGGTCCAGCCAGATCCGATTTTCGGTAATCCCGGCTTTACATGCGAACTCCAACCGTTCTTCGAAAAATCGGCGGATATCATCAATCACATCAACATATTGCGGCGCGGACTGCATCGTTTTCGGGTCACCCTGCATGTGCATGATCACGCACTCACAGCCCGTTTCCGCCACCACCCCCGCCATGGCCGGGTCCCCCCGCAGGCCGGTGATGTCGTTCACCATCGTCGCGCCCAGCGCCACGGCCCGCCGGGCCGTCTCGGCGCGGTAGGTATCCACGGACAACCGCAGCCCCGCGCCCTTTAACGCCTCGAACACCGGAACGATACGCCGCAATTCCTCGTCGACGCTGACGGGCTCCGAACCGGGCCGGGAAGACTCGCCGCCGACGTCGACAATATCCGCGCCGTCGCGCACCATCGCGCGTGCGCGCTCCACGGCCAATTCAACATCCTGCACGCGGCTCGGACTGAAAAAAGAATCGGGCGTGCGGTTCAGCACGCCCATGATCAGAGTCTTCTTTTGATTCATGTGTGTCCAGTCCCGGAGGGACGAAAGAAAGTAGCCCAGCGCGTAAGCGCTGGGCTACGGCAACACAATTTCACTCAACTCCCGGAGGGGACGGCAGAACCCTCACGCCGTGCCCGGCACAATGTCACCCGGCGGCAGATCGGCGCCGCGGTCATCTTCCACCGTGCGGCGGCGCGGCGGCTCCGAGGCAATTGTCGCGCTCGGTTTGCTCGGCGTCTTGGGTTCTTCCTTAACAGGAAGAATTTCCCGGCCGCCCACGCGCGTAATGATCTCGTCCAACTCGATGCCGTCCAGCGTCTCGCGCTCGACCAGCGCGTCCGTGATCGCATCCAGCACCGGGCGATGCTTCAGCAGCAATACCTTGGTGTCGCCATAGGCCTCTTCGAGCATGCGGCGAATTTCGCCGTCGATGCGCGCGGCCGTCGCTTCGCTGAAATCGCGTTCCTTGCTGAAGTCACGGCCGAGGAAAATCTCCTTGCCGTGGCTGAAGGCCACCGGGCCGAGTTCGCTCATGCCGTATTCGCACACCATCGCGTGCGCCTGGTTCGTCGCCATCTGCAAGTCGCCGGCGGCGCCCGTCGTGAACTCGTTGTACACGATGTCCTCGGCCGCGCGGCCACCCATCGCCACGCGCAGCATCGCAAGCAAGTAGCGCCGCGACAGACTGTGGCGGTCTTCTTCCGGCAACCAGCTCGTCAAACCGAGCGACGGTCCGCGCGGGATAATGGTGACCTTGTGCACGGGATCCGCTTCCGGCATCAGGCGGCAGACCAGCGCGTGGCCCGCCTCGTGCACGGCCGTCATGCGCGCTTCCTTCGAGCTGATGACCATGCTGCGGCGTTCCGGACCCATCAGCACGCGATCCTTGGCCTCGTCGAGGTCATGCCGCGTGACGGCGTCCTGGTTGCGACGCGCCGCAAGCAATGCGGCCTCGTTCAC
Organism: uncultured Nitrospirales bacterium; assembly: GCA_964620045.1. Classification (GTDB taxonomy): domain Bacteria; phylum Hydrogenedentota; class Hydrogenedentia; order Hydrogenedentales; genus VFKU01. The sequence continues at coordinate 39,111 of CAZUJL010000021.1, forward strand.
CAGGTTCGCCAAATCGGCGCCCGAGAAGCCCGGCGTGCCGCGCGCGATCGTGCGCACGTCAACGTCCGCCGAGACCGGCACCTTGTTGTTGCGAATGTGAATGTTCAGGATCGCTTCGCGGCCAATGATGTCCGGATTCGGCACGACGACCTGGCGGTCGAAGCGGCCAGGGCGCAGCAGCGCCTTGTCGAGCACGTCCGGCCGGTTGGTGGCCGCCATCAGGATGACGCCTTCGTTCGAATTGAAGCCGTCCATCTCAACCAGCAACTGGTTCAGCGTCTGCTCGCGTTCATCGTGACCACCGCCGAGGCCTGCGCCGCGCTGGCGGCCGACCGCGTCGATTTCGTCGATAAAGATAATGCAGGGTGCATTTTTTTGGCCCTGCTGGAACAGGTCGCGCACGCGGCTTGCGCCGACGCCGACGAACATTTCCACGAAGTCAGAACCGCTGATGGCGAAGAACGGCACGTTTGCTTCGCCCGCCACCGCGCGCGCCAGCAGAGTCTTGCCGGAGCCTGGAGGGCCGACGAGCAGCACGCCTTTCGGGATGCGGCCGCCCAGCTTTGTAAACTTTTTCGGGTCGCGCAAGAACTCGATAATTTCGTGCAGTTCTTCCTTGGCTTCGTCGACACCGGCCACGTCCTTGAACGTAACCATCTTGTCGCCGGGGCTGATGCGCCGCGCGCGGCTCTTGCCGAAGCTCAGCGCCTTGTTGCTGCCGCCCTGCATCTGGCGGAACATGAAAAACCAGAACAGACCGATGATCAGCAACACCGGGAGCAGGCTGGTGAGCATCGTCATCCACAACACGTTTTCCGGACCCGGATCGGAGTGGATGCCGAGCTTGTCGAGCTCGGTGCGCCACTCCGGCAGGTACTGGTCGGTGGTGAACTCCATCCCTGAGCGGCCGTCCACCGGTTCTTTGTATGTGACCTTAAACCGGTAAAAGCCTTCCTGAATCAGGTCGATGCTGGCGTTCTTGACGTTGCCCTTGTTGAGCTGCTCAGTAAATTGCGGGGAGCCCGGCTTGACGTTCGTGGCACTCTGCCGAGAAATGGTGGAAAGCCCCAGCAACAGGATGATGAGCAGGATGATCCAAATCGAAATCTGCTTGAAAAAGCCCATAACTTCTTCCGCTACCTCAAGTTAGACGGCGCGGCGGGTTGCTGGCCCACCAGCTTTATGGTAACACAGGAACCACACCATAACAATCCCGGCGCGCTCGTTCGCTATTCCCGTCCGTGTTTCCCCGGCCTTCCTTTCGTATGATACCCAGCCCACAGGAAACGTATTCATGCCCACTTCAACACGGTTTGGCGTCATCATGGCCGGCGGCTCCGGAGAACGGTTCTGGCCGGTCTCGCGGCGCGACCATCCCAAGCAATTGCTAAGACTTACACGTCCCGATCAGACGATGCTGGGCGAGGCGGTCGAGCGCCTCAGTCCGCTGATCCCGCCTGACAGAATTCTCATTATCACGGCCGCGCACCTCGTCACGCCGATCCGCGCGGCGAAGGTCGGCGTGCCCGATGCCAACGTGATCGCCGAACCGGCCAAGCGCAATACCTCCGGCTGTCTCGCTTATGCCGCCGCCTGGCTCATGGCCTCACACGGCGCGCCGGAGTCGATCGCGATGGCGGTCGTCACCGCGGATCACATCATCGAGGATCCGGACCGCTTCCGCGCGACCGTCGCTGCTTCGCTCGACGCCGCCGAAGCGCAGGACGTCCTCGTCACCCAGGGCATCGTGCCCACGCGGCCCGAAACCGGGTATGGGTACGTGCAAGCGAAGGACATCGCCAAGCCGCTCGGCGATCGCGGCGGGATCAAAACCTTCGACGTGGCCGCGTTCCACGAAAAACCAAAACAAGACGCAGCCGAGAAATTTATCGCCGCCGGCAATTACTTCTGGAACAGCGGCATGTTCTTCTGGCGCGTGAGCACGTTCCTCGGCGAACTCGACCATGCCCGGCCCGCGCTGGCCCAGGCGACTCGCGCGATGGCGGACTCCCTGCACGCGAACGATTCCAAAAAAGCCGCCGCGATCTTTGAATCACTGGATGACATCTCCATCGACTACGCGCTGATGGAGAAAGCGCGCCGCGTGGTGGTCGTGCGCGCGGACTATCCGTGGGACGACGTCGGCGCGTGGACGAGTCTCGATCGCACGCGCCCGCACGACGCGCAGGGCAATGTCGCCGAAGGCGGGCCAGTGCTCATCGACACCACCAACTCCATCGTCTACAACGCGGCCGGCGCGGACGCCGTTGCCGTGAGCGTGGTCGGCATGGACAACGTGGTAGTCGTCGTCTCCGAGGACGGTGTGCTCATCGTCCCGAAAGATCGCGCGCAGGATGTCCGCCACGCGGTTGCGGAACTCAAGAAGCGCGGCGGAAAACAGGTCTAAAACTCACGCGGAGATTCACGATGAGACGGACATTGATGTTCGCAGTCGTTACGCTGCTACTCACCGCCTGCGGATCTCGACCGCATATCGGACTGTCCGACGAAGCGCTCACGCTCGAGCCGGACAAGGACTTTGAAGCGAAGCTCAACGCGGCAGGCAAGGAACTGGGCCGCCCAACCGGATCAGACCAAGCCGCAGCGCTTGCTTACTACGATGCCCTCGTCGACAAGACCGGGGTGCCGCCAAACGAATTCGTGCTCAAGACCATGAGCCTCGCGCGCGGCGACGTCGGCGATATGGTCTTCGTCGGTCCCATTCAGGCGGCCGTCGCGAAGATGCCGCCCGAAGATCTCCTGCGCACCGTCGGGCCCTACGCCGGCACAGAGAAGCACAAAGAAATGGTGTGGGACGCCCTTATGGCGTCGCTCAACGCACACAAGCTCGGCACGGCGGAACAATGCGCCAAGGTACTGCAAAAATACGGCAGCGACATCCCGCGCGGGCTGATGGACTTTTTCTATTACCGTTTCCAGCCGCACGATGCGGCCACGCTATGCGCGAACGTGTTCTCCGACAGTGCCGGCGATCAGCGCAGTTCATTAAAGGAAATCTCCACCCTCGCGCCGTTTGTCGACTGGGAATCGTTTCAATTGTCCGGCGACGCCCGCGCCGAATTGCTTAAGCGGTTGCCTACACTCATCGAAAGCAAGTACTGGTGGGTGCGGCGCTATGCGGCCGACGTGATCTACAAGTTCGAGGGACTGCAGCAGCCTGAGGTGGTGCAACCCTTGCTGCGCGATTCCGAGCCGCTGGTGGCCCGACACCTCAAAAAACAGGATGAGGACTTGGGGAGGATGCGTGATCGTTTCAAGTAAATCATTTCGCGAACCTTCGGTTCGCGAAAAATTTCTTACCCAGCGACGGGACGCTTCGCCATCATCTGATAAAAGACGTAGCCCCACAGAAACACCAGGCCCGCGAGCAAACAGCGGACCTGAAATTTCATCGTAAGCCGCACGTCACCGGTCGGTGAGAGCTCGAGCACATTCTGATTGAGTTGGTTCGCCAGCGACAATGGCGTGCGCACACCGAAATAAATAGCCATAATCGCGCAGAACGCGCTGATCGAAACGAAGGCGATCTCCCAGCGATCGAGCGCAGCTCCCCGGTTGGTCGATGCGATTCGTTTCGATAGCAGAAAACCGAGCGCACCCAGCACGGCCACGCCATACTTGCCGACGAGGCTCGACGAATCGTAGATCAAATCGAGCGCGCGCATTTGCGCCTCGGGAACGTGCCCGGCTTCCGGAAGCGGTTGCGGAAGGGAACCGGTGTGCTCCAGCCGGTTATCGACCAGCATAATGAGCCCAGTTACCAGCAGTCCTGCAATCAGCGAGACGATGAATGCGTTTGATGGTTTCATATACCCTCACGCTGGCCAGCCGCATGGAGTCTAGCGCCGTGGACTCTGGAATCCCAATGCCGCGACGCCTACAGTATTCGGCGTCCCCGCCCCGAGGAAACACAGATGCTTGCACAATCACGCCGCTTTCATGATCTGGCGCTCGGCGAAGAATTCGCCATGCCCTCACGCACGGTCACCGAGGCGCACTTCTCGCTCTTCCAGGCGCTCTCGGGCGACAACCACCCGATCCACTACGATCGCGACTACTGCAAGCGGCAGGGCCACCGCGACCTGCTCGCGCACGGCTTCCAGGTGATCGCGTTCACCGCGGCGGGCGCGGGCCTCTTCCCGCACGTGATGGGCGAGTCGCTCATCGGCTTCATCGAACAGTCCAGCCGCTTCCTGAAAGGCGTCTTCCCCGGCGACACGCTGCACCCGAAGCTCGTCATCACCGCGCTCACGCCACAGCGCACCACGGGCGTCATCACCATGCGCTCCACCATCCACAACCAGCACAACGAACTCGTGCTCGACGGCGAACACAAGTACCTCGTGCGGCTCTAAATCTCAGGTACTATTCACGCGGGGACTCTGGCATGAACTTGGCCGAACGATTTCAGTCGCTGAAGGGCCGTCACATCACGGATGAAGACGGCGAAGAATACACGCTGGAATTGCAGCCGGCGATGTCCGATGCGGACATCGCCGCACTCGAGAAACAACTCCCCTGTCCCATTCCGGCCGATATCCGCGCCGCGCTAAAAATCACACAGGGCTTCGTGAATGGTCCGCTGGACGCGTTCGACATAGGTGGGGTGTTAAAAAATGGCTTCGGTTTCGATGAGATCTTTCCGCATGCATTTCCGATCGCCCATGATGGATATGGGAACTATTGGGTCGTAGACATCCTCCCTTCATCAAGGGATTGGGAACCGATCTACTTGGCATGTCACGATGCGCCTGTAATTGTCTATCAATGTGCGACTCTTTTAGAGTTTCTTGATGCATTTATAGACCTTGCGCAGACGCCGAACACAGGTCCTCTCAATTTCACACGCTATGATGGTGGGCCGTGGAGAATCTGGGATAAGCCGAACACTATCGACCGACCTACCGCGTTGTCCGGCTCCGACCCGGAATTGCGCGCGTTTGCCGAGACCCTCGCTGACGAATGGCTGATCGTCGATCTGCGCAATCCGAAAATCGGCGACGGTTTCGCCTGGGGCCGTGCAAAGTCACGCGATGACATCAAGCGCTGGAAAACCCTGCCAATGTGGGCGTACCTCCCTAAAAAATCCCTGCTCCAGCGGATCTTCGGGAAAAAATAATTACCGCTGTTCCGGATACCAGTAGTCGTCCACGATTTTCCGGAACGACTGGCGTTTAATCAGCGGCCACCACGCCATGTAGAACATGTGCCAGTCGCCGTGTTCGTCAAACTTGCGCGTGCAGATCGTCGCTTTGGCCTCGGACGTTTTCATCTTCATGCCAAGCCCGTTGCGCTTGCCGTACTTGCGCACCGCGCGAAAAAATTCGACGTCCTCCGCGATATCTTTCTCCTCGTTGTAGCCGCCGATCGCATCGAACGCCGCGCGCGAGCAAAACACCACGCCACCCTCCATGCGCAGCAACCCGGTCACCAGTGTGCCGACCACGAACCGTGTCGCCGCGAGACCGGCAGATTTGCGTTCGAACTCCCACCCCGTCGCGCCGCCCGCGAATTTCCCTGTCGACATCGCCGCGTCGATCGCGTTGAAGGTTTCCACATGGATATTCGTGTCCGCATCGCAAAAGGCGAGAATTTGCCCGCGTGCAATCGCGGCGCCCCCGTTGCGCGACGATGCAATGCGCCGGCGCTCGACCTTGGCGACACGCGCACCCGCCTGCAGCGCGATGGCCGCGGTGGAATCCGTGGAGTTGTTGTCGGCCACCACGATCTCGGCGCCTTCCGGTCCGCGGTGATACCGCGCCCGTGCGGCGCTCGCGCTGGTCAACAAACGCGGCAATAGCTTTTCTTCGTTGTAGGCGGGGATGATCAGTGAAATAATCGGTGCGTCGTTCAATCCGTCCGCCTCCACAATCACAGTTCCAGCGTGCCCGCCTTCGCAATTTTGGCGCGCGCGATAATTTTCTGCTTCGTGCCGAGAATCACCTCGCGCGACGATCGCGTGATCAGCGCCACCAGCGCGCGCGTTTCGTCGTCCAGCGCCGCGCGCGGCACGACCTTGCTCACCAGCCGCAGCGCGAGCGCTTCATCCGCCTTCACTTCGCGACCCGTGAGGCACAACTCGCGCGCGGCCGCGCCGCCGACCAGATCGTGCAGCAGCGAATAAATCACCGGACCAAACGTGACTTCCGGATGACTAAACTTCGCATTCTCCGACGCGACCCGGATATCGCACATCGTCGCGAGGTCGAAGCCGCCGGCAATCGCCGCGCCGTTCACCGCCGCGATCAACGGCAATGGAAAGTTGACGCAGGTCTGGTGAAACCGATCGCTGGACGCCCACAGCTTCTTGTGAAACGCCGGGTCCTGCGCCGCCGTCTGAAATTCGCTCAGATCGAAACCCGCCGAGAAAACGTCGCCCGCGCCGGTGATGATGACGGCCTTCACACCGCCGTTTTGCGCGATCGCGTCCAGCGCATCGCTGACCTCGTCGCGCAGCGCGATCGACAGCGCGTTTTTCTTCGGCGCGCGGTTCAGCGTAATCGTGACAACGGCGTCAACGGGATCGGATACCAGGATATGTTCGGGCACGGGAGCGTCCTCCGGGGCAAAACCCTACCACGCCGCCGCACCGAAATTGACTCCCGACGCGCGCGTTTAGTAGGCTACGCGCCGGGTTTTTCCAGCCCCGCTCACGTGCCCGAGTGGTGAAACTGGCAGACACGCATGATTCAGGGTCATGTGCGGGCAACCGCATGGAGGTTCAAGTCCTCTCTCGGGCACCATTTCACACTCACCGAATTGCCAGTTTTTGCTGGGCTTTGCGCAAAACCCCGGCTCCCCTAACAACACGCGTTTCACGTATCGCACTTACTCGCTCTGAAACCGTTCGTCCCTGACACAGTGCGACCACTACGCCTTATCTTGATATCGCAGGTAGTCGTCATAGAAGAATACAGAGTCCTACCAAGAGAAGATTGTCAGCGAAACGGAGGCCATGCTGTCGTGAGCAAAAACCAGTTCGCAGTTCTTTTTTCGACAATAATTATTGGTTTTGCATCAGTGTGCGCCACTGTGTATTTGGTACGGCCCATTTCTGACGAGGAGCGAACTGCACGTGAGGAGCGGAAAAAAAATAAAGCTATAGTTAAAGAGTTTCATGCGTTCATGAGCGGCCGGAAAAGTTGGTCTGAGATTAGTGACGGCCTATATGGAAATCTCTCGAACGAAGAACTGCTTGGTTCAAGTTCGGTGCCCGTCCATGAAGCACTAACCAAGATGGAAGAATTAGGAGCCCATCTGAATCTTTTTGCTAAGCTCAATGGAAAGTTTCCCGAAAATGACGACGACCTTTTGAACACCTTTCATGACGCCCCAAAATTCTTAGTTGATAGTTGGGGTCAGCCAATCAAGTGGCGCATAAGCCTGAATCAGCCCGACAAGTCCAGTTTTATAACCTGTAGTCGGCCTGGACTAGAGCGACCGGGCGGATTCGATCTAGTTCTTGTTGGGGTAGCTTGCTCACAGAGACAAGCGCTTATTTGGCAACCGACCGTGGGAACTTTTATCGCTGATTGCGATGAGGGGATGGCACTCCCGCTCGCGGCTTCCCAAGCGATGAGAAGGGTGCGCGAGGAAGCAAAAAAGTCGAAATGAAGTGGTGTAGACACGCCAATTGGTCCTGCCTTCGGCATACAACAGTCATAGATTCCGCCAACAAAGCACGCAAACGGGACAGGAATCAGAATTTCGGCTTACAATCGGTCGAGAGCAGTTCCGCGTTGCCATCGTAACTTTTTTGAGCTAGGCTCCCCGGATGACCAAAAGCGACACGACCGCGCCCGTCCGCGCCGGGGAGCAACTCGACCTCGCGCGCCTTGAGAATTTCCTGTCCGGCAAACTGCCCGGCGCCAAGCCTCCGCTCACGCTCGAACAGTTCCCCGGCGGCCACTCGAACCTGACCTATCTGCTGCGCGCGGGCAACAAAGAGTATGTGTTGCGCCGCCCGCCGCACGGCACGAAGGTCGCCTCGGCGCACGACATGGGCCGCGAGTTCCGCGTGTTGTCGAAACTGCACCGCGCGTTTCACAAGGCACCGGAGCCGGTGCTGTTCTGCGATGACCCCGCCGTGCTCGGCGCGCCGTTCTATCTGATGAAGCGCATCCCGGGCGTGATCTATCGCGCGAAAAAGCCGGCGGACTATGCGCTGACGCCGCACCGCGTGCGCGACGTATGCTACGAGTTCATCGAGACGCTCGCCGAACTGCACAACGTCGACTACAAAGCGACAGGCCTCGAAGAACTGTACAAAGGCCCCGGCTACCTCGAGCGCCAACTCGCCGGCTGGGAGAAGCGCTGGGCCGGCGCGCAGACGGGGCCAAATCCCGCAATGGAGCGCGCGCAAGCGTGGCTGCGGGAACGCAAGCCCGCCGCGGACTATAACGCGCGGCTGATTCACAACGACTTTAAGTTCGACAATCTGGTCTACGACACGGCCACCGGCACCAAGCTCGTCGGCGTGCTCGATTGGGAAATGGCCACGATCGGCGATCCGCTCTCGGACTTCGCCGTGATGCTGACCACGTGGCTCGACAAGCGCGACGACCGGACCAGCAGCGTGTCCGCGTGTTTCCTGTGCAATGAAACCGGCGCACTGACGCGCGAGGAAATCATCCGCGTCTATGCCCGCCGCACGGGCTTCGACCTGACGAATCTGCTGTGGTACTACGTGCTCGCGCTGTACAAGGGCGCCGTGATCATCCAGCAGATTTACTACCGCTACCACCACGGCCTCACCAAGGACGAACGCTTCGCGCGGCTCGGTGACATTGCGTACGCGCTCGCACAGCGCGCCATCCAGGCGATCGATTCCGGCAAGGTCTAAAAAGAAAAACGGTTGCGGATTTAAATCCGCAACCGTTTTCGATCCGAAATCTTATTTACTTCGCCGCAGGCGCAGCGACCTTCACTTCAAATCCGCAACTGATCTTTTCCCAGTGCAGATCGATTTTCACCGCGCCTTCGTCGGTGATGTCGTTGAACTCGATCGTGAAGCGCTCCGCATGCTCAGCCGCCTTCGGCGTGCCCTTCACGCGCAGCACATCGCTCTTGTCGTCGTAGTTCTCGGTGCCATGCGACATGAAGTCCTTGTTAAAAATAAAGGTCCACTCTTTTTCCGTCGCCAGCACGAGCAAGCCGTACGTGCCCGCCTTCAGCGCCTGGCCGTTCACCGTCACGTCGCTCTCAAACGTGATCGCCGTGCGCTCGTTCGCGCCCGCGCGCCACAGCTTGCCGTCATACGGCACCAGGTCCGTGCCCCACACCTGCCGCCCGCGCACGCCCGGCCGACTGTACTCGACCGAAATGAAGCTGCCGCCGACCTGTTGCTCCAGATGCTGCCACGGGCTCTTTTGCGCCTGATCCGGACGCTCGGCCGAAACCGGCAGCATCGCCGCCAGCGCCAACGCCATCCCCAATACCACTGCGTACTTCTTCATGGTCGTTCTCCTGAATGGTTACTTCGCATGAATCCACGATTCGTCCGCCGTGTACCCTAACATACGCAGCAAGGGCCCGGCGATGTTCTCCACGACCGGCCGCTCACGTTCCGGCAGATCTTTCTTCCACCGATCCAGCGATCCGCGCTCGATCGGACGGTCCGCATTTGGATTGTTCAGCTTCGACCCGATCAGCTTTGCGCTGCGCGTGATGATTTTTGTGTCCAGCATACGCGGATCGAAGTCTTCTCTTAAAAACCCGCACACGCGCCGGAGTTCCTTTTCCGGATCGTCCAGGAACTGCTCATACTTCACTTCAAGGCAGCGTGGATGCTCCTTCAACGCCAACCCGCGCGACACATCGTCCAACCAGGTCTGCGCGCATCGGCCGATCGGATTGTTCGTTACCTTCGGCACGATCTTGCCGCCGCGAATCCGCTCCTTGCGATGGTTGCGCAGCGAACACGCCACGTCGCGGCCGTCGCGAATCACGTGGATGAATTTTCCGTTCGGATACCACGTCAGCAGTTTCGGCAGCACGCGCACGTTGTTCGGGGTCTTGTCTGCCCAGCGTTGCTTGCTATCCGGCGCGAGCAGATAACGCTTGAAGAATTCGTGCGCGAACGCGACGAGGTGCGAAGACTTCGCCGCGAGTTCATCCAACTCCGCGCGCGGAATCTCCCAGCTCACGCCCAGCATGCGCGTGTGAAACGGTACGCCGAACAGCGAGGTCTCGGGCCCGCACCCGATCCGCGGATGACGATCGAGCACGCTCTTGAACAGTGTCGTGCCGCTGCGCGGGCAGCCGCCGATGAAAATGGCCGGCTCGGCGTTGCGCACGCCGAGGTCATAAAACCCGCGCGCCTGCAGCGCCCGCTCCAGCCGCGCCCGATTCCATTGCTTAATCAATGAGATTCCCCGCTTCATTCCGTGGCGAATGTAACCGAATCGCAGTGTAATTCACCACGATCTCAAGACCGTCACACTCTCAATAATTTCCATAACCATTAACAAATAAAGGAGTTACAACTTTATCGATTCTCGGCACGCGCATTGCCATTATCTGTGCCATAGTGAACCGAGGGCAGAAGATCATGGAACGCGAAAAACATATCCGAATCTTGGCGTGGCTGTACATCGTCCGCGGCGTGCTCATGCTGCTTGGCGCGATTTGCGTCATCATTGCATGCACCTTCGGCGGCCTGTTTTCGGGCAACATTTCCGACACGCTGATTACCCCGCTGATCGGCGTGGCCGTTGCCTTCGGCATTTTCATTCTCTCCATGCCAACGTTCCTTACCGGCATGGGTCTGCTCGACGGCAAGGGCTGGGCACGCGTGCTCGCGATGATCATCGGCGCGCTGAACTTCTTCAGCATCCCCCTCGGCACCGCGCTGTGCATCTACACCTTCTGGGTACTGTGGGGTCGCGACGCGGACCCGCACTTCGAAGGACGGTACGCCACCGACCACGATCGGCGCTACTAACCCGCGCAAGGACCCGGTCGCATGAATCACGAACGGCACATTCACCTGATCGCGTGGTTCCACATCATCGTGGGAATGTTGTCGCTGATCATTCTCGTCATTGTGCTGATGTTCGGCACGGCGATTGGCTTGGCCGGGCTGACGGCAATCCACGACAGCCCGACGTCGAAGACGTTGCCCATCGCCGGGTTCTTTTCCATCTTCTATATGATCTTCTTGTTTTGCCTGGCGATCAGCGCCGTGCCCGATCTGCTCGTGGGCTGGGGCCTGCTCAACCGCAAAACATGGGCGCGCTACCTCGGCATCATTCTGTCGATGATTTCGCTCTTCAACTTCCCCGTCGGCACGATGCTGGGGCTCTACACCATCTGGGCGCTGTGGAGCCGCGACGCGAACCCGTACTTCGAGCGCCGCTACCTCGTGGACTACGAATACGCGCGCTAGTTCCGGAATTCCGGCAGCGCGCCCTTTGATTCCACAATCGCCTTCGCCACTTCCGTGCGCAGGTCCATGCGCTTGGTCGCCAGCGGCAGCCACGCGCGCAGCACGCCAAGCTGCTTGCGCAGTTCATCGCCGTTCCACAGGCTGGCCGCGATTTCCGTGGCTTCCTGGCGGATGCGATCGGTCGAATACTCAAAGTAGAGCCGCGTCAGCGATTCCGGCAGCTTCGTCGCGTCCGCGCCGTGGCGCTTCTGCAACTTGATCGTGCGCAGCACGGCGCTCTCGGTCGCAAGCACTTCAATCGCGATGTCCGCCAGGCTGCCGAGGTACTGCTGGTTTGCGTTGTCGAGCAGCGGCTCGTAGCCCACCACGCTCAGGCATTTGCCCGCGAGGTACACGAAAATTTTCTTCAGGTCCTCGACCTGCTCGCGCATGCCGTCGAGCGTATCCGGCCGACCTTCGTTGCTGTCCGCGCGGTCCGGGATCTCCAGCGAGCGAATCGCGTCGCCGAGCCCCAGTTCCTTTTTCGAGGCCTTGCGCAGCAGCGTTTTCAGCGAGCTGAGCCGGCAAATCTCGCTCGTGCCCTCGTAGATGCGCGTGATGCGCCAGTCGCGGTACATGCGCGCGGGCGCGTATTCCTCGCTATAGCCGTAGCCGCCGTGGATTTGCAGCGTGTCGTCCACAAGCTTGTTCACCATCTCCGATCCGTGCACCTTGGACAGCGCGCACTCGATCGCGAATTCACCGAGCACTTCGAGCCGCGCGTCGATCGATTTGCGCGACGCCTCGTCCATGCCTTCGAGCGTCTGGTACACCAGCCCCGCGGTGCGGTAGGCCATCGATTGCGTCGCATACAGCCGCGCGGTCATCTCGGCCAGCTTGGTCTGAATCAGGCCGAACGCCGCGAGCGGCTGGCCGAATTGCGTGCGTTCCGCCGCGTATTGCGCGGCCACGCCGAGCGCCTTCTTGCCGCCGCCGACGCAGTTCGTCGCCATTTTCAGGCGGCCGAGATTCAGCGTGCACATGGCCACCTTGTGGCCCTTGCCGATCTCGCCGAGCACGTTCTCGACCGGAATCTTCACGTTCTCGAGCATCAACGCGCACACGCTCGATCCGTTTAGCCCGAGCAGCTTTTCGTTCGGCATCACGGTGAGCCCCGGCGAGTTGCGTTCCATCAGAAACGCCGTAAACTGCGCGCCGTCGACCTTGGCGAACAGAATGAAAATATCCGCCCAACCGGAGTTCGTGATCCACTGCTTCGAGCCGTTCACGATGTAATGCTTGCCGTCGTCGCTCAGCGTCGCCGTCGTGCGGATGTTCATCGCGTCCGACCCGGAGCTCGGCTCGGTGAGCGCGAAGCACGCCATCATCTCGCCGTGCATGAGCTTGTCGAGGTACTTATCGACCTGCGCCTGTGTGCCGAAGTTAATCAGCGGCAGCGAACCGATGCCCTGGTGCGCGAACACGGTGCTGGCGAGGCCGCCGAGATATGAGCGCGATTCCATCATGCCCGCGATGCCGAGCACGCTCAGCCCGAGACCGCCGTATTCTTCCGGCACTTCGGCCATGTAAATGCCAAGGTCCGCGGCCTTCTTGAACAGCTTGCGGATCGTCGCCTCGTCGCGCGCATCCACTTTCGCGGCGACCGGCATCACGTCCTTGTCGGCGAAATCGCGGATGGCCTTCAGCATCATCCGCTGCTCGTCGTCCATGTCTTCCGGCGTCAACACCTCCTCGGGATCCGTCTCCTCAAGAAGATAACTCGCGCCGCGATGTTGATAAGCAATGCTCATGTCCGCCTCCACACTCTCACTATCATCGTTATCGTGCTCGTTATCGTTACCGTGCTCGTGCTCGGCCCTTGACCTCGTCCTTCCCCAACCACCAGCCACGAACCACTCGCCACTATTTCTTAAACCCAGCCAACCGCTCGTTCGTATCGCTAATCTCGAATTCGGTCTCTTCTTCGAATTCGATCGCTTTCTTCTCGTCGCGCCGCGCGCCCTTGTTGTAGAGCGCCTTGTACGCCGCAATCGCGCCGCGGCTGTTCTTCAGCATCACGTCCGCCAGTTCGCGCACGGCCGCATCGAGTTCCGCGAGCGGCACCGCCTTGTTCGCCAGGCCCCACGCCGCCGCTTCGACACCCGTAAAGGTGCGCGCCGTGAACGACAACTCCCGTGCGCGGCGATGCCCCACCGCCGCCGGCAGGCGCGCGCTCATGCCCCAGCTCGGCCGCAGGCCCCACTTCGTGTGCGTGTCGCCCAGCTTCGCCTCTTCCGCGCAGACCACTAAGTCACATGCGAGCGCCAGTTCGAGCGCCCCGGTGTAGCAATGGCCGTTGATCTTCGCGACGACAGGTTTCGACACCATCTGGATCGTGTGAATCAGTTCGCGCGCGGGCGCATCGAGGTAATCGCCGACGCCGCCCTTCTCCAGCAGCCGCCCGCCGAGCTCCGTCAGATCCACGCCCGCCGAGAACGCGCGGCCCGCGCCGGTCAGCACGATTACGCCGACGCTCTTGTCCTTTTCCGCCGCCATCACCGCCTTCGCGGCTTCTTTCAGCATCGCGCGCGTGATCGCGTTCAGTTTCTCCGGCCGGTTCAGCGAAATCGTCGCGACGCCGTCGGTCGTGTCGACCGCGATGCTGCTGTACACGCCGTTCTCTTTGTCTTTTTTACCCATGCGCGTGCCCTCGTGTGCTTATTTCGATCGGACCACAGCCACGCCGCGATCCGTATGATCGGTGAAAAATCCGTCGATGCCGTATTTGTCGAGGAATTGCCGCAGCTCTTCCTCGTAGCTCGCGTATTTCGCCTTGTTGTAGTCATCCACGCGGAAGGTATACGGATGCACCTTCAGGTTGCGCGCATGCGCACGCTCGACCAGTGACGGGTCCTTTTCGATCAGATTGCGATCCGGACCGATGCCGTTCGCCACCTTGGCGACCTCGTCCAGCCCTGCATCCGTCAAATACTCCTGCTGCTCGCGTCCGCCCGCGATCAAATAAATCTGCGGCAGTTTGCTGCCCAGTTCGCGCAATTTCTTGAGCGGCTCCAGCTCAAAGCACTGCACAAACACCTTCGAATCCGCCGCGGTGTATCCATACTTCGCGAGCATATCCAGCGCCGCCTGTTCCATCGGCAATCCGCGCTTCGCATGCCACGCCGGCGCCTTCAGCTCCGGATAAATCCCCACCTGCCGGCCCGTCGTCTTGTTCAGCCCCTGCACCAACTGGATCATTTCCTCGAAGGTCGGCACTTCAAACGCCGTGACCTCCTGCGGAAACCGGTTCTTCAGCCGCTCGTGCGCGCGCAGCGTGCGCACCTCGGCCAGCGTAAAGTCCGCGGGATACCAGTGCCCGTCCGCGCCCTTGCGCTCCGGGAACTTCTGCTCCACGTCCGTCGTCAGTTCGAGATGGATGTCGTGCATGCAGATGAACACGCCGTCCTTCGTCAGCACGAGATCCGGCTCGACGTAGTCCGCGCCCATCGCATACGCCATCGCGTACGCTTCCAGCGTGTGCTCCGGCAAATACCCGCTCGCGCCGCGGTGCGCAATCACAATCGGCTGCGCCGCCGCCACTCCCGAAATAAGAGTCATCATCGACACCCAAATCCATGCCATTCGCATGCAGAGTAATCCTCACCACAAATCGGATCCGGGTAGTCTATCGCCCGGACACACCGCATCCAAGTTAGCGTTCTATGAGCAACCAGACAGCAAATTCGGGAGGGCGAGCGTACGCGCGAGCTAACGCTGCAGGCGGCGCCCCGCAGTCGCGGCCGAGCCTGTCACGCATACACGGTTTGTTAAACTGGCGCACCATGAACCACCTCCGCGCCCACGAGCTGATCCCTACTTTCTCCCGCCAGCGCATCGCCGTGGTCGGCGATCTGATGCTCGATCGATATATCTGGGGCGACGCGAAGCGCATCTCACAGGAAGCGCCGGTGCCCGTTGTCGAAGTCGCGCGCACCACGGCGGCCCCCGGCGGCGCGGCGAACGTCGCGCGCAACCTCGCCGCGCTCGGCGCACAGACGGCGGCCTTCGGCGCAATCGGCGACGATGCCGGCGCGAACGATCTCTTGCAGTTGCTCACGGCCGACAAAGTGGATGTGACCCGCGTGTTGCGCGATTCCGCGCGCGTAACCACCGAAAAAACCCGCGTCATTGCTGGACATCAGCAAGTCGTGCGCGTGGACACCGAGCGCGTCGCGCCGCTCTCGCCGGAGCGCGAAGCAACCCTGTTGTCCTTGCTCGAATCCGCGATCACCGCGCGCACCATTGGCGGCGTGATCGTGGAGGATTACGCCAAGGGACTCGTCAGCGAGAAACTACTGCAAACGCTCGCGGCGCTCTGCGCGAAGCATGACTTACCCATCGCGCTCGATCCGCACCCGGCGAATCCCGCCCGCGCGCAAGGCCTCACCGTGATCACGCCGAACCGCGCCGAGGCCTTCGCGATGGCGGGCGTCTATCCCCGCGCGCCGCGCCGCCCGCTGCACGAGGACGACGCGCTGCTCGAAGTCGTCCGCATCCTGCAGCAGACATGGTCGCCCGCCTGCCTGCTGATCACGCTCGGCGCGGACGGCATGGCGCTCTTCCGCACGCACGCGCCTCCCCTGCACATCCCCACGCGCGCCCGCGAGGTCTACGACGTCTCCGGCGCCGGCGACACCGTGGTGGCCACCTTCATGCTCGCGCTCGTCTCCGGCGCCACGCCCGACGAAGCCGCGCACCTCGCCAATCACGCCGCCGGCGTCGTTGTCGGAAAACTCGGCACGGCCTCGGTCTCGCCGGACGAACTCGCGGCCACGTTCCGCGCGGGCGTCGAATGAACCGCGCGGTCTTCCTCGATCGCGACGGCACGATCCTCGAGCACGTGGCCTACATGACCGATCCCGCGCAGGTCCGAATCGCACCCGGCGCCGCGGAGGCGCTTCGCCACCTCAAACACACCGGCTTTCTGCTTGTGATCATCAGCAATCAATCGCTAGTCGAGCGCGGCCTCGGCACGCGCCTGCAGGCCGACGCCGTCTCGTTGCGCATGGAGGCGCTCTTCGCCGAACACGGCATCCGCTTCGACGCGATCCAGTATTGTTTCGACGCACCGGACTCGAATTCGCCGCGCCGCAAGCCGAACCCCGGCATGCTGCTCGAAGCCGCCGCCGAACTCGACATCGACCTCAAACGTTCCGCCATGATCGGCGACGACCCGCGCGATCCACAGGCCGGTCGCGCGGCCGGCTGCGCGCTGAATATTCTGATCGCGCCCACGCCCGTCGCCGGCGAAACCACCGTGCCCACCATTGCGGCCGCTGTCGAAAAAGTCCTCAGCACCCTCTAGCCCGGCGCGGAGCCGCTTCTTACGCCTCGCGGTATGGAATCACCGCCTGCGACGCGCTCGCCTTCGCCGCGAGCTTGCCGTCGTCGCGCAGAAACACGCATTCCGTCTGAATAAGCGATCGGCCGCGATGAATCACTTCGCCCTCCAGCCGCAGCACGCCGCCCGACACGGGGCGAAAAAATGACACGTTCAGATCGGCCGTCGTAAATGCTTCCTCGTGCTCAAGCACTGTCATCGTCACGAGCCCGAGCGCGCGATCGGCCAACGCCGCGATGTATCCGCCAAACAGCGCGCCGCGCGGATGAAACAAATCCTCGCGAACTTTCCACGATTGCCAGATTCGGCCAGGTTCCCACTTGTCCAGCCCCGGCAACTCCAGCGTCTCCACAAACGGGATCGGCGGCGGATTTCCCGCGGCGACTGAGTCCAACAACTGATTCCAACGATTCATCACGCCTCACTCCGGTCTCTATTGGTCCGCGTGTTATACTAAAAACGTAATCATTCCGGTTACGTCTCCCAAGGCCCCCATGAACGCCAAGCGTCCCACACTTCTCATTCTCGGCACAGGTTTCGGCTCGTTCAGCCTCGCGAAAAACATTCGCGACGACCACTACGACGTGGTCGTCGTCAGTCCGCGCAACCATTTCCTGTTCACGCCGCTGTTGCCGAGCACGACCGTCGGCACGATCGAATTCCGTAGCATCATTGAGCCCATCCGCACGGCCCGGCGCAATATCCGCTACTACCAGGCCGTCTGCACGGCCATTGATTCGAATGCCCGCACGGTGGAATGCCAGAGCGTCTTCGAATCGAAGCGGTTCACGCTGACCTACGACCACCTCATCATCGGCGTGGGCACGATCAGCAACACCTTTAACATTCCCGGCGTCGAGCAGCACGCGTTGTTCCTGAAAGAACTCGCCGACGCCCGCGCCATTCGCTCGCGCATTAGTGACTGTTTCGAACGCGCGGGCGAGCCGGGATGCACGCCCGAGGAAATCCGTGCGCGGGTGCATTTCGTCGTCGTGGGCGGCGGACCCACCGGCGTCGAATTTGCCGCGGAGCTGCACGACTTCGTCACCGAGGATCTCCGGCGCTGGTTCCCCGATCTCATGCCGCACGTCCGTATCACGCTGCTGGAAGCCAGTGGCGCGATTCTGACTAGTTTCGACCAGAAGCTCAGTCAATACGCGCTGAAACAGCTCCGGCGCGCACGCACCGAAGTGCGCACGAATTCATTTGTGAAAGAAGTCCGCGCCGATCGCGTCGTGCTCGCCACCGGCGAAGAAATCCCGTGCGGACTCGTCGTGTGGTCCACCGGCATCGGCCCCGCGCCGCTCGTGAGGGCGCTTCCGTTGCCGAAGGACGATCGCGGCCGCCTGCTGACCGACGGCATGCTGCGCGTGGTCGGCCAGGATGCGATATACGCACTGGGCGATTGCGCGCGGGACGAGACCAACGCACTGCCGCCGACGGCGCAAGTGGCGCAACAGCAGGGCGAGTACCTCGCGAAGTATTTTGACGCCCTCGCGCGCGGCCGCGCGCCCACCCCGTTCCGCTATCACCACCGCGGCATGCTGGCCTATCTGGGCGGCAACCGCGCGATCGCCGATCTGCAAAATGTAAAAGCGCGCGGGTTCGCCACGTGGATTTTGTGGCGCAGCGCCTACCTCACCAAGCTCGTGAGCCTGAAAAACAAATTGCTCGTGTTCGGCGACTGGCTGCAGACGCTCGTCTTCGGCCGCGACATCAGCCGCTTTTAAGCATCCGGCGCGAATAACCTGTTAAAATCGTCTCCTTATGCGTCGCGCCCGAACCACGTTCAGATCAAAACATTGCGCGGGGATCCTCTCCGTACTTTTAGTCTTTTCTATCGCCGGATGCACTGAACACAAACCCGCCGGTCCGCCAGAGGCGCCCAAAAACGTGCTCATCGTGTTGATGGACGCCACCTCCGCGCAACACCTGAAGGAGTGGGGCTATCGCCGTGACACGGCGCCGAACCTCGGCAAGCTCGCGCGCGAAGGGGTGTTCTTTCTGAATGCGCATTCGCAGGCGGCGAACACGACGCCGTCCGTCTGGTCATTTTTCACCGGCCGCTACCCGTACATCCCCGGCGCCGGGTACACCACGCACCATCCGGCGGAAACGGACTTCACCATGGCCGAAGCGTTTCAGACGGCCGGCTTCCGCACGGGCGCGGTCTCGGAAAGCCCGTGGGTCGTCAGCCGCTATGGCTGGGACAAGGGTTTCCAGTCGTTCAAGGACATCCCCGCGCTCTACGACCACGGCCACGAAAAATGGTCGCGGCGGCCGGAAGCCACGCACAGCGTAATCGAGCACGCACAGGAGTGGATCAGCGAGCAGGGCGATGCGCGCTGGTTCTGCTACGTCCACCTGATCCGGCCGCACGACCCCTACGACCCGCCCGAACCCTATGCCAGCCGGTACGGCGGCCCGCTACGCCCCGACGGCCATCCGCGCACGGAAGACAAGATCCGCATCGCGGCGCTCGCCGATCCCGCATCGATCACGCCGGATGATATCGCGTATATGGAGGACCTCTACGACGGCAATATTCGTTACGTCGACAAACTCGTCGGCGATTTCATAGAGTGGCTCGAAAAATCCGGCCTGCGCGAGAACACGCTCGTCGTGCTGATGGCCGATCACGGCGAGGCCTTCATGGAACACGGCCAGTTCGGCCATAACACGACGGTTTATGAAGAAGTCACGCGCGTGCCGCTGGTGATGCTCGCGCCGAAATCCGCGCAGTTCGAGAATGGCCAGCGCCTGGACTTGGTGGATCTGGTCGACCTGATGCCGACCTTCAACGAGCTGTTCGATCTAAAAGTGCCCGTGGCCTATCCGGGCACGTCGCTGGTGTCGACGCTGCGCGGCACGTCACCCTCGCCGCGCGCGACCTCGGTTTCGTATTCCGCCTTCGATCACTACCGCATCGCGTTTCGCCATGGCGATCTCAAATACATCGGCACCACCGATCCAGGCTATCAGGCCTTCGAGACGCACGAGCTTTACAACACCGGTAAGGATCCGCGCGAAAAAAATTCGCTGACGGCCGATACGGCGCTGCTGGCGCCGGTGCTCGATGCCGCCAGCGCGCACCTCGCCACGGTCGAGCGCCGCGACAGTTCAGGCGACCCCGCGCTCAGTTCCGACACGCTCGATCAGCTCTGCGCCCTGGGCTACGTCGCCTGTCCTGAATGAAACTAGTGGGCCTTCGCGCTCATGTAGTCCACCGCCAGTCGCGACATCGCGCGCACCCCGCCCTCGAGCGCGCTTTCGTCCACGGCAAAGAGCGGTGAATGGTTTGGAATCGCCTGATCGCGCGGAATGTCCTGCGGCCGTCCGCCGAGGAAGAAGAAAAATCCCGGAATTTTTTCCTGATAAAACGAGAAGTCTTCGGCGCCCGTCACCATCGGCGCCACCTGCACGTTGTCGCTGCCGAACACACTCTCCAGCGTCCGGCTCATTTGCTGGGTCAGCTCGGGATCGTTGAACGTCACCGGCACGCCGTCGCTGATTTCGAGTGTCGCCGTAGCGCCCGCGCTCGCCGCAATCTGGGTAATCGTGCGTTCCATACGCTCGTGAATCTGCTTTTTCATCTCCGGGTCGAATGTGCGAATCGTGCCGCTCATCGTCACCGCGTCGGGCACGATATTGTTGCGGATACCTCCGTGGAACGCGCCCACGGTGATGATCGCCGGGGCCGCCGTGATGTCGATCTGCCGGCTGATGATCGTCTGCAGCGCCATTACGATCTGCGACCCCACCACGATCGGGTCCACGCCCGCCCACGGCTGCGCCCCGTGCGTTTGCTTGCCGGTCAGCGTCACGTCGAAGCGCTCCGCGCTCGCCATCATGCCCATCGGCTTGAAGGCGACTTCGCCGGCCGACCACCCCTGCGTGATGTGCAATCCGAAGATCGCCTCCACGTCCGGATTCTTCAACACGCCTTCCGTGATCATCAGTCCGGCGCCGCCCTTTTCACCCTTCGGCGCGCCTTCCTCGGCCGGCTGAAAAATAAATTTAATGGTTCCGGGGATTTGGTCGCGCATTCCGGAGAGCACTTCCGCCGCGCCCATTAAAATCGCGACGTGCGTGTCGTGTCCGCACGCGTGCATCACGCCGACGTCGTTGCCTTCGTAGGTCGAGCGCGCCTTGGACGCGAACGGCACGTCGACGCGTTCCTCCACCGGCAACGCATCCATGTCCGCGCGCAGCGCGATCACCGGTCCGGGCTTGCCGCCTTTGAGCACCGCCACCACGCCCGTGTGCCCCACTTCGGTCTGGACATCCATGCCGAGCGACTTCAGGTGCTCGGCCACGACCTTCGCCGTGCGGAATTCGCGGTTGCTGAGCTCCGGATTCTGGTGAATGTCGCGCCGCCAGGCGATGACTTTGGGCTCCACTGTCTTCGCCGCGGCATCAATCTGGGCCGCCAAATCCTGCGCCTGGGCGCCCCCGCACCAAAAAATCGTGGCCGCCACAGCCATCGCCGCGGCAGCCACGTTAAAATTCGCGATTCGCATGAACCCTCCCTTGCCGCCCCGGATTGGGCGGGCCGGTAAGGATTCTAGTATTTCTGTTTAATCAGGGCCAGCACGTCCTTGGGGACTTCGCCGTAGAGTTCGCCTTCGGAAGTCAGGCTCTTGTTAATGATATCGGTCAGGAACTTCTTGGGCACACCCGCCGCTTTCGCTTCCTGCACCACTTCGTGCACGCGGCGCACGATCCGACCGAAACAATCTTCCTTGCACTTTTCCTTCACGCCTTTTTGGATGAAGCAGCCCATGCCGCGGCGCGTGTAAATCAATCCCATCACTTCCAGATCGCGGTACGCTTTTGCCACGGTATTGAAGTTGATGCCCAGCCGATCGCCCAGTTCCTTGATCGAAGGAAGTTGGTCGCCTTCTTTGAGCTTGCCCGACGCCACTGCAAACTTCACCTGGTTTTCAATCTGCTCGTACACGCTAATACTGCTGTGGATATTGATCTTTTCCAGCATACGACTACACCTTTACTCCCTGGTTTGGAACGAAGATTACGCCGAGACCCCTGCGATCACTAGGCGGAAACACAATGCGACTGGGT
Organism: uncultured Nitrospirales bacterium; assembly: GCA_964620045.1. Taxonomy (GTDB): domain Bacteria; phylum Hydrogenedentota; class Hydrogenedentia; order Hydrogenedentales; genus VFKU01. The sequence goes on from CAZUJL010000021.1 coordinate 60,980, forward strand.
GGAACTCGATCATATAGAACTTTACTGCACCGTAACAACGTCTGACACAGGACTTTTGCAACAACGACAGCGCATCTAACACGGAAAAACGTGATGAGACACTCAAAGATTTCCGATAGACATTCGGCTCATTCCCCGATCAGAAAGATGCTTGTGATTACTGTGGCCCCGATCCGCACTTCGGCTACACTATTCCACTCGAATTTTGTTTTTACCGTAATAGGAATTCGGGAATTACGCAGCCAGCGCAGTTATGTCCAACGTCGTGTATTTTGTACTTGAAAATTGTCTTGTACTCAGGGATACTGTTGACAAATTTCGCAGGCTACTCACGCCAGAATGGCCGATTGCCCTGTCGGTATGCGTTTTTGGCCGCGACGTACAAAGGAGTGGTGTCCACCATGTCCAAATTTCTAGCATCCGTTGTGGCGTCCTGCGCTTTCGCCGCTGTACTCATTGCCGGCCCCGCGCACGCCGATGATCCCGCCATTGTGGCGCAGTCCAAAAAGACCACAGCGCTGCCGACGTCGGATCCACGCGTGCAAGAGGCGGTGACGGTCGATACGAAGGCCCTCTTCGGCTTCACCCGCGCAGACATCGAAAAAGCGGATGCCGAAAAACTCGCCAAATACCTCGGGCCGGAAATCGCCTCGACGGCCACGCTTGCCGCAACGCCCGGACCCGATGGCTATGGCGAATACGTCATTGGCGCCGGCGACATCCTCGAATTCGTATCGTTCGATGATGAGACACTGAATCGCGAAGAAGTCATCGTGCGCTACGACGGCTTCGTCTCGCTGCCGCGCGTCGCCGACATTAAAGTGGGCGGCCTCACGCGCCCCGATGCTCAAAAAGCGATTGCGGAGGCATACAGCAAGATCTATCGCGAACCGGAAGTCTCACTTTCGATCACCAACCCGGCGAGCAAGACCTACGTCGTCACCGGCGACGTACAAGAACCCGGCCGCTATCCGTATGAACGCTCCACGAGCCTGTGGGACGCGATCGGCCTGGCGGGTGGTCTGCGCCAGCGCAACACCGGCAGCGGCTTCGGCGGCACAGTCGGCATCACCGGGCAAATCACGAAAGCCTTCATCATTCGCCGCGTCGACGGCGAACGCCAGGTCTTTCCCTTCGACCTCCGCGGTCAGGGCAACAGCGGCGATTATCAGGGCGATACGCCCGTGTACTACGGCGACGTGATCTACGTGCCCGAGGGCGTCAACCTCGTTTACCTGCTGGGCGAAAGCAACGCCCCGGTGATCGTTGAGCTCACCGAAGGGATGACGCTGCTGCAGATGCTCTCGCTTTCTGGCGGCTTCAACACGAGCACGGCGAAGATCAACAGCGTGGTCCTGCTCCGCGAAGGCGAGAACGACAAGACCGATATCTATAAGATCAACCTGCGCTCGATCTTGAAAGCGAAGGAACCCGATATTGTGCTGCAGCCGGGCGACGTCGTTTATCTGCCCACCAAGACCTTGGTCCGCATACAAGAATTCGTCGATCGTTCGGTCGGCTCGCTCAACGAAATCCTGGGCCTGTACCTGAACGCGGTCGACGCGCGCTATGCGCTCGACCTCTCGCGCGAAGCGCTCGACGCGCTCGAAAACACCGACAACGTCGCGGTGCCGACGCGCGGTACCGCCCTGCGGCGCTGAGCAACGTCTCTTCAAAAATATCGCGCCCGGTTTCCCCTGCGGGAGACCGGGCGCGTTCATTTAATAAGTCCAAATCGTTCTTGGTCGCCGGCGTACACTTTCGTGCAGCCGGGCCGCGCAGCGCCCATTCGCGTCAGTCGGGCGGCGGCCTCGTCGTTCAAATCCCCCGAAATCCCCCATTTCCCAATGAGTGCGACCTCGGCACCACGGTTGCTCTTGCCTATCTATGCTGAACCTACTGCTGGTCTCAATTCTCCCGGCGTTACGACGCCGCCGGACCGCGCCAACGCTCCGCGGGGCGCGTCTGCGGCAACGGCGCCACTTTGTCTTTCACCAGCACTTCGCCATGAATGTCGTAAATCACGTACTTCGCCAAGCCGTTCTGTCTCGCTTCGTCTTCGACCCAGCCTTGGAAAGCCTTGCACCAGCCCTGCATGTCTTCACGCGACCACAACCGGTTTTCGTGTTGGGAAAGCGTGTAGTACCAGATCGTCTTGCTCATGAGACCATCTCCCGCGATTGCAGCATGCCCAAAACACAGACCCGATCGCGCATTATAGCAGAGAGCGCAGTTTTCTGCACGAACAATCACGTTGCGAACAAACTTCTCCCGCCCGTCACCAACTGGAATTGTTGACAATGTCCGCAACCTACGACTTCTGGCAAAACAAAAAAACCGGGCTCGTGTTCGCCGTGAAATTTTTTCGCGGCAGACCCGCGCGCATTTGCGGTCCGTTGAACGACAACGAGTACCGCGCATCGGACGGACGACTGCTCCGCTACCGGCTCCAACTGCTGCACTACGGCTTCACGTTCGCCGACGATCCCTACAACTATCTTGTGTGCGACTAGGCCTTTTCCGGCCCCTTTTCGGCGGGCGCTACTTTTCGCAGATTCACTAGGCTTCTGCGGTACCTCGTATTGTGCTGTCGCTCAGCCGCTTACGACAATATTTCCGCGTCGGGAAACTTTTGGGGTGCGCATTTGTATTGTATAAGTGCAGGGCCCCGGGGAACGACCCAAGACCCTTCCCCTCCCGATTCGTAACCCCACCCCGGGGCCCTCGCAGGAGTCATAAAGGCATCGCGCCGGCCGCTCGCTCGAGCGGCCGGCTCTGTTTTTCAGCATGTGTTCCGAATCTATCCGCCGCTCCGTTTGTTAACTCTCATGCAGCCGCAACCGCGGGGGAACGATTTATGCAAACCTTCAAAAAGATATTCTTCGCGACGGATTTTTCAGACTGCGCTGCACATGCGCAGCAGTATGCTTTCGCGTTCGGCAAACGCTTCGCCGCCGAGCTGCACATCGGCCACGCGGTCGACACGGCATACCCCTCCTACGCCGGCGTCTACGGCTTCGGCGTGGATGTTGACCAACATATCGGCGCCGTCCGGCAACAGGCGCAAGCCGATGTGAAAACCGTCGTCGGGCGCGCTGTGGCCGCGGGTGTTCACGCCCACGCGCACCTGATGGAAGGCCGACCGGCCGAAGCGATTGTCGACAAGGCCCACGAGCTCGGCTGCGACCTCCTGATCACCGGCACGCACGGCCGATCAGGCCTGGATCACTTTCTCTTCGGCAGCACCGCCGAACTCATCGTGCGCCATGCGCCGATGCCTGTACTCGCCGTGAAACCCGTGGAGCGCGACTTTGTAAAAGAGTCCGGCGAGTTCACGCTTCGCCGCGTCATCTGTCCAGTCGATCTGTCGCCACTCGCCGATCAGGCCGCCAAGCACGCCGCGGAAATCTGCCGCGTGTTCGGCGCGGAACTGACCCTGGTGCACGCCATCGATTCGCGCGTCGAGTACCCGGTGGCTTTTGTAGATCTCCAGCCAGTGCCACACGAAGAATTCCGCAAGCGCGCGCTGGACCGCATGAGTGCTATCGCGAGTACTCTCACGGACGTCAAGGTCGATCTCGCCGTCGTCGAAGGCGTCCCGCACAAGGCCATCGTGCGCCACGCGATTTCAACCAAGGCTGACCTGCTCGTGATCACCACGCACGGATACGGCGGCATCTCGCGCGCGCTCCTCGGCTCCACGGCCGAAAAACTCGTGCGCACCGCCCCCACGCCGACGCTCACGATCCGCCCGACAAAATAGTCTCCCTTTTGTCATTCTGACCGCAGCGAAGACTCTCCCCGGCCGTAAACGGGGCGACTGCAATAAAAAAGGCGGGCATCGCTGCCCGCCTGGTACCTCGATATCGCTGAGCCTTACACCGGCAGCTCCCAACCCTTCCGGTACTGCTTCGTCAGCAAGTGGTCTGAATTCGGGATGTTCGTAAGCTTCCCCGCCACGCAATCGTATTCGAGCTTCTGGTTCATGCGAATTGCCAGGCCGCCGAGCACGATCATCTCGCTGAACGGCGCGCTGTATTCGAAATTCGAGCACGCCGGCGCGCCGCCCTTGCAGGCGTTGAACCAGTCGCGATAATGATTCTGCGCCTCGACGCGCGGGATGCTCTGCTCCGGCAGCTTGTATTCCTTCATGCGCTCGTCCGGCAGCAAGCGCGGACGGCCACCGTACTCACCCGCCGTAATCACGCCGCTCTCTCCGAGCAGATACGAGCCGTTCGTGCGCTTGCCCCACTCGCCGTCGCCGATCTGCTGGTCGTCCGGCACGCCCGCGGGCCGCGGCGGCACGAGATTGCCGTCGTACCAGTACACAACGACCGGCGGCATCTCGCCGCGCGCGGGATACGAAAACTTCACGATGCTCTTGTTCGGATAGGTCTGATCGTTGCGGCCGTCGGCCTCGACCAGCTCCACCGCGTAGCTCTTCGCTTCGTACAGGTGCAGCGCCCAAAACGCCGGGTCCATGATGTGGCACGCCATGTCGCCTAGCGCGCCGTTGCCCCAATCCTGCCAGCCGCGCCAGTTGTGCGGCGCGTAGTCGTGGTTGTAGCCGCGCATCGGGCTCGTGCCGATCCACAGATCCCAATCCATGCCCGCCGGCACGGCCTCTTCCGGCAGCGGCGCGGCCACGCCCTGCGGCCAACCGGGACGGTTCGTCCAGATGTGCGCCTCTTTCACGGTGCCGATCGCGCCCGACCACACCATCTCGCACAGCGTGCGCACGCCGTTGCCCGAGTGCCCCTGGTTGCCCATCTGCGTGGCGACTTTCATCTTCTTCGCCGTGTCGCGCAGCAACCGCGCCTCGGCGACGGTGTGCGTAAGCGGTTTCTGCACATACACATGCTTGCCCATCGACATCGCCATGTAGGCCGCGGGCGCGTGCGTGTGGTCCGGCGTCGTCACCGTGACCGCGTCAATGTCTTTTACTTTCTCCAGCATCTCGCGATAGTCGCGGAACTTCTTGGCGTCGGGATACATCGCGTACATCTCTTCCGCGCGCTTGTCGTCCACATCCGCCATCGCGATGACGTTTTCCATGCGGCAGTTGCCGAGGTCCTCGCGCCCCTTGCCGCCCGCGCCGATGCCGGCAATGTTCAGCTTCTCGTTCGGCGAGACCTTCCCCGGCACCACCTTCGCCGAGTTCGGCTTCTTGGACTGTTGCGCATGCGCCGCCCAACTCGCCCCGGCCGCCGCCGCCGTCATCAAAAAGGTTCGCCGAGTAAGTTCAATGTGTTTCATGAGTTTTCACTCCCCGAAAATAGACTTCCAATTACCGTGCAGAATACACCACCACAAGATCATCTGTGAAAATCTGTGTCATCTGTGGGAAAAGGAAAGCGGGGCCGGCGTAACCGCCGGCCCCGCTGCAATCAACGTGATCTAATTTAGAACGTACCCTGGTACATCTCTTCCTTCGACGCATCGCCCTCGACCGAGTAGTACATCCAGCCGAACGCCATTTCGTCCTTCACCGTATCCAGGCCGAACGGAATCGCCTTGTCCGGGCTCGGGTTGCTGGTGTTGGCCGCCGAGTTGTCGTAGTGCATTTCGCACTCGACGCGCGTGCCGGCCGGCAGGAGCTTCGGCTGGCCGTACTCGTAATAAAGCTGCCAGTTGTAGTCGAAGTTCGGGACGTTGAGCAGCTCTTCGCTCGTGCCGTCCGGATAGAACGCCGTGTACACCGCCGACTTCCCGCGCACGTGCATATGCGGCAGGTAGTTCAGGATGCGGACCGGCTGGCTGAACGTGCGCGCCATGCTGACCACGTGGTCGGACGCGTTGGGCGGAATTTCAAAGCTCGTGCTGCCGACCGGTTCGATCTGAATCGGCTTCAGCTTCTCGCCCTTCGGGTAGAAGAACAGGCCAAGGCGGCTCTGGTCATACACGCCCGTGCCCGGGCCGGCTTCTTTGTGGTAGTGCATGTTGATGCGCAGCGTCGAGTTCTTCTTCAGCTCGATGCCGTAGCCTTCCTGCACGAAGCTCGGCTCTGCCCCCGGCGCGAGACCGCCGATGTTCTGCCCGCCAAACTGGTTCATGCGGTCGTTGCCCGGCTCCAGCTTGTACACCACGATGTGGTGCACCGGCTCGCTGCCCGCTTGCGCTTCGATCGTCTTGATCCAGCGATCATCCGGAAGCATCTCGTCGGTCAGCTTCACGTCGATGTTCGGCTGCCAATCGGTCACTTCGTCGCCAACCCACACCGGCTCCGGAAGGGGCACCACGAGATCCGGCTGGCCCAGCCACCACTCGGAGTCTTCAAACTTGCGCGGCTCAGGCGCGTCCTGCGGATTGCCGCGCGCGGCGCCCTGCTGCACCCATTTTTGGATCGTCGCGATCTCGTCTTCCGTCAGGCCGCGTTCGTTCTCGAACACGCCGTGGAATTTATCCGACGCATACCACGGCGGCATCGACTTCTCGCCGGTGGCTTTCGCGACCGCTTTCGCCCACGGACGCACTTCTTCGTACGACGTGAGCGCGAAGGGCGCCGTCATGCCGGACATGTTCAACGGCTTCGGCCGGTGACAGGTCTGGCAGTTTTCTTGCAAAATCGGCAACACGTCTTTCGTGAACGTCGGCTTTTCCGGAACGTCCGCGATCGCAGACGGCGCGATCATCGCGGCCGCTGCCGCCACGCCGCCCGCCCACATCTTCATCAACCCGCGCATGAGAATTCCTCCCAGTACCGATCCGGCATGTCCGCCAAACCGAGAATTACCTAAACTCTTTAACCAAACCCTAGCCCATCGGTTCCCGCCGCGCAACCATTTTCTCCATTGAATTATCACACGATCCGGGCTTTTGTCAGCTAATTTCGACTTGTAACCCATTGCAGGAAAAATACTTACAAGAAACTGACGATTTCGTCACGCACATCTTTCGACGAAATCGTCACGATCTATAACTTATGTATTCCTCCACGTGTCTTCGCGTTCTTTGCGGTTTGATTTGGCTTCTGCTTCCTTCCATGATCGCGCGCATCAACTCGGAGATCATTTCGTGCGCACTCTTCTCGCATCCCTGTTTTGTCTACTCTTCGCGATCGTGTCACACGCTGAAGAAGAAAAACCGATCGGTCAACGCACCGATCATTTGAACCTCGTGTTCTCCGTCACGAACGGCGAACAGGTGCACGCGTTCTACGGCGGCATCCTCGGGCTGCAGCGCATGCCCGATATCGACTTCCCCGGCGACCCCTACATGATTCGCTACAAAGCCGGTGCGACCGAAATGAAATTCATCGTCACCGGCGACGTCACGCTGCCGAAAATGGAAGGCGGCACCGGCAAGGCGCGCGGCATTCGCCTCGCCGCGATCTTCCTGCCGGAGTCCACGCGCAATGCGGTGCTCGAACGCCTCGAAAACGCGAACTTGCCGAAGCCAATGTTCACGAAACAAACGAACACGCAGCTTAATTACAACTACTACTTCGGCATGGTCTACGACTACGACGGCAACCAGATCGAATTGGTCTTCCTCGAAGATCAGGCCGCGCCGATGGAAAAATACGAGCAAGTACAAATCGGCTGCACGGTCTCCGACCTCGCGAAGATGGACGAGTTCATGGAAAAGGTCATCGGCGCAACGGTGGTGACCACAAAAGAACGCATCCACCGCTTCAACATCGGCAAATCGCAGGTGAAGTTCTGGCAGAACAAAGACGAACTGCCCACGTGGGTGGGCGGCCCGATGGAAAAAATCGGCATGAACCTGATTCAGTTCGTCGTCCCGGACGTCGGCGCGGTGCGCGAGGAAATCATCGCCCGCGGCGGCAAAATCCACACCGAACCCTTCCCCCTCGGCACCATCGCCACCATCATGTTCGTCGAAGGCCCGGACGGCATCCTCTTCGAATTCGCCGGCCCGCAGAAGAAGTAGCCCGAAGGGGACTGGCACCCAATACCGGGGACAGACCCCACATTTTGCGCTAAGGGGACTGACACCTAGCACCAGAGCAACCCGTCTTTTTTCTAAGCATCAGAAACCAGGGGTCAGTCCCAGTGATCGCGATCCGTGTCTGTCCCCGGTCTACGCGCTCTGCGCGCGAATTTCGCCACACCGCCGATACACGATCGCGTTGCCGCGCTTTCCAATTCTTTCGAGCGCGCCCATTTCGCGCAAGCAGTACGCCATCTTTTGCGCCAGCCAAATCGGCCGGCCCAGACCTGCGGCGACGTCTGCCGTGGTGAACTCCTCGGGCAATCCGTCCGGCAGCAAGCCCGCCATATCCTGAACACTTTGAAAAAAACGCTGATCCACGATCTCGATCAAGCGGCGCTCGTGCGTCACCCAGCCCTTCCTGCGCCAACCACGCTTCGGATTGTGTACACGAATTTCCTCTTCGCGAATGAGCACCAGTTGCAGCGCAAAATTCGGACTCTCGAATAATTTTGGGATCGACACGAGCTCAAGGAATACGTCTTCAAACCGGCCCTTCTTGGGCGAACGACGACGTTCACGCACCTCAGTCTTTTTCTTCTTGGTCGTCTGCTTGACGATCCACTTCTCTTTGGCGATCGGGTGGACGAGGATCACCTTGCGGCTTGCCGTAAGAGTGAGAAGCTTTCGCTTGATCGAGTTGAAACTCTTGGTCTGAATCTCGACGAGCACACCGTCGCGAACCACGTCGATGACGAAACCGTCCATCGGCACTTCGTACTGGCTCGTGGGCGTCGCGCACCACTGCTTCAACGCTGCATGCAGTGGCTTCTCGTTCAACGACCCGATCTTGTTCGCAGGTTCCCCCGAACCCATCGCAATCAATCGCCCCCGGAAACCTTATTTAACCACAGATGAATACTGATGGATATTGATGAATGATCTTTTTCCGGTTTGCTCTATCAGTATCTATCAATATCCATCTGTGGTTAATTGCGTTTAGTTCTTCTTGGTCCGCGGATTCTCAAGGTAATACAAGCAGCCGTCCTCGGCCGACACAATCAAATCCGGCACGCCGTCCTTGTTCCAATCGACCAGACCCGGCGAAGTGGTATGGCCCGCGAGCTTGTCCTCCGCCACCGGCCCCATGTTTTTGAAGCGGTACTCGCCGGGCTTCTCGGCAACGTTCTTCCAGTAATCAACGTTCTTGCCGTCGAGCAGCATGTCGGTCTTGCCGTCGCCGTCCCAATCGCAGAAGGTGAACTTGCGGCGCCCGCTCTTGCCCGCCCAGCCACTGTTCAGCCGCAACGGTTCGCCCTTCTCATCAAGAAACACACGCGCGCCGGGCTTGGCAACGATTCCCATCACATGCACCCGTGTATTGGGCGCATCCGGCGGCGTAATCGACCCGACCGGCTTCTGCTCGCGCGCGAACAGCGCGAGGTATCCCTCGTGGTCGAGCATCACCAGATCGTTGACCTTGTCGCCATTCATATCGCCGATGAACGGGCTCGTGCGCCACTGCGTCACGAGCTGCTTGCCGACCGGGTTCCACCAGTTCCACGCCGGCTTCGGCGTCACGCCTTCCCACTCGATCGCGATCGGCTGCGCGGCGGCAAGCTGCGGCGCGGTCTTCGTCCCGATGTTTTCGTACACCAAAATCTCGCCGCGAATGCTGTTGATCACGATGTCGAGATCGCCGTCCATGTCCCAGTCGCCGGCCATCGTTGTCGTGTAGCCCCACTTCGCCTCGCCCGGCCCTTGGATGCCGCCGTTCGTGCCCGCCTGAATCCGCACGCGCTCGCCGCCGGCATCGAGGTACACCGGCGGCGCCCACACCGGTAGGCCTTCGAACGTGCCGATATTCTCCACAAAATTGATATAGCCTGCGGTGTCGCCGGCGATGATGTCTTCGTCGCCGTCGCCGTCCCAGTCCGCGCCGGTCGGCGTCGGTAACACGCCGATGCGCAAATAGTCCGCTTCCTGCTTGAAGAACACGGGCAACTCGAACACGGGCATGCCCTTCTCGACCTTGCCTGTGTGCTCCCACAGCGCGACCCGGCCATCTTCCTGGCCCACCACCAAATCCGTGTCGCCGTCCGCATCCCAATCGAGCGCGATCACCTGCAGCATCTGCAAATCCATGCGGATCGCGCGACCGTCGCGCGCAAGATATTTCCCGCGCGCATACACCGGCTCTTTCCGCGTGCCCACATTTTCAAAATACGTCAGCGCGTCCAAGAACTCACCGCACACCAGATCCAGATCGCCGTCGCCGTCGAAATCGGAAAAATTCGGCGACGACGCGCCGTACACATCCACAATCTCGGGATTGATCCACTTTTCCGGTTTCGACGCATCCGGATTCGGCTGCACCGTCTCGATCGTCTTCCAACCCGCATCGTATTTCGGCGCTTCGGTCGTGCCGGTGTTCATCGCCACCAGCACGAATCCGTGCAATGGCCCGTTCGTCCACACACCCGCCGGGTTATACGCGTCGTCCCAGCCATAGTCGTCCCACACACCCAACCCAAGCAGGACATCCATCGCGCCGTCGCCGTTGTAATCGAAAAATTTCCACTGGTCGCCCCGCGTGCGCTTATAGGAACGCACCTGCGCAATTCCGATCGGCTGACCCTTCTCCAATCCCGTCTTGCGGAAATCCGGGTACACGACGCCCGTGCATTCCTTCACCGGCGCACCACCCGCCACCGCGCCACCAAACGGCGTCGCCTCACCCGCCGCGCGCACCTTCGCCTCCCCCGGCACGCACACCATCGGCTGGCCATTGACATAACTCACCGTAATATCTTCCGGCCCCTCGGCAATCCACTTCCCCGCCTTGAACACAACATCGCGCGGCGCACTCGGTCCCTCGCCCCCCGCCCCTTGTCCCTCGCCCCTCTTCGCCGGACCCGTCACATTCTCATATAACCAAGTCCCGTTCGACGGCACGCCCGCCGTCACGGCCACCATGTCCAAGTCCCCGTCGCCGTCCCAATCCATCGGCAACGGCTGCGCCCATAACCCCACCTGCAAATCCACGGCGAGCGTATCGGCGTGGTTGTAGGGGAGCTTGGTCATCTTCGGTTCTTGCGCGTGGCAGAGTTGAATCACGAGTAATGCGAACATCGGCGAAATGAAGACTCGATTCACAAGAACCTCCTACTGCAATGACATCAATTTTGATTGGGACAGTTTAGCGCGTGGCATCCAGCGCCACATCCGGCTTATCCGTGATTAGCGCGTCCACGCCCCACCTGCCGAAATGCACCATGTCCGCCGGCTCGTTCACGGTCCACACGGCAATCGTTTTGCCCTGCGCATGCAGATCGTGGATCAGCGTTTCGGTCACGTCGCGTTTGTTCGGATTGAAGCCGTGCGGATTCAGCAGGCGCAGCCATTCCAGAAACCGGTTCCACTGCAGCGGATCGCGATCGCTGCTGGACGCGAGCAGTTCCGTGCGCATTTCGGGCGCCTCGATCAGCGCCGCCGCGCACACAATCGCCGAGAACGACTGAATAATGATCTGCTTTTCCATGTGGCGTTCGCGCACCAGCGCAATCACGTTACGCGTCAGCGCGAGGTTGCGCGTGCCGCTTTCCTCGATGCGCCGCAGCACGTCCGCCCTATTGTTGGCGAGGATGTCCGACTGCCCGCTATAGGCATCGCGGATGCTCTGCATCAAGGCCGCATCGTCATCGCTGTTCTTAATCTCGATGTAAACCCCAATCTTCCCCTTGGCGAGATCGAGCGATTCCCCGAGCGAGGGGAACCGTTCCGACGCGAATTTCGGATCGAACCACGAGCCGACGTCGTAGCGTTTCATCTCGGCGAGCGTGTAGTCCTTCACATCGCCGGGTACGCCGCTCGTCGTGCGCGCGAGCGTGTCGTCGTGAATCACGACGACCTGATTGTCCTTGGTGAGCGTACAGTCGAGCTCGAACCAGTCCGCCTTCAGCTCGATGGCCTTGCGAAACGCCGCCAGCGTATTTTCCGGCGCATAGGCACTACCGCCGCGGTGCGCGATGATGTCCACCTGCCCCGCGGGCGCGCCGGGCTCAAACGTCGCGCAGCCCGCCAGCCCCAGTGTCCCGATCGCAAATGCCACTACCCGTGTCCACATGGCGCGCCCCCAAATCCGTGCGCACAGAGTACACGAAACCCGCGATCGCAGGCCCGGCTTACTGCGAGAGACCGCGCTCCTTCAGCCACGCTGCGATGGTGTCGAAATAACCGTCCGCAAACGGCGAATGCGGGAACGGCAGCGACTTGTCGTACGGCATGTACAGCCCGTGGCTCGCGCCATCAAACGTCTTGATCACCCAAGGCTTCGGCTTCGCCGCCACAATCTCGTCGATGATCGCGATGCTCTTCGGCAGCGCGGCGCCATCGCGCGGCGCCGTGCCAATCCAGAATTGCTCCTCGGCCATCGCGCTCATGCACAGCGCCAACCCGACCACCACACCCATTGCGGATGTTTTCGTGATCTATTCCTTACACAACACGCGCTGGATTTTGATGCCGCCGGTTTGAGCCCGGTGTTGCCCATCCGCGCGCAAAAAGCATACAATTTAGCCGCATACAGACGCGCGCCCGGTATGCGCGGGGACCCGGGCGGCGACCTCCCCTCCCCGGCGCGCAGGAGCCCGAGTTGAAAGACGATTTTAGGCCCACGGCGGAGCAGGAAGCCGAGGCCCGCGACTGGCTCGATTCACTGGACGACGTAATTCGCCGCGAAACGCCCGAGCGCGTTCGCTACCTGCTGCGCATGCTTCAAACGCGCGCGCACACCAGCGGCATTCGCCTGCCCTTCTCGGCGAACACGCCCTACATCAACACGATCCCCGTCGAGGGCCAGCCGCAATACCCCGGCAACCTCGAAGTCGAGCGCCGCATCCGCAGCATGATCCGCTGGAACGCCATGGCGATGGTCGTCCGCGCGAACAAACAGTCCGACGGCATCGGCGGGCACATCTCCACCTACGCCTCGGCCGCGACGCTCTACGAAGTCGGCTTCAACCATTTCTTCCGCGGCCCGGATCATCCGAGCGGCGGCGACTGTGTCTACTTCCAGGGCCACGCCTCGCCCGGCATCTACGCGCGCGCATTTTTGGAAGGACGCCTCTCCGAATCGAAGCTCGAAAACTTCCGGCGTGAACTCGCGCCCGAGGGCGGCCTGTCTTCGTATCCGCATCCGCGCCTCATGCCGGATTTCTGGCAGTTCCCGACCGTATCCATGGGCCTCGGGCCGATCATGGCGATCTACCAGGCGCGCTTCATGCGCTACCTCGAAGATCGCGGCCTCAAGGAACCCTCCGATCAGAAAGTATGGGCCTTCCTCGGCGACGGCGAAACAGACGAGCCCGAAAGCCTCGGCTCCATCGCGCTT